>NZ_JBKBTV010000024.1:0-67366 GCF_046291265.1 Acidovorax sp. | reverse complement strand
GCCACAAAAAAGCCCGGCTGCATCACGCAGCCGGGCTTCGCCTTGAAGGAAGCAAGGTTCAGTTCACGACCTGCGCCAGCGCGCCAGAAGCGTACTGCGCTGCGATGACCTGCAGGTTATGGCCCTTGATCTTGGAGCCCTGGCCTTCGCAGCCAAACTCGAGGTAACGCTGCTTGCAAACGGCTTTGGCGGCCTCGCGCGCGGGCTTGAGCCACTCGCGGGCGTCGAACTTCTCGGGGTTCTCAGCCAGAAACTTGCGCACCGCACCGGTCATGGCCAGACGGATGTCGGTGTCGATGTTGATCTTACGCACGCCGTGTTTGATGGCTTCCTGGATCTCCTCGACCGGCACGCCGTAGGTTTCTTTCATCTTGCCGCCGTACTGGTTAATGATCGCCAGCAACTCAGCAGGCACCGATGAGGAGCCGTGCATCACGAGATGGGTGTTGGGAATGCGCTGGTGGATTTCCTTCACACGGCTGATGGCCAGGATGTCGCCCGTGGGCTTGCGGCTGAACTTGTAGGCGCCGTGGCTGGTGCCGATGGCAATCGCAAGGGCGTCGAGCTGAGTGGCCTTCACGAACACGGCGGCTTCTTCAGGGTCGGTGAGCATCTGGCTGTGATCGAGCTTCACGTCGGCGCCGATGCCGTCTTCTTCGCCCGCTTCACCCGTTTCCAGGTTGCCCAGGCAGCCCAGTTCGCCTTCGACCGTGACACCGACCTTGTGCGCCATGTCGACCACCTTGCGGGTCACTTCCATGTTGTATTCGAAAGAAGACGGCGTCTTGCCGTCTTCCATCAGTGAGCCATCCATCATCACCGAGCCAAAGCCCAGGTCGATGGCGCCCTGGCAGATCTTGGGCGATGTGCCGTGGTCCTGGTGCATCACCAGCGGGATGTGCGGGAAGGCCTCGACAGCCGCCTGGATCAGGTGCTTGATGAAGGGCTCACCCGCGTATTTGCGGGCGCCAGCGCTGGCCTGCAGGATGACGGGTGCGCCGACTTCGTCCGCAGCGGCCATCACGGCTTGAACCTGTTCCAGATTGTTGACGTTGAAAGCGGGAATGCCGTAGCTGTGGGCGGCGGCATGGTCGAGCAGTTCGCGCATCGAAACGAGGGGCATGGTCGTGGTGTCCGTTCAGGGTGGATGGGGGGAGGCGCTGTAAGCCCCGCAATGCGGTGGTAACCGCTTGGTAACTGGCAATTTTAGCCGGCGGGCGTGGCAGGGGGCTGGGGCAAATCCAGCCGGTAGCAGGTGGTAAAGGGCGCGGATACGGGCGCAGGGCCAAAGTGACCACCATGAATGTCGGCCACCCGGCGCAGAATTTCATGCCCCAGGCGCAGGCTGTCCTCGTTGCGGGCCACGGCCACGGCGGGCCCGTCGACCGACACGCGTGCTCCGTCATCACACACCTGCAGCCAAGCAACTCCCGTGCCCGAGCGGCCCACCTGCACGGCGATGTGCGTGCCCTCCGGGGTGTGCTTGAGCGCGTTTTCCACCAGATTGCGCGCCGCCAGCTCCAGCAGCACCGCATGGCCTGACACGCTGAGCGCTGGCGGTGCCGACAGTGCGATGTCGTCCCCCCGTTGCCACGCTGCCTGCGCGTAGTCGGCACACACCGTGTGCGCCAGGGCACCCAGGTCGACCGGCACCTTGACCTCATGCAGCTCAGCGCGGCTTGCGCGCGCGAGGGCCAGCAACTGGTTAAGCACATGGCCTGCGCGCAGCGCGTCCTGGCCAATGCGGGCCACCGCCTGGGCGCGGGCCTCGGCGTCCATTTCGCCGCCCAACGCACTGGCCTGTAGCGCGATGGACGACAGCGGCGTGCGCAGCTCATGCGCGACTTCGTTGGCCAAACGGCGCTCGCTCACCATCGCCGCCTGCTGACGATCCAGCAAGGTATTGATGGCAGCAACGACGGACTCAAACTCATTCCACGCATGGCGGGACGCCAGGCGCTGCGCGCTGGCCGGATCAAGCGCGGCCACATCGGCCGACAGCGCGTACAGCGGCCGCAGCCCGCGCCACAGCGCCAGACCCAGCGCAAGCGACACCACCGGCAGCAGCCAGAGGCCCGGCTCGATCATCTGCTCCGCAATGTCCTGGGCCAGTTCGTCGCGTTCGCGCAGTTCCAGCATCACCATGACCTTGCGGGACCGGGTGGCGTCCCACTGCGAGAAGCCGCGCCACACCGTGGCTGGCGCCCCCAGCGTGAGATCGGCAAAACCCTCCGCCCCCGTGAACGGCGGCGCGGGGGATGTGCCGCTGTGGGACAGGAGACGGCCTTGGGCGTCCCACTGCGCCACACTGATCGACTGTTGGTAGTCATGCGATTTGAGCCAGGGAGTAGGCACCCGCTGCGTCACCTGAGTCCCGTCCACAGCCTCCGTGGCGCGCAGATTAAGCAGCAATGCGGTCACGCTGGCCAGGTGCCCGTCGGTCAGCTCATCGGCTTCGTGCACGCCCGTCTGGTAGCCGATGAACACAAAACTGCCCCACACCACGGCCAGCGCCCCCAGCGACCACAACAAGAGCTGCCGGGTGAGCGACGGGCGGCGTATTCGCGCGAGTCCCTCAATGGTAGGGGTTGCGCTCACGGAGAAACCTCCTGCGGCATGAAGTAGCCCACACCCCGCATGGTCTGAATGCACGCGCTGCCCAGCTTGCGGCGCAGATGGTGGATATGCACCTCCACCGCATTGCTCTCGATGGCCGCATCCCAGCTGTACAGCCGCTCTTCGATCTGCTGGCGCGACAACACGCGCCCGCGGGCTTCGAGCAGCACCAGCAGCACGGAAAACTCCCGGGGCGACATCTCCACCGCACTGCCTCCTTGCCGCACCACGCGCGTGGCGGGGTCCAGTTCGATATCGCCGTGGCGGATCGTTGGCGATGAGCGACCGGCGGCGCGGCGCAGCAAGGCGCGCAGCCGAGCGTCCAGTTCGTCCACATCAAAGGGCTTAGGCAAATAGTCGTCAGCACCCAGGTCCAGCCCGGCAATGCGCTGATGCACTTGGTCGCGCGCCGTGACGATCAGCACGGGCGTGGACGGATCGGGCAGCGCTGTGGCCGAAGCCCCTGCAGCATCCGGACTGAGCCGCAGCCTCCGCAACAGCTCGCCGCCATCGCCATCGGCCAAGCCCAGGTCCAGCAGCACCGCGTCGAACCGCTCAGCGCGCAGCGCACTCCAGGCACTGGCCACGCCATCACAGACGTCCACCGCATAGCCCCGTTGCTGGAGATTGGTTCGCAGGCCGCTGGCTATGCCTGCATCGTCTTCGACCACGAGTATTCGCATGACGGACATTGTCGCCGCGCAGCGAGAGGGCTTCGGTATCCATTAAGACGGCGTTAAGTGTGCAAACGCAATATCGGCGGCATGCCGCTGTCCCCATCTGCCCACCGCCACAGATTTCTCCTCTGGACACTGGGCGCCCTGGCGTGTGTGGTGGCCTGGGACGCAGGCGGGCTGGACTTGGCGTTTGCCCGGGCCTTCGGCAACGCCACGGGGTTTCCGATGCGGGATCAGTGGTTTTTTGTGCAGGTGCTCCACGAGAGCGCGCGTCGCCTGGGGTGGTTGATGGTGGTGTTGCTCACCTTGAGTGTGTGGTGGCCCCAGGGAATACTGCGACGCGTGGACGCCAACGAGCGCCTGCAGATGGCGGTCAGCGCCCTGATCGCGTTGGCGATGGTGAGCATTGCCAAAAACCGCAGCACCACCAGCTGCCCCTGGGACTTGGCGGAGTTCGGGGGCGTGGCGCGCTACGCATCGCACTGGGCGCTGGGCGTGCTGGACGGGGGCAGTGGCCGGTGTTTTCCGGCCGGTCATGCATCTGCCGGGTTTGCCTTTGTGGGCGGGTATTTTGCGCTGCGCCGCCACCAACCGCGTGCAGCGCGCTGGTGGCTGGCTGGGGCGCTGCTGGCGGGATTCACCCTGGGCGCCGCCCAGCAGTTGCGGGGAGCGCATTTCATGAGCCACACGCTGTGGACGGGGTGGATCTGCTGGACCACCGGCTGGCTGTGTGACGTGCTGGCGTCGGCGCTGCGTTCGCGCTTGGCCTCACGTTCTCAGCGCCGGTCGCCCGGGCAATTGCCCCTCGCCGACACGTGAGATGGCGCTGTCGCGCCACCCTTATAAATCACCCGCACGAGCAAAAGCTTCAGCTGGCCACGCAGATTTTCAGCATGTTCGTCCCACCAGGTGCGCCCATGGGTTCGCCACAGGTGATGGCGTAGACATCGCCCTTTTGCACGATGTTGCGGCTCTTGAGATGGCCCTCGGCCTGCTCCAGCGCGGTGTCGCGGTCGGCGCTGGTGTCCATGAGCAGCGGGCGCACGTTGCGGTACATGGCCATCTTGCGTTGCGTCGCCACCTTGGGGGTGAGCGCGTAGATGGGGATGTGGATGCGGTGTCGGCTCATCCACAGCGCGGTGGCGCCGCTGTCGGTCATGGCCACAATGGCTTTGGCGCCCAGGTGGTGGGCCGTGAACAGCGCGCCCATGGCGATGGACTGGTCAATGCGCCCGAAGGTCTGGCCGGTGAAGTCGGCGTCGAGCTGGGGGTCTTCTGCTGCCTCGGCCGCTGCGCAGATGGTGGCCATTTCTTCCACGGTTTCGAGCGGGTAGCGGCCTGCGGCCGTTTCAGCGCTCAGCATCACGGCGTCGGTGCCGTCCAGCACGGCGTTGGCCACATCGCTCACCTCGGCGCGCGTGGGCACGGGGTTGGTGATCATGCTTTCCATCATCTGCGTGGCGGTGATCACGACCTTGTCCAGGTCGCGCGCCATGCGGATCATCTTCTTTTGCAGCGCGGGCACGGCGGCATTGCCCACTTCCACCGCCAAATCACCCCGCGCCACCATGATGCCGTCGCTCACGCGCAGGATGGCTTCGAGGTGGGGGATCGCCTCGGCGCGCTCGATCTTGGCGATCAGGCCCGGCTTGTGGCGGTACTCGGACGCGGCCACGTTGCACAGCTGGCGCGCCATTTCCATGTCGGTCGCGTTCTTGGGGAAGCTCACCGCCACATAGTCGGCCTGAAAGCTCATGGCCGTGCGAATGTCTTCCATGTCCTTGGCCGTCAGGGCCGGTGCCGTCAGCCCTCCGCCTTTTTTGTTGATGCCCTTGTTATTGGACAACTCACCGCCCAGCTTGACGGTGGTGTGCACCTCTTCGCCCCGCACAGCATCCACGATCAGCACGATCAGTCCGTCGTTGAGCAGCAGCAAGTCACCGGCCTTCACATCGCGCGGCAGCTCCTTGTAATCCAGGCCCACACCGTCGATGTCTCCGGGCTCGGTGCGCGATGCGTCGAGCACAAACTTGGCGCCTGGATCGAGGTGTACCTTGCCCTCTGCGAACTTGCCCACGCGGATCTTGGGGCCCTGCAGGTCGGCCATGATCGCCACTTCGCGGCCCGCGCGCTGGGCAGCAGCGCGCACGCTGGCAGCGCGGTCGATGTGGTCCTGCGCCTTGCCATGGCTGAAGTTCAGCCGCACCACGTTCACCCCCGCACGGATCATCGCCTCCAGCAGGGCCGGGTCGCTCGATGCGGGGCCCAGGGTGGCAACAATCTTGGTGGCGCGGCGGGTAGGCATGGGTTTGTCTCTTTCTCTTGTTCGGGGTGAATGCAATCGAATTTCGATTCTCACACGAAGCGGTTACATGCCAGTTACCCCTTCGGTGCGGCATCCATGCGGGCCGAAAATCACAGCATGGGATACGACAACAGATGCGCCAGGACGTGCGCGATGATGGCCGCCTCCAGCCCACGGCGCGCATAGAGCCAGCCAGCAACCAGGCCAAACGCCGTGTTGCCCACCAGCACAAACGCCACGATCTGCGGCGTCAGCACGCCGCCCATGGACTGTGTGGCAGGCAGGTGAGCCACCGCAAACAGCACCGCACTGAGCAGTACGGCCACAGCCACCACCACCTTCCCCGGCTGGCCCTGCCCGCGTTGCCCCACACGCCAAGCCAGCCACATCAGCAGGGTCATCAGGCCCCAGCGCATCAGCAGTTCTTCCGTGATGCCACCGTACAGCAGCTTGACCACCAGCGGCATGGCGCTGGCCGGGTCTGACGGCTGGAGCGGTGCAGGCGCCACCAGGGACAACGCCCACAACCATGCGGCGCCCGCTAAACCCCCAAGCATGCCCGGCAGCATCTGGGCACGAAGCGCAGGGCCGATGGACTTGCCGGTCAGCCAGGCCGACATCGCGGGCGCCTGCAAACCCACCCGGGGCGCCAGCCACGCACCCACCGCCACGGCCAGTGCCAGCAGCACCGCCGTCTGCAACACGCTGAGCAGCGCCACCGTCCACAGAGGCACCGGCAACAGCGCCTCATTGGCCCTCAGCGGCGGGAGCAAGGCCCACACCACAGCCACCACACCGGGCATGCCCAGCGACCACAGGGCGCCGCCCAGTTTCCACGGCGATGGCTGCAACGGGGTCGCCACCGCAGCCGCGGCCGCAGCGCCATCCTTCGCCTGGGTCTTTGTCATCGAAGCCGGTGTGTCATTGCGCACGCTCAGGCACGCATCAACGCTTCGATGTCATCGGCCTTGACCGGTACGCCCCGCGTGATCAGCTCACAGCCGGTGTCGGTCACGATGGCGTCGTCTTCGATGCGGATGCCGATGTTGTGGAACTGCTCGGGCACGCCCTCGGCGGGGCGCACATAAATGCCCGGCTCGATGGTCAGCACCATGCCCGGGCGTAGCACCCGGCTGGGGCGGTTGGTGATGGTCTCGCCCGACAGCGGGTCTTTGCGCTCGCTCACCTGGCCGACTTCGCCGGGCTCTACATAGCTGCCGCAGTCGTGCACGTCCATGCCCAGCCAATGGCCCGTGCGATGCATGTAGAACTGAAAATAAGCGCGCTTGTCGATCACGTCCTGCGCCGTGCCCACCTTGTTGCGGTCGAGCAGACCCAGGTCGAGCATGCCTTGCGCCAGCACCGCCACCGTGGCGTCATGCGGGTCGTTGAAGCGGGCACCCGCTTTGGTGGCGGCCACCGCCGCATCCTGGCTGGCCAGCACCAGGTCGTAAAGCGCACGTTGTGGGCCGGTGAATGTGCCGTTGGCAGGAAACGTGCGCGTGATGTCGCTGGCATAGCCGTCCAGTTCGCAGCCCGCATCGATCAACACCAGCTCGCCATCGCGCACGGGCGCTGCATCGGCCTGATAGTGCAGCACGCAGGCGTTTGCACCCGCAGCCACGATGGAGCCATAGGCCGGGTACTGCGAACCTGCCTCGCGGAACGCGTGCAGTAATTCAGCGTCGAGATGGTATTCGCGCACGTCCTCGCCGGCGCGCAGCATGCGGGCCGAGCGCTGCATGGCGCGGATGTGTGCCTGCGCGCTGATAGCACTGGCGCGGCGCATGATGTCCTGTTCATGCGCATCCTTGATCAAGCGCATTTCATCCAGCAGGGTGCACAGGTCGTTTTGCGCTGCGGGGGACAGTGCGCCGTAGCGCACGCGGGCCCGCACGGCGTTCAGCCAGCCCTCCACCCGCGCAGCCAGCCCGCTGTGGATGGCAAAGGGGCACCACACACGGCTGCGGTTTTCGAGCAGGCGGGGCAGCTTGGCATCCAGCTCGGTGATGGCATGCGCGGCATCCACACCGAGCGCTGCAGGGGCTGCGTCGGGCCCCAGGCGGTAGCCATCCCAGATTTCGCGCTCCAGGTCTTTGGGCTGGCAGAACAGGGTGCTGCGGCCGTCGTGCCCGATCACTAGGCACGCGCCGGGCTCGGAGAAACCGGTCAGGTAATAAAAGTAGCTGTCGTGGCGGTACAGGAAGTCGGTGTCCCGGTTGCGCGGGTGCAGCGGCGCGGTGGGAATGATGGCAATACCGCCTTCACCAAGCAGGGAGGCTAGGCGGGCGCGGCGCTGGGCGTAGAGGGAGGTCTGTGGGCTCATCCGCGCATTTTGGGCCCAACCGGGGGCGGGCAGTCTGCGTGTGGGTGATTTCCGTCGCGCTTCTCCGCGTTGAGACCCGGCGTCGGGCCGCAGCCCTGGCCGACCCACCGGCTGCGCCCGCGATGCGGATGGCTGCGGGGTGCGCCGTGGCAGACTCTGAGCCTGGTTTGGCGCCTGACGCCCTGGCCGCCTCGCCCCCTTGTTCCGGACCTGCAACGCCACCTTGTTCTGCACACCATGTCTGCCTTCTTCTCCACCCTGCTGAACTTCCTTCTGTCCACGTTGTTGCCCATGCTCGGTCTGGTGTTGACAAGCGCACTACTGATCTACGCGGTGTATGAGCGCTGGATCGATGTCCCGCAGAAGTGGCTGCTCAACCCCCGCGCACTGCAGGTGCTGATTGCCGCCACCCTAGTGTGCGATGTGGGGCTCGGTATGCGGTTCTACCTGTCGCACAGTGCCCAGCAGGCGTGGCAGGACAGTGCGGCGGTTCGCGCCAGCCGCGAACGGTTTGTGCTGCCACAGGACTTTCAGTACGGCGAGATTCTCATCCCCGCAGGTAGCCTCATCAACCGCCGCGACCCGTTCGATAAAGGCGAGCCCCAGCGCCCCGTAGCGCTGCACGGGCTGGAAGCCGTGCGTTTTGCGCAGCCGGTGGAGATCGCCGGGGTGTGGGCCAGTGCGCTGCAGATCTTGCCGATGCGGGTGGAGCTGGCACAGGACCAGCGCCTGGGTCCGATGTACCGCTATGACAGCGCCAGCCAGAGCTGGGTGCCCAACACGGTCATTTCCGGCATGGCTTGCAAAAAAGGGCAGATGGCGGTGTTCCAGGTGCCCCACGTGCCCTATGACGTGCAAGCCGAGGTCGGCAAGCCCGCACCGGATGGACCGGATGCCCGGTTTTTGCCCAGCCAATGGCTGTTTCGCAGCTGCGAGAACGGCCCGGCCATTGCCCTGGAACCTGCACATCGCCCCACCGCTGTCCCGCCGTTGAAGTAGGTGCGGCAGGCGCCTTCAGCGGCCCCAGCCGCTCAACGGTTCAGTTCCGCCAACCGCTCCGGCGTGCCCACGTCCGTCCACCGCCCTGTGTACCGCGACGCAGAGACGCGGCCTGCGTCCATGGCACGGCGCAGCAGCGGCGCCAGCGCGGCCTGGATGCCGTCGGGGTTTCCCGCCGGGATGTCACACCAGGGCGGCGCAAAAAGCCCGGCGCGCAGCAAGGCGATGGTGCTGTAGGTGTAGCGTGGCGCGGGGTCGTCTGCAGGCAGGTTCAACGCCAAGCCACTGGCAGACAAGCCAAAGTCGCCCTGCAGGTTGTGCGCGGGGTTGGGCACCAGCCACAGGTGGGCCAGATGGTCGCTGGCGACAAAAGCCCGCACGGCGTCGCTGTCGAACACAAAGTCAGGGGCAAACACGTCCCCCGCCGCTAACCAGAACACGGGGCCCAGCCCAGGCAGCGCGCGCGCAATGCCGCCGGCGGTTTCCAGCGCGCCGCCAAAGTCCAACCCTTCATGCGAGTATGAAATTGATAGCTGCTTGCGCTTATTCAATAAGGGCTGGAGGCCAAAAACACCTGAAAAATGGCCGCTGATCTGCTCACCCAGCCATGCAGTGTTGATCACCACCTGGTCCACGCCCGCCGCCTGCAGCGCCTGCAGGTGCCATTGCAGCAGCGGCTGGCCCTGCACGCGCAGCAGCGGTTTGGGTGTGGTGTCGGTCAACGGGCGCATGCGTTCGCCGCGGCCTGCGGCCAGCAGCAGCGCGGGCACTTGGGCGCAGGCAGGTGCGACAGCATTCATTGCGGCTCCTCTTTCACGGCACCCCGCTGCAGCGCCTGGCGATGCACCGTCGTAGGCTCGAACAAGGCCAGCAAAGCGTCCATCAGGGCCCGCGCCTTGCCCGAGTGGTCGGCTCCAAAATTGCACACATACACATCCAGCGTAACGGCGCGCTGCTCGGGCCAGGTGTGCACACACAGGTGCGACTCTGCTAACAAAACAGTAGCAGTCACCCCACCGGGGCCGTGCGCTGTGGCCGGAAACTCATGAAACAGCTGCCCCACGGCCTGCAGCCCGGCAGCGCGCACGGCGTGGGTGCAGGCACGGCCCAGTGCGGCCGCATCCAGCAACCAAGCGGGGGCGCAGCGGCAGCCATGGAGATCGGCGGTGAGGTGCAGTCCTTGCATGGCCCGCACTGTAGTGCATCGCAGGCCCCGCACGCAGCGGCGCAGACCGCGCAAAGGCAGTGTGGGGCTGGGCCGGTAAAATGCCGGGTTTCCCCCGAATCTTCCACCCCTGAACACTCCCCCCATGGCCAACACCCAGCAATCCCAACAGATGGCAAATGCAATCCGCGCATTGGCCATGGACGCAGTTCAACAAGCCAACTCCGGCCACCCCGGCGCCCCCATGGGCATGGCCGACATGGCCGTGGGCCTGTGGGCTCGCCACCTCAAGCACAACCCCACCAACCCCCAGTGGTTTGACCGCGACCGTTTTGTGCTGAGCAACGGCCACGGCTCGATGCTGCTGTACGCGTTGCTGCACCTCACAGGTTACGACCTTCCAGTGGGCGAACTGAAGAACTTCCGCCAGCTGCACAGCAAGACGCCCGGCCACCCTGAAGTGGGCTACACCGCAGGCGTGGAAACCACCACCGGCCCGCTGGGCCAGGGCATCACCAATGCCGTGGGCTTTGCACTGGCTGAAAAACTGCTGGCCAGCGAATTCAACCGCGAAGGCCATGCCGTGGTGGACCACCACACCTACGCCTTCTTCGGCGACGGCTGCCTGATGGAAGGCATCAGTCAGGAGGCGATCTCGCTGGCCGGTGCCTGGAAGCTCAACAAGCTGATCGCCCTGTACGACGACAACGGCATCAGCATCGACGGCCAGGTCGCCCCCTGGTTTGCCGACAACACCCCCCTGCGTTTTGTGGCCAGCGGCTGGAACGTGATTGGCCCCATCGACGGCCATGATGCCGACAAGGTCGATGCCGCCATTGAAGAAGCCAAGAAGCAGACCGAGCGCCCCACCGTCATTGTGTGCAAGACGCACATCGGCAAGGGCAGCCCTAACCGCGCCAACACCGCCAAGGCACACGGCGAGCCCCTGGGCGCTGAAGAAATCACCCTGACCCGCGAAGCCCTGGGCTGGGCCAGCGAGCCATTCGTAATCCCTGAAGACGTGTACGCAGACTGGGACGCCAAGGCCAATGGCCAGGCTTTCGAGTCGGTGTGGAACGAACGCTTTGCGGCCTACAGCCAGGCCTACCCCGAACTGGCGGCCGAACTCACGCGCCGCATGGAGGGCAACCTGCCCGCCAACTTTGCGCAAGTGGCCGTGGACACCGTCATCGCCGCCCACACCAAGGGCGAAACCGTGGCCAGCCGCAAGGCCAGCCAGCTGGCGCTGGAAGCCTTCACCGCCGCCCTGCCTGAAATGCTGGGTGGTAGCGCCGATCTGACCGGCTCCAACCTCACCAACACCAAGAGCACGCCCAACCTGCGCTTTGACATGCAAGGCCGCGTGGTGCAAACCGAAGTGTCAGAGGGCCAGAAGATCGGTGGCCGCCACATCAACTACGGCGTGCGCGAATTCGGCATGGCCGCGATCATGAACGGTATCGCGCTGCACGGTGGTTTCATCCCTTACGGCGGCACCTTCCTGACCTTCAGCGACTACAGCCGCAACGCCATCCGCATGGCGGCGCTGATGAAGCAGCGCGTGATCCATGTGTTCACGCACGACTCCATCGGCCTGGGCGAAGACGGCCCCACCCACCAGTCCATCGAACACGTGGCCAGCCTGCGCCTGATCCCCAACCTGGACGTGTGGCGCCCCGGTGACACGGCCGAAACCGCCGTGGCCTGGAGCGTGGCCCTGTCCAACCGCGACAAGCCTACCGTGCTGGCCCTGTCGCGCCAGAACCTGCCCTACGCGCCCAAGCGCGACCTGGGCGACATCTCGCGCGGCGCCTACGTGCTGTCTGAGCCTGCTGACGTCGGCATCAAAAAGAAGGCCGTGGCCGTGATCATTGCCACCGGCTCTGAAGTGCAGCTGGCCCTCAAGGCCCAGCGCCTGCTGGCCGACAAGAAGATCGCCGTGCGTGTGGTCTCCATGCCCAGCACGACCACGTTCGACCGCGAAGACGCCAAGTACAAGAGCAGCGTGCTGCCTGCTGGCGTGCCCCGCGTGGCTGTGGAAATGGGCGTGACCGATGGCTGGTGGAAATACGGCTGCGCTGCCGTGGTCGGCATCGACACCTACGGCGAATCCGCCCCAGCGCCTGTGTTGTTCAAGCACTTTGGGTTCACGGAAGAGAACGTGACTGAAGCCGTGCTGGTTGCCATCGGCGCCGCTCGCCTGAAACCCGCCAAGAAGGCCAGCAAGGCCAAGGCCAAGGCCCACTGAGACTCCTCCCGCCCGCTGCGCGCCCCCTGCTGCAGCGGGCGCGCACTGGCAGATTCCTTATTTCGACTTTGCAACTTTGAAGAGGCTCCCTATGACGATCAAGATTGGTATCAACGGCTTTGGCCGCATCGGCCGCAATGTGCTGCGCTCGGCCATCCAGAACTTCAGCGACATTGAAGTTGTTGGCATCAACGACCTGCTGGAGCCTGAGTACCTGGCGTACATGCTGCAGTACGACTCGGTGCACGGCCGCTTCAAGGGCGAAGTTTCGGTGGAAGGCAACACGCTGATCGTCAACGGCAAGAAGATTCGCCTCACGCAAGAACGCGACCCGGCCAATCTCAAGTGGAACGAAGTCGGCGCCGACGTGGTGATCGAGTCCACGGGCCTGTTCCTTGACAAGGTCACCGCGCAAAAGCACCTGGATGCAGGCGCCAAGAAGGTCATTCTTTCGGCCCCTTCCAAGGACGACACGCCGATGTTTGTGTACGGCGTGAACCACACCAGCTACAAGGGCGAGGCCATCGTGTCCAACGCCTCGTGCACCACCAACTGCCTGGCCCCCGTGGCCAAGGTGCTGCATGACAAGTGGGGCATCAAGCGCGGCCTGATGACCACCGTGCACGCGGCCACTGCCACACAAAAGACGGTGGACGGCCCGTCGAACAAGGACTGGCGCGGCGGACGTGGCATTCTGGAAAACATCATTCCTTCGAGCACCGGCGCTGCCAAGGCGGTGGGCGTGGTGATCCCCTCGCTGAACAAGAAGCTGACCGGCATGTCGTTCCGCGTGCCCACCTCCGATGTGTCGGTGGTGGACCTGACCGTGGAGCTGGAAAAAGCGGCGACCTACGACGAAATCAAGGCAGAGATGAAGGCCCAATCTGAAGGGGCACTGAAGGGCGTGCTAGGCTACACCGAAGACAAGGTAGTCGCCACTGACTTCCGTGGCGACACCCGCACCTCGATTTTTGATGCGGATGCAGGCATCGCCCTCGATGGTACGTTCGTGAAAATCGTCAGCTGGTACGACAACGAATGGGGTTATTCGAACAAGTGCCTGGAGATGGTGCGCGTCGTTTCCCAGTAAGTAATGTCCCCACAGAGTTCGAAGAAGAAGTTGAAGAAGCGCTAAGACTGCAACTACCCGTTCAGGCCGACTTCCCCACAAGGGCAGTCGGCCTTTTTTTGTCGATGGCCGCTCCAATAGCCATTTCAAACACCACGACCACACCATGACTCCACGACGCAAAACACTCGCTGTGGCTTCCGCGTTGGTTCTTGCGCCGCTTTTGACCTGGGCCGCCGGGGTCGCAGCCGCGGTCATGTTGTTTGAGGCAGGCGAGGTCGAACAGGGTTCGATCCAACACATCCTTGGTGTGCCCAGCAGTATCCGGTCTGTGGCTCACACGGTCCAAGCGTGCAGCCCGCAGCTTTGGCAATGGAAGGGGCGCGATGGCGTGAGTTCGCCCTATGTCGCCATGCGCTACGGCAGCACCGCCGCGCTGGCTGAAGTGCTGCAGCAGCACACCGCTGCGTTGTCCCCACTCTCCTGCACAACGGATGGCGATCTTCGCGTTTTGGGTGGCGTTGTGGAACGTTCGACGCATTGCAGCCATGACGATGTGGCGGCTGCCAGCATTTCCATCGGAGGCCCTGTGGATGGCAAAGACACGGGCTGCCGCGAAGTCACCCTCTACTTTTTGGAGAACTACTGAGCGCTGCAGCACCTACGCCGCTGGCGCTGCGACCCCGGGTGGTGCCGCAGGAGCGCTGGCAATGTGCACGGTGCGGGTGGGGAAGGCAAACCCAACGTCCATGGCCGCAAATTCCCGCATCAGGCCCAGGTTGATGGATTGCTGCAAGTCCATATAAACACCAAAGGCCGGGTCTTTGACGATGTACACCACCTCAAAGTCGAGCGAGCTGTCGCCGAACGACTTGAAATGTGCGCGGTCGAAACGCGCCTTGGGCTCGGCCTCTACCAAGCGCTTCACCACGCCGGGGATCGCTTCCACTTTGTCTACCGGCGTGTCGTACGTCACGCCAAACGCGAACACAATGCGGCGCTCCGTCATCGGGCGGTAGTTGTTGATGGTCTGCTTCAAGAGGTCGGTGTTGGACATCACTACCTCTTCACCCTGCAGGCTTCGGATGCGGGTGGTTTTGAGGCCAATCATCTGCACCGTTCCCGCCACGCCGCCCACCACCACAAAGTCGCCCACCTCAAACGGCTTGTCCACCGCGATCGCCAGCGATGCGAAGAGGTCGCCCAGAATGTTCTGCATGGCCAGCGCCACCGCAATGCCACCCACCCCCAAGCTGGCGACGAACGCCGTGATGTTCACCCCCAGGTTGGACAACACCGCCAGGAAGATGACGCTCCACAGCAGCGTGCGCAGCCCCCACGACATGAGGGTTGCGGACGCACCCACTTGTGTCATGCCGGTGGAGCTGTGACGGGCCAGATAGCGCTGCACGCCGATGCCAATGGCGCGCATGCCCCACAGGCCCATCTGCACGGCCACCGCCACAAACCACAGCTGACTCACGCGGCCTGACCAGCGACCGGGCAGCTCCAGAAAACTCGCCCCCACGAGCACCGCCACCAAGAACATGAGCAAGCGGCTGGTTCCCTCCAGCACCTGCAACACCGTCATCGCCGCAGCACTCTGCGACTGTGTCGCCCACACCTTCGCACGCCCCGTGACCAGATACAGCACCGCAAGAATGACTACGTAGGTGGCCGCCATGGCCGTCAGTGCGACGAGCAGGCTCCACAGCGGCACGCCCGCAAAGGTGCTCTCCTGGACCCAGGTGAGAAAGGTAGATGGCTGCATGCGAAAACTCTCCTCTTCGTTGTGTAGTGGTGATGGGTGATCGGTGATGAATGTGAGTGCGAGACGCCAGCGACGACTCGGTGTGCGATGAGGGAACCGCGCGCAGCCCAGAGAAGCATTGCCCGACCCATACGCGCACACAAAGAGCTGGCGTTGTGGTGGCGCGGCCCTTTGATCGAGACACAGTGGCAGTGAGAGTTCCCGCTCATTCCAACGCGGTGGGCTTCGCGCTAAGTCCACCAGCCCTCTGACAAATGCAAATCTTCGTAAGACATACCCCACAGGCATACAGAGGCAGGGACTACGCGTGTGATGTGTGTGCGCCCCAACAATCGAGCGACACCAGAACACGCTCTGGTTACCCGCCCGAGTTCTCGGAGCGGCTCATCTCACAACCCCCAGAGGAGTCCACAACACCATGCATTCATCCGCACTGATCCGTACCGCCGCAGCGGTCCTCGCACTGGGCGCACTGGCCGCCTGTTCCTCCACACCCGCGCCCACCGAGCAGATGGCGGTGACCCGCACCACCGTCAACCGCGTGGCCGCAGCGCCTGCCGTTGCCACCAGCGCGCCGGTCGAAATGCAACGCGCACGCGAAAAGCTGGTGTTGGCAGAAAAGGCCATGACCGCAGAGGACTACGTGTCTGCCCGCCGCCTGGCCGCTGAAGCCGAAGTGGACGCCCGCGTGGCTGAGACCCGCGCCGACGCCGCCAGCAATGCAGCCAACCTCGCGCAGGTGCAAGACGGTATCCGCGCTTTGCAAGAAGAAATCAATCGCCGGTCGCCCCGCTAAGGACGCGGGCTACCGCCCCACCTTGCCCTGCCTCACGCCAACGGTGTTGAGGCCCCGCGACTGATCCGCCCCCATTTCAAGGAACACCACACCATGCATCCCTTTTTTCACCGAACCACTGCCCTTTGCACCAGCCTGATTGCCGTAGGCCTGCTGGCCGCCTGTGCCAGCACCACCCCATCGCCCGCGCTGGAAGAAGCACGCACCGCAGTGAGTACCGCAGCGGGAGACCCCGCCGTCAACCAATACGCACAGCTGGAACTCAAGCAAGCCACCGATGCGCTTGCCAAGGCCGACCGTGTGTGGGCTGACGACCGCGACACGTCCGAGACCAATCATCTGGCCTACGTTGCACGCCAACGTGCCGAGATCGCGACCAACACGGCCCGCGCTCGCCAGCTGGATGCCAACATCAAGCAAGCAGGCAGCGAAGCAGACCGCATCCGCCTGCAGGCACGCACCCAGGAGGCCGATGCCGCCCGCCTGCGCGCTGACGCGCAAACCCGCAACGCGCAGATGGCCCAGCAACAGGCCATGAGCGCCGAGCAACGCGCTGCGCAACAACAGGCCAATGCGACCGCCGCCATGGCCCAGGCCAACGCCGCGCAAGACCGCGTGCGTGCGCTGGAAGCGCAGTTGCGTGACATGGAAGCCCAGCAAACCGAACGTGGCCTGCTGGTCACGTTGGGCGATGTGCTGTTTGCCTTCAACAAGGCCGAGCTGTCGGCCCAGGCCGGCCCGCGCCTGGACAAGTTGGCCAACTTCCTCAAGCAGTTCCCAGACCGCAAGATGCTGATTGAGGGTTACACCGACAGCGTCGGCGGTGACAGCTACAACCAGGAACTGTCAGACCGCCGCGCCCAGGCCGTGCGTGACGCACTGGTGCAACGTGGCGTGGACACCAGCCGCATCACCGCACGCGGCTATGGCAAGGCCCACCCCGTGGCTGACAACGCGTCGCCCGAAGGCCGTGCAATGAACCGCCGCGTGGAGATCGTGATTGCCGATGAAAAGGGCAACCTGCGCGGCCGTTGATCCCGAACGGCCCGACAGCGGACGCCCAAAGCGTCTGCTGATCTCAGCCATCTAACTCTGCACTATGCAGAGCCGAGGACCGCGCCGCTTACGCCGCGCGGTCTTCGAACGTTTCGGTATCGACTTCGCTCGCGCTCTGCGCCGTGTAGCGGTTGCCGACCACCGTGCGCTCGTTGATCAGCGCATTCAGCCGCGCCATGGTGCCTGCATCCAGCTGCACATTCACAGCACCCAGGTCATCGTGCAGATGCTCCACGCTGGTGGTGCCCGGAATGGGGATGATGTGCTCGCCTTTGTGCAGCAGCCACGCCAGCGCCAGCTGGGCGGGGGTGCAGCCCA
This sequence comes from Acidovorax sp., assembly GCF_046291265.1. GTDB lineage: Bacteria > Pseudomonadota > Gammaproteobacteria > Burkholderiales > Burkholderiaceae_C > Acidovorax. The sequence goes on along the minus strand of NZ_JBKBTV010000024.1, from coordinate 50,020 downwards.
CATCGCGCGCAATCACACGGTAGCCGTCCAGCAACTTCAGATTGGCCGCATAGGTATCGGGCGCAAAACGCGGCATGGCGCGGCGGATGTCCTTGGCGTCTAGCGTGGCTACATCGGTCAGATCACCACACAGAAACCCGCGCGCCACTGGGCTGAAGGCCACAAAGGCCACGCCCAGCTCACGGCAGGCGTCCAGCACGGCGATCTCGGGATTGCGCGTCCACAGCGAATATTCGGTCTGCACCGCGGTAATCGGAAACTCGGCATGCGCGCGGCGCAGTGTGACGGCAGACACTTCGGAGAGACCCACCGTGCGAATGTGCCCGCGCCGCACCAGCTCACCCAAGGCGCCCACACTTTCTTCAATCGGCACACTCTTGTCCCAGCGGTGCAGGTAATACAGGTCGATCACATCGGTCTGCAGGCGGCGCAGGCTGTCTTCGCAGGTTTTTCGCAAGGTGTCGGGACGCCCGTCGATCACGCGCACCAACTTGCCGTCGCCGCTCACGTCCACGCCCTGCAAGCCACATTTGCTGGCCAGCGTGAAGCGGCTGCGATGCTGCTTCATCACACGCCCCACCAGCGTTTCGTTGGCGCCAAAGCCGTACAACGTGGCGGTGTCGAACAACGTCACGCCCGCGTCCAGCGCGGCCAGCAGCACACGCTCGCCTTGCTCGGCAGAGACAGGCGCGCCGTAGGCGTGCGAGAGGTTCATGCAGCCCAGCCCGATGGCCGAGACGGAGAAAGGTCCGAGGGTTCTTTGTTGCATGGGACAAGCTTACGTCAAGGCTCGGACAACGCTAACGTTCACGCCAACGGGGGCGGCATAACCTCCACGTGTTTACGCGACAAGCGCCCGACAGTCCCGTAAAGTTCCGCCTTGCCCGAGTTACCGATGATTACATTGCACAGCATGAGACACAGAAGATTTCGGTTGCGCAGCACCTCGACTAGCTTGTCGGTTGGATAACCACGAAGAGCATGTGTCACCAGGTGGGCGCCGCCATGGACAAACGAGTGCATGACCTTCACTGTTTGGTAAAGCCTTCTGCACTCGAGCGCCATGTCTGGAGCGCGGACCTCAATCGAATCCAGCATTGACGGTATGGGAGGGCCTAAGGTGGGTTCGTTCAAACTCCCGACCGGCACAGGCTGAGTGAACCTGCTAACCCAGTCTTCCGTCGCTCCAAACTGAACCCAAGCGGCGCGGACAGTAGTCTCGAAGTGCAATCGCACCAAGGCCAGAGCCGTCCCGTGGTGGCCAGCTCCTAGAAGTACACGCTGGCTGACGGCGTGTTCGAGCGCCGCCCGACAGAACCCCATGGTGACTACATGGCGGGCCGATGAAATGTTCTGGCCTTCACTGAGCAGCGAGGCAACATCGCTGTCAAGCGCGGCGGATCCGTCAAGAAATCGACCGAACCGCGCGTAGTCGGCTAGCTTCTGATGCTCCATTTACTTCCCTACCGCATAGCTGTGACTCTGACTATCTGAATGCCCCAAGCTAGGTGATCTTGAAAACGATCAGGGTCTTCTTGGAGCCCGCCTTTTCCTCGAAGGCGGCCCACTGCTTGATGCCTTTCACCAGCACCTGCGTGCTCACATCCCGAACGGCCTTCTTCGCCTGGAGTTTGGCGGTGAGCCAGTCCTGGATGTGCTCAAAGTACGCGCCTTCTTGCCCGGTAGGGATCAGCATGTCCAAGCCTGCCACTTTGCCAGCGGCAGTCACTGTGATTTCGGTCGCGGGCATAGATGGGTTTGGGAGTTGGGCTGGGCGCGGCATCAAGCCAGCACGAGCCTGTGGATGAAGGGAACAAAATTTGCCGAACCATAAGTTCAGGCAGCAAGTAGGCAGTGGGGCGCATTTTAGGTCCCACGGGGATGGCAGCAAAGACCTCACGGTCTTGCAGCGAGAGGTACGTGGCGGTGTCGCCGATGTAGCGGAAAACCGTCCCCAGCGGGACGTCGTTGTTGCAGCCTCGCCAGCCATTGCATGGACAATCTCCGCATGTCCGGCGCACCTACTACTTCCCACACCTCTTCCCCCCGCCCCGTGCTGATCGCCGGCGGCGGCATCGGTGGCATGGCCACCGCACTCACCCTGCACCAGATCGGCGTGCCCTGCATCGTCTTTGAATCGGTGCCAGAGCTTCAGCCGCTGGGCGTGGGCATCAACCTGCAGCCCAACGCCGTGCGGGAGCTGCACGACCTGGGGTTTGGCAACGATGTGCTGGACACCATTGGCCTGCAGGCGCGCGAATGGGCGCTGGTGGGCCGCAACGGGAACGAGGTGTACGCCGAGCCACGCGGCCTGCAGGCGGGCTACCACTGGCCCCAGTATTCGGTGCACCGGGGGCAGTTGCAGATGATGCTGTTCAATGCCGTGAAAGAGCGCTTGGGCGACGATGCCGTGCAACTGGGGCAGCGGGTGGTGGGCTACCGGCAGGATGCCGATGGCGTGACCGCGATCATCGAGACCCGCGACGGTGAGCGGCGGGAGGTGGCGGGCTCGCTGCTGGTTGCCGCCGATGGCCTGCACTCGGCCGTGCGGGCGCAGATGCACCCCACGCAGCCGCCCATTCAGTGGGGCGGCGCCATCATGTGGCGGGGCACCACACCGGGGGTGCCGGTGCGCACGGGCGCTTCGTTCGTGGGCGTGGGCTCGCAGCGGCACCGCGTGGTGTTCTACCCCATCACGCCACCCGACCCGGCCACGGGCCTGGCCACCATCAACTGGATCGCCGAGATCACGGTGGACAACCAGGGCGGCTGGCAGCAGGGCGACTGGAACCGGCGCGTGGCGCTGGAGGAGTTCAGCCACCACTTTGACGGCTGGAACTACAGCTGGCTCGACGTGCCCGCCCTGCTGCGCGGCGCCACGGACATCTTCGAGTACCCCATGATCGACCGCGACCCCGTGCCCACTTGGGTGGATGGCCGCGTGGCGCTGCTGGGCGATGCGGCGCACGTGATGTACCCCGTGGGCTCCAATGGGGCAAGCCAGGCCATCGTGGATGCGCGCGTGCTGGGGGCGCAATTGATTGCACATGGCGTGGGCGCCCAGGCGCTGCGCGCCTATGACGACAAGCTGTGCAAGGACATCTCGGCGCTGGTGCTGCGCAACCGGGGCGCTGGCCCCTTTGGCCTGCTGGGGCTGGTGGACGAGCGCTGCGGCGGTGTGTTTGACCACATCGACGACGTGCTGCCACGCGAAGAGCGCGAGGGCTTCATGGCCCGCTACAAGGCGGCGGCGGGCTTTGCGATCGAGACGCTCAATGCGTCGCCGCCCACCATTGCGCCGGGGCAGCGGGTGGCGGCAGGCTGAGCCGCCCCAGGGGGCGCATCGTCGCGCCCAAGGCCTGGTTGAGGGGGGTGATACGAGCCCCGCCAGTATAAAATTGATAGCTGCTAGCGCTTATTGGATAAGCGCTAGAGGCCAATTTGACCTGAAATCAGGCTGCGTTGAGCTGTTGCTCTAACTGATGCAGCACCTGGTAGCACGCCAACACCCGGCCCACGCTGGCGTTCGGCTCGCGGCCTTCCTTGATGGCGGCAAAAAACTCGCGGTCCTGCAGTTCGATGCCGTTCATCGACACGTCCACCTTCGACACGTCGATCTTCTCGTCCTTGCCGTTGAACAAGTCGTCATATCGAGCCAGGTACGTGGCGGTGTCGCCGATGTAGCGGAAGTACGTGCCCAGCGGGCCATCGTTGTTAAAGCTCAAGGAGAGCGTGCAGATCGCGCCGTTGGCGGCCTTGAGCTGGATGCTCATGTCCATCGCAATGCCCAGCGTGGGATGGATGGGGCCCTGGATGGCGTTGGCCTGCACGATGGGGCTGTTGGCCTGGTAGGCGAAGAGGTCGACCGTGTGCGCGGCGTGGTGCCACAGCAGGTGGTCCGTCCAGCTGCGGGCCTGGCCCAGCGCGTTGGTGTTGGTGCGACGGAAGAAGTAGGTCTGCACATCCATCTGCTGGATGTTGAAAGCGCCCTTCTGGATTTGGTGGTGCACGTACTGGTGGCTGGGGTTGAAGCGGCGGGTGTGGCCGCACATCGCGACCAGACCGGTCTGCTTCTGCATGGCCACGACGTCCTCCGCGCCCTTCAAGCTGTCGGCCAGCGGGATCTCGACCTGCACATGTTTGCCCGCCTTCAGGCAGGCAATGGTCTGCTCGGCGTGCATTTGTGTGGGGGTGCACAGGATCACCGCATCCACTTCCTTGATGGCAAGAGCGTCGGCCAGGTCGGTGGTCACGTGCTGTATGCCGTACTTGTCGGCCACTTCCTGGGTCTTGGCCAGGTCGCGGCTGATGAGGGAGATGACTTCGACGCCGTCGATGTTTTTAATACCGTCCAGGTGCTTGATGCCGAAGGCGCCAGCGCCTGCGAGTGCGACTTTGATGGTCATGGATGTGTCCTTTAGGTGTTCTCAAGAATCAAATGGCCCACCGCGGTGTTCGACGCGGGCACATGGTAGAAGCGATGCGCCAGCTTGGGCGGCTTGCCACCGGCGACATCGGCCATGGCACCACGCGCGATGAGCCACATCACGAGTTCGATGCCTTCGCTGCCCGCTTCGCGCACGTAGTCGATGTGCGGGATGCTGGCGGCGGCTTCGGGGTCGCTGATGAGCTTGTCGAGGAAGGCGTTGTCAAACTCTTTGTTGATGAGCCCGGCGCGTGGGCCCTGCAGTTGGTGGCTCATGCCACCCGTGCCCCAGATGTGCACGTTGAGATCTTCGTCGTAGCTCTCCACCGCCTTGCGGATGGCCTGGCCCAGGTTGTAGCAGCGGCGGCCGCTGGGCACGGGGTACTGCACCACGTTGACCGCAAACGGAATCACCGGGCAGGGCCAGGCGCCCTTGACCGGGTCTTGCTCGCCAAACATCAGCGACAGAGGCACGGTCAGGCCGTGGTCCACCGCCATCTTGTTGACGATGGTCAGGTCAAAGTCCTGCTGGATGACCGACTGCGCGATGTGCGCGGCCAGGTCGGGGTGGCCGATGACCCTGGGCACGGGCCGCGGGCCAAAACCTTCGTCGGCCACTTCGTAGTCGGCCGCCGTGCCGATGGCAAAGGTGGGGATCATGTCCAGACTGAAGGCGGTAGCGTGGTCGTTGTAGACCAGGAAGATCACGTCGGGTTGGTGGTCCTTGATCCACTGCTTGCCAAAGTCATAGCCTGCAAACACGGGCTTCCAGTAGTCTTCCTGCGTCTTGCCCAGGTCCATGGCGGCGCCGATGGCGGGCACATGCGAGGTGAATACGGACGCGGTAATTTTGGCCATGGTCAAGTTCCTTTCTTTACCGCTGCGGCTTGCGGCAGCACCTGGCCTTGGCCTTGCGGCTGACGGTGCGCCTGCGCATCGCCGTCTTCGCCGATCACGCGGTTGCCGTTGGCCGAACGGCCACCGTTGATCATCATGTTGCGGTATTCCTCTTCGGTCATGCCGGTCATGCTGCCCGCCATCTGCTGAAAGCTCTTGCCGTCGGTCGAACCGATCTTGGCCAGAAAGTAGATGTTGCCGCCCAGGCGAATGCACCAGTTCAGGTCGCGCGCGAGCACCGCCAACTTTTGCTCTTCGGTCATGGCCCACTCGTCGAGGTAGGCGCGTTCGTTGGCCTTGAAGCGGATGCGGTTGTCGGCCTTGATCAGGCTCATGCAGAACTGGTTGAGCCAGTAGCCCTTGCGACTTTGCTCTGCGTCGAAGATGGTCGTGCCGGGCACGTCCAGGTAAGGCTTGTCGAGTGCCATGGCTATTTCACCTCCACTTCTTCGGGCCAATACAGCCGCATCGGGTTGTCCACCAGCAGTTGCATCTGCAGCTCGGCGGTGGGCGCAATGTGCGGGATGAAATCGACCAGTAACCCGTCATCCGGCATGTGGTCCTTGAGGTTGGGGTGGGGCCAGTCGGTGCCCCACAGCACGCGGTCGGGGAACTCTTCGACCACCTTGCGCGCGAACGGGATCACGTCGGTGTAGGCGTTCTGCTCGCCACTCAAAGCCTTGGGCCCGGTCACGGACAGGCGCTCGGGGCAGCTCACCTTGCTCCACACATTGGGGTGCTGGCGCATGAATTTCAGGAACAGTGCGAACTCTTCGCTGTCCACACCCTTGGCGACATCGGGGCGGCCCATGTGGTCCACGACCACAGTGGTGGGCAAGGCGGTGAAGAAGTCCCACAGCTCGGGCAGGTCCACCGCCTCGAAGTAGATCACCACGTGCCAGCCCAGCTTGTGGATGCGCGCGGCAATTTCCATCAGCTCGTCCTTGGGCGTGAAGTCCACCAGGCGCTTCACGAAGTTGAAGCGCACGCCGCGCACACCGGCGGCATGCATGGCCTGCAGCTCGTCATCGGTCACCGAGCGTTTGACGGTGGCCACGCCCCGCGCCTTGCCGCCGGAGTGCACCAGCGCATCGACCATAGCGCGGTTGTCCGCGCCGTGGCAGGTGGCCTGCACCACCACGTTGCGCGCAAAACCCAGGTGGTCGCGCAGGGCGTACAGCTGCTGCTTGCTCGCGTCGCACGGCGTGTATTTTCGCTCGGGGGCGTAGGGAAACTCTGCGCCAGGGCCAAACACGTGGCAGTGCGCGTCCACAGCGCCTGCGGGCACCTGAAAGCGGGGTTGACTGGGACCGGCATACCAGTCCAGCCAACCAGGGGTCTTGGTGAATTCGCTCATGCTGCGTGCTCCTTGCTCGCTCAATCCAATGAAACGTTGGCTTTGCGGATCACGTCGCCAAAACGCTGACTCTCGTCCTTGACGAACTGCGTGAACTGCGCGCGCGTGGTGGGGAACTGCTCGTAGCCGAAGGTCTTGAACTTCTCGGCCACCTCGGGGCCTGCCAGGGCCTGCTCGATGTCCTTGCGGATCTTGTCGGCCACGGCGGCGGGCAGGCCGGGGGGCACGGCAATGGCGTTCCAGCCCGTGACGGCGAAGTCCTTGGGGCCGCCCGATTCGGCCACGGTGGGCACGTCCGGAAACTCGGCGGAACGCTGCGGCCCTGCAAACGCCAGCAAGCGCAGCTTGCCCGCACGGTACAGCGGCCCGGCGGTGGCGGCGCTGCCCAATGCAAAGTCGATCTCGCCGGTGGACACCGAGGTGTAGAGCTGCGTAGTCTCCTTGAAGATCACGTGCTCCATCTGCGTGCCGGTGGCGGACTCGAACAGCTCCGAGCCCAGGTGCACCGGGTTGCCGACGGACCAAGAGCCGTAGTTCAGCTTGCCGGGGTGGGCCTTGGCGTCGGCAATGATGTCACCCACGGTTTTGTACTTGCTGCCCGTGCCCACGGTGAAGAAGAAGTGCGTCTTGAACAGGGGCAGCAGCGTGTCGAAGTCTTTGTCGACGTTGTAGGGCAGCTTCTTGAACAGGCTGGGGTAGGCGGCCAGGTGCACGTTGTCCAGGATGAGCAGGTCGTGGCCATCCTTGGCGCCACGCTTCCACGCGTCAATGGCGATGAAACCGTTGCCGCCCGGGCGGTTTTCCACGATCACACCCGTGCCCCAGGCGCGGGACAGTTTTTCCGCCACCAGGCGAGCCACACCATCGGGGCCACCGCCTACGGGGAAGGGGCTGATGATGCGCACTTGTTTGGTCGGAAACTGCTGCGCAAAAGCGAATTGCGGCGCCAAAGCGGCGGCTGCGGCCACGCCCAATGCCAGGGACAACGTGCGGCGGAGGCGGAAAGAGGGGGACACAGAGAACGTCATGGAATACAGAACAGAAGAAAAAAAACTATAAATTTGATAGCTACCAGCGCTTATGGAATAAGCGCTAGAGACCAAAAACACTTGAAATTCGGATCAGTCGATGTACCTGAGGCCCGCCTTCTCCAGGCCGGGGCGCATGTTGTACATGTCCAGGCCCAGCACGCCGCTGGCCAGCTTGGCGCGCTTTTCGCCTTCAAAGCTCTCGCGCTTTTGTGCGGCGGCCAGGGTCTCGGCCGCGCGGGCGGCGGGCACACACACCACGCCATCGTCATCGGCCACGATCACGTCGCCGGGCGTGACGAGTGCACCGGCGCACACCACAGGGATGTTGACCGAACCCAGCGTGGCCTTGATGGTGCCCTTGCTGCTGATCGCGCGGCTCCAGACCGGGAAGTTCATTTCCTGCAGCGTCTTCACGTCGCGCACCCCGGCGTCGATGATGAGCGCGCGGGCACCGCGCGACTGGAAGCTGGTGGCCAGCAGGTCGCCAAAGTAGCCGTCGGTGCACTCGGAGGTGACCGCCGCCACCACGATGTCGCCGGGCTGGATCTGCTCGGCCGCCACATGCAGCATCCAGTTGTCGCCGGGCTGCAGCAGCACCGTGACTGCCGTGCCGCTGACCTGCTGGCCGCTGTAGATGGGGCGCATATAGGGTTTGAGCAGTCCCACGCGGCCCATGGCCTCGTGCACGGTGGCAGATCCCAGAGCGGCCAGGCCGTCGGCGGCTGCGCGGTCGGCGCGGGTGATGTTGCGGTAGACAACGCCTAGTTCAAACATGGTGGTCTCTCTTCGGTTGTTGGGTGGTGCCAGGGCTTCCAGCGCATTGCGTTCGAGTCACCCCCATCCGTTCGGGCTGAGCTTGTCGAAGCCTCGGGCTGCGCTTCGACAGGCTCAGCGTGAACGGTCTGTGGGGTGGTGACGTCGCAGAAGGAACGAGCCGTCAAAGCCCCTTGGCCTTCAGGCGTGAATCGAGTCGCGAGAACACGCGGCGCACATTGCCTTCGTAGACCTGGTGCTTGTCGTCAGCGCTCAGAATCTTGGACGCTTCGATGTAGCGCTTGGTGTCGTCGTAGTAGTTGCCGGTGGTGGGGTCGATGCCGCGCACGGCGCCAATCATTTCGCTGGCAAACAGCACGTTCTTCACCGGGATCACGGTGTTGAGCAGGTCGATGCCGGGCTGGTGGTACACGCAGGTGTCGAAGAACACGTTGTTCATCAGGTGGTCGTCCAGCAGCGGCTTTTTCATCTCCTGCGCCAGCCCGCGGAAGCGGCCCCAGTGGTAGGGCACGGCACCACCGCCGTGCGGGATCAGGAACTTGAGCGTGGGGAAGTCTTTGAACAGATCGCCCTGGATCAGCTGCATGAAGGCCGTGGTGTCGGCGTTCAGATAGTGCGCGCCCGTGGTGTGAAAACACGCGTTGCAACTGGTGCTCACGTGGATCATGGCGGGCAGGTCGTACTCCACCATCTTTTCGTAGATGGGGTACCAGTGTTTGTCGGTGAGCGGGGGGCTGGTCCAGTGGCCGCCCGACGGGTCGGGGTTCAGGTTGATGCCCACGGCGCCGTACTCATGCACGCACTTTTCCAGCTCGGGGATGCAGGTCGCAGGATCAACGCCGGGGCTTTGCGGCAGCATGGCCACGGGCACGAAGTGGTCGGGGAACAGCGTGGAGACGCGGTAGCACAGCTCGTTGCAGATGGCCGCCCAGGTGCTGGACACATTGAAGTCGCCGATGTGGTGGGCCATGAAGCTCGCGCGCGGGCTGAACAGCGTGATGTCGCTGCCTCGCTCCTTCATCAGCTTGAGCTGGTTGGTCTCGATGGACTCGCGCAGCTCGTCGTCGCTGATCTTGAGGTCTGCCACTTTGGGCATGGCCGATGGGTCCTGGATGCCGGCGATCTGCGCGTTGCGCCAGTTCTCCAGTGCCTTGGGGGCCGTGGTGTAGTGGCCGTGGCAGTCGATGATGAGGCTCATGTTGGGGTGCTCCTGGAAGGTGTTCTTGTGATCGGTCAGGCGGGCTCCATGCCCTGCTTGCGTTTGGCTGCTGCAGCGGCGGGGGAGGCCAGGTAGGTCAGCAACGCACGCGCTGCATCCACCTGTTGCGACTGCGCACCGATGCCCGCTGAAAACGTGGTCGTGATCTGAATGGCGGGTGGCAGCGGGCCCACGACGGCGATGCCCTGCACATGCAGCAGCTCGCTCAGTTGCTGAAAGCCCAGTGCCACTTCGCCTTTGGCCACCAGCGAGCCGACGGGCACACCGGGGGGCGCCTGCACCATGCGGCTGGCAATCTCGCCCGCGATGCCCCAGCGCTCAAACAGTTGGGCCAAGGCCACGCCGCTGGGCCCGGTGGAGTAACTGATACTGCGGGCGGCCAACACAGCCTCGCGCACGGCGTCTTCGCTGGTGATATCGGGCAGCGGCGCGCCTGCGGGCACGGCCACGGCCACGCCGGAATGCACCCAGTCCACCTTGCTGCCGGGCAGCAAATGGCCTGCGGCCAGCAGCTTGTCGATGGCGTCGGATGCGAGGATGACCACGTCGAAAGCCTCACCGGCCGCCACGCGCTTGGCGGCGTCCACACCGCCCGCCGATTCGATGGCGGCCTGCGTGCCCGATTGCTGCGCAAAACCGGCCACCAAGTCGGCCAGCACCTGGCGCGTGGCCATCGATGAGATGCCGCGAATTTCTGGCGGTGTCATGTTGTGTCTCCAGCGGGGCTCTGCGTGGCCCCGTCATTGCGTACGTTGGATTCCATGCGGCTGATTGTGGGCAGCGTCGGGCCAAACAAGAAGACGGCACTGGCACTACCAGATATATCATTCCGTGATCGTTGACCTACAGCTATTGCAAATAGCAGAGAACCTTGTCCATGGACCTCAAGCAGATCGAATACTTTGTGCGGGTGGCCGAGTTGGGCAGCTTCACCCGCGCCTCGGTGGTGCTGGACATTGCCCAGCCCGCCCTGAGCCGCCAGGTGCGCCTGCTGGAGGTGGAGCTGCGCCAGAACCTGCTGGTGCGCAACGGCCGGGGCGCCACGCCCACCGAGGCGGGCAAGCTGTTGCTGGAGCATGGGCGCGGCATCCTGCACCAGGTGGAGCGCGCGCGCGAAGAGCTGGGCCGGGTGCGCGGTGGCTTGGCTGGCCGGGTGGCCATTGGCCTGCCGCCCAGCATTGCCAAGGTGCTGACCGTGCCCCTGACCCGCGCCTTCCGCGTCAAGCTGCCCGACGCGGCGTTGGCCATCAGCGAGGGCTTGTCGGTGGCCATGCGCGAGTCGCTGACCACCGGGCTGCTCGACATTGCGCTGCTGTACAACACGGCCCCGGCGCCAGGCATTGAGATCACCGCACTGCTGGAGGAAGACCTGTTTCTGGTGCAGCGCCGCCCCGCGGGCCAGCCCGACGCGGAGGCCGACGCACTGGCGCGGGAGCCCTTGTCGCTGGATGATCTGCCCCGTTTTCCGCTGGTCATCCCGACCCGCCCCAACTCGATCCGCATGCTGGTGGAGTCCGAACTGGCGGCCCGCGGCAAGCGCCCGCAGATCAGCCTGGAGATCGACGGTGTGGCCGCCATCCTGGACCTGGTGGCCGATGGCGCCGGGTGCGCGGTGCTGCCCATGAATGCGGTCACCACGTCGGGCAAGCCCGAGGTGTTCAGCACACGGCCTTTGCAAGGCGTTAGCAGCGGCGACGATGACGGCAGCACCCGGTTGCGCAGCAAGCTGTTTCTGGCGGTGAGTTCGCAGCGCCCCGCCACGCTCACGCAGCAAGCCATGGCAGAGTTGATCCGCGCCACATTGCAGGCGTTGTACTGAAGTCTTTGCTGCACCACCTGGCGACTGTAGAGCCCCAACGCCCGCCCAGTCACTGCCTCGGAATGCCCGCGCGCTCGATCACGGCGCGCCAGCGGTCGATGTCGGCCTTGAGCAGCGCTGCCGCCTGCTGGGGTGTTGATGCGCGCGGCTCCACGTTGAGTGCCCGCAGTTGCCGCTGCACGGCAGGTGTGGCCAGCACGGCCACCAGCTCGCGCTGCAGCCTGTCGACCACCGCGCGCGGCGTGCGTGCGGGCACGGCCAGCGCGTTCCACGACGATGCCACAAACCCTTGAACACCCGATTCCACCGCCGTGGGCACATCGGGCAACACCGCGGAGCGCCGCTCGCCTGTCACCGCAAGCACCCGCAACGCCCCGGCGCGCACCTGGGGCAATGCAGGGCCCAAAATTTCGACACCCGCATCGACCTGGCGGGCCCGCAGCGCCGTGATGAGCGCGGGCGTGCCGTTGAACGGCACCACCTGTGCGTCGATGCCCGCACTGCTTTTGAACAGCTCCGCCGCGAGGTGCTGCGTGCTGCCCATGTTGATGCTGCCGATATTGAGCTGGCCGGGGTGGGCACGCGCATGCGCCAGAAACTGGGCCAGCGTGCGGTGGGGCGAATCGGCAGGCACTAGCACGGCGATGTCGAAATAGCCCAGCGTGCTGACGGGTGTGAAGTCGGCCAGGGTGTCGTAAGGCAGCGTTTTGAAAAGACTCGCCGTGACCGCCGTGCCGTTGGACATGAGGAACAGCGTGTGCCCGTCTGGCTCGGCGCGCGCCACGGTATCTGCGGCCACCACACCACCCGCACCCGGGCGGTTGTCGATGACCACCGGCTGGCCCAGACGCTCGGCCAGGCCTGTGGCTACGGCGCGGGCCGTCAGGTCACCCACGCCACCCGCGGCAAACGGCACGACGATGCGCAGGCTGCGGGCCGGGAACCCCTGCGCGATTGCCGCGGGCATCGTGCCCACGCCCAGCACGGCAAGAACAAGGCGGCGGTTGATCGGGCTCATCTCCCCACAAACTGCACCAACCAGAGCGAAATCGACGGGAAGGCCAACAGCAGCACCGTGCGCACCACATCGCTGGCCAGGAATGGCATGACTCCCTTGTAACTCTCGGAGATGGGGACGCCTTTGGCCATGCCATTGACCACATACACATTGAGGCCCACAGGCGGCGCCAGGAGGCCAAAGCCCACCGTCATGAGCACCATGATCCCGAACCAGATCGCCACCGACTCGGACGGCATGCCGAAATCAAGGCCCATGACCACGGGGAAGAAGATCGGGATCGTCAGCAGGATCATCGAAAGCTCGTCCATCACCGCACCCAGCACCACGTAGAACAGCAAGATGCCGCTCACCACCAACACCGGAGCGACGTTCCAGCTCTGAATCACGGCGGCGAGCTGGGCAGGCACCTGCGTCAGGGCCAGCGACGAATTCATCATGTCTGCCCCGATGAAGATCATGAAGATCATGGCGCTGGCTGAGGCCGTGGACAGAAAACATTGCTTGATTTTGGCCAGCGTGAGTTCCCGCTTGAGCAGTGCAGCCACGAAGGTGCTTGCAACGCCGACGCCCGCGCCCTCCGTGGGGGTGAAAAGGCCACCGTAGATACCCCCGAACACCACAAGGAACACCACCGCGATGGGCAGGACGCCCAGCAGCGCCTCCAGCGACATCTTGGGCAGATCGGCATCGTGGTCGTGATCGGGCGCATGGCCGGGGCTCACCCGCACATAAATCGCGATCGCGATCATGTAGCCCAACATGGCAAGGATGCCCGGGATGGTGGCCGCAGCGAAGAGCTTGGCGATGTTCTGCTCAGTCAGGATCGCGTAGATCACCAGCGGTACCGATGGCGGAATAAGGATGCCCAGCGTGCCTCCCGCGGCCAGCGTGCCGGTGGCCAGTCGGCCCGAGTAGCCGTGGCGCTTCATCTCGGGCAGCGCCACCGACGTAATGGTGGCCGCTGTAGCAATGGACGAGCCGCAAATGGCGCCAAAGGCGGCGCTGGCCATCACGGCGGCCATGGCCAGCCCCCCCTTGAATCGGGCCATGACCACACTGGCGAACTGAAAAAGCGCCTTCGATATGCCGCCCTGCGTGGCAAAGTTGCCCATCAGGATGAACAGCGGAATGACCGAAAGGTCGTAGCTGGCAAACCGCGCGAAGGCAAGACCGTTGAGGTTGTTGAAAAAGGGCGGCAGACCCACCTGGTAGATGTAACCAAAACAGCCTGCCACGAACATGGCAATCGCGATGGGCACGCGCACCACCATGAGGCCCAGCATGGTGGCGAAGATCAGACCCGCGAGGGCAAGCGGGCTCATGGCGTCTGCTCCTGCGGCTCACCGAAACCCAGCGTGCTCTGCACCAGTGCGATCACACCGGTCAGCGCCAGCGGCGGCACCATGGCGGTGTACACGATCCATTCGGGGAAACCCAGCATCATGGTGGTGGTCTTGGCGCTGTATGCGCTCATGCAGCCAATGGCGGTGCGCCACGCCAGCAAGAACATCACCAGCGCCAGCATCAGCGCGCCGAAACGGTCAAACACGGCGTTCAAGCGTTTGGGCGCACGGGAAGTAAAAAAATCCACAATGATGTTCTCGCGCCGCAGCTGTGCCCAGGGCATGAACAGTGCAATGGCTGCACCGGCTGCTACTGCGGTCAGCTCGTAGTCGCCAAGAAGCGTCCAACCGGTGGTGTTGCGCCCCACGATGCTGATGCATGTCACGACCGTCACCACCGTGAGCAACACCCCCGCCAAAATGGCGCAGACCTGGGCCAGAAAAGACAAGAACTTCAAAACGTCACCCGTAAAAAAAGGAACCGATCCGCCCCTCCGAAAGCCGGGGGAAGGATCGGCAGGGACAGCGCCCGAAGCACGCCGCCATCGTCAAGCGTTATCGCGTGTGCTTCGCGATCAGGGCGCGCGCTTCCGACACCAGCTTTGCGCCGTCGATACCCTTGCCCTTCATTTCGTTGACCCAGTCCGTCTCCACCGTAGACGCGGTACGGCGCCAGCGCTGGGTCTCGGCCACATCCAGTGCCACGATGTTGTTCTTGGCCCGTTCGGCAATGGCGCGACCCGCCTTGTCCCCATCGTCCATCGCGCGGCCAAACATGGCGGCGGTCTCGATACCGGAATTCTTGTCGATCAAGGCCTTGAGGTCGGGCGGCAGCTTGTCATAGCTGGCCTTGTTCATCGAGAACGCGAACGTTTGTGTGTACAGGCCTTCCTTGCCGGCGAAGGTGGTGTGGTTCTTCACCAGTTCGGTCACCTTCAGCGATGGCGTCACCTCCCATGGGATGGTGGTGCCATCGATCGTGCCCTTGGAGAGCGCATCGGTGACGGCAGGCACCGGCATGCCCACCGGCGTGGCGCCCAGCTTCACCAACATGTTGTTGATAACGCGCGAACCCCTGTGCACCTTCATGCCGCGCAGGCTTTCCAGCCCGGTGACCGGGTCCTTCGTGTGGAAAAGACCAGGGCCGTGGGTGTGCACGGCAATCAGCTTGACGTCCTTGAACTCGTCGGCCGCGAATTTCTCGACGTATTCGTGAATGGCGCGCGAGGAGGCTTCGGCGCTGCCGCTCATGAAGGGCAGCTCAAACACTTCGGTCTTGGGGAAACGGCCGGGTGTATAGCCCAGCACCGTCCATGTGAAGTCCACCACGCCGTCGCGGGCTTGGTCGAACAGCTGTGGGGGCGCGCCGCCCAGTTGCATGGCGTGGAACAGTTGTACCTTGATCTTGCCGCCCGATTCGGCTTCGACCTTCTGGGCCCAAGGCACCAGCGCCTTGGCGGGAATGGTGGCCTGCGGTGGCAGCATCTGGTGCAGTCGCAGCGTCACGGTCTGGGCCGTGGCGGTGGTGGCCAGGGTAGCCAGGGCCACGGCCCCCATCACCGCCATGGCGGTGCGTCGCTTCAGGAAGGTCATTTTTTGTCTCCGATTTATCTGTATGGATCCGTGCCGCGGTTCGCGGGGTGCCTGCGGGCACGGCTGTAGGCATCAGGCCCCTCACTGTGCATGGGGTGGCGCCCACATGCCAGTTCTATGACGGACTTTCAGCTATGCCGTAATGTTATGAAACCGGTGAAACCCTCAGACACGCTGCAGATTCGGCACCGTCGGCCTGCTCAGTTGCGGCGAATGAGCGTGAGCGCGGGCATGTCGGCATGCACAAGCCCGCCCGCATGGCCCGACAGTGCCGCGCGCAGGTTGCGCTGCGCCAGGCGCGAATGCTCCCGCATGATGGCCTCGGCCCGCGCGCCCTCGTGGTGTTCGATGGCATCGAGCACCTGGCGGTGCTGGTCTTGTGCCACCACCAGCAGGTCGCGCGCCTGGGGGGAAAGGGTCTGCACCATCACAAAGGCCGACGGCGAAGCAAACGGCAGGCCCTTGACGCGCTCCAGCTCGCGTGCGACCACCTCGCTGCCCACCATGCGGCCCAGAAGCACATGAAACCGCGCGTTCAGCTCCACGTACCGCGAAAAGCCCTCGTCATCCAGCGCAGGCGGCGCCAGTGTGGCGTCAATCGCCGCAAGGCAGACACGCGCTTCGGCCAGCACAGCGGCGTCCACGCCCCGCTCTGCTGCCAGTCGGGCTGCCAGCCCCTCCAGCGTGCCGCGCAGTGCAATCGCGTCGGCCACATCGGCCTCTGAAAACGTACGCACGGCATAACCGCCTCCCGTCAGGCGTTGCAGCAGCCCCTCTTGCTCCAGCCGCATGAGCGCTGCGCGAATCGGTGTGCGCGACACCCCCAGCTTCTCGACGATGGTCAGCTCGGCAATGCGGGCACCGCCCGCCAGCTCGCCCGCCAGGATCATTTCGCGCAGGCGCAACTGCGCCTTGACGGACTGTGAAGCGCCCGCTTCCGATGCATCGCCGGGGGTGGAGTCAGCCAGGGTGGGTTCAGTGAGCATGGGCAGAATGTATACATGAAACCAAGGCAGCACCAGATCGCCCATCTGAAAACAGATATAAAACAGCAACTTACGTGCTATGCCGTGGTGCGATAGCTGGTTTATTTGAATTCCCTGTATACATTGATCGGTGCATTTTGCACAATGGCGCCAGCACACGATTGCGGGCCGCCACGCCAGTGAGCCTGCAACGACCATCCACCCCACGGAGAGAGACAACACCATGTATCCCAAGAACGCCTGGTACGTAGCCTGCACGCCCGACGAGATCGCCGACAAGCCACTGGGGCGCATGGTGTGCGGCGAAAAAATGGTTTTCTACCGCCCGGCCCCTGACCAAGTCGCCGCGCTGGACGACTTCTGCCCCCACCGGGGCGCCCCGCTGTCGCTGGGCACGGTGTGTGAAGGCCACCTGCAATGCGGGTACCACGGCCTGCGCGTGGAGTGCACGGGCAAGGCGGCGTCCATGCCCGGCCAGCGGGTGCAGGGGTTTCCCAAAACGCGCAACTTTCCGGTGGTGGAGCGCTACGGCTTCATCTGGGTGTGGCCGGGCGATGCCGCACAGGCCGACCCCGCCACCATCCACCACCTGCCCTGGGCCGAGAACCCCGAGTGGGCCTATGGCGGCGGGCTGTACCACATTGCCTGCGATTACCGCCTGATGATCGACAACCTGATGGACCTGACGCACGAGACCTACGTGCACTCCACCAGCATTGGCCAAAAGGAGATCGACGAGGTGCCCTGCAAGACCCGCGTAGAAGGCGACGAGGTGATCACCAGCCGCTTCATGGAAGGCATTGAGGCCCCGCCGTTCTGGCAAATGGCGCTGCGCATGAATGGCCTGCCCGACGACCAGCTGGTGGACCGCTGGCAGATCTGTCACTTCACCCCGCCCAGCCACGTGCTGATCGAGGTGGGCGTGGCGCTGGCGGGCCATGGCGGCTACGACGCGCCAGCCGACAAGAAGGCATCGAGCATCGTGGTGGACTTCATCACGCCCGAGACCGACACCTCCATCCACTACTTCTGGGGCATGGCGCGCCACTTCAAACCGCAAGACCCGTCGCTGACCGCACAGATCCGCGAAGGTCAGGGCAAAATTTTTGCCGAAGACCAGGACATGCTGGAGATGCAGCAACAAAACCTGCTGCGCTACCCCGACCGCAAGCTGCTCATGCTCAACATCGATGCGGGTGGCGTGCAGTCGCGCAAGGTGCTCGACCGCGTCCTGGCGGCCGAACGCGCCCCGGCACCGCCACAAGGGGTGACCGCATGACTGCGCAAGAAACCCTTACCGTCCGCGTCGTCAAAAAGCAGGCCGAGGCCGAAGACATCGCCAGCTTCGAGCTGGCGCGCGTGGACGGCGCCGCGCTGCCGCCTTTTAGCGCGGGCTCGCACATCGACGTGCACCTACCCGGGGGTCTGACGCGCCAATACTCGCTGTGTAACGCCTCGCACGAATCGCACCGCTACCGCATCGCCGTGCTGCGCGACCCCGCCTCGCGCGGAGGTTCTGTCGACATGCACGACAGCGTGCACGAAGGCGATGTGATCACCATCAGCACGCCCCGCAACCACTTTGCCTTGCACCCGGCACAGCACAGCGTGCTGATGGCAGGCGGCATCGGCGTGACGCCGCTCTTGTGCATGGCCGACCGGCTGGCGCGCACCGGGGCTGACTTTGAACTGCACTACAGCACCCGCTCGGCCGAGCGCACGGCGTTTGCTAGCGAGATCGCTGCATCCCCCATGGCCCCGCGCGTGCACTTTCACTTTGACGCGGGCACACCCGAACAGAAGCTGGACCTGGCCGCCGTGCTCGCAACCCCTGGCCCGGACAAGCGCCTGTATGTGTGTGGCCCGGCGGGCTACATCGACCACGTGGTGAACACCGCCAAGGCCATGGGCTGGGCGCAAGACCACATTCACCTCGAGTACTTTGGCGCGCCCGCGCAAGACACCTCGGGCGACCAAGGCTTTGACGTGCGCATTGCCAGCACCGGCAAGATCTACGCCATTGCGCCCGATGTGTCGGTGGTGGAGGCCCTGCGCGCTGAGGGCATCGACATCCTCACATCGTGCGAGCAGGGCGTGTGTGGCACCTGCCTCACGCGCGTGCTGGAGGGCGAAGTGGACCACCGCGACATGTACCTGACGGACGAAGAAAAGGCCGCCAACGAGCAATTCATGCCCTGTTGCTCGCGTGCGCGAAGCAAGTTACTTGTCTTGGATCTCTGAAATCTTGGATCTCTGAAAAAGAAAGGCCTTGCGGCCACAACAGCTGCAAGGCCTCTATTCGGAGAAAACTATAGATTTGATAGCTGCTAGCGCTTATCCATCAAGCGCTAGAGGCCAATTCGGCTATAAATTTATTCCTCCGCTGCCGCCGCCGCTGTGCGGATCGTGTCGCGGCCGTGGCGGTCCTTCACGCGGCCCAGGTCGGTGTCCAGGGCGCGGGCCAGTTTGTCTGACGCGCCAATGAAGGCATTGGCCATCTTGTCGGCCTCTGCCGTCACCGTGACGGGCTGGCGGCCCGTCACCCGGGCCTCGATGCGGCAGCGCTTGTCATTGGCACCCGATTTGCCGGCGTCCAGATCGGACAAAAACACCTCCAACCGCGTGATGTGGTCCTGAAAGCGCGCCAGGCGGCTTTTGGATTCGTCCGTGATCCATTGCGCCAGCGACTCGCCGCCGTGGATGTGGTCGTCAGTGTTGACTTGTACTTGCATGGAGGTGCTCCTTGATAAGGGTTCCGAGAGGGGCCACCGCATGCCAGCAAGGCAAAGGGCGGCAGTCCCGCGAACCCCCATGGTCGCACCTTTGGCATACCGGCCGGTAAGAACCTGTTAGTGGCCGGGTCTTGCAAAGCCCGCGCGCAACCGCCGCGCGGATGTGGTGGGCGCTGGCGCGGGACCACTGATATGGTGGGCCCAACGTGCTCGGTCAGAGCTTGTCGAGTGACACCGCGGGCGACCAGTCGGCGCCTGCGGGCAGCACACGCGCGGCGGCCACGCGCTCTTGCAGGCGCTGTGCCGCAAGATCGCCCGGCAGCCGTTGCAAAACCTGCGCCAAACCCAACTCGGCACGGTCCCAATCGCGCGCACAGAAAGCGTCCAGTGCCGCCTGGCTGGCATCGCGCACCGCAGCGTCTTCGCAAGGGGTGAACACGCGCACGGGCTCGGTCTTGCCTTTGACCACCACGTCATCCAGCGCACGCAGCGCCATGGACGATGGCAGCTGGGCCGCCGTGGCAGCCGATAGAAGGATGCCCGTGCCAAACGCTTTGTTGGCGCCCTCCAGCCGGGCGGCCAGGTTCACCGCGTCGCCAATGGCGGTGTACGAAAAGCGCTGCTCCGACCCCACGTTGCCCACCACCACACGCCCCGTGTGCAGGCCGATGCGCATGTGGATCGGCGGCAGGCCCCGCGCCTGCAGGTCGGCCACCAGCGGCTGCATGGCCTGCTGCATGGCAATGGCGGCGGCCACCGCGTGCTCGGCATGCAGCGCATCATCCAAAGGCGCGCCCCAAAAGGCCATCACTGCGTCGCCAATGAATTTGTCCACCGTACCGCCGGTGGCGTGCACGATGGGCGTCATGGCGTTGAAGTAGCCCGTCAACACGTCCACCGTTTGCTCGGCACTGAGCTGCTCGGACAAGGTGGTGAAGTTGGCCAGGTCGGTGAACATGAGGGTGACTTCGCGCGCCTCGCCACCCAGGCGCATCAGCTCGGGCTGCGCCACCAGGCGCGCCACCACCGCAGGCGGCACATACTGCGCAAACATGGCCCGCGTCTGGCGGGCGCGTTGCCGCACCGCGGCATAGGCCACCAGCGCAGTAGCGGCATACAGCGACACCGCAGCCACCATCGGCAGCAGTGGCGGCCACCAGACCCGAAACTGCACAAACAGCCCCCATGACAGCGCCCCCATCGCCACCACCCACACGCCCATGAGCGCAGCCACACCCGCCGGATGCCACCGGCGGCTGACCCACAGCAGCAAGGGCAGCAGCAGTGCGGTGAGCGCCAGCGTCCAGCCGTCGGACACGCTGCGCAGCCCCGCGCCGGTGAGGTAGTTGTCCACCAGCGTGGCCTGCAGTTCCACGCCCGGAAACAGGCGCTCGCCACCGGCCGTACCAAAGGGCGAATTGAACAGATCGGCCTGCGAACGGCTGAGTTCGGTGGCGGTGCGCGCCGAGCGTCCCACCAGCACGATCTTGTCTTTGAAAAAGCCCGCAGGCAGCAAGCCCGGCTCCAGCGCCTGGTAGTACGAGCGCGTGTCGAACGTGCCGCGGGGGCCCCGGTAGCCGACCCAGTCGAAGTGGCGCAACACCGGCGCCTGGCCACGCAACCGAGCACGCGCTTCGGCCGCGCGTTGCGCCAGCCGCAGGGCAAAACTTTCGGGCGCCACCGGCGCGCGGCGCACCACAAAATCGTCGTCCGGCTCCACCCCGGCGTCGCCAGCGTCGGCACCCGCATCCAGAAGCCGCTGCAGCGGCATCACATCGGTCCACAGCACCGCGTTGCCACTGTCGATCTTCTCGCGGGTCGAGGCCAGCACCACCGGGCCCGCCTCAGCAATGGCCTGCGCCAGGGCGGCGTCCTCAGCCTCTGAGGACGGGTCGGCAAACACCACATCCAGCCCCACGGCCGCCGCGCCGTCCTCGTGCAGACGCCGCAGCAGTTGCGCATGCAAACTGCGCGGAAACGGCCACGGCTTCTGCAGTTCTTGAAACGTGGGCTCATCAATCGCAAGGATCACCACCGGCAGCGTGCTGCGGTAGGGAGCAGCCAAGGCCGTCAACACGTCGAAGGTCTTGAACTCCAGCGCATGCCAGGGCCTGCTGAACGTGGCCGCGACCACCAGCAGCAGCGCCAGCACGCATGCGGCCACGGGCATCCACTGCTGGCGCAGCGCCAGCAGGCCCGGCTTAGAACCGGTACCGTGCGTCCAGAACATAGCGGGTCTTCTGGCGATCAGACTTGGGGCCGAACAGATTCAATGCGGCCACACCCAGCACCCAGTGTTTGTCCTGCGATTCCCAGAAACCCATGAGGTCCAGGCTCCAGCCGGGGGGGCGACGGGTGAGGTTTTCCTTGTCTTCAAAACGCTCAGACCGGTAGACCGCGCGGCCGCTCAGGTACACGCGCTGCG
The DNA here is from genome assembly GCF_046291265.1 of Acidovorax sp. GTDB lineage: Bacteria > Pseudomonadota > Gammaproteobacteria > Burkholderiales > Burkholderiaceae_C > Acidovorax. The sequence goes on along the minus strand of NZ_JBKBTV010000024.1, from coordinate 28,397 downwards.
TGCTGGCCCAGGTGGCGCCCAGCACGGCGGTGTGGCGCGGGATGTAGGGAATCATGCGCCCGGTGATGGCGGGATCGCCGTCGCTGCCTGCGTACTGGCTGGTGCTGTGCTGGTACAGGTATTTGGCGTAGCCAGACCACCGGCGCGTGAACATGTGGTTGACACCCGCCGCCAGCGTTTGCAGCGTGCCAGCCTCGTAGCTGGGCGTGTCTTCCAGCACATCGGTGGTCGACAGGTTGACCAGTTGCGCATTGCGCATCTCTTCCAGAAACGGCAGGCTGGGCGTGCGCAAGTCCACCCCCAGCGTGCCGGGGTTGCGCACACGCAGGTGGTCCACACGCACGCTCATGAAGGTGCGGGCCCCCAGCTCCATGCCCAGTTGGGCCACTGTGCGCTTGTGGCGTCCACCCGCCTCGACCAGGCGGTCTTCCACCGGGATGCCCGCCGTTTCCACGTCGGCCAGGGTTGAGACGCTCGGCGGCCGCAGCCAGTCTTGATAGGCCAGGCGCAGGGTGGTGCCTGCTGCGGGCTTGATGACCAGCCCTACGCGCGGCGTTGCCACGCGCTCGGTATCGGCACGCGTAGCCTCCGTGATGTCGGCGAAATCCAGCTGCTCCAGCACCACATAGTTGATGCCGTTCACGCGGTGGCGAATCTGCTGCAAGCCCAGCGCCGCATCCATCTGGACGGCAGGGTTCCACTGGTGCGAACCTGCCAGCGTGAGCGCGGTGTACCGCCGGTCGATCGCGTTCGCGCCCCCATACAGGTACCGAAGGCCACCGATGGAACCATCCGGCAGGTCGGTCAGCAACGCCCCATCCGCCACTGTTTCGCTGATCTGCTTTTCCTTCACATGCTCCAGCGTGGCCGACAGGCGCGTGCCCGGTTGTGGGTCTACGCTGTGCCGCAGCTGGATGTCAGAAAACAGCTTGCGCGGCTGCGATGCCATTCCCAGGATGCCCACAAAGGGGGGCGCCTCGAACACAGCCGGATAGCTGAGCGCCAGCGTGTTCTCCACGCTGCGGCCCATCTTGAACCACGTTTGCTCAGCCGGGCTCCAGCGGTACGAAGCACCCACCGCACCCTGGCTCAGGGTGTTGCTCAGCTCGGTCTGAAAGTTGTTGCTCCCGCGCAGGTCCATGTCGAACTGGTTGGCGTACGCGAACAGGTTGAGCCGCTCCGTGGGCTGCAGCCCCATGCCCAGCGTCAACGCATGGCCCCGCACCTTGCCAGCGCCCGATCCGTCGTACACCGCGGGGGCATTGACCACGCCGACATCGATCGGAAACTGGCTGGCGGACAGGTGTTGCGCTTTGACGAACCAGGACAGGGGCACGCGGCTGTTGTCCATACCGTTCAGGGTGACCGACGGCGTACCGAGTCGGTACAACTCCCGGTCCAGCGTGACACTCACCGCGCCATGGCTGCCGGGGCGCTGCAGCAGCGACGAGTACCGCTGGCTTGCACCAAAGGACATGGGGTCTGTGAGAAAGCCCCGGAACAGCGCCGAGTTCTTGTTGAACTCGCCCGGATAACGATCCGCCAGAAACAGATGGCTGCCGCCCCAATACGGATAGAAGCTCTGCTGCGCCAGCTCCAGTGCCCAGTCCTCCATGCCAAAAAACGCCAGCGACGCGCCCAGGTTGGCGCTGCCCTTCTGGTCGTTGGCCACTTGGTTGAGCGACTTGAGATACGGCATGCGCTGCACGGCGGCGCGGGCGGCTTCCACGGCCTCGCCGGGCTCGAACAGATCGGTGTGGATCTGCGCGAGCAGCATGTGGGGCACGGGGTCCTTGTCGTCCAGCGCGATGGCCTGGCGCAGGGTTGCGAGCGCATCCTGGTGACGCCCCAACTGGTAGTAGGCAACAGCGGTCCAGGTTTTGGCGCGTGCGTAGCGGGGCTCCATCACCCCGACCCGCAAGAAAGCGTCCAGCGCCGCCTGCGGATGGCCCTGCTTGAGGTGCAGCAACCCCTGGCCCGTCAGTGCCACGTAGTCGGCGGGGTTGTCGCCCAGCGCGGTGGCAAACGCCTGGCCGGCCTCGGTGAACTGGTTCACAAAGGTTTCGAGCGCGCCCAGCTCGCCGTAGGCGCCGGTGGCGTGCGGGGACAACGCCAGCGCGCGCCGCAGGTTCTCACGCGCCGGGCCGGTGTCCTCGCGCTCGGTATGCGCGCTGCCCAGGCCCTGCCAGCCGCGCGCATCGTCGGCGGCCAGCTGTGTGGCCTGGGTGTAGGCCGCCAGCGTGCCGGGGGCATCGCCCTGGCGCCGGGCCAGCTCTGCGCGCACCAGCGCAAGGTCGACATGCGCGGTGCCTTGGGCTTGCGCCAGCGTGGCCGTGGCCTCGTCCACGCGGTCCGTCAACATCTGCACGCGGGCCAGCTGAGCCAGGACAGCTGGGTGCGCAGGCCAGCGGGTGAGCGCGCCGCGCAGGGTGCTGACGGCTGCCGCGCCCTCGCCATCCATGAGCTGCAGGTCTGACTGCATGAGCCACACCGCCAGCGGCGGCTGCGGCAGCAGCGGGGTGGTGGCGCCTGCAGACGCCGTGGTGTTCATCTGGGCGGCCAGTTGCTCGCGCGCCGAACGCAGGTCTCCCGCCTGCAGCGCGATGGCCGATTCCAACGCCGCGACCCAGGCGGGTGAAACACTGCTGCGCGCCTGTGCCAGCGCGGCGCGGGCGCCCGCAACATCCCGCGCAGCCAGGGCGGTGCGGACAGGGGCCAGCGCTGGCGGCAGGGGCTCGGCCGCCAGGTGGGGCACGGGGTCGGCGCCCAGCGCATTGACCCACTGGATGCGGTCACGCGGCTGGCTCAGAACGAGCTTGACCGGGGCCTTGCCCACCTCGGCCAACGCCGCCTCGTTGGCACCCACCGACACCAGCCCTTGCGCGTTGGAAAAGTCCACCGTGCCCGACAGCACCGTGAGCACCGAACGGCCGTCGTCCTCCACGCTCATGTGCCAGTCGGTGCCACGAATCGCGGCGGTGGCCGCCGGGGTTTCGAGGTTCAGGCGGCTGCCATCGGCGCGGCGCGTCTGCGTCCAGGCGCGGCCTGCGCTCAGCAGCAAGGTGGTGACAGGCTGGGCCGGTGTGGCCACGCCTTTGACTTGCAGCACGGTGTTCTGGTGCAGGCGCAACTGCGTGTCGTCGGCAAACAGAAGGGCCATCTTGGCGGCCTCCCGCGTGCGCACAAAGTCCCCGGTGGCGAGGGCTTGCGCCGGGCGCGCAGGTTGCCACGCCGTCGTGCTGGCTGCGCGCTGGTCGCCCGCGCCTTGCAGGCTGATGATTTCGGCTGCGGCACCAGGCGGCACGGCGGCCTGGGCGTGCAGTGGCCAAGCCAGCGCAACCAGTGCAGTCAGGGCGCTTGCAGCGGGCAAGCCAATTTTCTTGTGGGGCATGTCTTGAGGCTTTCGCGGAAGGCAAACAACGTCGCGCCCAATGCCCCTCCCTGGCACCCGGCGAGCAGAAATTATGGCGAGCCACCTGGCAAAACCATCCGCGCCACCACCGTGCGACAAACACATTTCATGAAGAAAGCCACGTTTTGTTGCACCGCGTAACACCGGCCATGATGTTGCGCAGGCTGCACGGCCCTTTCCTACACGCGGTTAAAGGGTGAGGTGCTACAACATGGCATACCCCTTGCATTGCAACTCTGGCGCCTTCTCTGCGCCCATGGAGCCACCCCCACATGCCCGCCGCCCGCCGCCTCAAGATTGGTTTGTCCGCCTGTTTTCAACACGCCGACCCCGCCCGCCCGCTGTTCACGGGCAAAACCCTGCAGTACGTGGAGCAGTCCATCGCGCACTGGATCATGTCCGCCGGCGCCATGGTGGTGATGGTGCCCTGCCCCACGGGCGAGACCGCCAAGGGCGATGTGACGCTGGCGCACTATGCCGACTGGCTGGACGGCGTTGTGATGCACGGCGGCGCCGATGTGTGGCCGGGCAACTATGGTGAAGAGCCTTTGCGCGACGAATGGGTGGGTGACCGCGTGCGTGATCTGTACGACCTGGCGGTGGTCAAGGCTTTTGCCGAGGTGGGCAAGCCCATTTTTGGCGTGTGCCGCGGCCTGCAACTCATCAACGTGGCGTTTGGCGGCGCGCTGTACCAGGACATCGAGACCCAGCACCCGGGCGCGCAACAGCACCGCAACGCCAGCACCTACGACCAGCATTTCCACGACATCCAGATCGTGCCCGGTTCGCACATGGCCAAGCTGTACCCCGACACGCCGCGCGCCCGCGTCAACAGCATCCACCACCAGGGCATCAAGCGCGTGGCGCCGGATTTTGTGGTCGAAGCGCTGAGCGAACCGGATGGCGTGCCCGAGGCCATCCGCCTGCAACCGGCCCCGGGGCGCGGGTACATCGCCGCCACGCAGTGGCACCCGGAGTTTCACAAATCAGGCTCGGACACGCTGGACGACACCGCCATCCTGGAAGACTTTTTGACCGCCTGCGAACTGGCCAAGGCCCACCCCCGCGCACCCGCGCACCACCCGTCCTCCCCGCTGCGCGAGCGCGCATCCCGGCTGCTGCGCCGGGCGCTGTCAAAGCAGAAGTAAACCCACCAAGCGCGCTTCAACCCCTGGGTAAGTCACGCAGGGCCGGTTTCATGGCGAAGGCTTTCGCCGCCCGGGTACGCGCATGGGCAGGCAGAGTTTGAGTGTTTTTGGCCTCTAGCGCTTATGCATCAAGCGCTAACAGCTATTACATTTATAGCAAACACCGCCGCTCGTTTAACCCTTGGTCAAAGTCAGGCACCCCAAATACTGTAAATTCATCCAGTGAATTTACAGTCCAAACTCGCCATCCTGGCCGACGCTGCCAAATACGACGCCTCGTGCGCATCCAGCGGCGCCGCGCCGCGCGACTCGGTGGGCGGGCGCGGCTTGGGCTCCACCGAGGGCATGGGCATTTGCCACAGCTATGCGCCGGACGGGCGCTGTATCTCGCTGCTCAAGATTCTGCTCACCAACTTTTGCCAGTACGACTGCCTGTACTGCGTAAACCGCGTGACCAGCAACGTGGCCCGTGCACGGTTTGCGGTGGACGAGGTGGTGCAGCTCACACTCGACTTTTACCGGCGCAACTGCATCGAGGGGTTGTTCCTCTCCAGCGGCATCATCCAGAGCCCTGACTACACCATGGAGCAGGTGGTGGAAGTGGCGCGCGTGCTGCGCGAGGAGCACGACTTTCGCGGCTACATCCACCTGAAGACGATCCCCGATGCATCGCCCGAACTGATGGAACGCGCAGGCCGCTATGCCGACCGCCTGTCCATCAACATCGAACTGCCCACCGCCGAGGGGTTGAAGGCGCTGGCACCCGAGAAGGACAGCGCCGCCATCGACCGCTCCATGGCGCGCATGGCCATCCACATTGGCGAGGCACGCGCCGCCCGCAAAGAGCAAGCCGCGCAGGCGATTGTGTCGATGCCGCAGTCCCGTACCACCCGCCGCGCCAGCGTGCCGCACTTTGCGCCAGGCGGGCAGAGCACGCAGATGATTGTCGGGGCCGATGCCACCAGCGACCGCACCATCCTGGCCACCAGTGCGCGGCTGTATGGCGCGCACCGGTTGCGGCGCGTGTACTACTCGGCGTTCAGCCCCATCCCCGACGCGGCGCGCGCGTTGCCGCTGATCGCGCCGCCCACCGTGCGCGAACACCGGCTGTACCAAGCCGACTGGCTGATGCGTTTTTACGGCTTTGCGCACGAAGAGATCGTGCCTCCCAGCCAAGGCGGCATGCTGGCGCTGGACATGGACCCCAAACTGGCCTGGGCAATTGCGCACCGCGAGCGTTTCCCCGTCAACCTGAACACCGCCCCGCGCGAGATGCTGCTGCGCGTGCCCGGTTTTGGCGTGCAGACGGTGGACCGCCTGCTCGCCGCGCGCCGGGTGCGGCGCCTGCGGCATGCGGACCTGGCGCGGCTGCATGTGCCGCTCAAGAAAGTGCTGCCGTTTGTGGAGGCTGCCGACTACCGCCCTGGGCGCGCGCTGGACGCCACCGACCTGGCTGCGCGGCTGGCGCCACCACCGTTGCAGCGCAGCCTGTTCGATTGATGCCGATGCAACCCCTCGCACCAACGCCACGGGAGCGCCACAGCGTCACGTTGGCGCATCCCACGGACTGGGCAGGCTTTCGGCAGGCCGCGCGCGCCCTGGTGCAGGCCGGGGTGGCGCCAGAACAGGTCGACTGGTTCACCCCCGCAGATGCCGCAGACGACCTGTTTGCCAGCGGCGAGGCAGCCCACGAGGCGGCAGCGCAGGCATCCAGCTGGGCCGCCCTGCCCGCCACCCACCCCGCGCCCCAGGTGCCCCCCGACTTTGTGCGCCTGTGCGAGCAGCTCATCTTGCACCGCGACCCGGCCCGATTCACGCTGATGTACCGGCTGCTGTGGCGCATGACCGAGCAGCCCGACCTGCGCCACGACCCGCTGGATGCCGACCGCATGCTGGCCCACCACATGGCCCGCGCCGTGGCGCGCGACAAACACAAGATGCACGCGTTTGTGCGCTTTCGCCCCGTCATCCAGCCCGACGGGCAGACGGTGCACATGGCCTGGTTCGAGCCCGACCACTTCATCACCGAGGCCAACGCGGGCTTCTTCATCCGCCGCTTCACACAGATGCACTGGGCCATCCTCACGCCCGATGCGTGTATCCGGTGGGACGGCAAAGCGCTGCACACCAGCCCCGGCGCGCAGCGCAGCGATGCGCCGCCGCCCGATGCGGGCGAGGCACTGTGGCTGACCTACTACCGCCACATCTTCAACCCCGCGCGACTCAAGCTGAACATGATGAAAAAGGAAATGCCCACGCGCTACTGGCACAACCTGCCCGAGGCCGCGCTGATCAGCGAACTGGCCCACACCGCACACGAGCGCAGTGCGCGCATGGTGGCGGCCGAGGCCACCGTGCCGCGCCGCCGCATCAACCCGGTGGCACAGCAGCCCCGGGACGACGCAGCGCGCTGAACTGCGGTGCCGCCACCGGCGGTGTCCACCGCCACGGCAGCACACCCGGCCGCCACAGGGCGCGCAGCACCGTGAGCTGTAGCACCCGCTGCGCGCCGGGCCAGAGCGCACGCGCCGCGTCGTCCCACAGCAGCTCGGCCCGCGCGGCGATGTGCAGCAATCCGCCGCCTTCATAGTCCACCACCAGCAGCCCCGCCAGCGGGTGTTGTGCCAGGTTGCCCAGCGTGTTGAAGAACTGGTTGCCGGGGTAGTCCGGCAGGCGCAGCACCACACCGTGCGCGGTGGTCTCGGCGTGCACAAAGCCGGGCTCGCCGCCGCGGTGCGACACGTCCACGCCTTCGCTCTGCGCACCGCCCGGTTGCGCGGCCGAGGCGCTGGCGATGAACAGCGTGTCGGCCTGTTGGATGCGGGCCAGCGCCTGCGTATCCAGCGCCGGGCCCAGCACCTGCATGGGCCCGGGCGGCGTGACCGCAGCGCGCAGGCCCGGCTCGCGCGCCTGGATGTACTTGGGGCAGTTGCCAAAGCTTTGCACCACGGCAATCGACAAACCTGCATCACTGAAAGCGGCCACGTGCCCATTCATCCGATTGCGGCGGCGGGTGTGGGGCTCCAGCCCCAGCACGCCCAGCGGGGCGCCGGGCGACAACCGGCTCAACACGGGGTCGGCAGCGTGGGGCGCGGTGGTGATGTCCATCTGCTGCGCATCGGGCGTGTGCACAAACCCGGGCGGCCCGGCCAGCATGGTCGCCCAGGGCTGGCCCTGGTCGTCCAGCGCGCCCAGCAGCAGGGTGGGCAGCTTCTCGAACAGCTCGCGGTGCTGGTCGGGCATGTGGTCGCGCATCACCAGCGGGCCAATGGCGGCCATGCGCTCGCGCAGGCCTACGCGCTGCTGCAGCGCCTGCTCGCCCGCGTGGAAGGCCTCGTGGGCTGTGGCGGCGGTGGTCATGCCGCCACCGGCGTGGGTGGGGCCAGCGTGTCGGCCAGCGGAACATAGCCGGGCAGCGCCTGCAAACGCGCCACCCAGCCCGCAATGCGCGGGTAGGCCGCCAGCGGCAGCCCGGCGATGTGCGCCTGCGAGGTGTAACTGACCATGGCGATGTCGGCCAGGCTGGGCTGCTCGCCGCCCAGCAGCCACACGCGGCCCTGCAGCTCACCCTCCATGTAGTCGAGCAGGCGCTTGCCCGTGGCCAGGGCGCCCTCCCGGTCATTGACGACACGCCCTCCCAGCGTCGCGTAGCGCGGGGTGGCCACGCCGGGCACAAGAAACCCCGCCGCCAGGCTGAACCAGCGCTGCAGCTGCGCCTGGCCCAGCGCGTCCTGCGGCATCCAGGCGCTGCCCGGCGCGTAACGCTGCACCAGGTACACCAGGATGCCGTTGCTATCGCTGATGGCGGTGCCAGCGTCCACCAGCACCGGCACTTGGCCCAGCGGGTTCAGCGCCAGGTGCTGCGGGCTGCGGTGCTCGCCGCGCTGCAGGTCCACGTTGATCAGCTGGTGCGGCAGGCCCAGCAGCGACAGCATCAGCTCCACGCGGTGGCAGTGGCCCGATACGGGCATGCGATAGAGCTGGAGGGGTGTGGAGGGTGCCATGGGGAACGTCCTTTTAGGTGGGTGCCGGTGGTTTTGAAACAGGCCTCGACCTTATCTATTGCGCGGCACGACGTTAATAGCCATAGTGCAGCTTTCAAAATTGCACATATCGAAACAATGGACCACCTCGACACTCTTCGCTGTTTTGTGGCCGTGGCCGATGCGGGTGGCTTTGCAGCGGCCAGTCGGCGGCTGGAGTGCTCGGCAGCGGCCGTCACGCGCGCCATTGCGGCGTTGGAGGCGCGGCTGGGTGTGCTGCTGTTTCAGCGCAGCACACGTTTGGTGCGGCTGACCGAAGCGGGTGAACGTTTTCTGGGCGACTGCCGGCCCATCCTCAGCGATCTGCACGAGGCCGAACAGGCGGCGAGTGGCGCGCAGGCCGAGGCGCAAGGGCTGTTGTCCATCACCGCGCCGCAGATGTTCGGCATTCAGCATGTGGCGCCCATCGTGCAGGGCTTTGTGCAGGCGCAGCCGCGTGTGCAGGTGCGCACGCTGTTCGTCAACCGGTTGGTGCATTTGCTCGATGAAGGCATGGATGTGGCCATCCGCATCGCGCACCTGCCGGACTCGGGCCTCACGGCGCTGCAGGTGGGCGCGCTGCGGCGGCTGGTCGTGGCGTCGCCTGCCTACCTGGCGCAACACGGCGAGCCGCAACACCCGGATGACTTGAGCGCGCACCGGGCCATCGGCTTCTCGTTTGATGCGCGCGCGCCTACGCCCTGGAAGTTCAAAGACGGCGCCACGGGCCAGCCGCAGTTTGCGTGGATCAGCAACAGCAACGAGGTCGACATCGCCGCCGCCGAAGCCGGGCTGGGCCTGACGCGTTGCCTGGCCTACCAGGCCGCCGCCAGCCTGCGCGCGGGGCGCCTGCGCATCGTGCTGGCCGACCACGAACTGCCGCCTGTGCCCGTGCACATCGTGTACCCGGCGGGGCGGCGGGCGCCCGCCAAAGTGCGCGCATTTGTCGAATGGGCCAGCGTGCGGCTGGCGGCAGAGCCGGTGCTGCGCGGGCGCGGGCTGGTGCGCGGCGGTGGGCGCTGATTGGCAATTTTTGAATGTTTTTGGCCTCTAGCGCTTATCCAATAAGCGCTAGCAGCTATCAATTTTGATTGATTAGCTACATGCCTCAGATAGATCCTTATCCGTTCGGGCTGAGCCTGTCGAAGCCAGGGCGCCTTCTGCGAACAGCCCTTCGACAGGCTCAGGGCGACCGGTTTATCTGAGACGACTAATTCATCAAGCAATTTCGAAGACCCGGGGCCCCCCGCCAGCGGAGGGTGCTCGCCTGCAGAACGACGCCTTCAGGCAGAAACGCCGCATCTGGGATACTTGCACCCCGTTGAATAGACGCCAATAAGAAACGAGACAGCACCATGAGCATCTTCGACCGGCTTTTGGCCAGCGTGCGCAAGCCAACGGACCGACCCGAAGCCACCCCGGCAGCGCCCACGGCGCCCGTGGAGCGGCGCCAGCGCAAACGCGTCAACGCGCGCAAAGGCATCAAGGTGCTGATCATCGACGACTCGCCCACCGTCGTGGCCGTGCTGCGCAAGGCGCTGCGCTCGGCAGGCTATGACACCCGCGAGGCCCTGGACGCCGAGCAAGGCCTCACGCTGATCGCCCAGGACCCGCCCGAACTGATCTTCCTCGACATCATCCTGCCGGGCATGAACGGGTTCAACGCGCTGCGCGCCATCCGCAAGATGCCCGAATGGCAACACATCCCCGTGATCATGATCAGCGGTAACGAGCACGCCACCGAGCAGTTCTATGCCAACCGCATCGGCGCGGACGATTTCATGAAGAAGCCGTTTTCGCGCCATGAGATTTTTGCCCGCATTGAGGTGCTGCTCGACGGGCAGTTGATCCCGCGGCGAAGGGGTGAAGCTGTATCGGCGGCGCCTGCGGGGACGCCGTCCGTGCCGTAGCGCCCTCGCCTGCGGTTTCAGCCTAGGTTCAACCTACTTTCAGCCTACGGAGCGCTGGTGAGCCAGATTGCCGCAATGGTGATGGCGATGGCGACGCAGCCGACCAAGGCAGACGCGGCCCGGCCCGGCGTCTCATTGAACTCAAAGTGGAGGATGCCGGACACCGTATCGGCCACTGCGTCGGCGGCGCGCTCCCGGAAGATAAAACCCAGCGCAGCGAAGGCGGCTCCAGCGTACTGAACCCAGTGGCGAAGCAAGGGGTCCATGCCCGGCCCGTCATAGTTCAACGAGTGGGCCAGGCCATAGAGCCACCAGCCGAGCACGCCAATGCCCACCCCAAAGACCAGGCCCAGCAGCGAATAGGTCAAGCGGTCAAGAAGCGCCATGCGCCGCTAACTTCGGCTTCAGTGCCGTCTTCAATGCTGGTGCCCATGCGCCCCATGCACATGCCGGTGCGCAATTTCTTCTGCGCTCGCCGCACGCACATCGGTCACCTTGCAGCTGAACTTCAGCGCCTGCCCGGCCAGCGGGTGGTTGCCGTCCAGGTGCACTTCGGGGCCCTTGATCTTGACCACATTGAACACGGCGGGTTGGCCGTCGCTGCCCACGCCCTGCAATTGGCCGCCCACCTTCACGCCCGGGGGGAACTCGGCTTTGGGGATGGTGCGCACCAGACTTTCGTCGCGGGCGCCAAAGGCGTCTTCCACGGCCAGATCCAGCGCGGTGCTGAAGCCGACGGCCTGGCCTTCCAGCGCGGTTTCGACCTTGGGGAAGATGTTTTCATAACCACCGTGCAGGTACGACAGGCTGCCACCGTCCAGCGGCTTGCCTTCGGGCGTGGTGACTTTGTAAGTGATGGTGACGGCGGAGTCTTTGGTGATGGTGGCCATGGTGGTGGTGCTTGCGCTTTCAGACGGTGAAAGAAACGGCGCAGCTTGGCGGGCATTGCCACCCGCTGCTGCGCGATCAGAACCCCGAATTGTCCACGAGGCGCGGGGCGCCTGCCGCGCGCCTCGTGGATGGTGAGCGCTTCGCCCTATGCGCCAGCAGCCGCTTCTGCCGGGCGCTCTTCCTCTGTCTGCCCGGGGTAACGCGCAAACCGACGCGCCTCGCTGCCATGCACCGGGTCCTGCTCAGGCCAGGGCCAGCCGCCGAACTGGGTGCGGCGGTAGTCGTTCATGGCCTGCATGATTTCGGCCTGCGTGTTCATCACAAATGGGCCGTACTGCGCCACGGGCTCGGCAATCGGCTGGCCTTGCAGCACCAGGCATTCCACGGGCGTGGGGCCGGTGTTGGTCAGTTGCCAGTCCTGGCCCGCGACCAGCTCCAGCGCCGCGTGCTGGTCTACGTCCTGCGGCCCCACGCGCAGGCTGTCGCCCACAAAGAAGTACAGCATGCGGCGCGTGGCCTTGCCTTGCGCGGCAGGCAGCGTCCACTCGGCGCCGGGGTCCATGCGCAAGGTCCAGATGGCCACGTCGGCGTCGGGCTGCGAGGCCCAGGACTCGGGGGGCGGCGACAGCGGATCGGGCGCGCCCGGCAGCGCACCGGCCACCACCGTCACCGTAGTGGCCCGGCCTGCGGCGTCGTTGTGCACCAGGCGCGGAATGCGCTCGTCCCACAGCATGGTGAAGTGCGGCTCCACCATCTTGTTGCGGGCGGGCAGGTTCAGCCAGATCTGGAACAGCTCCAGCGGGTTGGGCTCGGTGGCGTTGAGCAGCGGGAACATCTCGGAATGCACGATGCCCTTGCCGGCCGTGACCCACTGCACATCGCCACCGCCAAAGCGCGCTGCGGCGCCCAGCGAATCGGAATGGTCGATGAGGCCTTTGCGCACGAGCGTCACCGTCTCGAACCCCCGGTGCGGGTGGCCGGGAAAGCCAGGCACGGTGTCGCCGTGGTACATGCTCCAACCGTCCTTGCGGCTGAAGTCGCTGCCGATCTGGCGGTCGTCCAGCGGCACAGCGGGCGCAAAGGCGCCATTGCCTGCGGGGTAGGCATCGTCATGGTGGGCGCAGAAAAGAAACGGGTCGAGCGTGGGCCACTGCGGACCCAGCAACTGGGCCCGCACGATGGGCACCAGGGCGGTGGTTGCTACAGCAGGTGTGGACGACGACATACGGAGGCTCCTCGTGTTGTGCACCACCACTATCGGGCGGTATGCCAGTGGAATATGGAGCCAATGGTGCCTGAGCAGAAGTGCGGTGGGTGGAACAGTGCGATGCGGCGGGCAGGACAGTTGGGGGGCTTTGCGCCTCGTGCCCTGTCAGAAAGTCTGAGTGAAATTGGGCCCTGGCGCTTATCTGGCAAGCGCTGGAAGCTATGGTTTTAGCGTTCGACCGGCAGCTTGCAGCCAGGAGCGGCCGTTCACGGCCACCGCCCAATTTGACTATGCGACGCTTCGAAGTTCTTTCCAAACAGTTTTTTATCGAAACCACCGATTTAGAGTCGGGGCGTCGCAAAGTTAAATCGAAACGCAAGGAAGGTTCGGTAATGAAATGATTGGTTTCCCAAGCAAAGACACGTACAAAAAGTACACCAAGTCTGAGAAACGGTTTTACTGGGGTTTTGCTGTATTTGTTCTCTGCATGATGCTGCTCATGCTTGCGTGGAAACCGTACATATTGCCATTGCTCAAATAGCCCTCAACCACCTAGACAACACTCTGAAATTTGGCTGCTTTAGGGAAGCAACGACTGGCAGCTCAGGGCCCTTTGCAGCCCAAAGCTGACCACGTGAGTAGCGAAACCAGTTTGCAGTGCTGCAACTTGCAACGAGACATCCCATTGCCAGCTTGCGCACTGCACCGAGAAGGCGTGCGGCGGGAGGGCGCTGCTCCGCGAAGCGCGCGCAGCCTGCGCGACGTCAAGGGCCCCTCAAGCCTTCACCTCGACCACCTGTTCGAAGCCGCCGAAGATCATGCGTTTGCCATCAAAGGGCATGGGCGGGTTGCCGGGTTGGGACGGGTCCATGCGCGGGTCTCCCATCATTTTCTTCATGCCTGCGTCGCGCGTGGCTTTGTCCGGCCATTCGACCCACGAAAAGGCCACCGTCTCCTCGGCCGTGGCCTGCACCGCGCGGCGGAAATCGGTGACTTTGCCGTCGGGCACGTCGTCGCCCCAACTTTCGATCACACGGATCGCGCCCAGCTCAATAAACATCGCGTCGAAATGGCGCGCGTGCTCAATGAACTTCTTCTTGTTGGCGGTGGGGACCGCGATCACGAAACCATCGATGTAGGACATATCTTGACTCCTGTGAGGTTGACCATGGGATGTGCCCGCCGTGGGCACCACGTATTCGTTCGACAACAGCGCGCCGGAGCCCGCCCTCTTTCATTTGCGCCGGTAAGTCGCTTGCATCATCTGCGACCAGCTTCCATCGGGCTGCAGCCCGAACGATGTCAGGGTGCGTTCGTTCGTGCTCAAGATGGTGATCACGTCGCGGTAGCGGGCGGTCTTGCCGTCGTCCTTGAAGCTAGGGCCTTCGGTCTCCAGCGTCAGGACTTGCTGGTCGGCGTCCAGCGTGCCTTCGTACACGAACATATGGGTCATCATCGAGCCCACCCAGGTGCCACGAAAGACGTTTTTCTCAGGGTCGTAGCCCAGCGTCATCAGCATGCGCGCGTTGCCGCCACCGGGCATGGTGCCGGTGCCTTCGCACAGCACCCACAGGTCGCCCAGCGCCCGCACGTGTTCGGTGCCCTGGGCCTGTTCGGCGGGTTGGTCGGGGCCCATGTCGCAGCTGGAATCGCTGGTCCAGTCGCCCAGCAGTTGCTGCAGCCAGCGGTGCATGGCGTGGGGTTCGGGGTTCATCATGAAACTTCTCCTTCAAGGGCTCTGAAAAAAGACCGCGGGTCACGCAGCACGGCCGTCGTAGTGGTGCACTGGCACGGTATCCAGATCCACACCGTCCAGGCAGCGCAGGTTGACCGCGGCCACGGGGTGCCCCTTGGGGTCCACCCCTTCGCCAAACGGGTGGATGCCACAGGCCGGGCAAAACCGGTGCTGGATCACATGTTGGTGAAAGGTATAGGTCGCCAGATCGGCCTCGGGTGTGGTCAGCCGCAACTGCCCGCGGGGCACAAACCACAGCAGCGACCCACGGCGACGGCACATGCTGCAGTTGCAGGCCAGGCCGCTGTCGATGGTGCCATCGACCTCAAACGCCACCTTGCCGCAGTGGCAGCTGCCTTGGTACGTGGTCATCGTGCCCACCTCATCACTCGGGTGCCACCACCAACCATGGCACGCCAAAGCGGTCGGCCACCATGCCAAAGGCTTGCGAGAAGAACGTCTTGGTCAGCGGCATCTGCACCTGGCCCCCATCGGCCAGCGCATTGAACAGGCGCTGGGCCTCGGCTTCGCTGGCGGGGCTCAGCGCCAGCGAAATACCGTCGAAGTTTGTCTTGCCCGACCCCATGCCGTCCGACGCCATGAGCGTGGTCTCGCCCACGGTGAACGTGGCGTGCATCACCATCTCGGGCGTGGGCCCCGGGCCGCCGCCTTCTGCGCAACCCTGCGCGGCTGCGGGGTCGGGGTTCTCTTTGGCGCGCATGAGCACCGTGACTTGGGCGCCCAGAGCGCTGCGATAGAAATTCAAGGCCTCTTCGCAGCGGCCTTCAAACGTCAGATACGGGGCAACTTTCATGGGGTCTCCTTGCAAACCAGGGCGTGGGGCCTGGGTAGGGTCTTCAAAAGGGTAGTGCCCACCGCATTGTGAACACCGTCCACAAACAATAGCAAAGATAATGGACAGTGTCCACATCCAAATCCCCCATGCCCGTAACCCACCGCAACGCTCCCGCTGCAAGTGCCCCCCCTGTTGCAGTCAGCACCCCCACCGCCCGCAGCACCTATCGCCACGGCGACCTGCGCCGCGCGCTGCTAGACGCCGGTATTGAACTGGCCCGCCAGGGCGGCCCCGACGCTGTGGTGCTGCGCGAGGCCACGCGCCGCGCCGGTGTGGCGCCCAACGCGGCCTACCGCCACTTCGCCAACCGGCAAGACCTGCTGGCCGCTGTGCGCGCCGCCGCTGTGGCCGCCGTGGCCCAGTCCATGGAGGCAGAACTGGCCCACATGCCCGCCACAGGCACACCCACCGAGCAGGCACACGCCAAAGTGCGGGCCGTGGGCGCGGGCTACATGCGGTTTGCCCATGCCGAGACGGGGTTGTTTCGCACCGCGTTCGGTGGCCCGTTCGGCGTGGCGCAAAACCCCGACCCGGCCATGGGCGGCGACACGGGGCTGAATCCCTTTCAGCACCTGAGCGCCGCGCTGGATGACCTGGTCACCGCCGGTGCCCTGCCGCCCGAGCGCCGCCCGGGCGCCGAATACCTGGCCTGGTCCACCGTGCACGGCATGGCGCTGCTCAGCATCGACGGGCCGCTGCGCGGCACGCCCGCAGAAACGATGGAACGGTTGGGCGAGCGGCTGCTGGACATGGTGGCGCGGGGTTTATAGATGAGACTCGAAACCATATAGGCCTCCAGCGCTTATATATCAAGCGCTTATAGCTATATTTTTAATAGCGCTCAAGCGAGCATCAAGCCATCGGCAGGTCGTACAGCTGCGCCGTGGCTTGCACGCGCTGGACCAGCGCGCGGCGCAATGCCGCTGGCTGCAGCACCTCCACCTGCGGTGACAGCCGCATGAGCTGCCCGCAGGCATGTTCGACAGATTCGATGGGCATCTGGACGGCCACGCGCCCGTCTTTGCGGCGCGAGGGTGCGGCGGCGGCCACCGCACGCGCGACGGCACTGCTCAGCATGCGCAGCCCTTTCAGCCCCGCGGGCGTGGCCAGCACCGTCGCCTTGCCGGTGTACAAGCCAGCCTCAAACCGCTGGATGGACTGGGCCCAATAGCCCGGCAAATCAAACGTGGCAGGGCGGCGCACGGCCGTCGTGAGCATGTTGGCCGCCAGGATGTTGGACACGCGGTACGTGCGCGGCCCCGCCTCTGCAGAATGTGCCGCGCCCGCAGGCAAGGCCACCAAGTACCAGACACCGGCTTTCAGCACCAGCCCCAGCGGGTTCACCGTGCGCTCCACGGTGTCGGACCAACTCTCGTAGCGCAGGGTGATCTGCTGGCCCGCCCACACGGCGGCAGCCACGGTGGCGAGGTGGGGCGTGGGGTCGCTCTCGCGGTACCAGTCCACCGGGTCCAGGTGCAGGCGGGCGCTGACGCGCTGCGCGTCTTCGCGCCAGGACGCTGGCAGCGAGGCCAGCAGCTTCAGGCGCGCGCCCTCCACATCGCCGCCCAGGCCCAGGTCGTGCGCGGGGCCGGGCAGGCCGCTCAAAAACACGGCCTGCGCTTCGGACGGCGTGAGCCCCGTGAGCGTGGTCTTCCAGCCCGGCAGCAACGCAAAGCCACCATTGCGCCCGCGCTCGGCGTAGATGGGCACACCGGCTGCGCTGAGCTGGTCCACGTCGCGGTACAGCGTGCGCACCGAAATCTCCAGCGCATCGGCCAACGCGGTTGCGCTCATGCGGCCCTGGGTTTCGAGCAGCATCTGAAGCGAAAGCAAACGGCTGGCGCGCATGGGTGAAGGTGGGTGGATGAGCGGAGCGGATGGTTTGAAACCGAAAGATAGCGCAAATACCTGCCATGGGTTGGCAGGTATAGCGGCGCAGACTGCCGACCTGAATCTGTTGTACCCCTCCTCCACAAGGATTTGCATGCCGTCCACCACAACAACCACCGCCGCACACCACGGCCCCATCGTCGAACTGCGCCAGTACACCCTGCACCCGCAGCAGCGCGATGTGCTCATCGACCTGTTCGACCGCGAATTCATCGAGACGCAGGAGGCCCATGGCATGCGCGTGCTGGGCCAGTTTCGGGACCTGGACCGGCCCGACCTGTTCGTCTGGCTGCGCGGCTTTGCCGATATGGAATCACGCCGTGCGGCACTGGAAGGCTTCTACGGCGGCCCGGTGTGGGCTGCGCACCGCGCTGCGGCCAACGCCACCATGATCGACTCCGACAACGTGCTGCTGCTGCGCCCCGCCTGGCCGGGCGCCGACGCCGACCTGCCAGCGCATGTGCGCCCCGCGCCCCACATGCAGACCACGCAGGCCACCCCACCCGGCGTGGTGGATGCCACGGTGTTCCCGCTGCACGCGCCTGCCACCCCGGCACTGCTGGACTTTTGCCGCCACCGCATGACCCCCACGCTGCAGCGCGGCGGCGCGCGCCAGGTGGCGTGGTACTGCACCGAGCCCAGCGCCAATACCTTCCCCAGACTGCCCGTGCGCGAAGGTGAATTTGTGCTGCTGGGACTGGCCGTTTTTGGGGACGAGGCCGCGTTGCAGTCGTTTGCGAACAGCGGCGCCTGGGCGCGCGACGTAGCCCCTGAACTGGCGCCCTGGCTCGCAGGGCCACCCGAAACCCACCGGCTGCAGCCCACGGCACGCTCGGCATTACACGCCTGAGGCCTTCCCGTTTCGCTTCACTTTTGAACCCATCCACCATGACGACCCCCCACCTCATCACCATCCCGTCGCCCGCCGTGACACCCAGTGCGGCAGGCGACTTCGACTTTTTGATGGGCCCCTGGCGCATTCGCAACACCCGCCTGGTGCAGCGCCTGGCAGGCTGCAACGACTGGGAAGTGTTCGACGCCACCGGCATCGCGCGCGCGCTGCCTGGCGACATCGGCAACTGCGACGACTTCACGCCCCTGGCGTGGAAACCCGGCTTTGTGGGCATGACGCTGCGGGTGTTCAGCCCTGTCACGCAGCGCTGGAGCATCTACTGGCTCGACAACACCACGGGCGGGCTGGACGCTACCACCGGCCTGCTGCAGCCACCCGTGGTGGGCGGTTTTCACAACGGCGTTGGCCTGTTCTACGGCGAAGAAGTGCTGGAAGGCCGCCCGGTGCGCGTGCGCTTCACGTGGTCGCAAATGCACACTGGCGCACCGCGTTGGGAACAGGCGTTTTCTGGCGACGGTGGCGCCACCTGGGAGGTCAACTGGGTCATGGAGTTTGCGCGCACGGTGTGAGGCGTTTGTCACGCGGCGCCACGGGGCTGCGAACACCACGCTGACCCCGCCGTCGCCGCGTACAAGCATCGTGAATATTTGGTCAGAACGGCCTCTAGCGCTTTACCAATAAGCGCTAGCAGCTATCAAATCAGGAATCTTCACGCAACGCGCTGCGCATGAGCCTCCCGCTCTTGCGCCGGGAAATCCGTGGACGCAGCCACGGCCCGCCATTGCGCGGTTTCACGCTCCACAAACGCGTGTTTTTCGGCAATGGTCTGCAGCGTGTCGGTGCCCAGCGGCAGGCGCAGGGGCGGCGTGGGGCTGGCCACCAGCTGCATCACCGCCTGCGCCAGCCGCACCGGGTCGCCAGGCTGGTTCAGGTTGATGCGGCGGGCAGCCTCGCGCACGGCGCCCGCGCTTTGGGCGTAGTCGTCCAGCACCTGGGGCGACACGGCCAACGAGCCGGTGTCCAGAAACTCGGTGCGAAAGTAGCCCGGTTCCACCACCGTGGCATGGATGCCGAGGGGCGCCAGCTCGGCATGCAGCGCCTCGGTAATGCCTTCGACGGCAAATTTGGTGGAGCAATACAGGCCAAACCCTGCGCTGGACTGCACACCGCCCAGCGATGAGATGTTGATCACGTGCCCTGCGCGGCGTGCGCGCATACCGGGCAAAACGGCGCGCGTCACGTGCAGCAGGCCGAACACATTGGTGTCGTACAGGCGCCGCACTTCGTCGGCGGTGGATTCTTCTACCGCGCCCAGCAGGCCGTAGCCCGCGTTGTTGACCAGCACATCAATGCGGCCAAAACGCTCCAGCGCAGCACCCACAGCGTGGCGGGTCTGCGCCTCGTCGGTCACGTCGAGCGCCAGGGGCAGCAACGCGTCGCTCTGACCGAAGCGTTTTTCCAGCGACGCCGCATTGCGGGCTGTGACCACCACGGCATCGCCTTGGGCCAGTGCAGCCTCTGCAATGCGGGCACCGATGCCGCGCGAGGCGCCGGTGATCATCCAGACACGGGGAAAGGGGAGGGAAGGGTTTGTTGTCATGGCGACATCCTTGAGTGCAAAAAATGGGGGGAGGGAAACAGGCTCATCTGCCGCACACCCGATGCGCCGGTGGCGGGCTGCACGCTGCCTGGGGTCGAACTGTAGGCAGGGCATTGCCATGCGACTAGCCCATAATTAGCTGATTCATTAACAACGCTGGATTGCCAATAAGGGCAACGCCCAACCTATGGCCATCAACGAACTGCGTGCCATCACCAACTTTGTGAAGGCGGCCGAGCTGGGCAGCCTGCGGCAGGCCGCCGCCACGCAGGGCATCACACCGCAGGCATCGAGCCAGTTGCTGGTGCAACTGGAAGCACATCTGGGCGTGCGCTTGTTTCACCGCACCACACGCAGCCTGAGCCTGACGGAAGAAGGGCGCCAGTTTCTGGCCTCCGCGCAACCCGGCCTGATCACGCTGCAGCACGCAGTGCAGGGCGCACGGCGCGGGCGCGAGGAGATGGCGGGGCCGCTGCGCATCGTGGCGCCGCGGTCCATCCTGCTCGAAGTGGTCTGGCCGGTGATCGACGCGTTCTGCCGCCGCTACCCGCTGGTGGAGCCCGATGTGCAACTGGACGACCGCATTGGCAACTGGGTGGAGGACCGCGTGGACGTGGGCTTTCGGTCGGGCAACCCGCCCGAGGGCGGCGTGGTGGCCCGGCGGCTGCTGACCCTGCAGCTCATCGTGTGCGCGGCGCCGTCATACATCGCCCGACACGGCGCGCCGGCCAGCCTTGACGAACTGGCACAGCACCGCTGCAGCGGGTTTCGCCACCCCGCCACCGGCAAGCCCATGCCCTGGGAGTTTCAGGTGGGCGATGACATCGTCTCGCGCGCCATTCCCGGCGCGTTCTGCACCAACGACATCGAGGTAGAGGCCCGCGCCGTGCTGGGCGGCCACGCCATCGGGCAACTGGTGGGCGTCACAGCCGCCCCGCTGGTGCGCAGCGGGCAGTTGGTGCCGCTGCTGACCCAGCATGTGGCCGAACACCTGGGCCTGTTTGTGTACTACGGCAGCCGCACGGCGCTGCCCGCGCGTGTGCGTGCCTTCATCGACCTGGCGGTAGACATGGTGGCCGACAACCCCGCGTTTGGCCTGACTGCGCAGGAGCTGATGGCGCCCGCGCCCAAGCCCAGGCGGCGCAAGCCGAGTGCGGCTGCCTGAACACGACCTGAACGCCTCACCCGACCATGGCCACGGGGCCTGTGGACGGCGCGATTGGTAGCCATTGCGCAAACAGTCCGTTCGGAAGAACGGTATTTATCGTTTCTGCTGCGCGCCCTACAGTCGGTTCACCGTCCGAAAAGCCGGACCCCACTGACTGCATCCCCGCCCATGACCACCTTCTCCGCCACGGTCCAGACGCGCATCAAGGCACCCCCTGCGCTGGCGTTCCAGCACATTGCGCCCATGGACCCGCGCGCCCTGTTCACCGGCTACGGGCCCTTGCCCGCCGTAACCGGCACCCACGACCAGACGGGGGCGTGGGACACGCCGGGGCAAACGCGCACGGTGGCCCTGTCGGACGGCAGCAGCGCACAGGAGGGGCTCAGGCACTACCACCCCGCGCAATATTTCAGCTACACCGTGGGCAGCTTTACCGGCGCGTTGCGCTGGCTGGCCACGGGTGCCGATGGGGCCTGGTGGTTTGACCCGCACTCTGGCGGCACGCAGACCACCGTGCACTGGCGCCATGCCTTCCACGCCCGCTCCAAGTGGGCTGCCCCGGTGCTGTGGCTGCTGGCCAGCGTGCTGTGGCGCGGCTACATGCGCAAGGCGCTGCGGCTGGCCAAGATGCAGATCGAGAGCCCAGCGCGGGCGTCCGCAGGCTCGGCACTGTCGGCCTGATGGGCGAAAGCCAGTGCAGCCGTTCGGGCCAGGCGCTGCGCGTCAATCACGCCAGGGAGTTATGTGATGGCTACGCCGCAAACCCGCCATCAATCAACAAGCTAGCCCCCGTCACCATGCCCGACTCCGGCCCCGCCAGATAGGCCACCATACCGGCGATCTCGTCGGGGTGGGCGTGGCGGCTGAGCGCCATCAAGCTGTGCATGCTGCTGGCCATGGGGCCGTCGGCGGGGTTCATGTCAGTGTTGACCGGGCCGGGCTGCACGTTGTTCACGGTGATGCCACGGGGCCCCAGGTCGCGGGCGAGGCCTTTGGTCAGGCCCACGATGGCGGCCTTGCTCATGCCATACACGCTGAAGCCCGCCCATGGCACGCGGTCGGAATTGGTGCTGCCGATGGTGATGACGCGGCCATAGGCGCCGCCCTGCCCCATGTGCCGCACGGCAGCCTGCGTGGCCACGAACACCGCGCGCACGTTCACGTTGAGCGTGTGGTCAAAGTCCGCCAGTGCAAAGCTGTCTATCTCGCCTGCGATGGCCACGCCTGCATTGTTGACGAGGATGTCGAGGCGGCCCAGCGTGCGCGCGGCACCGTCGATGGCCTGTACGAGTGCGCCGGCGTCGGCACTGTCGGCCTTCAGCGCCAGGGCCTTGCCACCGCCCGCTTCAATGGCCGCCACCAGCGCCTGAGCGGGGGCTTCGGAGCTGCTGTAGGTAAACGCCACGGCCGCGCCGCCGCGCGCCAGGCGCTGGACGATGGCCGCGCCGATGCCGCGTGCGCCGCCGGTGACAAAAGCGACCTTGCCCGCCAGCACGCGTGAAGCGTGGGTGGGCAAGGTAGCGGGCAAAGTGGTGGGATCGGGTGTTCCGGGCACAGAAGACATGGTGTTTCTCCAAATATCAAGGGGGTTGAAAAGGTTCTGCAAAGAACCCGAAGCACCTGCAGTGTCAGAAATTCATTGCCTTGCCGGTAGCCATGAATAGGCTGGATCTATTTCAACCAGCAGTTGAAAATTCAGCCCATGCAACCGCTCAGTCATCTCGAATCGTTCGTCAAATCTGCAGAGTCCGGCAGCTTCTCGGCTGCGGCGCGGCTCATGGGCCTCACGCCCGCCGCGGTGAGCAAAAACGTGGCGCGGCTGGAGGCCGGGCTGGGAGTACGTCTGTTTCAGCGCAGCACACGGCGCCTCACGCTGACCGAGGGCGGGCAGCGCCTGCTGGCGCAGATCAGCCAGCCACTGTCGGCGCTGGCCGATGCGGTGGACCACGCGGCCGAGGCCGAGCAGCAGCCTGCGGGCACGCTCAAGGTCAGCATGGGCCAGGCCTTTGGCCGCGCGTACCTGGTACCGCTGCTCACCGAGTTTCTGCAGCGCTACCCCGCCATCCAGCCCGATTGGCGTTTTGAAAACCGCCAGGTCGATCTGATCGGTGAGGGTTTTGACGCAGGCATTGGCGGTGGACTGAACCTGAACCCCGACATGGTGGCGCGCACGCTGGGGCCCATCCACCTGGTGGCGGTGGGGTCCCCCGCGCTGCTCAAGGGCCGCAGGGCGCCCCGCCATCCGTCCGATCTGGCGCAGTGGGATGGCATTGCGCGCCGCACCATCCGCACGGGGCGCATTGCGGTCATCACACTGCGCAACAAGGCGGGCGAAGCCGCAGCGGCCGACCTGCGCCCGCGCCTGGTGTTTGACGACCCCGAAGCCATGTGCCAGGCCGCGATGATGGGCCTGGGCCTCACGGTGCTGCCCATGCCGTTTGCCCAGCCCTGGCTGGCGCGGGGCGACCTGGTGCGCGTGTTGCCGGGCTGGTGGGCGGATGCGGGGCCGACGTCGCTGTACTACCCGAGCAAGAAGCTGCTGCCCGCGCGCACTCGGGTGTTTGTGGACTTTGTGGTGGAGCAGTTCAGCGAGCGCGGGTTTGCACAGCGTGTGCGCGGGGATTGATCATCCGCATCGGTGCGTGATCACCAAAAGCATTGTGAGCGGCTGGCAATAATGGACGCTCGTTCATTCGCCGTCTTGTTCTCCTCCTCACTGTTCACACCATGCCCCAACACATTGGCATCGTGGGCTGCTCTGCTGAAGGTGCAGCCCTTTGCTACCGGACCCTCTGCACCGAAGGCCCCTCGCTGCTGGGCCGCCCGCACGCACACCCCGAGGTGTCGATGCACACGTCACCCCTGGCCGACTACGTGGACTGCCTGGACCGGGGCGACCTGCAAGGCGTGGCCGATCTCATGCTGGCGTCGGCCCACAAGCTGGCGCGTGCGGGGGCGGACTTTCTGATCTGCCCCGACAACACCATCCACCAGGCGTTGGACCGGGTGCTGCCACATTCGCCGCTTCCCTGGCTGCACATTGCCGAGGTGGTGGCCGCCGAAGCCGCCGCGCAGGGCTATCGGCGCCTGGCGCTGACCGGCACACGCTGGCTGGTGGACAGCAGCGTTTACCCCGACAAGCTGGGCGCCCTGGGGTTGTCGTACGTGCGCCCCACCGAGGCCGAGCGCACCGAGATCAACCGGATCATCATGGACGAACTGGTGCCCGGCGTGATCCGGGCTGAGGCCGTGGTCACCTTTCAGCAGATCATTGGCCGCATGCAGCAGGACGATGGCTGCGATGCGGTGGTGCTGGGTTGCACCGAGATCCCGCTCATCCTCAGCGACGCCAACTCGCCACTGCCCACGCTGGACTCCACCCGTCTGCTGGCCCGCGCGGCGCTGCGGCGGGCAGTGGCTGGCGGCACCTGAAGGTTCAGCGCTCGGTGTTCAACGGTGCGCGCCGCGCGCGGGCAAAGCGTTGCGCTTTTCCTTTGACTGGTGCCAATCACCCGTGCGCGCGCAAGGCCCCGCATACGAGTGGGCTAATCCCGGCCCCGCGTTGCCCGCCCGGCTAACCTGCCTATAGTGCGGCCCATGCGTTCATGGTTTGCCATCTGGGTTTTGCTGCTGGGCTGTGTGTTTGTGGCACACACGGCTGCGGCATCGACCGCCCCGTATGACACCTGCTGCATGGAAGAGTGCCGCGATGAGATGGGCGTGTGTGTGGCGCACTGCACACCGTGCACACAGCCCGCAGCCACTGTCGACGCACTGCTGCCACGCACGGCCCCAGCCCTTCAGTGGGGCCCGGCACACAAGCCCTCGGTGTTGCCTTTCCCCGCCTACACCTTGTGGACGCCCCCGGGATAACGGTTTGAGAACGGGTCACCTGCTGGCAACCTTGCCGGTGGTCGATGTTTTTTCGTCTGACTTTTTCACCGTTTCTCACAAGGACGTCACCATGAAGCAACCACAACAACGTTTTCTCAAATTGACTGCATTCATCGGCCTGCTGCTGGCCTCTGGCGCTGCAATGGCGGCCTCAGACTGCTGCGGCGACTTAGTCGACTGCTGCATGGAAATGCTGGACTGCTGCCTGTAAGGCACACCTCGGGGCCTGCATTGCGGGCACCGAGCGGGGGCGATTGACCCCTTGACGGGCTGGCGCTGCAAGGTGCCAGCCCGTTTCCGTTTCTGGTTTCACAACGAAGGAGGGGGAGTGCTTTAACGCTGCATGCCCGCCTTTGGCAAACGACAAGCTCACCGCTTCTACACTGCACGCACCATCCTTTCCATCGCCGTGAGGTCTCCGCATGCAGGTTCGCTGTTTCACACACTCCACCGTCATCCTCCTCGGTCTGCTGGTTTGCCTGGGCACCGGCACCGGGCACGCCCAATCCACCCCGCCCACCGAACCCGCGCCAATGACCTGGCGCGAAACATCGACACCCGCCGAACAAGCGCTGGATGCCGCTGCCTTCCAGGGCCTGGACGCCGCGTTGTCCACCCAGCTCACCGATGTGCAAAGCGCGGTGGTGGTGTTGCGCGGCCGGGTGGTGTACCGCTACTACCGCGATGGCGAACCGGACAAGCTGCGCGACACGCAATCCGCCTCCAAAAGCGCGCTGTCGGCCCTGCTGGGCACGGCCATGGCGCAGGGCCGCATCACCAGCGTGGACCAGCGCGTGGTGGACCTGGTGCCTGAGTGGGCGCCACTCAATGCAGACCCGCGCGCCGCCACCATCACGTTGCGGCATCTGCTGACCCTGACGGCCGGGTTTTCGCTGGCCAGCGGCCCGCGCACCAGCGCTGGCACGGCAGCGCCCCTGCCTGTGCGTGAGGCCTGGGCACGGCCCCTGGCCGCAGACCCGGGCCAGACCTTTGCCTACGACAACTCCGTGACACCGCTGCTCGTCGCTGTGCTGGAGAAAGCCACCGGCATGCCCCTGGCCGACTACGCGCGCCAGCAGCTGGTGGGCCCGCTGGGGTTTGCCGAGCCAAGCTACCGGGGCAGCATCGTGCACCTGCGCACGCTGGACATGGCCAAACTCGGCCAGCTGTACCTGCAGCGCGGCCAGTGGGACGCCAAGCCGCTGGTGCCCGAGGCGTTTGCGGATGCGTCGGCGCAGGTGCAGAACGCGGGTGGGCCGCCGGTGGGGCTGTCGTATGGCTACCTGTGGTGGGTGGTGCCCGGCAAGGCGCCGCGGCCCACTTTCATGGCCAGCGGGTATGGCGGGCAGTTCATCTGGGTGTATCCGCCACTGGATCTGGTGGTGGCCACCACGTCCACAGTGTCGACGGAAAGCGGCCAACGCGGCCAGGCGCTGCAGTGGATCCGCCATCACGTCTTTGCAGCGGCCCAGCGCCGGGCGGCGGCGGAGCCGAAATAGCGCCCCGCCCGTTCAACTCCCTCTCCCCTCGCGGGAGAGGGTCGGGGAGAGGGGGCGGCCGGGCAGGCGTTGCGCCTGAAAACACCCCTCTCCCCCGCCCTCTCCCACAGGGGGAGAGGGAGTCAAAACCACACCAGCTATCGACCGCAGCCGCGCCCCAAAGGCTCTACGGCTGCTTGTTCACAAACGCCACCGTCAGCCCCTTGGCCGTCACGGTGATGGGCCCGGGCTGCAGCCCCATGCCGTCGAACAGGGCTGTGTCCTGCGGGCGCAACTGGTGCAAGGTGACTTCGCGCAGGGATTGCTCGGCCAGCACGGGGCCATAGGCATTGAGAAGGTCGTTGACTGCCGGTTTGAGCGTGGGGAAGTCCAGCCGCCCCAGCTTGATCTGGTGGGCGCGCAGGCTGCGGTCGCTGGCCTCGTAACGCAGCGCAAACTCCACGTCGAACGTACCGGCATGGCCGCGCCGCAAGGCAGCGCCCGCCGCATCCACCACCATGGCCGCGCCCAGGCGGTTCACCTCGGGCAGCAGGCGCAGGCGTGGCGCCTGCAAGGTCAGGTCGACCAGGCCCTGTACCGGCACACTGCGCGGAAACTTGGTGGACACCATCTCCTGCAACTGCTCCAGCGGCACCGTGTAGCTGGGCTGGGCCAACGCCCCACGCCCTGTCAGCAGCACTAACGCTGCGCCGCCCAGGGCCAGGCCAATGGGGGCCGTGGACAGAAATCGTCTGCGATGCAGCATGGGGGGTTCACTCCTTGAAGGGGTATGGGACACCGAAAGGCTGAAAAGGTGCCGCACCATCGTGGGCTCTGACGAGTGACCGCCCGAACGATTACAAAAATATCTATTCACCAACGAAATCAACTCATTGAATTTAATAGTAATTCATAAGAATTTGTCTATTCATATAATGATTCATGACCAGCTCCCATGACCTCACCCCCAAAGCCTTGCAGGCCCTGCGCCGCCAGGGCGGCGTTCTGACCAGCACCGAGCTGCAGGAGCTGCTGGGCGTGAGCCAGCCCACCGTGTCGCGCGCGCTGGCGCCGCTGATCCACGCGGGGCAGGTGCAGAAGGTGGGCGCGGCGCGCTCGCAGCGGTATGTGCTGCCCCGCACGGTGCCCGGCGTGGGCAACGAGGTGCTGGTGATGCACATTGACGCACAAGGCCAGCCCTCGCCGTTTGCGCGGTTGGTGCCCCTGGAGGGTGGCGCGTTCTGGGTGGACGAGGTGGATGGTGAACACCGCCGCCACGATGGCCTGCCCTGGTTTCTGGACGACATGCGGCCCCAGGGTTTCATGGGACGCACCTTTGCCCATGCCCACCCCGAACTGCAACTGGGCCACGACCCGGGCCACTGGAGCGACGACGACGTGCTGCGCGCCATGACGCTGTATGGCGACGACCTCCCGGGCAACCTCATCATGGGCGAGGCGGCTTTTCAGCGGTTTCACACGCTGTCCGCGCGCGCATCGCGGGTGGCGTCCAGCGCCGACTACCCGCCATTGGCCGAGCAGGCGATGCGGGGCACCCACCCGGGTTCGTCGGCGGGCGGCGAGCAGCCCAAGTTCTGCACGATCACCGCGGGGCGCCACGTGATCGTCAAGTTCTCACCCGCAGGCGATTCCGCCACCGACCAGCGCATGCGCGACCTGCTGGTGTGCGAACACCTGGCGCTGCACACCCTGGCGCAGGCCGGGCTGCCCGCTGCGCCCACGCAGCTGTTTTTGGGCGCGGGGCGGGTGTTTCTGGAATCAGAACGGTTTGACCGCACACCGCTGGCAGGCAGCGGCACCGACGGCCTGGGCGGACGCATTGGCATGGTGTCGCTGCAGGTCTACAACGCCGAATACGTGGGCGAGATCGACAACTGGGCCGCCACCGCCAACCGCATGGCCGCGCGCAACCTGCTCACGCAGGCCGATGCGCGCACGCTGCGCCTGCTGGAGGCGTACGGCCAGCTCATCGCCAACACCGACCGGCACTACGGCAACATCTCGCTGGTGCTGCGGGGCGACGACTGGGCGCTGTCACCCACCTACGACATGCTGCCCATGTTGTATGCGCCGGTGGGCGGCGAGCTGGTGCCCCGCGACTTTGCCAGCCGCCCCTTGCAACCCACCGCCGCGACGCTGGGTGAGTGGGCCGAGGCGCGGGGCCTGGCGCTGGCGTTCTGGAAGGCTGCGGCGGCGGACGAGAGGGTGTCGGCGGGTTTCCGGACCATTGCGGCCGAAAACGCACGCCACGTGGGCGGCTGAGAGAGCGGCTCGCATCTCCGGGACTGCGCCCTGTCACTCCCTCTCCCCTC
>NZ_JBKBTV010000023.1:0-67927 GCF_046291265.1 Acidovorax sp. | reverse complement strand
CTTTGTAGTGCTCCCCCAACCCCTTGAAGTACGCCACCGCCTCGTCGCGCGGCAACACACGGCGCTCCACGCGCTCGTCTTTCGCGGCCAGCTCGGACATGCGCTTTTCAATCGCCACCAAGTCGTCAGGCGTGAACGGACGCTTGTAGGCAAAGTCGTAGAAAAACCCGTTTTCAATGACCGGGCCAATCGTCACCTGCGCCTCAGGAAAAAGCTCTTTGACCGCGTAGGCCAGCAAGTGGGCGGTGGAGTGGCGAATCACATCCAGACCCTCCGCATCCTTGGCTGTGATGATGGACAGCGGGCTGTCTGCCATGATCTGGTAGCTGGTGTCCACCACCTTGCCGTCTATCTTGCCGGCCAGTGCCGCCTTGGCCAGGCCCGAGCCGATAGAGGCGGCCACTTCAGCCACGGTGACAGGGCCTGGGAACTCGCGCTGCGAACCGTCGGGGAGCGTGATGTGAATCATGGGAGTAACTCTTTCTTTTCAATCAGTGCAAGGGATGCGGGCACGCGCCAGGCCCAGAAACAAAAAAGCGCGGAACAGGTCCGCGCTTTCTGGAGGTGTTTGCAATCTCGTGCCGGCGCGAACATCCAGCCTTAGCGGCCGGTCAACATCTCCGATGTAGTTCGCGGTGTCATAACCAGATTGCCTTTCTCGCTCTTGTGCAGTGAATTTGTTCGCATTTTAACCTTGCCGCCAACAAAAAAGCCCGAAGCGACGGCTTCGGGCTTTCATCCGGTGGATTTTGCGCCACACCCAAGCGGCGCAAAAGTCACTCAGATCAGTGGAACTGCTCTTCTTCGGTCGAACCCGTCAGGGCCTTCACGCTGGACGAACCACCCTGGATCACCGTGGTCACGTCGTCGAAGTAGCCTGCGCCCACTTCCTGCTGGTGCGAGACGAAGGTATAGCCCTTGTCGCGTGCTGCAAATTCTGGCTCTTGCACCATGTTCACGTAGTGCTTCATGCCTTCGCCATTGGCGTATGCGTGGGCGAACTGGAAGGTGTTGAACCAGTTGATGTGGATACCGGCCAGTGTGATGAACTGGTACTTGTAGCCCAGTGCCGACAGGTCTTCCTGAAACGAAGCGATCTGTGTGTCGTTGAGGTTCTTCTTCCAGTTGAAGGAAGGCGAGCAGTTGTACGACAGCAGCTTGCCGGGGCAGGCAGCGTGCACAGCCTGGGCGAACTCACGGGCAAAGCCAATGTCTGGCACGCCGGTTTCGCACCACACCAGATCGGCGTAGGGGGCGTAGGCCACGCCGCGGCTGATGGCTTGTTCCAGGCCGTTCTTCACGCGATAGAAACCTTCTTGGGTGCGCTCGCCGGTCAGGAAAGGCTTGTCGTTGGCATCGTGGTCCGACGTGATCAGGTTGGCGGCTTCTGCATCAGTACGGGCCAGCACGATGGTGGACACGCCCATCACATCGGCCGCAAAACGTGCGGAGATCAGCTTTTCGCAGGCTTCTTGTGTAGGAACCAACACCTTGCCGCCCATGTGGCCGCACTTCTTCACGGCAGCCAGCTGGTCTTCAAAGTGAACGCCTGCAGCGCCCGACTGGATCATGTTCTTCATCAGTTCGAAAGCGTTCAGCACGCCGCCGAAACCGGCTTCTGCATCGGCCACGATGGGCAGGAAGTAGTCGATGAATTCCTTATCGCCGGGGTTGATGCCACGGCCCCACTGAATTTCGTCAGCGCGCTTGAAGGTGTTGTTGATGCGGCGAACCATGGTGGGCACCGAGTCGTAGGCGTACAGCGACTGGTCGGGGTACATGGTTTCCGACGTGTTGCCGTCCGCGGCGACTTGCCAGCCCGACAGGTACACGGCTTCCAGGCCTGCCTTGGCTTGCTGCATGGCTTGGCCAGCAGAGATGGCGCCGAACGCGTTCACGTAGCCCTTCTTGGAGCCGCCGTTGATCTTGTCCCACAGCTTTTCAGCGCCGCGCTTGGCCAAGGTGTGCTCAATCGGCAGCGAGCCGCGCAGGCGCACCACGTCCGCTGCGGAATAACCGCGCTTCACACCTTTCCAGCGGGGGTTCTGCGCCCAGTCTTTTTCCAGGGCGGCAATTTGCTGTTCACGGCTCAGTTGTTCGTTGAGAGATTGGGGCATGGGATCACTCCAGAGGTTGGTTGAAAACGCCGGGCTGCTTGTGTGCCGCCCTTGGGGATAACTTTAAGTCTTCTATAAGAGTTGCACAAGCTCTTATGTCTTATAGAAGAGATAAATTTTCTCCTTTCAAAACAAGCACTTAACCACGCAATTTCTCAATACAGAAATTGATTTCTCATATCGAGAAAAAATGCGGCAATGCAACATCTATCGCATTCCGCATTGCAAAAATCAGTTTTTGTATTGTGAGAAATAAATGCAGACAGCGCCGCCTACCCCGCCTTCACCCAGTCTCCATGCGCAATGCGCTCCGCAGACACCACATATCGGGGGTTGATTTCATACACGAGGCACGGCGTGGCATGCCCTTGCACATCCACCATCACTTCGCGTTTGCTGTACTCATCCGTGGGGTTCTTTCCAAGATCTTCAATGCCATCCAGAACGGCCTCCAGTGCCGGGTCAATGGCATACACCTCGCCCTGCACCCACTGGTCGCCGCCCAGCGTGATACCGGGATAAGGCCCCAGGTGATAAAGAATGCCCGCGACCTGCGCCAGCCCCACAAAACGCGCAGCAGGCTGTAGCCGCGTGATGTCGTTGCTGCAGCCCTGGCGCAAGGTGCCGTACACAAACACACAGCGCGGCGACTGAGGGAGCTGGGATTCATCGGGCATGATGCGCACTCTTTTTTTGTTGACCAGCGCCCAGTCTAGTGAAACCGCCGAACCGCCTCTTCGCCTATGCGTGCCTCGCGCTCAGCATGTCACTCGTGGGTTGCTACGTCGCGCTCTCCAAGCCGCTGGCGGCAGTGCTGCCTGTGTTTCTGCTGGCATGGATGCGGTTTGGCATTGGGGGGCTGGCCATGCTCCATTGGCTGAAAAAACCGGTAGACGAACCACCCCTCACGCCGCAAACCAAACGCTTGCTGTTTCTGGAATCGTTTCTGGGCAACTTTCTGTTCACCATCTGCATGATCTACGGCGTAAGCCTGACCGATGCGGTATCAGCCGGTGTCACCATGGCAGCCATCCCGGCAGCAGTCGCCTTGATGGGCTGGGCGTTTCTGCGCGAGCGGGTGGCCCCGCGCACATGGGCTGCCGTGGTGTGCGCTGTGGGTGGCGTTGCCTTGTTCTCACTATCAAAACCAGAGCATATAGCGCATGCTGGACAAGCGCTAGGTGCCAAAAACACTCAAAACTTGGCGTGGCTCGGTCAATTGCTGCTGGTGGGCGCCGTGATCTGCGAAGCCGCCTACACCGTGATTGGCAAGAAGCTCACCGGAAGCCTGGGACCCAAACGCATCACCTCGCTCATCAACCTATGGGGCTTTGTGCTGACCACACCGTTCGGGCTGTATCTGGCGCTGGATTTTGACTTTGCCGCGGTCGGCTGGAGCACCTGGCTGCTGCTACTTTTCTATGCAATGGCGGCCTGCATGTGGACAGTCTGGCTGTGGATGACCGGGCTCAAGGCCGTCCCCGCCGCCCAAGGCGGGGTTTTCTCGGTCATGTTGCCCGTGAGCGCGGCGCTGGTGGGCGTGCTGCTGCTGGGCGAATCCCTCACCGCCATGCAGTTGGTGGCGTTTGCCATTGCCCTGGCCAGCGTGTTGCTGGCCACCCTGCCCTCACGCGCTGCTATGCGTGTGGGCCGAAAGAACCGCGCGGGCTGACCCCAAAAGTTAAAGGCAAAGCACAGCCTCTTTGGGGCACTCGACCCCGCCAGCTTACGCGGACAGCGCCTGCGCACTCACCACGATTCCGTCCGCATCGGCGTACAGCCAATCCCCTGGGCGCACCCACACGCCCTGGATCTGCACCGCCACATCGCACTGGCCCTCGTTGCGCTTTTCGGTCGGCAACGGCATCAGCGCCAATGCGCGGATGCCGACCGCAGCGGCGTTGAGCTCGGCCACGTCGCGCACGCACCCGTCCACCACAATGCCGGCCCAACCGTTGCGCGCAGCGGCCGCCGCCAGGTTGCCACCCACCAGCGCGCGGCGCAGTGATGCGCCACCGTCCACCACCAGCACACGGCCCTCTCCGGGGGAATCCACCGCAGCCTTTACCAGGGTGTTGTCCTCGTAGCATTTCACCGTGCTGATCGGGCCTGCAAAGCTGGCGACACCGCCAAACGACTGAAACACCGGAGGCATGACACGAAACGCGCCACTGACATCCCCCTTGTGGGTGTCGCAAAAATCGCAGGTGCTGAACGCGGGAAGAGGCGTGGAGGTCATTGCACAGGGCCTTTCAGAGGATGAAAAACGAGGATGAACATAAAAGCAGAAGCCAGCGAGCCGCGGCAAGCCCCATGAACGGGGGCAGCCGCCTGTTATGTGATTGTTGCGCAGCGCTGCAGGTCGACGGCACAAAAACCAGGTCAGCACGCCAGCGCACAGCCAGAAAACCTGCAATGCCCCCTGAGACGCCAAAATGCAGCGCCTCCGCACATGATTTGTCAAGACGGGCGCGGCTCCTGGGCGACTTGGGGCGTGCCGCGCGGCTCCACAGCTACAAATCGAGGCAAAAAAAGCCGTTTCTCCCTTGGAAACGCGTTTTTTTCCCAGTAGCATCGGCCTGCCAGAGAGACAGCCTCGTTTTCGCTGGTACAAAAAATCTACTTCCAACAAGGAACACCCAACATGGCAACTGCAAAAAAAGCTCCGGCAAAGACAGCAACGGCAGCCAAGGCGCCCGCCACCAAGGCTGCTGCACCGGCCAAGAAGCGCACCCCCAACGCCGCCTTCATGAAGGCGCTCACACCCAGCCCCGCGCTGGCCGCTGTGGTGGGCTCGGCTCCGCTGCCGCGCACGGAGATCATCAGCAAGCTGTGGGTCTACATCAAGGCCAACAACCTGCAGGATGCAGCGAACAAGCGCAACATCAATGCAGACGCCAAGCTCAAGGAGCTGTTCGGCAAGCCCCAGGTGTCGATGTTTGAACTGGCCGGCCTGATCGGCAAGCACGTCAAATAAGACGCACGACGCTCTGCACTTGCTGCGAAAAAGAACCGGCTCAGCCGGTTTTTTTTCGCCTGTACCGCTCGGAATGTGTGGTGCCGCCGCATCAATACAAATGAGAATGACCCGCATTCGATGTAACATTGCGCAGCACGATGAAGCACAGCCATGTGTTGACCTGGCCACTGCTTCTCACCCGCTCTTGGCGCCCCGCGCGCCACTCGCACACACCCATTGACGGAGGCCATCTTGGCAAAATCACGCGCTCAGCGCCGCAGCTCCGTGCTGCGCGCTCAAAGTTCTTCTGCTTCCCTCGCGCCCGCGCCCGCTCGCGCCATGTCGTCCGAAAAAGCGCTGCTGCCGCTGGGCGCCCTGATGCTGGCTGCCTCCATGGGCGCCATGGCGCAGACCGGCACCAAGGAAGCCACCCTGTCCACCGTGACGGTGCAAGAAGCGGCCGAAGTGCAAGGCAAGGACACCCTGCTGCTCAAGAAGACCACCGTCGGCAAGGGCAACCAGGACATCAAGGACATCCCCCAGTCCGTGACGGTGTTCACCGAAAAGCTCATGAACGACCGCAACCAGGACGACTTCCGCGAGGTGCTGCGCACCACGGCGGGCGTGACCTTCCAGTCCGGCGAAACGGGCGAAGAAGACGTGCGCATGCGCGGCTTCTCGCTGGGCCTGGCCGGTGACATCTATGTGGACGGCATGAAGGACGCTCCGCTGATCGAGCGCGACACGTTCAACAACGACCGCATCGAAGTGCTCAAGGGCTCGGCGTCCATGCTGTTCGGCAAGGGCTCCACCGGCGGCATCGTCAACCAGGTCAACAAATACCCGCTGCTGATCGACCAGCACGAAGCCGGCTACACCTTCGGCACGGGCCAGTTCCACCGCGCCACGGGCGACTTCAACTTCAAGACCGGCGAAAACGCGGCCTTCCGCCTGAACGCCATGGTCCAGGAGTACGACAACTACGGCGCCAAGCAGGACAAGCGCGGCATTGCACCCACGTTCGCCTGGGGCATCGGCACGCGCGACGAGTTCTCGATCGGGCTGTACTACCTCGA
The DNA here is from genome assembly GCF_046291265.1 of Acidovorax sp. Classification (GTDB taxonomy): domain Bacteria; phylum Pseudomonadota; class Gammaproteobacteria; order Burkholderiales; family Burkholderiaceae_C; genus Acidovorax. Next base: position 61,775 of record NZ_JBKBTV010000023.1, on the reverse strand, counting down.
ATCCAAGGGCCGCCCGTTGTACAACCACCCCTGGCGCGTGGTCGACGGCAAGATCAACACGCCCTTGGACGCCCGCAACTACTACGGTCTGGCCAGCGACCACAACAACACCACGTCGCAGTACGTCACGCTGGGCCACATCCACCGCTTTGACGACAACGGCGAGCTGACCACCCGTCTGCGCTACGGCAATTACGAGCGCGACCTGCTGGCCAGCACCATTGGTTTCCAGAACGGTGCCATCACGCTCGACCAGATCAACGGCAACACCGCGCTGACCCGTGGCTCCAAGGGCCGTCTGGGTGAAAGCGAAGTGCTGCAGGTGCAAAGCGACTACAACAACACCTTCAACTGGGGTGGCAAGAAGCACGCGGTGCTGGCAGGCGTCGACTACTACGACGACGATGCCAAGCGCAACCAGAACTACGCCAACACCACGCCGCGCCCCAACACCACCGTAGGTTCGCCCAACGATGGCGCGTGGGTGGCCGATGGCCGCGCACCGGTGCAGTGGAACACCTTCACCTCGCGCAACCTGGGCCTGTACCTGCAGGACACCATGTCGATCAACGACACCCTGAAGCTGGTGGGCGGCCTGCGCTACGACAACTTCAAGGCTTCTTACAAGAACGCCACCGGTGCGCTGAGCAACTCCCGCTCCGACAGTCTGGTCAGCCCGCGCGTGGGCCTGCTGTTCCAACCCACCGAGCTGACCTCGTACTACGTGTCGTACGGCACTTCGTACAACACCTCGGGCGACACCTACCAGTTCGGCAACCCCGGTGCCACCACATCCCGCTCGGCTAACACCGACCCCGAAAAGAGCCGCAACATCGAGATCGGCGGCAAGTTCGAGCTGTTCGAGCGCCGCGCACTGCTCGGCGTGGCTGCGTTCTACAGCCAGAAGTACAACGAGCGCAACACCGACCCCGACACTGCCGCTGCACAAGAGCTGCTGTCCGGCAAGCGCCACGCTACTGGCATGGAATTCAACCTGGCAGGCCGCCTGACGCCCAAGTGGGAGCTGTTCGCCAACCACACCTGGATCCCTTCGGCCAAGATCGACAGCAGCAATGTGGTTCTCCCCGCCAATGGCGGCGGCGCACAGGTGCAGGGCGACCGCCCAGGCCTGACGCCCAAGCACAGCGGCAGCGTGTGGACGACGTACGCCGTCACCTCCAAGGTGCGTATGGGCGCAGGCGTGACCTACCGCAGCAAGCAAAACCCCGAAGGCTCGCGTGCTGTGTACGCCAGCGGCTTTGCGGTGATGGACGCCATGGTCGAGTACGCTTTCGACGACAAGACCACGCTGAAGCTCAACGTCAACAACCTGTTTGACCGCACGTATGCGGACGGCCTGTACCGCGGCTTCTACACACCGGGCACGGCACGTTCCGTGCAGGTGTCGCTGAAGACGCGCTTCTGACCTTCGATGCGCTGACGCGCTGATGTTCTGACGAAACGACTCCGCCCCTTCATTGGGGCGGAGTCACAATCGGCACCATGTTCCTGCACATCAAAGACGTATTGACGGCCGAAGAGGTTGCCCTTTTTCGGCAAAAGCTCTGGGCGACCAACGCCCCCTGGGTGGATGGCGCCCGCAGTGCGGGTGGGCAAGCGGTGCACCAGAAGAACAACCTGCAGCTCGCGCAAGGCAGTGATCTTTCTGCGCAATTGCAGGGCATGGTGAAAGCGGCACTCCACCGCAACGCCCTGTTCTTTTCGGGGGCCTTGCCACGCCGCATCTACAACCCGCTGTTCAACAAATACGGCGATGGCTCCAACTATTACGGCAACCATGTAGACAGCGCCGTCATGCACTCCAAGGCAGACAACTGCTGGGTGCGCAGCGACCTGTCCTGCACGCTGTTCCTGACCCCGCCTGAAGACTATGACGGCGGTGAGCTGCTCATCTCCGACGCGCTGGGCGAAAAACGCATCAAGCTGCCAGCGGGCGACATGGTCCTGTACCCCAGCAGCACGGTGCACCAGGTGGCACCGGTCACGCGCGGCCACCGCATCAGCAGTTTCTTCTGGGTAGAAAGCATGGTGCGCGGGCTGGAGCAGCGCCAGCTGCTGTTTGACATGGACATGTCGCTGCTCAAGCTGCGCCAGGCGCATGGCGAACAAGAACCCTCGGTCATTGCGCTATCGGGCACATACCACAACCTGCTGCGCATGTGGGCCGATGTCTGAGTGCCACCGGCATGATCAACCCCTCACCCCATGATCCGATGCCGAAGTACCTCACGCGAATCGCTCATTTTCAATAGCACCTTGCGCTTACTGAATAAGCGTCAGGTGCTGTTTTTGCTTGTATGACCCACATTCCCGCACGGCAAAATCTCCCGCCGGACATCGTCACCCTGGCCGATCACGAACAACACGCGCGCCAGCATCTGGACGACAACGCCTGGGCCTACTTCAGCGGGGGTGCGGGCGACGAGATCACCCTGCGCGCCAACCGCAACGCCTGGGACGCCCTGCCCCTGTGGCCCCGGGTGCTGCAGCCGCTGGCAGGCGGCCACACCCGGGTGGACCTACTGGGCCGCACGCTGGCGCATCCCATCCTGCTGGCGCCCGTCGCCTTTCAGCGCTTGGCCCATCCCGACGGCGAAGTGGCCATGGCATACGCCGCCGCCGCTCTGGGCGCGGGCATTGTGCTCAGCACACAGGCCAGCGTGTCGCTGGAGGCGGTGGCGCAGGCGGTGCAACCCGACCCGGGGCGGGGCCCCTTGTGGTTTCAGCTGTACCTGCAGCACGACCGCGGTTTTACGCAGGCACTGGTACAGCGCGCCGAATCTGCCGGCTATGAGGCCCTGGTGCTGACCGTGGACGCACCCACCAGCGGCGTGCGCGACCGCGAGCGGCGCGCCGGGTTCAGGCTGCCGCCCGGAATCGGCCCGGTCAACCTTGCTGGCCTGCCAGCGCCCGCATCGCCCCCATTGCAGCCCGGCCAGAGCGCCCTGTTTGACGGGCTTCTTTCGCATGCCCCGACCTGGGACGACATTGCCTGGTTGCAGTCCATCACCCGGTTGCCACTGCTGCTCAAGGGGGTGATGCATCCGGCCGACGCGCGCCACGCGGTGTCTTTGGGTGTGGCGGGTCTCATTGTGTCCAACCACGGCGGCCGCACGCTGGATACCAGCCCCAGCACCGCCAGGGTGCTGCCGCGTGTGGCAGATGCCGTGGCGGGTGCGGTGCCGGTGCTGGTCGACGGCGGCATCCGCCGCGGCACTGACGTGCTCAAGGCCATGGCGCTGGGTGCGTCGGCCGTGCTGGTGGGTCGGCCTGCGGTGTGGGGCCTGGCCAATGCCGGTGCGGCGGGCGTCGCCCATGTGCTGCGGCTTTTGCGGGACGAACTGGAGATCGCCATGGCGCTCACCGGTTGCGCCACCCTGGCCGATGCGTCGCCCGCGCTGCTGGACATGGAACCCGCGCATTTCCAGCGGCCTTGACGTCCCGTTGCAGTCTTTCTCCCTGCTGGGAGGAATGATTTATTGCAAATGCGAGAGATTCGTATTTATAATGCACTTCATTCCTTCAACAGCCAGCCACACTGCCTGCCGCCATGATCGTCTGCGTTTGCCGCCGGATTTCTGACCGTGAGATTGCACGCCATGCCCGCGCTGGCATGAGCTTTGACGAAATCCAGTTCGAACTGGGCGTGGCCACCCAATGCGGGTGCTGCGAAAGCTGCGCCCGCGACGTGGTCGCGCAGTGCAGTGCATCGCACCCGGTGGCCGCCCTGCGCAATGAGGCCGCGCCGCAAACGATCCAGCTTGCCAGCTCCATTTTGGAAAGCAAGTCATGGAACTCCTCTCTACACTCGCAGGCAGCCTGATCCTCGTCGCAGGCTCGGCCTGGTGGATCTTCCGCAAATAATTAAGGTCTTTTTGGCCTCTAGCGCTTATTCCATAAGCGCTAGTAGCTATCATTTTTATGTCTCACCCTGATCGTTTTGCGCCCCCTGGGGGCGTCAGTCGCAATGCCGTGATCGTGGGCTCTGTGGTGGCATTGCATGTGGCAGGCATCTGGGCCTTGCAGTCCGGGCTTTTGCGCAAAGCCGCAGAAATCATCGTGCCCGCCGAGCTGCTGAGCGAGTTCATCGCCCCGCCTGCGCCCCCCAAAATCACCCCTCCGCCACCAGCGCCACCTCCACCGCCAAAGCCAGCGCCCAAGGTGGCGCCGCGACCGGCGCCCATGCCCGTGGCTATCCAGGACCCGACACCGGCGCCCAATGCCCCCACCGGCATCACTACGCCCCAACCGCCCGCCCCGCCCATTGAGGCCCCGGTCGCGCCACCGGCTCCGGCCCCCGCCCCGCCAGCTCCACCCGCGCCGCCGCGGATCGAGCTGCCGTCCAGCGACGCCGCCTATCTGAACAACCCCAAGCCCAGCTACCCCGCCATCAGCAAACGCATGGGCGAGCAAGGCAAGGTCGTGCTGCGCGTGCTGATTGGCACCGACGGTTTGCCGCAAAAAGTAGAAATCAGCAAGTCCAGCGGTTTTGACCGGCTGGACCGCCAGGCCCAGGAGGCGGTCATGCGCTGGCGCTTTGTGGCCGGTAAACGCAATGGCGTGCCAGAGACCATGTGGAACCTGGTCCCCGTCAACTTTGTTCTCGAATAATCAATTCACGCATATCACTGCAATTAGGGGAGTTTTTTCATGGAATCGCAATTCGGCATCGCCAACGTCTGGATCCAGGGTGACTTTGTCACCCGCGCCGTCGCCATCCTGCTGCTGGCCATGTCGCTGGCCTCGTGGATCGTCATCCTCATCAAGGCGCTGGACATCATCAAGTTCAAAAAACACGCCCGTGCCGCCAAAGACTTCTGGCACAGCGAGGACTTTGCTGCCGGCCTGACCAAGCTGGGTGCCGACCCCGCCAACCCTTTCCGCCACCTCGCGCTGGAAGGCCGCGAAGCCACCGCCCACCACCGCAACACCAAGGCGCATCTGCATGACGCGCTGGACGTGAGCGACTGGGTGACACGCTGCCTGCGCAACTGCATTGACGAGTTCACCGCGCGCCTGCAATCGGGCCTGGCCATCCTGGCTTCGGTGGGCTCCACCGCGCCGTTCATCGGCCTGTTCGGCACGGTGTGGGGCATCTACCATGCGCTGCTGGCCATTGGCACCTCGGGCCAGTCCACCATCGACAAGGTGGCCGGCCCCATCGGCGAAGCGCTGATCATGACGGCCCTGGGCCTGGCCGTGGCCATCCCGGCCGTGCTGGGCTACAACGCGCTGGTGCGCGGCAACAAGTCCATCCTGGGCGGCCTCAACAGCTTTGCGCATGACCTGCACGCCTACTTTGTGACCGGTGCCCGGGTGAACGCCGGTGGCACCGAGCCGGGCAAGGTGCTGCCGATGAAGAAGGGTGGTTAAGCCATGGCCTTTGGAACCCAAGACGATGCCGATGAGGTGATGAACGAGATCAACATGACGCCGCTGGTCGACGTCATGCTGGTACTGCTCATCATCTTCATCATCACCGTGCCGGTGATGAAACACTCGGTGAACGTGGATCTGCCCCGCGCCACCAACCAGGTCGAAAACATCAAGCCCGAAACCGTGCGGCTGTCCGTGGCGGCAGACGGCAAGTACTACTGGAACGAGTCGCAAGTGACGGACGAAGAACTGCTGCCCCGCCTGCAGGCCGAAGCCGTCAAGGAGCCCCAGCCCGACCTGCACATCCGCGGCGACAAGGAAGTGCGCTACGAACGCGTGGCCCAGGCCATGGCAGCCGCCCAGCGCGCTGGCGTGCGCAAGATTGGTTTTGTGACCGACCCCGCGCCCTGATCTTTCTTGCAAGGGTTGACCCCGTCCCTGCCCGGCCAGCCACCTGCTGACCGGGCAGTTCGCGTTCTGGGGTGGGGTTTGGGTGGACCGTTGGCGATCCGAGCTGGCAGGCCGGATCATCGAGAAGATGCCGATTCACCAGACCTACTGCGAGGTGTTCGCAGGCGCGGCCTGGGTGCTCTTTAAAAAACCGGAAAGCAAGGTCGAGATCATCAACGACATCAATTAGGACCTCACCGGACATCCAGCGCGCAGCCCGGTTCTTCTACTTCGCCAAGTCCAGCTTCGGCGCTCGTATCGTGAAGCCGACCTACGGCATCTCAGCAACCAAGCTGCTGATTGGTAACTGCCAAGCAGCTGAGCGCCCTACACTGATGGCAGTTAAATGGGAAGCGCTATGAAACTTGGTCAGCGGTGGGCAGGTTCGGTCTACGGTACGAATGTAGGTAATTTCTTCTTAAACCTCACATTCGATCAAGCTGGAAACTCATGCACGGGGCGATTGCACTTCAACGATGCCCAGTTAGGGTTCTCCGTTTATGAAGTGGCAGGTACATTTACCGATGGTCTAGCGCTCCTTGGCATCCCTGTTGAACCAGCTTCACCTGGAATCTCACAGATCAGTGTTTCGGCGAAGCTAGCGCCAGACGGCACGCTGCGAGGGGAGTGGTCCTCGGTAAACGGGGGGGCAGGTACCGTCATAGCGTTCCCACACGACAAGAGTCAGGAAATCACGGCCGTCCAGCCGTCGTCTGCGCCAGAGCAGTTGTTCTCCGCGACGCATGAGTTACGAGCGCTGCGACTCGCTCGTGAATCAATAGTCGAGATTACCGATCTCATTCTCAGAGAGTTCCCGGGCGGGCGTTTGATCGTGACCTATTCGGTCAGGGGTAACGATGTCACCCGGTATCTTGAGCACTTCCTTTCCGATCTTCCTGGGGCTAACCCGTTACGAAGATTCAAGCTGCATATCCAGACGCCAGACGTGCACGGAATTTTGCGCATGGTCACCGTCGATTTGGGCACTTTTGGGAAAAATGAGGTCCGTGTCCAAGGGGCCAGCGAGACGTGGGTGGTGGGGCACTCAGAAGCGTTGACCAGGAAGCTAAGCGAATACGAGAGCTTCCTTGTCACCAGCTACAAGAAATTTGGTCTAGGACTGAATTCATTCATCTTTCTCGGAATGCTGATCGTTCTGCCAGAAATCACCTCTAGCTCGAAACGCGCCGCTTTCGTGGTGGGTTGTATTGCGATACAGCAGTTTCTGCTTTGGGCTCACACGCGATTCATTCCAGAACTGTTGGTTTTCCCTGCTAAGCCTGCTCCGTCGGTTTGGCTTCGGCTCTTGCCTTCAATCGCTTCATGGGTGATTGCCGTGACTTCTGCTCTTGTAGCGACTTGGCTCTACAAGGCTTTGGGCGGCGCATAGCGGCCCTTGCGGCGCGCCGTAGGCGACGGAAGTTAGCTCGCGAGGCCGCGTAAATCAGTGCCAAAGCGCGCGGCACGCCACTCCATCTGAAAAAAGAACAAAAAGAAACACCGAAATCGCTTGACCAGTAATTGCGAATCGTTATCATTAGCAAAACGCACTGCAACGCAACAGGAAAACTCTTCATGCAAGCCACTCTGACCGCCGCCTCGCTCCTGCGTAACGTCCCATCCGATCTGCCCGTCTCGCGTGCAGACCGTGACACGGCCCACTCGGTCGACGCCGTAGCGGGTGCCGTAGACAGCAGCGCCCTGCTTCAGGGGCAAAAAGCGGTCGCCATCAGCCACAACGGCTCGGTGTACCGCCTGCAAGCCACCAAGCTGGGCAAGCTCATCCTCACCAAGTAATTCAGCGCACTTGCACTTGGTTCCAAGTTTCATCGTGGGGCGACTCCCGGGCTTGCTACAAGCTCGAAAGGGTCGTTTTTGCCAGCCAACGGGTTCGCCCGCGTAGCCAGGCTTTTTTTCTACTCAGACATCCTCGCCCCGAGATTCATTGACCCACAAAAAAACCGGCCACTGAGCCGGTTTTTTGTTGCGCCAGACAATTTCAAGCCATTTTGGCCTCTAGCGCTTTATGGACAAGGGCCAGCTGCTATTAATTAAATAGCATATCGGGCAAACTACTTTGTTCAGAGACCCAGGGCTGCGATACCGGCGCGTGCAATCTGCGCATCTTCGGTGGACTTGACGCCGCTCACGCCCACTGCGCCCAGGCACTGGCCGTCTTTCATGATCGGCACACCGCCTTCGAGCAAACCGTCGATCCCGGGAGCGCTCAGGAAGGACATGCGACCACCGTTGACGACGTCTTCATACACCTTGCTCTCGCGGCGCCCCAAGGCGGCTGTGCGAGCCTTGGAGGGGGCAATGTGGGACGACACCGCCGCTGCACCATCCAGGCGCTGCAGCCACAGCAGGTGGCCGCCGTCGTCGACGATGGCAATAGTCACTGCCCAGTTGTTCTTGAGAGCCTCGGCTTCGGCTGCGGCGGCCACTGCCTTGACGTCGGCCAGTTCGAGTTCGGGTTTGGTTTTCATGGAGCGATCCAGAATATGGAGAGAAGACGTAGAAAGAAGAAGTGCCGGGCTGCCAACAGGCCACCCGAAACGAGAAGAATCGGCAAGCATAGCGACATCTCCCCCGCCCTTCACCCCCATCCAGGGCGAAAGAACCCTTACCAAAAGTAGGTGAGCGGACGCGGTTATTGCAATGCCCGATGGCGTCACCACCTAAAATTTGCTGTGTCTGCGCTGTGCAGGCCAACAAGGAGAGACACAAGATGAATGACAACGTCACCACCCTGGGCCACTCTGCGGGCTATGGCATCTCGCAGGAAGAGCGCCACAAGGTGCTTCGCAATACGTACTGGCTGCTCGCACTGAGCATGCTTCCCACCGTGCTGGGCGCCTGGGTCGGCGTTGCCACCGGTATCACCCGCTCGCTGAGCGGCGGCATTGGCCTGATCGTGTTCCTCGGCGGCGCGTTCGGCTTCATGTATGCCATCGAAAAGACCAAGCGCTCTGCCGCCGGCGTGCCGGTGCTGCTGGCGTTCACGTTCTTCATGGGCCTGATGCTGTCGCGCATGATTGGCATGGTGCTGGGCTTCAAGAACGGCACCGACCTGATCATGACGGCGTTTGCGGGCACGGCGGGCGTCTTCTTCGTGATGGCCAGCCTGGCCAGCGTGATCAAGCGTGACCTGTCGGGCATGGGCAAGTGGCTGACCGTGGGTGCACTGGTGCTCATGGTGGGCGCTGTGATCAACGTTTTTGTCGGCTCCACGGCCGGCATGATGGCGATCTCGGTGGCTGCCATCGGTATCTTCAGTGCCTTCATGCTGTATGACCTCAAGCGCATTCTGGACGGCGGCGAAACCAACTACATCAGCGCTACGCTGGCCTTGTACCTGAGCATCTTCAACGTGTTTCAGAGTCTGCTGGCCTTGCTGGGCATCGCAGGCGGCGAGCGCGACTGACCATTGCTGAAGACCCCCTTCTCCGTCAAAAGGCTCCTTCGGGAGCCTTTTTCTTGGGCACCCAAGAGGGTCAAGCCTCAATAGAACGGGCCACGTGCCGATAATGCAAGTACATGTATCGCAACAACCCTTCCACCGTGCTGCGTCTGCTGGCCGTCTCTGGCGTGCTGCTGCTGGCCGCGTGCGACAAAATTCCGGGCATGGGCCCGGACCCGCGCGTTGCGCAGCGCGATGAAGAAGCCAAGGCCATTGGCGGTGCCTGCCGCCATGCGCTGCGGGGGCTGGAAGACTGCTACACGCTGAACCCCAAAGCCGCCAAGGCCTCGGTGTTTGCGGGCTGGAAGGACATGGACGCGTACATGCGCGAAAACAAGCTGGAAGGCACTCCGTCGGTGCTGGGCAAAGCTGAAAAGCCAGCCAGCGCTGAAAAATCCACCGACATCGAGACCGAAACGCGCGACCCGGCGAGCAGCCGCAATCGCAGCTGATTTCTTCGAATTGCGCCGCCCAGGGTCGGCGCCACCCGACACCCCACCATCTTTAGCGGCAGACGCGGTGCTGGCTAACACCGCGCCGGTGCTTCAGGGACGCTCAGACCCGGTCAAACACCGCCATGCTCTCCACGTGGGCTGTATGCGGGAACATGTTCACCATGCCTGCGGCCGTGCATTGGTAGCCAGCGGAGTGCACGAGCAGCCCTGCATCGCGCGCCAGTGTGGCGGGGTTGCAGCTCACGTAGACGATGCGCTTGGGCGGCGTCCAGCCCTCGGCGCCAGCGGGCAGCGGGCCTGCACCTTCCGCTCCGATGCGGGCCTGCTCGATGTCGGCCAGCGCCTGAACCAGCGCAAAAGCGCCTTCGCGTGGGGGGTCTACCAGCCACTTGTCGGCGGACCCATCGGCCACCAGCATCTCAGGGGTCATCTCAAACAAGTTGCGCGCTACAAAATCAGTAGCTGCCAGCGCTTTATGATCCTGCGCTACAGCCTGATTTAGCGCATAGTTTTCGCGTGAACGGGCCACCAGGGCTTCGCTGCCCTCAATGCCCAGCACCTCGCGCGCCTGGGTCGCCAGCGGCAAGGTGAAATTGCCCAGGCCACAAAACCAATCGATCACGCGCTCGTCGGGCTTCACATCCAGCAAACGCAGCGCACGCGAGACCAGCACGCGGTTGATGTGCGGGTTGACCTGCGTGAAGTCTGTGGGCTTGAAAGGCATGGTGATGCCAAAGTCGGGCAGCGCATACGAAAGCAGCTCGCCGCCCTCGTCCAGCAGCTTCACGGTGTCCGGGCCCTTGGGCTGCAACCACCATTGCACGTGGTGTTCGGCCGCAAAGGCGCGCAGACAGGCGATGTCGTCCGCACTCAGCGCCTCCAGATGGCGCAGTACCAGGGCGGTCACGCTGTCGCCACAGGCCAGTTCGATCTGCGGACAGGTGTCACGCGCGTCCATGCCGGCAATCAGCGCCCGCAGGGGCATCAACATGGCGTCGACGTGGGGCGGGAGCACGGGGCACTGCTGCATGTCGGCTACATAGCGGCTTTTGCGCTCATGAAAACCCACCAGCACCTGGCCTTTTTTGATCACATGACGCACCGACAGCCGGGCGCGGTAGCGATAGCCCCAGGCAGGGCCTTCGATGGGGCGCAGCATGGTCTGGGCCTTGACCTTGCCCAGGTGCCAGAGGTTGTCTTCCAGCACCCGCTGCTTGACGGCCACCTGCGCGCCCACGTGCAGATGCTGCATCTTGCAACCGCCACACGCACCTGCATGCAGGCCAAAGTGCGGACAGCCCGGCCGCACGCGCTGCGACGACTCGCGATGAATCGCCAACAGGCTGGCTTGCTCCCAGTTGTTCTTTTTGCGGTGGGTGTTGGCGGTGACCAGCTCAAAAGGCAGTGCACCGTCGATGAAGATGACCTTGCCGTCCGGCTTGCGGGCAACGCCCTGGGCGTCGAGGTCCATGGACTGCACGTGCAGCCAGCCTTCAGGCAGATCCGTGGCGTCTTGTGCGGAGGGTTCAAACGAGGGGGATAGTTCTTTGGGTGCGCTCATCCCCCGATTGTCTCAGGCCCGGGGCCGCATCGACCCGGGGCTGGACGGCATCAGACGCTTAGCTGCGGTCTGCGCGGGCGGGGCGGCCACCCATGCCGCGTTGTGCCGACGCGAGTGGCAGTCTGTTGATGGCAACGTCACATCCGTGGTTGTCAGGGGAGAACACCAGCGTGGAGCCGGGTGCTACCAGCGGCAAGGTTTCATGAATCTGGCGGGACATATCGATCGGTGGCTCCGGAGCGCGGTAGACGATGTCCTTGTCGGGGCCGTAGACAACGTAACACGAAGCCGCGGCGGACTGGCTGAAAAGGGCAGCCACCAGGGCAGCGGCAGCGTAGGGCAAGGCGGTCATGGTTCTTCTCCTCAATTCGGGCAAATCTGCGGCTGATTATGCGGGCTTATGCCGCGCGAGCCAATGCGGTTGTGGCTTTCAGGCCGCTTTGCGGTGCTGACGCGGCCTCCGCGCTCAGCGCAGATACAAGTGGTTGGTGTGCTTGACCTCTTCCATCACCGCATAGGTACGCGTCTCGCGCACCCCCGGCAATTGCCACAACACATTGCCCGCAAACAGGCGGTAGGCGTTCATGTCGGCAGAGCGGGTTTTCAGCAGGTAGTCAAACCCGCCCGCCACCATATGGCACTCCATGATCTCGGGGTGCACCTGCACGGCGGCCTTGAACTGGTCGAACACATTGGGCGTGGTGCGGTCGAGCAGCACCTCCACAAACACCAGCATGCCCGCGCCCAGCTTCAACGGGTTCAGCCGCGCCTCGTAGCCAAGGATGAAGCCATCGCGCGTGAGGCGCTGCACCCGCGCAAGCACCGCCGTAGGGGACAGGGCTACGGCCTCGGCCAGCTTGAGGTTGGCAATGCGGCCGTCTTCCTGCAGGATTGACAGGATCTTGCGGTCGATTCGGTCGATATCGGGATCTGCTTGCATTCTGGATAGTTATTAGTTCGGCGTTAGATGCAATTTTCGAACATTTATTCAGCATCGGTCCAAGGATCATTGCCATCATCACGCCAAACAGGCTTTTGGCCCACAAATCCACCGAAAGACACCGCCATGACGCAGCCCACCGCCCTGCCCTCTGCTCCGTTCGCTGACTTCGCCCCCCGCACCCCGCTGAACAACCCGCTGCGCGCTGCCATCACCGCCGCCACCCGCCGCCCCGAGCCCGAGGCCCTGGCCCCGCTGCTGGCCCAGGCCCGCCTGCCTGGCGATCAAGCCGCGTCAGCCGAGCAACTGGCCCTGCGCATTGCCAAGGCACTGCGCGAACGCAAGGCCAGCGCCGGGCGCGCGGGCATCGTGCAGGGGCTGCTGCAGGAGTTTTCGCTGTCGTCGCAAGAAGGCGTGGCGCTGATGTGCCTGGCCGAGGCGCTGCTGCGCATCCCCGACAAGGCTACGCGCGATGCGCTGATCCGCGACAAGATCAGCCACGGCCAGTGGGATGCCCACCTGGGCAAGAGCCCGTCCCTGTTCGTCAACGCCGCCACCTGGGGCCTGCTCATCACCGGCAAGCTGGTGGCCACGCACAGCGAAGGCAGCCTGGGTAACTCGCTGGGCCGCCTGATTGGCAAAGGCGGCGAGCCGCTGATCCGCAAAGGCGTGGACATGGCCATGCGCATGATGGGTGAGCAGTTTGTGACCGGCGAGACCATTGACGAGGCCCTGCGCAACGCCCGCACGATGGAAGCGGAGGGCTTTCGCTATTCGTACGACATGCTCGGCGAGGCCGCACTGACCAGCGCGGATGCCCTGCGCTACTACCAGTCCTACGAGCAGGCCATCCATGCGATTGGCAAGGCGTCCGCCGGGCGCGGCATCTACGAAGGGCCGGGCATCTCCATCAAGCTCTCGGCCCTGCACCCGCGCTACAGCCGCGCGCAGTTTGGCCGGGTGATGAACGAGCTGTACCCGCTGGTGCTGCGCCTGACCGCCCTGGCCAAGCAGTACGACATCGGCCTGAACATCGACGCCGAAGAAGCCGACCGCCTGGAGCTGTCGCTGGACCTGCTGGAGCGCCTGTGCCACGAGCCCACGCTGGCGGGCTGGAACGGCATTGGCTTCGTCATCCAGGCCTACCAAAAGCGCTGCCCCTTCGTCATCGACTGCGTGGTCGACCTGGCCCGCCGCACCCAGCGCCGACTGATGGTGCGCCTGGTCAAGGGCGCCTACTGGGACAGCGAAATCAAGCGCGCCCAGGTTGATGGGCTTGAGGACTACCCCGTCTACACCCGCAAGGTGCACACCGACATTTCGTACATCGCCTGCGCCAAGAAGCTGCTGGCCGCGCCCGAGGCCGTGTACCCCCAGTTCGCCACGCACAACGCCGAGACGGTGGCCACCATCTACCAACTGGCGGGCAGCAACTACTACGCGGGCCAATACGAATTCCAGTGCCTGCACGGCATGGGCGAGCCGCTGTATGAGCAGGTGGTGGGTGCCATCACTGCGGGCAAGCTCGGCCGCCCCTGCCGCATCTACGCCCCCGTGGGTACGCACGAAACCCTGCTAGCCTATTTGGTGCGCCGCCTGCTGGAGAACGGCGCCAACACCTCGTTCGTGAACCGCATTGCCGACGAAACGATTGCACTGGATGAGCTGGTAAAGAGCCCCGTGTTGGTCGTAGACCGGCAAGCTGCGGTGGAAGGCACTGCGGGCTTGCCCCACCCCCGCATTGCCACGCCGCAGGGCCTGTATGGAGCCCACCGCAGCAACTCCCGCGGGCTGGACCTGTCGAACGAAAACACGCTGACCGAACTGGCCGCCGCCCTGCAAGCCACTGCCGCCCATGCCTGGACCGCCGCCCCTTTGCTGGGTACTGATGCCCCCGCAGGCCCCATGCAGCCCGTGCGCAACCCCGCCGACCACAGCGATGTGGTGGGCCAGGTGCAAGAGGCCACTACCGCCGATGTGGACCAGGCCCTGGCCCACGCCCAGGCCGCCGCAGCCCCCTGGGCGGCCACACCGCCCACCGAGCGTGCTGCCGCGCTGCTGCGCACGGCCGACTTGCTGGAGGAGCGCATCCAGCCCCTCATGGGCCTGCTGATGCGCGAAGCAGGCAAGAGCGCCAGCAACGCCATCGCCGAAGTGCGCGAGGCCGTGGACTTTCTGCGCTACTACGCGGCCCAGGTGCAAAGCACCTTCGACAACGCCACCCACATCCCGCTGGGCCCGGTGGCCTGCATCAGCCCCTGGAACTTCCCGCTCGCCATCTTCATGGGCCAGGTGGCGGCAGCGCTGGCCGCAGGCAACCCCGTGCTGGCCAAGCCGGCAGAGCAGACCCCGCTGATCGCCGCCGAAGCCGTGCGCCTTCTGTGGCAGACCGGTGTGCCCCGCGCCGCCGTGCAGTTGCTGCCCGGCCAGGGCGAGACCGTGGGCGCCCGCCTGATTGGCGACGCCCGCGTGATGGGCGTGATGTTCACTGGCTCCACCGAGGTGGCGCGCATCCTGCAGCGCACGGTGGCCGGGCGCCTGGATGCCGCAGGCCGCCCCATCCCGCTGATTGCCGAAACCGGGGGGCAGAACGCAATGATCGTGGACTCGTCCGCGCTGGTGGAACAGGTGGTGGGCGATGCGGTGTCGTCGGCCTTTGACAGCGCAGGCCAGCGCTGCTCCGCCCTGCGCGTGCTGTGCGTGCAGGAAGAAGCCGCCGACCGCGTGGTGGAGATGCTGCAAGGCGCCATGGGCGAACTGCGCGTGGGCAACCCCGGTGCGCTGCGGGTGGACGTGGGCCCGGTGATCGATGCCGAAGCGCAAGCGGGCATCACCCAACACATCGAGAACTTCAAGGCGCAAGGCCACCGCGTGTTCCAGCACCCGCAGCACCTTGCGACTGCGACCCACCAAGGCACCTTTGTGCCCCCCACGCTGATCGAGCTGAACCACATCGGCGAGCTGCAGCGCGAAGTCTTCGGCCCTGTGCTGCACCTGGTGCGCTACGCACGCAACGACCTGGACCAGTTGCTGGACCAGATCAACGCCACCGGCTACGGCCTGACCCAGGGCGTACACACCCGCATCGACGAAACCATTGCCCGCGTGGTGAACCGCGCCCACGCAGGCAATGTGTACGTGAACCGCAACATGGTCGGTGCCGTGGTGGGCGTACAGCCGTTTGGCGGCGAAGGCCTGTCGGGCACGGGACCGAAAGCAGGTGGGCCGCTGTACCTGCTGCGCCTGCTGTCGCAGCGCCCGGCCGATGCGCTGGCACGCACCTTTGCGGATGCTGACAGCGCCACCCCGCCCGAAGATGCTGCGCGCGAGCGCCTGCTGGCGCCCTTGGCCACCTTGCAGCAATGGGCGCAGCAACAAGGCAACGCAACTCTGGCCACCACCTGCCAGCAGTTTGCCCAGCAAACCCAAAGCGGCACCGCCCGCACCCTGCCCGGCCCCACGGGCGAGCGCAACGTCTACACCCTGGCACCGCGCGCCCGGGTGCTGTGCCTGGCGCAAAGTGTGGACGACCTGCTGGTGCAGACCGCAGCCGTGCTCGCCACTGGCGGCACAGCCCTGTGGTCCACCGCCCAGGCCAGCCAGCGCACGCAATTGCCCACGCTGGTGCAAGCGCAGGTCATGCTGCAGGACAACACACTGAACAACGGCACTTTGGTGCTGGATGCCGTGCTGCACCACGGCGACGCCCCATCGCTGCAGGCCGCGTGCTCCGCCCTCGCCCGCCGCGATGGTCCCATCGTGGGCGTGACGGCACTGCAGCCCGGCGCCGTGGACATTCCTTTGGAACGGCTGGTGATCGAACGCGCGCTCAGTGTGAACACGGCGGCGGCCGGGGGCAATGCCAGCCTGATGACGATTGGATAAGCGTCTGGCACAGGGCTAACATCCGGCGTGGAGAAATTTCAATCAAATTAGCCGCTAGCGCTTATTCATCATCCGCTAGCAGCTATTTATTCGATAGCAATCAAGACGCTGATGCCAGCGGCAGATTGAGCAGCAAGTCCTGCGGCTTGATGCGTACCACGCCATCTGCCTTGATCGCCAGCCCCAGGTACACCGGATTGCCCGCCACGTCGGCGCGCATCTCGGTCGGGTTAACAAAGGTCAGCCACGTAGGTCGGGTTAGCCCGCCAGGGCGTAACCCGACACCTGCACGCCCCGCAGCGGTGGCGTCGGGTTACGCTGCGCTAACCCGACCTACTTGATGAGGGTAGAAATAGAAAATTTGAATGAAATAGGTCTCCAGCGCTTATAGATAAAGCGCTAGCAGCTATCCATTCAATAGCATCTCAAGATTGCGCCGCCAGCGGCAGATTGAGCAACAGGTTCTGCGGCTTGATGCGCACCACACCATCTGCCGTGGTCGCCAGCCCCAAGTACACCGGCTTGCCCGCCACATCCGCGCGCATCTCGGCCGGGTCGGCGAAAGTCAGTGTGAACAGACTCACCAGGCGCGCCATGCGATCCGCATCGACCGAGCGGTCCTCGTACAAGTCGTTGAGGATGGCGGTGGACTCCACATCCAGCCCCACATGCCAGCGCCACGCACTGTCGGTGACTTGGTGCACAGGCTCAATCGACACCTGCACGCCCAGCAAGTGGGCCACCCAGCGCTCCAAGACCCGGGCCAGCGCCTTCAAGCCCGAGCGGGCGCGGGTCATCTTGAAAGTCAAGCCATGGCTCAGGTCCTGCGTCAGTTCGTGGGTCAGGTCGAGCAGAAAGTGGTGGCGATCACTCGCTTGCCAATACTGACCGGCGTTGTCGACGGCCAGCACCTGCACCTGCGCTGTGGGCTGAAGTGCCCCGCTTTGCAAAAGGAGCCGCCCCACCTCGCCCAAGCCCGCCGTCTCATTCAACATGTCCAGCGTTTCACGATCGCCTGCCAGCATTTGCCCGTCTTGCAAAGTGATGCGTTGCGGGCGAAACAGCATCTCGGCCGCACGGGCTTCAAAGGCATCGTTGCAATCGTCAAGCAGGTTGCGCAGCAGAGCTTGCACCACGGCGTCGATAAACACAGCGGGCACGTTCACCGATCCGCTGCGCATGAGTTGCAGGTAGTACGCTTCCAAAGTGCCCGCAGCCAGCAGGCCATCGCGAAAGCGCAGAAACACGGCGTAGTTTTCGCGGGCATCGTCGTCCTCCAGCGCCGCCAGCTCGGCCGCTGAAACCACCCGCGCAGGCGACAACGCCAGCGATTCGTGCAGTGCGATCTCGTCAGCGCAGGACTCTGGCACCAGCGCCAGCTCAGGCCGGGCGAGTAGCCACTGCAAGTATCCATTGGTGGGCACCAGCCAGCCACGCGCGTTGCGCTCCAGGGTTTGGAAACCGCAACTGGGCCAGAAATCGTGAGGAGTTGTCATGAAGAAAGAAAGAGATCGTGCGGCTGCGGTGGATGGTAGCCGCTAGAGCTTTCGCTGGACGACGCCATGACCCAAGGGTGCACGGGTATCCACCAGCTTCACATCATCACCAATCAACGAAGGCCTGTTGCCGCGCCTCCAGGAACCAACGCGCCAGCACCTCGTGCCTGCCCAACCCGTAGAGACTGTCGACCAAGGCAAACTGCATCGCCGTCCACGTGATGGGCGCAACAGCCGTGCGGCCAATGCCTTCATGTTGGTAATGCAAAGTCATGTGCGGATTGAAATGGCTGCGTATCTGCGATTCGCCAAACCCCATGCGGCGCATGGTGTTGCCCAGTGCCCGCTGAAACCCTCGCAGTTCGCGCGCTGCGCCCGCTTGCGCAGCCAACTCGACAGTACCCAGCTTCCCTGCGCCACCCCCGCCCCGGGACTGCAGCAAATTGAGGCTGACGCCAAACGGCTCGTAGTCCATTGCCCCACCCGCAGCGAGCGCCAGGTCAAGTACCTCTCGTGGAACGCCGTTCAGGAAGCGCCCCAGGGAGTGCAGTGTGATGTGCAGCCGGTCGTCGGGCATAGGATCGCCTTTACCCAGCCCTCTACCCAGCTGAAGGTCCCCTTGGGCGCGTAGAAACGCGTGCCTAGCCGCTTCGGCGACAAGCGGTGGGGGATAGAGAAAATAGTAGAGGTCGTGAGGCTGGGCCATGGCACACAAAGCTCTGGGAGATCCGGTGCATTGTGCATCAATACTGTTTAAATAAACAGTATTTCAGTGAGCATGGCCCCGTCGGCTCACTCCCACTCAATGGTTTCCGAGGGCCGAAAACCCGCATGAATGCTAGCTTTGTTGGGTTGGGACATCGTACTTTACCGTCACTTCTACCGTCGAAAAACGAGCGCTTTTACTGGCGCGGGAGATGGACTCGGTTTGCGGGGAAGCTACTCCTGCCCATCAATCGTCAACGATCGCCAGCACCGAGGCTCTATTTTGCGCGCGTCAAACGCGCTGGCTGCAAGACGGCGCAGGCAGGGTGTCCTACCGGGCTTCCAGGATGGGTTCGCCTTACGCGGTGGGAGCGCTGTTCCGAAACTCACGCCTTTGGCATTTCCAGGTAGCCTTCAATGGCATTGCGTTAGCTAGTCGTTTATTGACAAATGACTAATTATTGCAACATACTTCAGGGATGGGCTCGGACTCTACGCTCGAACAAGCCGTCCTTGCGTTCGCCGGAGGTCGGCCACTGCTGCGCGCGCGAGATCTGGCTGAGCAGGGCCTGCCGACCGTGGTGCTCAGCCGGCTGGTTGCAGCCGGCAAGCTTGAGCGCATCGCCCGCGGCGTCTACAGCCTGCCAGGGCGCCCGCTCAGCGAGCACCGGTCTCTGGCCGAGGTAGCCCTGCGCGTGCCGCGTGGCGTGGTGTGCCTGCTGTCGGCGCTGCGCGTCCATGGCATCGGCACGCAAGCGCCCTTCGAGGTCTGGATGGCAATCCCCCATCACTCGCCCACACCCCGGCTGGACCAGCCTGCCCTGCGCGTGGTGCGCATGTCCGGCGACGCTCTGACCGAGGGCATCGAGCCGGTCGAGATCGACGGCGTGAACGTCCCGGTGTTCAACGCGGCCAAGACGGTGGCTGACTGTTTCAAGTACCGCAACAAGATCGGCCTGGACGTAGCGCTGGAAGCGCTGCGCGATGGCTGGACACAGCGCAAGCTGACCATGGATGCGCTCTGGCACTACGCCACGGTGGATCGCGTTGCCAATGTCATGCGGCCCTATCTGGAAAGCGTCACCGCATGAGCCGCAACCTGGCCGCTTCCATCCGCGCCCGCCTGAAGCAGCGCGCCGATGCCACGAAGCAGGACTTCAACCTGACACTGACTCACTATGGGTTGGAGCGGCTCCTGTACCGGCTGTCGGTATCGCTGCATGCCGCCAACTACCTGCTCAAGGGCGCACTGCTGTTTTCGCTGTGGTACGACCAACCGCATCGGCCGACGCGGGATGCGGACCTGCTGGGATTTGGTCCGGACGATATCGACACCGCTGTGGCGGCCTTCCGCGAGATCTGCCAGATCGAGGTGGAGGATGGCATCGCATTCGATCCTGCCTCGGTCAATGGCTCGGTGATCCGCAGGGAGGCGGGCTACGGCGGTGTGCGGATCGACCTGCGGGCGAAGCTGGATGGTGCGCGCATCGCGCTGCAGGTGGACATCGGTTTTGGCGACGCGGTCACGCCGGCGCCGGAGACGGTCAGCTACCCGGTGCTGCTCGAAGACCTGCCCGCCCCGCAACTGCGCTCCTATCCGAAATACACGGTGGTGGCCGAGAAGTTTCATGCGCTGTGCCTGCTCGGCATCGCCAATACCCGCATGAAGGACTACTTTGATCTATGGGTGTTGCTGACCGAAGGTGCCTTGAAAACCGCCGAACTGCGCCGCGCAGTCGAGGCCACTTTTGATCGGCGGAAACTCGCGATGCCCAGCACCCTCCCCTCGGGCTTGAGCGATACATTCGTGCAGGATGCTGCGAAGCAACGACAGTGGGCGGCCTTCCTGAAAAAGAACCGACTCGAGGCCCTGGACCTCGCCCAGGTCGTCGCGCTGTTGCGCGGCGAGTTCCAGAAACTCGGGGCCTTCTGAAGGGCGAAGAAGAAGTCGAGGGTGTGCCTGCTGCGGCGTCACCCAAGCACAGTCCCGCACCTGCGCACAGATGGACGATCTGCCGCACCTCATACCATTGGCGCATGAGCACAGGATCAAAATTCGAACGAGCGCAATTGGTCGACATCGGCGTCAATTTCCACTCGGCGCAGTTGGTGTCGCTGACTGATCAATTGTTGATGCGTGCACGGGCGGCCAACGTGACCCAGATCCTCGCGACAGGCACATCGGCGGTTTCCAGCCGTCTGGCCCTTGAGCTTGCAAGAGCCAATCCGGGCACCGTCTTCGCGACTGCTGGGGTACACCCCCACGGCTCAAAATCGTACGACCCAAGCACCTTTCGCGAGCTGACTGAACTCTGGAAATGCCCGGAAGTCGTGGCTGTCGGAGAGTGCGGCCTTGACTACAACCGCAACTTTTCGACTCCCCAAGCGCAGCGCATGGCCTTCGAGCAACAGCTGTCAATGGCCGTAGAGACTGGCAAGCCGCTTTTTCTGCACTGCCGCGACGCCTTCACCGATTTCCACGACATGCTTACCCCTGTGGTGGCCGATGGAGCGCGTGGCGTCGTGCACTGTTTCACGGGCAACCGCGCGGAAGCAGAAGCCTTTCTCGCGCTGGGGCTCGACATTGGCATCACGGGCTGGGTCACAGATCTCCAACGCGGCCAGGCGCTTCGAGAGGCCCTGCCGGCCATACCGCTGGATCGACTGCACCTTGAGACGGATGCCCCCTATCTGTTTCCCAAGAATGCCGAAAAACGTCGTGGACACAACGAGCCGGCCAATCTTCCATGGGTCGCCGCCGGCGTGGCAGAACTCATGGGTCGCGATGTCGACGAGATCATTCGAGCCTGCAGCTCCAACAGCCGACGGATGTTCGACCTTCCAGTCAATTGAATAGACCGGTGCATGGCAATCGATTCAGACGTTCGCTGCCCAGTCTTCGGCTGTAGGCTGAAGTCACTCCTAAACACTTCGTATCATGCGATGTGTACGGTAAACCGGCGAAGCCCAAATAGGTTCCGTACTACAACATAGGCTGCTATCGTGCAAATCTTTGTTATCCAGCGGATCTAAACGCCGTCTCCTCTAGCGCCGTTAAGGCAGACCATCCAAAGAAAAAGCAAATGAGTACATCGCAAACAAGTGCCAAGCCAAGTGATATGAGTGTTCCACGAACGGAGTTCCTGCTCGAGATGTATCGGCAGACGTCCAATCACCTGAATCGCCATGTTCTCTTGCTGTGGCAAAGCGTCGCACTCCTTGGTGGCGCCTACGCGGCTTTCGCGTTTCAGGAAAAGAATGTCATCTCCATCCACCATGCGACTGCGATAGCTCTCCTGTTGTGCGGGTGGTATTGCGCGAACGTCTTCGACGCGTACGCATGGTTTGACCGAAACCTGGTGATTATTACCAACATTGAAAGGCTGTTTCTCGAGCAGCAAGACGTATCGCTCGTACACCCTTTCTTCCTGAACCACAGGGAAGCCAAGGATCTCGTCCAGCACTTCAGGATTCAACTTTTCCTGGGCGTGATGATTGCCGTCATCGTGGTCGTCGTGCATCTTTTCAAGCAGGTGCTTCCGAGCCTCAAGATACCAAACGGGATCTTCGACGCGGAAGTCGCCCTCCCCTACGCAGTGCTAATCATCTCAATCGGATACTGCGCGTACATCCGGCATCAGGTGATAAAAAACGCACTCAAATTGCGCGCGTCCTCTCCAGGGTTGACGCCGTAGTCTGCTATTTCTTCGCGCCGGCGCGGTCGATGATGTCGATGTCTCATCTCACAACCCGCCCGTCAGGACTTGACTTTCCTAGGACGTGCACCTTTCTCAACTTGACCACCAGAAACAGCGCCAATATTCACTGTCTCGAGGCTTGTGTACCAAGGGCGCCGAGCCTTCACATTGCTCGCCATCTTTTTGAGGTCAGACATCAGCATTTCGTGCCCTGCTCGAGTGTCTAGCCCGGTCACTGCCCACTGCACTTCAAAGAAACCTGGCTCAAGCATCCTCAAAACCTGCCTGACACCTTTCGCCAGGACTTCCGGATCGGAATAGTCGATGTCGTCTTCTGCGTACACCAACAACTTCTCCAGAGCATCGCAAACGTATGCTGTAAGTGCCTGTACAGAAGCTTTTTCGAGCAAGTGAGACTTTTCGTTCCACATGTCGCCCCACTGTTCTTTGATAACGGTCCAAACGCCGGCAAAAGTATCGAGCTCAAGTTCGCCAATAGAAAGCAGCGAACTCCTGTTCTGTACTTCACTTAGGCCCGATTCCAAGGCGTTGGCAACCACAAAACCCTTCTCATTCTTTGCCCATTTCAGCTGACCCTTGAACGGGCTGTCAGCACCGCCGTCAAAGTAATCCAACGCTGTAATTTTCTCTGCGTCGACGTTTGTACTTCCGCTATCGAGCATCCGCTGCAGAAGCGCCTCTTCTTTGTATGACGTGAACAACGCCTTGACTTGACTTGGATTAACTTTTGAACTGTTGTTGTTTATGACGAGAAATTGAAAGGCACCCTCCGTATCATCGGCGCCTGTAATACCGACGACATTAAGGTCAATATCAGCGTCATAGTCGTGAGCTCCGATTACGCGGTGCTGCCCGTCAACAATGATCCCCGCAGCCACAGTCGGCTTCCAACTAACCGACAGGACACCGATACCGTCAGAGGTTGAGTTAAAGTCAACCATCTTGTCGTTGAACACAATGACAACTGATGTAGCGATGGTATTTCCGGGGAAGTCCAAAAATTCCTTAATGCGGAGAACCTTGGTTTTGTTGAGTCTTCGTTGAATCGCCTTGGGATTCGTGGGTGACATCCTATCAATCAAGCCCCATTGGTAAATCTCGGAAGCGGGGGCGTGAAACAAGTAGAAGCGAACCCCGGTTGAATCGGTGCGTTGAATATTCTCCAGAGCCGGATACTCACGAGTTTGAGTTGTAGATTTCGCCGCAACGGCCTTTTTTGCCGGTGTCTTGCTCGCGACTGTCTTCTTTGCTGTAGCCATATTTCACTCCGTTGCGTTCTGCAAAATCTCAAAAAATGTGTACCGAACGCCTTTTTCTAGGCTTATAGCCGGTATTGCCGGATTAAGGTGTCTTGCCGCATCTTTAAGCGACATCTTTCCAAGTGCCAGCGTGGTTTGCCCACTCGCAACTTTCATCAACCTGTGAAGGGCGAGGGCAAGCAGAATTTCTCTGGGTACAGATCCATTCTTATCTAGCTTCTCGTTGACGGCCTGCGCCGGGAACCATGCCCAACTAAATGCGTGCTGACGCGCCGAGTTGCACTCTTCGCACGCAATAGTCAGATTCTCAGGTGCAGAGGTGCCTCCAAGAAACTCAGGCCAAAGATGCTCCACCGTTGCCTTAAACGCAGGTAAAGTCCCGCGCTTACGCGCCGTAGTTACGCCGCACCAGCAGCACATATTCGTGCCGTTTCGGTGAACTTCTCCAATTCGCGCCGGCGTCAATTTTCGGTGAATATAAGCAAAGGCCGCTAGCCTCGTCGACTGCGCAAGTCTTAAAAGAATCTCCGGCGCTTGATGTAGCCCCACTTGCAGTCGCAGTCGGTGAATGAGCGAGTCCACTGAAGCGTAGGGACTTGCGGTGTACAGGTCCACGCCAGCATTGAGGCAGCGATGAGTAAGTTCCATTGATACTGCAAGGCGACACAATTCAGATAGACCTGCCGGCGACACCACCCAACTGTTGGACTTGAAGAGATCCGGAACGTTTGGTGCGACGAACTGATAAATGGACAAGAACAACCGTTCCCCGTCGGTTTCTGGCACCCACTGAGCGACATTGGAAAAGGTTGCCACGCTTGATCTCTCTTTGCTGCAAAGACTTAAATCTACGAAAGCCCAGTCTCGCTGACCCTTAAGGTACAAGAGTCCCCAATCGATTCGCGCCAGACTTTCACCGAGTGCAATGTGGCCGTGGTCTGGAGCCGCTTCGCTATATACAGGCAGAGGTTCTCAAGCGTCGGCTGCCCGAGATCTCGCACATCGTCAAGCAACCGGTGGTCCAGTTCATCGCGCAGAATTGCAATGTCCCGACGGAGATGGCCAAGGTCAACAACCATGCCGGTCGTTTCATCCTTGACGCCGGTCACACCGACTTCCACCTGATAGGTATGTCCGTGAATGCGTCTGCTCGGCTCGACGTCGATTTCCCTGTTGAGGGTGTGTGCGGCATCAAAGAAAAACCGCTGGCTTAGTTCGAATGTCATCGTATGCCCACCATCTTGTGGGTCTGCACGCTGAGGCGCCAGCGCGGGTCGCGCATGCAGTAGTCGATGGCCCATTGGGTGTTCTCCCTCAACAGTGGGCCATCCATGGGCTGCAGCAGGTGCCGGTCAAAGCTTAGCCTGATCAGGGCGTCAAGATCCAGGCCAGGCTGCGGCACGACGACTTTGAGTTCTCGGCCTTCTCTGACCTTAAGCTCGGTATTCGCCTTCGGGCTTACGCAGATCCAATCCAAGCCATGCGGCGCTTCGACTGTGCCATTTGTTTCCACGGCGACTTCGAAGTCGCTTGCGTGCAACGCGCAGATCAACTCAGCATTCACCTGCAGCAACGGCTCTCCACCTGTCAAGACCACCAGTTTCTTACCCGCGGCCGTCGCGGGCCAATGTGCCGCTACCTCGGAGACCAATTCGGAAGGTGTTGCAAACTTACCTCCGCCGGTGCCGTCCACGCCAACAAACTCCGTGTCGCAGAACTTGCACTGAGCGGATACCCGATCGACTTCCCGGCCTGACCAGAGATTGCAACCGGCGAATCGGCAGAAGACTGCGGCCCTGCCGGCATTCCCGCCTTCTCCTTGCAAGGTATAAAAGATCTCCTTAACCATGTAACTCATGGGCGAGTCTCCTTTTGCCAGTTGCTGTATCCCCCAGCCCTTAGCTCGCACGCCGGACAGGTACCGCAGCCGAATCCCCACTCGTGCATGTGCTCACGGTCGCCCCGGTAGCAGGTATGCGTGTCTTCCTGAATGGTCTTAACCAGTTTGTCGCCGCCGAGCGTCGCCGCCAACTGCCACGTCTCGGCCTTATCGATCCACATCAGAGGCGTCTCGATCACCAACGGGCGCGCAATGCCAAGGCTCAAGGCGACCTGCATCGCCTTCATCGTGTTATCCCGGCAGTCTGGGTAGCCTGAAAAGTCGGTTTCGCACATCCCGCCTACCAGTACGGTGCAGCCCCTCCGATAGGCGACCGCGGACGCCAGCGTAAGGAAGAGTAAGTTCCGTCCAGGAACGAACGTGTTGGGTAGCCCGTCGTTCTGAAGAACGATTTCCGCATCTTTGGTAAGCGCCGTATCGCTGATCCTCCCGAGTACGCCGATCTCGAGCAAGTGGTCTTCGCCAAGCCGCTCCGCCCACTGGGGAAAGTCGTTTCGGATGCGGGCCAGGACGGTGTGCCGGCAATCCAATTCAATGCGGTGGTTCTGGCCGTAGTCAAACCCGATCGTCTCGACGTGCTCATACTGATTGAGCGCCCACGCCAAGCATGTCGTGGAGTCTTGCCCTCCAGAAAAGAGGACGATGGCCTTTTTCGCAATCATTTCGTCTTCCTTTCTTTTGTGCGCTGCTTGAGGGCTTCCGCGCGCTTCACCCTGCCAACAAGATGCAGGGACAGCCGCTGGATCTGTCGTGGAGTGTTCTCGACCTCATCCCATTTGGCGACGGCGCCGTCAACGAACGTCCAGGCGCCAGAGGTCCAGGCGGAGTTCTTCACCAGCGGCTGCAGCCCTTCGACGAAGTCCTCAACCGCGATGCTGCCCGTCCGGCTGTAAAGCGTTTCCATGACGTACCCCATGGACACGACGCCCGCACCGTGCACAAGGCGAGATGTGCGGGGCGTGTGATCGTGCCAAGCCTTGGGAAACACTTGCGCGACAGCCGCATAGAAGTTGCTCAGCAACTGATAGCCGAACTCCATGCGCGTGTTGACGTCGGCGTGGTCCCGAATCGCGCCGCTGTCAGCAGAATTCATGATGACCTTCTGCAACGAGGTGTCCTTGATTGCCCCACCGGGGTTGGTGTGCATGGCAATCTGGCCGTGGAGAGACGACTCGGGACGGTAGTTCAGCAACTCGACAAGCTTCGCCGCGAGCGCACGCGAGGTGAGGCGCTTGGGCAGCGCTTTCACCTCAGGCAGCAGTTCGTAGATCAGGGACTTCGGTAGCGGTCTGGTGTTGTTGATCAGAATGAACTGCCTGCGCAGTTCCTCCTCACTGTCGCAGACAACGCAAGACACGAACACCTCGAAGTCGTCGCGTCCCGTTTTCGCGAGCGCCGTCAGACGTTGCTGCCCGTCGACTACAAAACCGGGTTTTCCACCGGCGGTCGAAATTGAGATTTCCACGACACCGTTGCCTAGAGCCTTAATTTTTGTTCCTCCCAGGAATCCCACAACAACGGCGTTGGGCAGCACGGCTTCAGGCTTCCGGAGGTAGTCTTGGATCTCCTGAATGTGTCCCGCGATCTGGGGTCGCTGGAAGCCGAACAGTTTTCCGTTCTCGGAACGGCCTGCTCGGCTGATCTCGCAGGTCGCCAAGATGTCGCTCGCCGTGGCTGCGAAAGCTAAAACATGCGCGCCGGGCGCCTGTTGTGCCGCGACCGCGCGGTACTTGAACGTCGAACTCATTGTGCGAACTTCTTGAAATGTTGGTTGTAGACGGCCAGGTTGTGAAAGCCCCGTCGTTTGTTCCGATTGCTACCACGGAAGATCACGGCATCGATGCCAGCTTCACTACAGACACGGCAGTTGCATCGCTTCCAGGGCGTTTCGTCGAGCGTGCGCTGGAGGGCCGCTTTGGCCTTCCCAAAAGCAATCTCATTGGCGGTCGCGCTTTTTTTGGCATCCCACAGAAATTCACGGTTGTAGTTAAGCACGGCATCGCATGCGTGTTTGCTAGAACCGCCGTTCTTGTCGTACAGCCTGAGTTCGCGCAATGCGCCCTCCTCCAGCTTGACCAAGCTCTCCTGGTCGACGCCGGATTCTTTGGCCTTGCGCTTTAGCCGTGCGTTTTCAGTCGCCTGAGGAACACGTATCGCCGTGAAGTACTCCAGGCCGCCGTTGGTGCCCGGCAAGTAGTAGTTCGCTTTGGCATCCTTGAACGCACGCGTCAGTGGCGAGGTGCTGTCGAAGCTTGCAATACCGTAATCCGTAAACTCGTGAATCTGCTCCGCTTTTGCGAATCCGAGAATGTGCAGCTTCACCTTGCTGGAGATCTTCTGCCGGATTGCCTGCAGACATTGATGCACTTGATCCGCAGATAGAGGCACCATCCCGCCGATGGCCAGATACGTGTAGCCCATCTTCTCCAGACGTTGACCTGCAACGGCCATACTGTCGGGCGACCATCCCTGAATTACGCCCAGAGGCGTAAAGCCTTTGCCCATTGCCTTGGAGGCCTTCAAGAAGGCGGCAGCGTTTTCCAGCGTGATGTCGAAGCGCCGGCGGGCTTCAGGTGTGCCGCCTTCCATCCCTCGACTCTCTGGCAAAAAGTCGAAAATGATATGGTCTACCGAGCACCCGTGTGTGAAGCCGCCGTCCGCATAGAAATCGAGCATCATTTCTGGCGTGTAGGGCGGTACCTCTCGGTCCACATACGAGAACGCGCCACAGTCCCCGAAGATGTCCATCTTCGCGAGCTTGCCTTCCATTCGGAGGAACTTGCGGGCGCCTACTCGGCGGAACCGCATCATCAGGTCTTCCGGGTACTTTCCAGGAAACATGTCATCACCGACGATGCCGCGCGATACCAGAACGCCTTGGTAAGGCGGCGTTGGAAAAAATTCATGTGGATAGACGTCACCCCAGTACATCTCGCGGTCCGCGCCCGCCCGATCCGCTTCGAAGTCGAAGGTCGGATCGATCATGTCCATGGAGTCGGCGAAGATGAATTTCATCGCTTGATCTTCTGGGCATAGAGTTGCACCAGGGCCTGCGAAAGCATCTTGACATCCTGCGGCGTGTTCTGGATCTGGTCCCATTCCCTGTCGAGGCCCTTCCAGGCCCCCTCTGTCCACGCGCAGTCTTTCTTGATGCGCGCGAGTTCTGTGGCGAAGAACTCCCGCTGGCGCTTTCGCGTCGTGGCTCGCGCGGCGATTCGATCCATTAGATCGCCCAGCGCTGCGATACCGGTCGAATGCATCAGCCGGCTTTCTGAAGGGGGCTTTCCCCAAGCGTCGGGGAAGGTGTCGCGAACAGCAGACCAAAAATCGATCAGCGTTTGCAACATCAAACTGGCGTCGCCCGTTTCATCGCCAAGCGCTTTGAAGTCCGCCAATGCACCATTGGGATTGTTGAGGCTGCGCCTGATCATGTCCAAAATAGCGGTGTCTGTGACAACGTGTCCAGATCCACTGGCCTGCGAAGAGCGTTTGATCAAGCCTTTTAAGGGCGATTGCTCATGCGAGTTGAGCGCGTTGCACAACTGGCTCGGCATTTGGCGCGTCGTAAGATCGCGCGGCAGGGAGACGCCCTGGGTTTCGGGCAGGAGTTCGTCGATCAATCGTTGGGGCAGCGGTTTGGCCCGGTTCACCAAGATGAACTGCTCCCGTTGCACGTGGATCGAATTTGTCACGAAGGCGACCACCGGGACAACTAGGCCGGGATTCTTCGACTTGGACAGTGCCAGCGATCGCTGTTGGCCATCGACGATCCAAGCGAGGCGCTGCCCCGGGTCCCGCACCGGAATGTGAAGCCGGCCCAACGACGAGCCCTTGACAGTGACTTCCTTTGCTGGACTCCCGCGGGACCCCTCAAACTTGATAGTGGGCTCCAGAGCCAAAATGATCGCGTTCGGGAACAGCATCCCCCCTTCGTCCAGGTACTGCTTGATTTCGTTGACGTGGTCGCGAATCTCCTGGCGTTGGAATCCTTCCAGTGCATGGTTTTTGTCGCGCTGCAGCCGACGAATATCCGCAATCTGCAGCAAATCGCTGCCGGGAAGGAAAGTGAGATAGATGGTGGTGTCGCCCTGCTTCGATTTGACAGCAGGAGCGACGACGATGTGCGAAGATTTTTTCTGCTGCGTCATTGCGCTTCCCACGCTCTGAAAAAGCGCTTTTGCTCACAGGCGTAGCCGAGGTCTCGCCTCAGCATGACCAGCGCGCTTGTTTTCGATTCGCCGCCCTTCTTAAATGCGCGGATGTGACTCTGTAAGGCCGCGGTATCGAGCCGCTTCCGGTCAAGCCGGTCAGGGGCCTTGCGCCTAGAAAGGGAAAGGCGTACGCGCTTGGCATGGTCTTGCGGCGATTGAATGCTGTCATCACGGCAGACGAGGCGCACGAAATGACTCAGCGCTCTGGCCGCAAAATCAAAACGGGTGCCCTGCAACCCGATCTCCGCGTCATTGAGGCGATCGTCGTACGGCATTACCGAAGCCTGCAGAACCTCAGGCAGGGCATTTGCCCGCGTTGGACCCACAATGCGCAGCCGTGCAACCTGCGCGGCGGTTAGGCTCGCCAGTTCATCCTCTACCATCTCTATGTAGGGACGGGTGGCTGCGAGGACCAACATTGCCTTGGGACGACCGCTCAACAGCTTCGCCAAGGGCCTGGCACGCGGGAGGTCATGAAGAGCAGCCCACCATTCTGAGGCGGTGAAGCGCCCAGCGCTTGATCGCGACAAGATGCAATCGTCAGTGTTGCGCGCAACCGATAGGTTGTAGGGCCGCACCGGCGTGTCCTGCCTGATGAACCCCATGCCGGCCGAGAGCACGTACAGGTCCGCGCCGACGCTATCAGCTGTCTGGCTAGCCAGCGCGAATGCGCGCCCTGAATAGAGTTCGCGGGCGGGGACCGCCCTCACGTTGGAGTTTTTCACCCGCGATCGCCACTCTTGCGCTAGTTGCGCAACCTCTCCCCGGCGGAGGTCGCGCGCGCTAAGGCTTCGGCCGGCCTCGGCAGTTTTTCTAGAGGTACAGTTTACGGCAACAATTAACTGCATAGCCCCGAAGGATACAGCAAAATTACTGCATCTCTTCTACGAGGGCGGACCGCAGTTATTACGGCGCTTCAGGTGCAGCCGGCACGCGAGGTATGGTCCAACCGGCCTGCTGCGGACAGAAGGTTCTGAAGTCGCAGGCATCGCAAGTGGACTTGTCCTCGCAGTTGGGGCGCCACACCGATCCGATACTGCCTGACCGCCCTTCGTCTGCGATCAATGACTCAATGCTGCGCACGACATCGTCGAATTCGGTGGTGGCGTGCGCAATGGCTTCTGGCGTAGCGGGTACAACTCGGACAGCCCTGCGCCAGCGGTACTCCATCGACAGCAAGTTCTCTGTGTCCATGCCGGGGCGCCACCGGTCCAGCCGCCCGCGCTCCTCTGCCGTCTTCGGGAGTTCGTCCGTTGTCCCCTCCGAGATGCCCCGCTTGAGGTTGATGATGTCGTCGTTGCCGGGCGACAACTCATTGATGTAGATCAGGATGCCAGCGGCCACCTTCACCGGTGGGTCCTTGCGGTTTCGCAGCCAGGCATAGGTGTGGACCTGCCACTCGCCCTGCTGCCAGTACGCTGAGTCCTCATTGGGGCGGTGTGCACCCTTGTAATCCACCACGACTTCGTACTGGTCGGGCAAGGCCGTGCAGACCCGCTGCAACGCCTCCCGGAACGGGTTGTTGGGCGGGCATTCGTTGACCTTGATGTGCGACAACACGTCCGCCACGCCCGTCAATTCGTAGCGGTCGGCGCGCAGTCCCGTTGCATTTGGGATCAGGCGCGCGCCGCGCAGCGGCTCTTCAGCGAGCGTGACCAGCGGGAACAGGTACTTGCCGACCAGGTTGATCGCCACCTCGGCGCGCCGGTAAGCGGCTGTGCGCACGTCGCGGTTGCGCGGCCGTTTGCCCTGGTTGGCCAGCGACATCTCGATCTTTTCCCCAATGACGCCGATATCGTGGACCGGCCGCGTCGGATCGGGCGTCTTGCGGGAGTCCCACTCGGTCATCGAGCACGGCCAGGGTTTGCTGAAATCCGTGGTTCCATCCGCCCAGAGGCGGTACGCCGCCTCCATGACGCCGTGGATGAACTCACCGAACCACAACTGCACGGGCCGGGACGGCGGCAGCGCGCTGCCGTTCTGGTAGCGGTACTGCAGACCACACCGCAGGTAGGACAGCAGGTCGCCGGTCAGGCTGTAGCTGGGAACCAGCTTGGCGGGGTTTCGGGTTTCTAGTGCCATGCTCAGATCTCCACAATGCCAAAGCCGCTCACCGAGGCCGGGGGTTTCTTGCCGGGAACCGGCGTGCCTTGCTGCCAGGGCCAGGTGCCCGCCTGCCGCCAGAAGGTGGCGACGTTCCGGATGGACGTGGCGTAGCCGAGCTGATTGGTGTGGCCCACCAGCAGCAGCGCAGTTTGCGGCCGGCTGTATGCCACGTAATAGAGACGGATCAGGTCCTCAAATGTGCGGTCCAGTGAAGTGCGCTTGGTGCGCAGCGCACCTACTTCCGCATAGTCTTTGAGGTCGTCCTCCATCCGGGCCACATTCGACGCCTCGTCGGGAAAGCGCTTGAAGCGCTGCTGCGGCGAATTACGCGAGAAATCGGCACCTACGTCGACGATAACCAGCGGGAACTCCAAGCCCTTGCTCTGGTGGATCGTCATGACGTTCAGGTGGTTCCGTGGGAGATGGGTCAGCAGATCCTCATCGACCTCGACGATGTTTTCCGCGATAGGTGCCAGGATATCCCGCATCACGCTTTCGCGGCTTCTGGTGTGGTGCGGCTCGTCGCGCATCAGCCGTCCCTGATAGGGCGAGAAGGCCGTGGCCTGAGTGGCGCTGCGGGTGATCGCCTCCAAGTACACCTGGAACTCGGGCAAGTTCTGGAACTCCGGGAACCAGGCCAGCAGCTTGTACAGCAGGTCGAGGATCGGCCACTCTTGGGGCCACTCCCGCATGCCGGCGGTCTGCGGCACGCCTGTGCGCCACGCGTTCACGTACGAAGCCAGTGTGTGAGGTTTGTTCGGCGCCGGGTTCGTCGCCACGAAGTCACGCGCGTCGTCGCGCCAGGCAACCATTTC
The DNA here is from genome assembly GCF_046291265.1 of Acidovorax sp. Taxonomy (GTDB): domain Bacteria; phylum Pseudomonadota; class Gammaproteobacteria; order Burkholderiales; family Burkholderiaceae_C; genus Acidovorax. Next base: position 29,413 of record NZ_JBKBTV010000023.1, on the reverse strand, counting down.
GCGCTTTGTATCGCCATACATGGCCATCCCATCCAGCAACATCTGGTCCGGGTCGACGCACAGGCAGACAAGCCCCAGCATTTGCCGGATCTGCGGGATGTCCTTCAATGCGCGTCCGCGCGGATTGAACACGCTCACGCCGCGGGCCGCCAGTTCTTCCCGCAGCATCCAGGGCAGGCGGGCCTTGCCGGGCTTGCCCATGAACGGGCGAGCGAACTCGTTCACACTGTGGGCCATGAGCACCGCGTCGGCGCAGTCGCCGCCATGCTCGAAACCACGCAGGGTGGTGCTGGTGCCGGCGATCGTGTAGCCGCCGCCGCGAAACACCGTGTGGATCAGGTCCGCGATGCCGTTCGCGAGCGCTTCGGGGGTCGCGCGGAACATGCCCAGGATGGGAACCTGCTTGGACTTGTTCGCGCCCGAAGCAATGATCGACGGCTTTGGCGGCGTCACCCGGGCCGGCAGGAAATTGGGGTCGTTCCCGATGAAGCCATTGCAGAACTTCACGATCGGCTCCGTGGACCGGTAGTTGTCCACTAGGTACTCCATCGCCGGTGTAGGGCGGCCGGTGGCGGCGGTGAACCGGTTGCGAAAATCCCGGAACAACTCCACCGTCGCACCGCGGAACCGGTAGAGGGCTTGGTCGTCATCACCCACAATGGTGACGCTCGCCTTGCCCACCGCCGCCAGGTTGAAGTAGATCGCCTCCTGCAGCGGATTCGTGTCCTGGTACTCATCGATCAACAGCACCTTGGGCAGGTCGATTTTGGCGCGCAGGATCGGGTCCGCGAGCTTGCGCAGGAAATCAGCCTCCAGGAGGGCAAAGTCGTACTGGCCCCGGTTGCGCATCAGCGCGTGCAACTCCCTCAAGCACTGGGCAACCAGTTTGCGGGCCTGCGCATGCGGTCCAGGGGCATTGGCGAACTTGTCGACGTCCGCCAAGTCCTGCACCAGCCTGTCGACCATCAGCTTGGCGACCTCGACCGCCTCCCCCTGCGACGAGGGGGCCTTCTGCTCCCATGTGTAGTTGGCCAGCAGGTCGTCCAACACGGTCTTGTTAGCCGGGTCGCGGTAGATCGCTCCGAACACCGATCGCGAGAAGATCTGGCGGGCGGCGAAGGTCTCGATCATCACGGGTGGAACCTCACCCTGGTGCCGCATGCGCGCGTTCCATTTTTCGCACAAGCTGTCCAGCGTGCCGGTCATGAAGCCGTTCACGTCGCACAACGCCAAGTGCCGCGCTAACTTCTCGTCTTGGCGCTGCGCCGCTACGGCCTTGAAATGATCCAGGAGCACGATGCCCCAAGTGATTAACCGACTGCGAATCTCCGCCGCGGCCTTTTTCGTGAAGGTCGTGATGATGATGTTTTCGGGAAGCACCCCATCGACGATCACATGGCGCAACGCTCGCAAGACCAGCACCGTGGTCTTACCGCTACCGGGCCCAGCAACGATCATGAGATCCGGCGCCAACGGATGAGACAGGCAACTTGCTTGGTGGCTGTTCGGAGGCCTGCCTCCCAGAACGATTTTCGCCAAGGCATCGATGTATTCGGACGCAGTAATCATCAGTGGATTTCTTCTTTGTTGCCGTTACATCTATTATCTAATTTTTGTCGGCATGTGAAATCACGCATGTGCGCTCCTGAGCCGTCCTGCTTCTGCAGCGTTTAACGGACTTTGACCTTCGCGGTGATGCTCTCCGAAGTGGCTTTGGCGCGCATGGGGTAAGCCGAGTTGCGGGAGCCTCCAGGGGACTGACCAAAGGCAATCCCCGCCGCGCAGGCTTAGCAGGCTGCTGAAATACTCTCTTCCAGCCCACGCGCGGCGCTGTGCAAGCGTTGGAAGCTGACCCCCCGACAGTTGCAACCGAAGACCCCGGACATGCGCGGAACCGACACCTTCACCGAGAGCCTGTTCACCATGCGCCGCCTGGGGGGCTTCGTGCCTGCCGATCACCCGCTGCGCCCGATCCGCGCGATGGTCAGTCAGGCGCTCTTGAAGATGGATGGCCTGTTCGCCGGCATGTACGAGGCCGATATCAAGGGTGGGCGCCCCAGCATCGCACCGCAGAAGCTCTTGCGCGCCATGCTCCTGCAAATCTTCTTCAGCGTTCGCTCGGAGCGCCAACTCATGGAGCAGACCCAATACAACCACCTGTGCGTCACCCGGCATTGCCGGGTCGCGCTGTCGTGCTGCGCATCGAGCCGCTGGCGGCGTCTCACCCTTTCGGCATCTATTGCTGACGCCTTCGCGCGTGTCCGCGCTGCGCGCTTCGCTTGCCAATCCGGCAACGGGGTGTGTGGCGATGGGCTGGCTTGCTGTTCCCTTCACCGTATCACGCCGTTCTCGTCGTCAAGGTCTGCGCGCCCTGCCCTGCGGTTGTGCGCTTGCGTCCTGGCGGCCGTCTTCGAACCCTGACCACTGCGCTACGCCGTGCTGGTGCCGGTCTCGGGCAATCCCGCCCGATTCACGGAGCCGACGATGGCACACGATCTCTTCTCTTTCGATTCTTCCGTTCTTCTGGTTCGCGATGTCGCGGGCGACTACCGGCCGGCTGACGCCGGCGAGGTGCTGCAGGCCGCGCAGCGGCTGCTGGGACAGCAGTTGCAGGGGCGCGAGGTGCTGTCGTCGCCGCAGGCGGTGCGCGACTTCCTGCGGGTCAAGCTCGGGGCGTTGGAGCACGAGGTGTTTGCCGTGTTGATGCTCGATGCGCAGAACCGGTTGATCGAATACGTCGAACTGTTCCGCGGGACGGTGAGCCAGGCATCGGTCTATCCCCGGGAGGCGGTCAAGGAGTCGCTGGCGCGCAATGCGGCGGCGCTGATCCTGGTGCACAACCATCCTTCCGGCGTCGCAGAGCCGTCGCGGGCTGATGAACACCTGACGCAGACTCTGAAGGCGGCGCTGGCGCTGGTGGACGTGGGGGTGCTGGACCACCTGATCGTCGCGGGCAACGACGTGCTCAGCTTCGCGGAGCGCGGGTTGCTGTGACACAAGGGGCCTGCGGGCCCTTTGATTCTTTCTTTGTCGTGCGCGCTGCGCGCGTCGCCAGTGGTTCTCCAGGGGACTGGCTGAAGCCAATCCCCGCCGCGCAGGCTTGGCGCCCCTTGGTACCGCCGACCAGGCGGCGCCTGATCGGCCAGTGCATGGTGCCTATGCGCGCTGCGCGCTTGCTCACCTACAAGTTAGGCGCGCCTACGGCGCGCGAGGGCGCTCGCCGCGCGGCCGTGGGTTCGTCGCTCCCCTGGCCGTTGGCCGGGCTTCCGTCTTTCCCCTCCTTCATCGCTGATCCCGCGACCGTAGCCGCCGGTGCCTGGCCGTCAAGGCGCGCAGGGCCGTGTCCTCGCCTTCGGCTGCGGGCCGCACCAACCCTGTCTTGTTTCCTTGACGGCCAGTCCCCGCCGACCCGGTTTTTCGCGGGCGATGAACTCAGGAAAGACGGCGGCAACGGCGACCAGCCCAGGTCACTGCGCCGAACCCACGAAGCCAACACCGGGCTCCGAATCTTGGAATCCGGCTGGTGTGGGAAACCACAGGAGAGCCGCGCATGCAGACACCGACACCTTGAACCCCCTCCCTCTATTTCTTCCTTCACTTTCAACGTCCCAGTGTGGGACAGGAGATTCAATATGAACACCGCTACCCTTCACGAAACCACCGCCATCGCCGCTGCTGTCGCAGCCGTCACGGCTGCGCAGGAACTGCTGCTGATTCCGCTGTCCAAGCTGCGGCCTTCCAGCCGCAACGTGCGCAAGAGCGGCGGCACGTCAATACCCGAACTCGCTGCCAGCATCGCCCGCGTCGGCTTGCTGCAAAACCTCAACGTGGTGCTGGCCGCGGATGGCGAGCACTACGAGGTCGTGGCTGGTCGCCGCCGCCTCGCCGCGCTCAAGCTGCTGGTCAAGCGGCGCAAGCTTGCCAAGGACTTCGAGGTGCCCTGCCTGCTGGGGTCCGATGCGGCGGCACGCACCGTCAGCCTGACCGAGAACGTGCAGCGAGAGGCCATGCACCCCGCCGACCAGTTCGAGGCCTTCGCTGATCTGGTGGCCGAGGGACGCCCGATCGAGGACATTGCCGCCGACTTCGGCGTGACGCCCTTGGTGGTGCAGCGGCGCTTGAAGCTCGCCAACGTCTCGCCGCGCCTGTTGGCTGACTACCGGACTGACGCCGTCACGCTGGAGCAATTGATGGCCCTTGCTATCACCGACGACCATGCGGCGCAGGAAGCGGCGTTTTATGAGTCGCCGCAGTGGCAGCGCAGCCCGGAGGCGCTGCGCGATCACCTCACGCATGAAGAGATCGACGCGGGCCGCGATGCGCTCGCGAAGTTCGTGGGCGTTGAGGTCTACGAGCAGGCTGGGGGGGCTGTGCGGCGCGACCTGTTCGCGGACGCGCAGAACGGCATCTTCCTCACGGATGCAGCGCTGCTGGAGTCGCTGACGAAGGAAGGGCTCATGCCGGTGGCTGAGCAGATGCGGGCCGAGGGCTGGGGTTGGGTGGACGTGGCGCCGCGTGCCACCTACGCGGACCTGCACCAGTTCCAGCGGATGCGCAGCAAGCGGCGCGAGCCGAGCAAGGCCGAAGCCAAGCGCATCGCCAAGCTCGAAGCGCAGCAACGCAAGCTGCAAGACCGCCTGGACGACGAGAACGAGGACATGACGGACGAGCAGGCGCAGACCATGCAGGACGAGATGGACAGCCTGGGCAGTGAGCTGGAAGCCTTCGAGCGCACGCTGGTGGTCTATCCGCCGCGAGGGATGGCGACGGCGGGGGCCGTGGTGTCACTCGACCACATGGGCGGCGTAATCGTGCATCGCGGGCTGCTGCGCGAGGAACAGGCCAAGGCGTTGCGGGAGCAGGAACGCGGCGGGCACAGTGCGGATGAGGAAGCCGAAGACGACAGCGGGCAGCGGGAGACCAAGCTCACCATTTCGGAGAAGCTGGTCAAGCGCCTGAGTGCCCATCGTACCGCCGCCCTGCAGGCCGAGGTCGCCCGGCATCCGCATGTGGCGCTGGTGGCCGTGGTGCACCGGCTTGCGTTGCGCGTCATCCATGACGCGCACTACGGTTCGCCCATCAACATCACCGCCAACCCGCAGGACCGTCTGGAGCAGTACGCGCCGGACCTGGCCGAGGCATCGGCTGCGGTGGGCATGCGACAGGTGCGGGAGGCTTGGGGCAAGCGCCTGCCCAGCGAGCCGGATGCGCTGTTCGCCGAGTTGCTGGCAATGCCACAGCAGGAGCTGCTGTCGCTGCTGGCAGTTTGCGTGGGCTTCACGGTGACGGCCATCGCTTCGCGTGAGGACGACGCCCCGGCCGCTGCACTGGCACACGCCGTTGGGCTGGACATGCATGCATGGTGGACGCCGACCGCAGCGGGCTACTTCGACCACGTCTCCAAGGCCAAGACCCTGGAAGGGTTGCAGGCCTTCGCACCCGGTGAAGTGAACCGGCTCGGCAAGCTCAAGAAGGCGCAGATTTCTAGCGAGGCCGAGCGGCTGACAGCGGGTACAGGCTGGCTGCCTGCGATGTTCCGCGCCCCGGAGGTAACGCCGGCTGACGTCGCAAGCGCTGAACCGATTGGTGAGGTGCAGGCCGATGCCGAAAACCACGAGGACGCGCACGCAACGGCGTGATCCTCATGACTCCCCGGCCGCGAGCCGGGGATCGAGAAATCGGCGCGACGCGCGCGGCAAGTCTGCCGCGCGTTTTGCCTTCCGGAACACCCTGCCCTCTGCTCCATAAGTGGCGCTCTACGCCAATGTTCGCTGAGGTGGGTTGGGAATGCCTGCCCGACACGGGAGCATCGAACAGCACCGGTCGCCCGCATTCCAGCGCACGGATCGAGCCTTCACAACGCACCCGGATACCCATGAACCACCAAGGCGTCAGCGAGATATTCTTTGAAGAGTCCTACACCGTGCCAGCGGACCAGACGGCGAAGTCGCTCTTCGCGCGGCTTCCTCACGGAAGCGGGTATGCGGAGCGACTGATCGAATGTCTGGCCACGGGATACCTGGTGGCAGTGGTCGAATCCATTTGCATTCGCGAGATGCAGCAGCACGTCGATGCCACCACAGAAGTGGTGGTCGGTCGAACCATCCGTATCGACCATCGGGGGCCAATCCCGCCAGGGTCGCCGCTGCGGCTGCGCGGATGGCTCGAACGCCTGGGAGACCGAAGCGCGACGTTCCGCGTTCAGGCCCACGATGCGCACGAAGTCGTCTGCGAAGCGGCTGTCACGCTGGTGGCTGTCCAGCGGGCACAGATGGAATCGCGCATCGCGACAAAGGTCCTGGCGCTCCAATGCCCTGAAAGCTAGAAAAGCGCGCCCCGCCAAATGGCGGAGCGCGGGATACGACTCCACGTGCTGCACTCGAATGTCGTGCGATCGCTTCTGGATGAAGCGGGCTAACAGTCCGTCATGACGACGGCGGCTCACAGAGAGCGTACCGATGCGCATCTCCTTTCACGGCGCAAATGCCGATCCGCTGGCAGCGCCGATGCGGTGGGATCGTTCTTCATTGCTTCGTTGTCGACCGACATGGATCTGGGCTGCGTCGGGGGTCCTGCCGGAACGCTGTTGCAGCGGTGACCGTGCTGGGGCCATGCGTCCTTTCGCGACAGGATCACACCCACAACGGCCTTGTATCTGTCGTGAATCCTGGCGAGGGCACGGCGGCGCTGCACTTCGTTTCGCGCCGCCTCGGGCTTCTTCGCCGCAACCGTCCAACCCGACAAATTTCCCCGACCTACGGTCTTCCTCGCGAGACAAATTTCTCGGGCTTCCCGGTCCTTCACTGCGTTGCGGCCCCTTCGCTTCGCTATGGGATGCGGCGCGCCCGGCCCTCACCCATCGGATCACGCCAAGGCCGCGATGGGCGCGACCTGGTCAACTTCAAAAGGACTTCATCATGGCCAACATCGGCACCTTCACCGCACAGAACGACAGCTACACCGGCACGGTTCGCACCCTGACGCTCAACGTCAAGGTCAAGATCGTTCCCAACGACAAGGAAAGCGAGAACGCTCCTGACTACCGCATCGTCGCCGGCAACTTCGAGATCGGCGCGGCATGGAAGAAGATGAGCCGTCAGGACCGCCCCTACCTATCGGTCACCCTGGATGATCCGTCGTTCCCAGCGACCATCTATGCCCGCCTGGTCGAAGGCGAGGATGGCGCGCACAACCTGATCTGGTCGCGCAGCAAGGGCGACTGAGCGTCGCCCTCGGCGCCCCGCCGCCGGCGGGGCGCTTTTCTTCTGCCACTTCGCTACTTCAACAGGTCGGGCAGGCAGTCGGCGAACGCAGGCTGGATCTTGCTCATGGGCTTGGCGACCGCTTCATCCCATGTCAGGACCGCCAAGGTCATGGCGGTCATCGTGAGCAATCCATTTGAATTGCGCAGGATCTGCAGGGCCAGGTGGACCGGAAAGCCCTCGGACTGGCGGCGCAGTGGGTGGATGCCGCCGTGCACGAACGAGTTCAAGGAGTGCCACGACACGTCCTTGAAGTGCGCCAGCATCTGGTGCGCGGCCGCGGGCACGCTGGGCCCGACACGCTTGCCGATCTGCTCGATCATCTCGCTGGCCGAGGGGAGATTCTTCGCGGCCTGCTCGCTCTCGATGGTCAGCGGTGCGCTGAGCTTTTGGATGGCCAGGTCGTTGGCGGCGTATTGCAGCCACATGGCGCAGGTCAAGGCCTCGAACTGCAGCCGCATCAGGCCAACCGCCGACGTGGCCAATCCCATCGCCATCAAGGCGCGCAGGCTGAGACCGTGCTCGAGCGCAACGGAGCACATGCCGAAGGCAGCCTCACCACGAGGCGAGGGGTCGAACTCGGCGCCGTCGAGCAGGTGCAGCAGCGCTTCGTGCAGTTCGTCGGACCGACGGAGCATGACTTCCAGGGGTTCGTCCAATGGTTCTTGTTGGGGAGCTTCCATACAGGCATCGTATTCGCTCCCTGTTGAGCTGCGCGTCGTCAGACCGGCGCAGACTCGCCCCTGACTCACGGGTTTGCTGATGTTCCCAATTTAGTTAACCCGTATCTGCGTCTGCTTGCCAATCCGCTTTTACGGCTTTACGGCTCCACGGTTCAACGGTTCAACGGCGATTCGTGAAGGCGGCTTTACGCTTCGAAGGGTTTGTTGAATGCCGGATCGCCGGCTCTACGACTCTCCGCAGATTCGTCATCCAGCCCAAAAGTTCTTGTGCGTCTCCGGCGATGCCGGCCGCGCTGTCGTGCTGCGCATCGAGCCGCCGGTGGCGTCTCGTCCCTTCGGGCTTCCATCGCTGACGCCTTCGCGCCTATCGGCGCTGCGCGCTGCGCTTGCCAAGTCAGGTGAGTGGCGCTGGTGGGGGGCTGGCTTGCTGTTCCCTTCACCGTATCACGCCGTTCTCACCGTCAAGGTCTGCGCGTGCTGTGCACGCTGGCGGCCTGGCGGCCGTCTGTCGAACCCTGACGGCTGCGCTGCGGCGTGCTGCTTGCGGTCTCGGGCAATCCCGCCCTGATTCCTTCCAAGGAGAAGACCATGACGAAGCTCATCACGGACGAACAACACGCGCAACTGCTGGCCAACGGCCGGCAGTCCCTCGAACAGGACAGTTTCGATCCCGCCCCGGTGGTCAAGCTGTTCACCCCAGACGCGGGTGCGACCTGGCTGCTGACCGAGATCGACCCGGACGACCACGACCATGCGTTCGGGCTGTGCGACCTGGGCCTGGGCTACCCTGAATTGGGGTGGGTCAGCCTGGCGGAAATCGCAACTGTGCGCGGCGGGCTCGGGCTTCCCATTGAACGGGACTTGCACTTCGCGGCGCAGAAACGCTTGAGCGCGTATGCGCGAGAGGCACGTCTTGCCGGTCGAATCGTGGCTTAGCCAAGACGCATTGGCCGCCGGCGACGGTCGGCGGCCGATCTCGTCCTAGCCCTCTTCCTTGGGAAGACGCGCTTCGGTTTCCAGCATCAGTTCGCCAGCGCTACGGCCCAACGCCCGCGCGATCTTCAGGATCATCGCCAAGGTCGGCATATGCTCGCCGCGCTCGATCTTGCCCATGTGCGAACGCTCGATGCCAGCCTGGTGCGCCAGGGTTTCCTGGGCAACACCATCCTCGGTGCGCAAGGCGCGCACCGCGTCTCCGAAGGCCCGTGCCGGGCCTGCCTCAAATGTCGTCGCGCCGGTCGGCCGCCCGCGCTGTATTCCCTGCTTCTGCATCAACAGAAGCGTTACGTTTTAAAGCAATTAAAACCACGTTATCTTTAACTCATAAAATGCCGGCTTGTCGTAACTGCGGCGGCGCTGATGCAAGCGCTGCCGCACTTCCATCGGGCGCTTCCCCGGTTTGCACAGTTCTATTTGAAAGCTATATTCGTATTCCTCCCGGCGATAACGATGACATTCCTAACCAACGAACAGCGCCTCCGAATGCTGGCAAATGGCGCCGCGCGTACGCGCGGCGAAGCCATCGACCCCCTGCCCGTGGTCAAGCTCTACACCCTCGACGCAGGAGCCGCCTGGTTGCTGACTGAACTCGATGCCGACGAGGATCGCGCCTTTGGGCTGTGCGATGCCGGCACCGGTAGCCCGGAGCTGGCGCAAGTCAGCCTCTCCGCTCTCGAAGGCGTCCGCGGCCCGCGCGGCATGCGCATCGTTGCTGATCCCCACTTCAAGCCGCGCCAGCCACTCTCGGGCTACCTGGCAGCCGCACAACGGGACGGGTCGATCAACGACTGACCGATCGCAGGTAGTCGCCGATGGAGCGACGCAGGGTCGCCTCGAAAGCGACCTTGTGCGCCCTCCCCTGTGGCAGGTTTCCTCCTCCAAGGAGGATTCCTGTGACCAAGCTCAACCCCGAAGATCTGCCTAGCGCCACGTGGGCTCTCACCGCCGCCTATCTGTACGTGCTGGACCTTGACGACTCAGGCGTCGCATGGGAATACCTTCGCCGCCACCCGGGCTACGGCCTGGATTGGGGGCGTCGCAGGCGCGTAGTGTCCTTCGCCCGCTGGGGGTTGCGATGTCGCCGAAGATCCAGGTCTCGACGGGCGCGCTACGTGTCCGCTGTGGCTGTCCTCTCAAGACGGGTTGCTGCAGGTGCGCGCCGCGCATGCGCACGACGCCGCAGCCCACCGTTTCGACTTGTGGCGCATTCCCGGCCGCAAATGGCTAGCGCTTGACGGCCCGGACCTGTCGCTCACTGCCGACCTCAGCGCACGGCACATGCGCTTGTCGCTGTCGAGCACCGTGGCTGATGGTGCGGCCTATGTGAGCACCGTGCCGCTGACATCGCGTCTGCGGGGCAAGCTCGATACCTTCCATGCGCAGGCACAGGCCCTGGAAGGCCATGCGCCTCGTGTCGATCCCGCGCGGGCGGTCACCCGCGCCGCGCTGATGCATCTGCGCGCTCTGCAGGCGCTCGACGCCGCGCAGGCGGGCGCGTCGCACCGGGACATCGCCCAGGCTTTGTTTGGCCTTGAAGCCGTCGTCCTGCGCTGGCATGAGGATGGCGAACTGCGCGCGCAGGTGCGCCACCTGCTGCGGCGTGCACAGGCGTACATGGCCGGCGGCTATTTGGCTCTCGCCGGCGTGCCGCACACCGCAGCAGACCACCCCGGAGACGAGCCGGTGCGCTGAATCTCTCCCTGCCTTGATCGGGCCTGATTCCCGAGACTGCCTCCATCGGGCCGCGAATGGTTTGCGGCCCATCGACAGCGATGGAGTCCGTCATGGCAGTTGGCAGTTCGTTTCCTCACCGCACGACCGCTGCGGCTGCGCCGCAGTCTGCTGCGGTTCCGGCTGCGCCGGCCAATCCCGAGTTCCTCACCACCGACGAAGCCGGCGCCTTCCTGCGGCTGTCGCCGCGGACGCTGGAGAAGCAGCGGGTGCTCGGCGGTGGTCCGCGCTTTCGCAAATTCGGGGCGCGCGTGGTCTACGCCGCCGCCGACCTGCGCGCTTGGGCGGACAGCCACACCTACGGCATGACCTCGGATCCGGGCTACGTGCAGCGCGACTCCGTCCGCTGACATACCTGGGCAACGCCGCATGTCCAAGCGCATGAGCGAACGCGAACAGCTCTCGCTGTTCCGCGCGCTGCCGCACGACGGTATGGCGCTGCGTGATGCGCAGGACCTGATGGCCTACCCCTTCTTTTCGCTGGCCAAGTCGCCGCGCATCGTGCCGATCCGCTTCGAGGCCGGTGGCATTTCGCTCACCGTAGAGGGCGTGCCCGAGCACGGCATCGCCACCATCTGGGACGCCGACGTGCTGATCTGGGCTGCCAGCCAGATCATCCAGGCCAAGAAAGAAGGCATCGCGCCTTCGCGGCTGATGGTGGCCACGCCCTACGAGATCCTGCGCTTTGCGCAGCGGGGCACCGGTCGCAGCGACTACCTTGCGCTGCGCGCCGCGCTGGACCGCCTGCAGTCCACCACCGTCGCCACCACGCTGCGCCAGCGCGAGCGTCCGAACGGCGGCAAGCGGGTGCACCGCTTCTCCTGGATCAACGAATGGAAGGAGTACATCCGGCCGGATGGGCGCTCTGACGGCATCGAGCTGATCCTGGCCGATTGGTTTTTCACTGGCGTGATGGAAGAAGCGCTCGTGCTCACGCTCGATCCCACGTATTTCCGACTTTCAGGCGGCATCGAACGCTGGCTGTACCGGCTCGTGCGAAAGCACGGCGGGCGGCAACCCAATGGCTGGCGGTTCGAGATGCGGCACCTGTACTTGAAGTCCGGCGCGCTCCAGCGCTCCCGGGACTTCGCCGCGCATCTGCGTGGTCTCGCATTGCGCCAGGCGCTGCCCGGTTACCGCCTGTCCATCGAACGCAGCGGCGGAATCGAGTGGTTGGCGTTTCACCCTTGTATCGACAACTGCCCGAAGACCGACTTATCCACTTCTTGCGTCGACCGAGACTTATCCACAGCTTCTGTTGAAGAACCTGTGGATTTCATGGGGACGGGCTCGGTGGATCACCGGCGCGCGACTCGGGTGATCACCGGCGCAAACATCGGTGGATCACCGGCGCAAAACGTCCCGCAACCCGCACCCAGCATCGGTTTCGGCCCTCCCTAAACATCTAAAGGGATACATAAATGGAAGTCACACGCGCGCGAACCGAAGCTGCCCAAAACGCGGGCAGCGCCTTGCAGGAGGCAGTCCGAACACCCGAAAACCGCTCGGCAGGAAGACAGGACCGACCTGGCAAGGTGATCGCATTGCTCAATCAGAAAGGCGGCGCGGGCAAGACCACGCTCGCCACGCACTTGGCCGGCGAACTGGCGATGGCGGGAAGCCGCGTGACGCTGCTGGACGCTGATCCGCAGGGGTCGGCCCTTGACTGGGCGCAACGGAGGCTTCAGAACGGCAAGCGACGACTCTACGGCGTGTTCGGGCTGGCCCGGGACTCGCTGCATCAGGAGGCGCCTCAGATCGCCCTGGAGGCGGATTACGTGGTGATCGACGGGCCGCCCCGCGTTGCGGCCCTTGCGCGCTCCGCGCTGCTGGCCGCCGACCTGGTGCTGATCCCCGTCCAGCCCAGCGCCTACGACGTCTGGGCCAGCCACGAGATGGTGGCGCTCATCGCCGAAGCCCGGGTGTTCAGGCCGCAGCTTCGCGCGGCCTTCGTGATCAACCGGCGTGTGGTCGGCACGGTGATCGGCCGCGAAGCGCGCGCCGCCCTGGCCGATCAGCCTTTTGCCGCGCTGCAGACGGAAGTCTCGCAGCGCATCGTGTTTGCCGACAGCGTGGCCGCCGGCCGGCTTGCATGCGAGGCCGCGCCGAAGTGCGCCGCGGCGCGCGAGATCGCGGCACTGGCGCAGGCAGTGCAGGAGATGCTGCGATGACGGCATCAGTGTCATCCTCAACGCCGAAGCGGGCATCCATCGGCCGCAAACCTGCCGCCGACCCGGCATCGACCTGGGTGCGCCAGGCCGATGCACCGGAGAACGTCGTGAAGGCGTCGATCTTCACCGCACGCCTTACCGTCGACGTGACACCGGCGCTGCGGGGCCGCATCAAGGTGATTGCCTTCGAACGTGGCGTCACGGCGGCCGAGATGCTGCGCGAGCTGCTGGAGCGCGAATACGGTGGAGGCCAGTCATGACGCAGCCGTCGCCCATTGCCGCGCAGACCTGGCCCCACGCAGTGCTGCCGCCACGGCCTGCCCCTATGCGCGTCTCGCTCGCCTTCGTCGAGCATCGCGTGAACGTCTGGCTGCGCTTCGGCCAGCCGGTGCGCGAGACGGTGCTAGATCGATGGCGGCGCGTGGCAATCTTCGAGCCCAATGCGGTGTGCTGTCGCGTCAAATGGATCGGCAACGACTACGGCACGGCGCTCTGGCAGCTCATGGTGCTGCAAGCACCGATGCCGTTCGATGGCGCGCAGCGCATCGCCGGCGTGGTGCCGGGCGCGCGCATCCTGCTACGCGCCGACGGCGAGCAGCAGGTCAAGTCGCTGCTTGAAAAGATCGATGCCATCGAAGCGCTCAGCATCGAACCGGCCGCGGTTGCCGCCACGTACTGGCACACCGTCGGCAACCGGCTGGCTGCGCGCCAGCCGCTGCCGGACTACACCAGCGAGGGGCATGCGGCGCATCTTGCGCGCGGGGCCCTCCGATGACCCGGCGGGTACTTTTTGCCGCCATGGGTATCGGCCTGGCTGCGCTATGCGCGCCGGCCTCTATGCCGATGTCGGAGCATGAACGTGTGTTCCTGGTCTACAACCCGACGGACAGCGTGCCGCGCGGCTGGTACCAGGTCCGCAGCATCGACAGTGCAGCCGCGCTGCACGTCGGCGGCATCGTGCTCGCCCGGCTTCCTGTCGACGCGGCAGCATTCGCAGGACAACGCCGCTACCTGCCGAGCGGCGTGCCTATCCTCAAGCGTATCGGCGCCATTGCGCCGCAGTCGGTGTGCATTCGAGAACAGGTCGTGCTGATTGATGGCGCAGTGGCGGCGACCGCACGCACACATGACGGCGCGCGCCGGCCATTGCAGGCTTGGCCGCATTGCCGCCCCCTCGCCAGCGGCGAACTGTTCCTGCTCAGCGACACGAACCCTGCGTCTTTCGACAGCCGCTACTTCGGCCCCATCACCCCCTCTGCCGTGCTCGGCATCGCGCGACCGCTTTGGACCTGGAACGCCCCATGAAGCTTGCCTTGTCGCATCACCCAACATGCCGCGGGACTGCGGCCGGGCATGCGCCCGCGCTGCACTCCATCGTGCAGGGAGCCCACCGCCAGCGTGCAGTTCGCGCTGCATCGTCGCTGCCCCTCGGGCAGCGCTGCGCACCCGGTGCGCGGCTGGCGGCAGGTCGGAGCCGGGAGCAAACGCGGAAGGCGGAGACGGAGGGCCAGATAAAGGGGGTGGCACGCGGCGCCCCTCCAAGCCAGTCTGCACGTGGTTTTGCGGCGGCACCGCAAGGGGCCTTGCGCGTGCCGCGCAGAGACTGGAATCCGCGTGGCAGCGGCGGTCGCCGCGTGCTGTTTCCGATGCGCTGCGCTACCGTGTGCTGGAGTCCTCATGGCTGGCAATAATGAGGATCGCTTTCACATCGAGCCCGCGCCACCTAGATCGCGTGGCAGCCCGCGCGCGCAGCGCTTCGTTTCGCAGGTCCTCAAACAGGTATCGAAGACCGGCGCAAAGTCCGCCAGCAAGACCCTTGGAAGGCCCGCCAACACGTTCGGACGCGGCCGCGTCGCTTCCACTATGGCCGGCCAGCGCCTGGGACCGAACGCGCGTCGCGTGGTCATCAAGTCCCGCTTCGTGGTGTTGCGGCGCGCCAGCCCGAACTCGGCGGCCCTTCACCTGCGCTACATCGAGCGTGATGGCGTCACACGCGACGGTCAGAAGGGCCAGGCTTACGGCGCTGACACCGACGTGGCCGACCTGAAGGCTTTTCAAGAACGGGGCCAGGGCGACCGCCACCAGTTCCGCTTCATCGTTTCACTTGAGGACGGATTGGAACTGGAAGACCTCAAAGGCTTCACCCGCCATCTCATGCGCCGCATGGAGATCGATCTGGAGACCCGACTGGACTGGGTGGCCGTCGATCACTGGGACACCGACAACCCGCACACCCACATCGTGATGAACGGTCGCACCGCCAGCAAAGAAGATCTGGTGATCGCTCCGGATTACATGGCACATGGAATGCGCTTGCGAGCCAGCGAGATCGCCACCGAATGGCTGGGGCCGCGCACCGAAACCGAGATGCAGCAGAGTCTGGTGCGCGAGGTGGACCACCAGCGGCTGACCAGCCTGGACCGCGCGATAATCCGGCAGGCGGGCCTGGACGGCATCAACCTCACGGGCAATCCACCGAATCGGCAGCGCCAGAACATCCTGCGCGCGCGTCTACAACGCCTTGAAGGGATGGGACTGGCCGAGCGGGTGGATGCGAACCGATGGACGCTTCAACCCGGCATGGCGGTCACGCTCAACGCCATGGGCGAGCGCGAGGATGCGCTGAACACGATGCGTCGCGCGCTCAAGGGCCAGCAGCGTGAACTGGTGGTGCATGACGCCGATGGTGCCAACGCTGCACCCGTTCTTGGCCGCATTGCCGGCAAGGGACTGGCCGACGAACTTAAGGACCGCGGCTATCTGGTGGTCGACGGCATCGATGGCCGGGCGCACTACCTGAAGCTGCCGGCTGGTGCCGATCTGGCCGAACTCCCTATGCACGCCATCGTGGAGGCCAGGCCGTTAGGACAGGAGAAGCCCGTGGACCGCAACATCGTGGCCGTGTCGAAGGATGGCATATACCGCACACTCAGTCATCTGGCCGAGCTCGGGCAGGCCGGAGGTCGTGATCCGCAGGCCGCCGTCGAAACCCATGTGCGCCGGCTCGAAGCCTTGCGTCGCGCCGGTGTGGTGGAGCGCCTGGCCGATGGCGTCTGGAAGATTCCAGTCGACCTGATGCAAAGGACGCAGCAGCACGATGCGCAGAAGACGACGGGCCGGGTGATCGAGCTGCGCTCGCACCTGCCCATCGAGCAGCAGGTGCGCGCCATCGGAGCGACTTGGCTGGACGGCAATCTGGTGGTCGATGGCGGCGTGGCGAGCCAGGGCTTCGGCGCACAGGTCCGCGACGCGATGCAATTACGCGGGGACTTTCTCGCCGAGCAGGGTCTGGCGGAACGCCAAGGCCAGCGCATCGTCCTTTCGCGAAATCTGCTGACAACTCTGCGCGACCGGGAACTCACCGCAGTGGGCAAGGCCCTCCAAGACAAGAGCGGTCATATCTACCGCCCGTTGCAGGACGGCCAACAGGCCAGCGGCGTCTACAGCCGCAGCATCCAGCTGACCAGCGGCCGCTTCGCCATGCTCGACGACGGCATGGGTTTCAGCCTCGTGCCCTGGCGGCGGGTTATCGAGCAGCGGCTGGGCCAGCAACTCATCGCCGTGGTGCGCGGTTCATCGGCCACATGGAATCTCGGCAGGCAGCGAGGCATATCCATCTGACGGTGAAATGCCCAGATCCATCGCAGCGCGTCTTGAAGAAGAAGTCGTATTCGGCATCAAAAAATTGCCGACGACTCAAAATAAATGTCTGCCTGATGCACAAAGACATCCTGTCGATGGTATGACCGCAATATTTAATTCAGCATACACTCCAACGCATTATGAATTGCATCAACGATAGCGAAAATTAGCTATAAAATATATGCATATTGTCACCAAATTCCGGGTATCAAAGCGAATTTTTTATAAGTTTGGGCCTGTTTACCCGGGTCCAGCTCTCAAGTCGCTTAGCACCTTCCCGTAGCCGCTCAACATTACTAGTGGCGAAGCACCATCTCAACCAACCATTCCCTCCAGATGCGAAGGCGTCGCCTGGTGCTAACCCAATACCGGCCTCAACAACGAGGCGCTTCGCGATCTCGAGCGAATTGTCAGCCAATATGATATCCAATTTGAAAAATGCGTACATTCCGCCGTTAGGGTTACTGGCCGTCACCCCAGGTATTGCTTGCAGCAATGGGACAAGCGTGTTTCTGCAAATTCTAAGATGCTCTAGCACTCGCGGTGTTATGTCCGCTTGTCGCTCAATGGCAATCAGTCCTGCGCGTTGCGCGAATACGCTTGCGCAGCTAGTATTGAACTCAATTAACTTCTCAATCACGGATATCATTTTCGGAGGAACAACTAGCCAACCCAGACGCCATCCGGTCATCAGGAAACTTTTGGAAAAACTCTGCACCACCACCACTTGATCGTCTGGCTCACAAATATCCAAAAAGCTTGGAGCACAACCGTTGGAAGAGTGTTCATAGTAAAGGCGCTCATACACCTCGTCTGAGAGGATCCAAGTGCCTGTCTTCCGACAATGCTCAAGAATGGTCTGCTGCTCTGTCTGCGAGATTGTCCAACCAGTAGGATTGTTCGGTGAATTGACGACTAAAAGTTTAGTTTTTTCAGTAACCGCAGCTAAAAGCCTAGGCAAATCCAGCGACCATTCACCATCAGTATGCAAAAGCGCGACCATATGCACCTCAGCACCCATGATAAGCGGCTGCGCTGTTAGGCTGGGCCACACCGGCGTAATTACTACGACCTCATCACCGGAGCCTAGTAGTGCTTGACAAGCCAGCATAAGCGCGCTTACCCCGCCAGATGTGACAGCAATGCGATCTAATTGCACAGGCTTGTGCAAACTACTCGCATAATTAGCAATGGCATCGCGCAAAATCGGAATGCCGAGGTTTTGGGAATAGAAAGTTTCTCCTATTTTGAGAGAATCGATGGCCACATTACGAATGATTTCGGAAGTAACTTCATCACTCTCCCCAAACCAGAAAGCCAGCAAATCCTCACGACCCATGCCGGCATTAGCGATTTCTCGGATTCGCGAAGCTTCTAGGTTGAGCATTGCTTGTCGCATATTGATCCTTGCAGATTAAAAAAATGTTTTTACTGTCAGAATTTTGGCGAAATAAGGCTTCGCCGAAATCAATTATTCGAGGCAGTAAATTTACGCTTAAATTCACTACACCTTTTACTCTGAAATAATTGATTCCCGCATTAAGCATGACTTTACAAATGGCATTCCATCGCGACATTCAAAAACAGCATCATATAGGGCTGTTTTGCGAATATTTAGTCTGTGGGTAATTATCAATAAGTCACAATCTAAGACGTCGTCAAACCCTAGAAATTTTGAGTAAGCTGTGAATCGCCGTGCGACAAGCGTGCGGCAATGCCTCCCCAAAAATCACAGCAGCGCCCTGCTGCGCGAATGAAAGAAGTTGCGCACAACGCCGGATTTCCACGCCATTTACTAGAACATCAAACATCGCGCCACTTTAAGAGCCATCGTTAGTGTTGACCAGAACATCTAGCTGATAGGGCCATCAGGGATCGTGATCGCTTGCTGCTCCGGGAGCAACAAGCTGAGCACTACGCCACCAGCACACTCGACGAGCTCGCAAACACAGTTGGTCACCGCGATCTGCGTGGCATGCGAGCATTGCCAGGACCTGTCTCAAGCATTGCACAAGGCCTGTCAGATGGAGATCAAAAAGCTGCTGACCGACAATGGCAAAGAGCTCACTGACTGCGTGTTTTCCGGCAAGGAACGCGAGCCAAGTGGGATGCGGTAATTCGACCAACTGTTCCAGGGGTTGTGCACCTGGGCACAGCTACGCACTCCGTGCGCCCGATCTCCAAGCTGAACGTAGAAATGGTCAGTTCTGACCGCGTAAACCCCTTACGGAGCCCAATCGGGCAATTTCGCCGCCCCGCATGACCTTGTCGGACAGAACCTCTACGGCGGAATTCGCGCTCATTGTCGGTACTGCGACGTCCTAGTAAGCCAAATGATCTGTGGCACAGCGGTCCGCGTCAAAACCCTATCCTCTGACGCAGGGCGAATGCCATCGCGTTCGAAAACTTCCCTCACGTCATCGGTGCGATAGACATCATGCTTGGGCTCCTGCGGGTTCGTTAACGTTATCGAATTGCGTTGGGAGCAACGTCGTTGAAGAATTAACAGTTTCAGCTTATCGTTATGATTCAGCTCGGTCCTATAGTGCTGCATTTTTAAGCCATGCTTGAAAATTGCTTCATTCAAATTGCAAGCGCACAGGGTTCACACATTTTTCGCAGCTTGGGTTGGAGACTTTCGCTAAGCGCCTGACAACCCGGTGAATTAATACCGTCCAATCGACCACTGAGCCTCGCTGAATAATATGGGCCCTTTGATTTCGTCAGTTTCGCGGTTCTTTTCCTATAAATCCCTTGCAAATTCATTTCAATTAGAAATGCCAGTATACCTATAAGTTTAATTTCTACGCATTAAATTAAATGGAAAGCCAATTTTCTAGCCCACATACATACGATGCAATAATGGTATTGGAAGATGCGATGAAGCGGCCTAGCAACAGATCCCAAGGCCTATATCTCAAAGATTTCCTAGGCGTGATTCTGTGAAAACTCATCTGAAGGGGGAGCTGTCCACTGACTTGCTGGGTGCGGCACTGCACACCCGGTTTTCCGAATTGTTTGCCGTGGCGGCCCGCAAATCCGTTTTCTTGTGGAGCGAATCGCCCCTGGATCAGGCGCAGGTCGTCATGCTCGACGCGTCATCAAACCTACTGCGCCTGCAGCCTCTGCCGCCCTGCGTGATCTGGCTTGGGTACGAGCAGCCCGCAGCAGGCTTCTCGGATGCCTGGGTGGGCCGCCTCGCTCAAGACCACACCGTGGCCGACCTGATCGACATTCTGGACCGCGCCGCCGTCTTTCTGCTGGACTGGAAGGCGCGCCAGCCTGCCACCGCCACGGCGGGGCAGCCACCCGCCGCAACCTCGGTATATGCGTATGAGCGGTCATTCGCCCACAGCACCATCCAGCATGCGGCTCCTGCTGCCCTGGGCTCGGCCGCGATGGCTACGGCGCAAGGCAGCCGCTATCTCCTGGACTCCTGGGTGTTCCTGGGGGTACCGTTCGACAGCGCTGGCTGCATCGGCGCCCTGGCCCTGCTGGCGCGCCAGCCTGTCACGACGCAGCAGCTGCGTACCCACAGCGGCTTGGCGCCGGCAGAACTCGGCGAACTACTCAAGGAGCTGGCACGTCGCAAGGTGCTGCAGGTGATCGCGCCGGCCCACGCGGTGACGCCACTGTCCTCGGCCCCCGCGTCCCGCGGCTTGGCGCCCGTGCACAAGGGCCTGGTACGCCGCCTGTCTCAATGGCTCAGCAGAGCAAGCCGCCCATGAATGTCACCGCAGCCATGACCTCTTCGAGCACCACCCAAATGCCCCGCATCGCGTTCATGGGGCCGATGGGCGTGGGCAAGACAACCGCCATCCGCGCCCTGTGCGGCGACGACATGGTCGAGTCTGACGTGCCTAACCTGGATCGGCAGTCACATGCCAAGGACTTCACCACGGTGGGCGCAGAGTTCGGCCAGATCGATCTGGGCAATGGCGAGTTCGTGCAGGTCTGCGGCTGCCCTGGGCAGGACCGCTTCGACTTCTTGCGCCAGTGGGTCGTGTCCGCCTCCGTCGGCGTCTTCGTGATGGTTGACGCCAATGCCCCGGATGCCGTGCAGTCCACCGGCGCGCTGCTGGCCGAAGCCGCAGCGGCCGAACATCCGCCGCTGGCCCTAGTGCTGAGCACCCGCACCGCGTCAGCGGCAACGATGCAGGCCCTTGCAAACGGACTGCAGACTGCTGGTCACGGCGTGGTGCCGGTAGTGCTGCAGGTGGATGTGCGAAAGCGTGCAGATGTGCTGCAGGCCCTTGCGGTACTGGTATCGATGTTGTCCCTGTGCAGTGAGTCCCCATGAAAAGCAGTTCCCCCCTGATTTCCGAAGCGCTGGCCCAGACGGCCCAGCGCGCTCTTGATACCCATGCCGCGCCCATCAGCGGCCTGCAGTTGGCCTTGCTGGCCACACCCGATGGTTTCGAGATAGCCTGCCTGCGCAACCGCAGCGACCTGCAGGCCAGTCGGCTTTCAGCCATGGCCAGCTCGCTCATGGCCATGGCGCGTGCGGTCGGGCGCGAGATTCAGAACCCTCAGTGCAAGCGCCTGACCTTCGAGGCCGAGGGGAGCACCGTGGTTTTCCAGTCCATCGATGCGCCGGTACCCTGCATCCTGTGCCTGGCGCTGGGTAGCGATGCCCTGCTTGGCCGCGCCCTGTGGGCCGCGGGCGAAGTGGTGCAGGAAATGTCCCGTAGTTGACGGCCCTCTTTCGACCGATTTTCGGGTGCGGGCATTTCATTGGCAGCCAGCACCCATCCCATTCCAGCCAATGCAAATGAAACCCAAGGAAACCAGAAAAATGACGACTCTCAATGAATCCCTGACCCAGTTGCTGAGCGTGGAGGGAGCGCTGTGCGCGGCCATCGTCGACGGCAACAGCGGCATGCTGCTGGGCAGCATCGGCACGGGGGTAGACATGGAACTGGCCGCCGCCGGCAACACTGAAGTGCTGCGCTCCAAGAACAAGACCATGCAGGCGCTTGGCCTGCAGGACACCATCGACGACGTCCTGATCACGCTGGGCAAGCAGTATCACATCATCCGCCCCCTGGCCACCAAGGAAGGCATCTTCATCTATCTGGTGCTCGACAAGGCGCGCGCGAACCTCGCCCTGGCCCGCCGCAAGGTGCAGGACCTCGAGAAGCTGATCGAGTTCTGACGACGCCCCGCGGCGCACGTCCCGACTGCGACAAACTTCGTTGTCGGGGCTCAGTTGGCACTTAGATACTCAGAGTTCAACGAGACAACCCGGAAGGGCAGTGCCATGCCGTACAAGAGCCTCGCGCCATCGCGCCAAACTGCCACCGAGCGGCAACGCGCATGGCGGGGTGGCGAGTTGCTGATTCTAGACGCCTTTGTGGTGGTGCTGGCAGCGCTGCCCGCCCGCCCCAGACCGGCAACTCGGCGCCCATGCGAATTGGGATGGTGGGGCCGTATACAGGAGCGTCGGCCGATATCGGCGTGCCCATACTCAACGGCATTCGCATGGCGGTGGACGAGATCGACGCGAGGGGCGGCTACCTGGGCCGCCGGCTGGAACTGGTGGCTAAGGACGATGCCGCCAACCCCGACCAGGGACGCAAAGTCTCGCAGGACCTGCTGGATGAAAAGGTGGTCGCCACCATCGGCTTTTGCAACACCGGCGTGGCCATGAAGGCCATCGACCTGTTCCAGGACGCTAAATCGCCGCTGATCGTGCCCTGCTCCTCGGGCACCGCCGTCACCGCGAAGTATCCGTCGGCCGCAAGCTACGTCTTATGCAGGGGCGCAATGCGCTGGGGGCGCCCACTAACCGATGTGGTGGCCGCGCCAGCCGTCAAATCCATGTCGCCATTTTTATTGAAACATGGGCGCCGGCGAACATCAGGCAGAGAGGTTTTGCAGACCTTCCCTATGCCAACTGATCTGTGGCAAAGCGGGCTGTGCCAAATCGCAATCCTCTCACGCTCGGTGGATGGTGCCTCGTTCGAAGACTTCCGCATTGTTGGCGTACCTACGAACACATGAATTGCCCGGCTCCTTTCGCTCTGCTGAAGTTCTCGAATTGCGTTGCGAGCAACGTCGTTGAAGAATTAACGGTTTCAGCTTGGGGTTTACGATTTGGCATATTTCCTGCAGCGAAATCAATATTTCTAAGCCGATGTTAAAAACTCTTCATGCCTACACTAAGCGCAGAAAATTCAGACTTTGACGCCGCTTTGCTTGAGGCGCCCGCTGTGAGTCCGACACCCTAGTCGATTAATACCTTGCACACGGGAAATTTGCCTCACTCAAGGCCGCACGCCTTTGGCCTTCCGATTCTACGGTTCATTTCGTTAAAATTACCCATCCATTCAATACTTCGCCGAAGAAATTCCAAAAGTGCAAATAATTCCAGCTTATCGCGCTTTAATTAGAAATATTTATAATTAAATTGTTTACGAGAAAGGCAATTAGATAAATAATTAATTATTTTTGGATCCATTTATTTTCATTGAAAATACAAGCTCATCCGCGAAACCACATCCTTGCAGCATCAGAAACCAAAGCAATATATGAAAACTAAAATCTATTTCCAAATTGCAGCACTCATCAGCATTTTCTCTAACGCCGCAAACGCTCAGGAAACGGCGACTGTTAAAATCGGTCACGCTGGGCCGCTTTCTGGGCCTCAGGCGCACTATGGACGGGATAATGAGAATGGCGTTCGAATGGCAATCGAGGACTTAAATGCGCAGAAGCTGAAAATAGGTGGAAAAAATATTAAGTTTGAGGTTATCGGAGAAGATGATGCTGGTGATCCGAGGCAAGGGACTGCCGTCGCACAAAAGCTTTGCGACGCTAAGGTCAATGGTGTCGTAGGCCACCAAAATTCGGGTACCAGCATCCCTGCCTCCAAGATTTATAACGATTGCGGCATCCCTCACATCACGGGATCTGCTACAAATCCAAACCTTACAAAACCACGGTATAAAACAACATATCGAATTATTGCGAATGACAACTCACTTGGTGCGGCTATAGCTCTCTACGCAGCCGATACATTAAATCTAAAGAAAGTCGCCATTATTGACGATCGCACAGCCTATGGACAGGGTGTCGCGGAGGTTTTTAAACGACGAGCAATTGACAAAGGGATTTCGATCGTAGATGAACAGTATACCAACGACAAGACTACTGATTTCATGGCGGTTTTAACATCCATAAAAGGCAAGTCACCTGATGCGATATTTTTTGGCGGCATGGACCCGCAAGCGGGACCAATGCTGCGACAAATGGAGCAGCTAGGCATGGCAAATGTGAAGTTCTTTGGCGGTGATGGCATTTGTACAGAAGAGGTGGTCAAACTCGCTGGTGGAGCGAAGACCGTTGAAAATGTAGTATGCGCGGAGGGTGGAGTTAGTCTCGCCAAAATGACTGGTGGAGAGGCTTGGAAGAAGCGTTACGATGCAAAATTTCCAGGACAGTTCCAAATTTATAGCCCATATACATACGATGCGACAATGGTATTGGTAGACGCGATGAAGCGAGCGAACTCAACCGATCCCAAGGTCTATATTTCAGAAATTTCCAAGACCATTTACAGCGGTGTCACCTCTGCCATTTCTTTTGATGCAAATGGCGAACTGAAAAATCCGCTAACTACATTGTCAACCTATAAAAGCGGCAAAAAAATGCCTTTGAATTAGTTGGTACTTCCTCACGACTGGGAAGATACTACCTATTCATGGCCTTATAGGCCGAAGAAGCATCTCCGCTCTACCTGACCTGCAACGCAGGCCGGTGAGCTCACCAGCCACTTCCCCATTGCCAGATTCCCATGCGCGGCACCCACACAATCACTAAGAGCCTGTTCCCCGTCCGCAAGCTCGAGGCCTTCGCGCCAGGCTCGCACCTCCGCGTCCCGTTTGAAAAGTGGTCAACACTGCCTAGACCATGATGGATGCAGTGTTCTCATGCACGGGCAAAGCAGTCATCAAAGGCGGGGTCGCGCGCCGCCATGGAACTTAAAAGTGCCCGCACGGCGTGATCCTGGGCATCGACGGTCCCGCGGGCTCGGGCGTGCAACCCTTGGGCATGCTGCGCATGGTCGCGCTGATCTCTAGCTTCGCCAACATCCCGGCCGAGCTGGTGTTCTGCTTTGCCACGGGCAACACGGCGCGCATCCGCAACCTCAACTGCGGGCTGATCGAGCCGGGCCGCGCGGCGGACTTCGTGTTCATGGACCGCGCCCAGCACACCGCCGGCGCCACGCTGCTCGAAAGCGTGCAGCTGGGCGACATCCCCGGCATCGGCATGGTGATGATCGACGGCCTGGTGCGCTGCGGCCGCAGCCGCAACACGCCGCCGGCGACCGAGATCCCTGTCGTTCTCTGAACCCCGGCCTGGACGCCTTCAGCACACCCTCCTCATTCCCTGCGCAGGCCCACACGCCTGCGCGAACCTTTTCCTTGTACTGATGGAGTTCCTCCCATGAAAGCAATCGTCGCCGTCAAGCGCGTGGTCGACTACAACGTCAAAGTCCGAGTCAAGTCGGACCAAACGGGTGTGGACATCGCCAACGTGAAGATGAGCATGAACCCCTTTGACGAAATCGCCGTCGAAGAGGCCGTGCGCCTGAAAGAAAAAGGCCTGGTGACCGAAGTCATCGCCGTCTCCTGCGGCGTGGCCCAGTGCCAGGAGACCCTGCGCACCGCCATGGCGATTGGCGCCGACCGCGCCATCCTGGTGGAAATCCCCGCCGATCTGGAACTGCAGCCCCTGGCCGTGGCCAAGATCCTCAAGGCCCTGGTCGACAAGGAACAACCCGGTTTGGTCATCCTGGGCAAGCAGGCCATCGACGACGACGCCAACCAGACCGGCCAGATGCTGGCGGCCCTGGCCGACCTGCCTCAGGCCACCTTCGCCAGCAAGGTGGAACTCACTGCCGACAAGGTCAGCGTCACCCGCGAAGTCGACGGCGGCCTGGAAACCCTGTCCCTGACCCTGCCCGCCGTCATCACCACCGACCTGCGCCTGAACGAGCCGCGCTACGTCACCTTGCCCAACATCATGAAGGCCAAGAAGAAGCAGCTCGATACCGTCAAGCCCGAAGACCTCGGCGTGGACGTCACGCCCCGCCTGAAGACCCTGAAGGTGACCGAACCCGCCAAGCGAGGCGCCGGCGTCAAGGTGGCCGATGTGGCTGCCCTGGTCGAGAAACTCAAGAACGAAGCGAAGGTGATCTAAATGTCGGTACTCGTTATTGCTGAACACGACAACGCCGCCATCAAGGGCGCCACCCTGAACACCGTGACCGCCGCCATTGCCTGCGGTGGCGACGTGCATGTGCTGATCGCCGGCCACAATGCCGGATCTGCAGCCCAATCCGCCGCACAAATCGCCGGTGTGGCCAAGGTCATCCACGCCGATGCCCCCGGCCTGGAACACGGCCTGGCCGAGGACGTGGCCGCCCAGGTGCTCGCAATCGCATCCAACTACAGCCACATCCTGTTCCCGGCGACCGCCAGCGGCAAGAACGTGGCCCCCCGCGTGGCCGCCAAGCTCGATGTTGCGCAGATCAGCGACATCACCAAGGTGATCTCCCCTGACACCTTCGAGCGCCCCATCTACGCCGGCAACGCCATCGCCACCGTGCAAAGCGCAGACAGCGTCAAGGTCATCACCGTGCGTACCACGGGGTTTGACCCCGCGGCAGCATCCGGTGGCAGTGCAGCCACGGAAACCGCAGCAGCGACCACCGACACCGGCAAAAGCGTCTTTGTGGGCAGCGAGATCGCCAAGAGCGACCGCCCCGAACTCACCGCTGCCAAGATCATCGTCTCCGGTGGCCGGGCCTTGGGCAGCAAGGAAAAGTTCGATGAAGTGATGACCCCGCTGGCCGACAAGCTCGGCGCTGCGCTGGGTGCCAGCCGCGCCGCGGTGGATGCGGGCTACGCACCGAACGACTGGCAAGTGGGCCAGACGGGCAAGATCGTGGCGCCGCAGCTGTACATCGCGGCGGGGATCTCGGGGGCCATCCAGCATCTGGCCGGGATGAAGGACTCCAAGGTGATCGTGGCGATCAACAAGGATGCGGAGGCGCCTATCTTCAGTGTGGCGGACTATGGGCTGGAGGCGGATCTGTTTACCGCTGTGCCGGAGCTGGTCAAGGCACTGTGATCAGGCCTGCCGCAGCTCAATAGCCGTTGGCAACCCGCACCGCGCCTGCAGGGGCGTTTGTGTAGGCGCCGCCATTCGGGCGGCTGTCGCGCTCGTGGTCGATGCGGTAGCCCTTGCCCTGCAGCGCCACGGGCGTGCCAACGGCCGGCGCCCAAGCATAGGCCCAGCAAAGTGCCTGTGCCGGGGGGTCATTCACCGCCAGGATGCCCTGCCTGTCGCCAGCAAATTCGGTGCGTGCCGCACTCACGGCCACCTGCTGCAGCATCACCACCGGGTGGCTGCCCCGGCTGGGCCAGCATGCAGGCGGAAAGCGCGCGGGGGAAATCAGATCGGCAATGCCTGCAGTATCCTTGAGCAAATCGACTGCCGGCGCGGGCTTCAGCACGGACAGATTGCGCAGCAGGGTTTCGGGCGCAGTCCCGACATCCAACATGGCGCGCGCTTTGGCCAGATCGTCGAGGTAGAACGAATTGATGGGCGGCGCATCCAGCGCCCCCTCCAGCTTGGGGTGGCGGTACAGCCGCGCCACGAAGCTCGACGGCAGCACATGGTCGGGGCGCAGGCCCAGGGTGGCACACAGCCAAGCATGGCTGTCGTTGATCGCCTTCAGGTCCAGCGGCAGGGACAGGCCCCCGCTATCCACCCGCACGAGGCGCTGGTGAAGTTGCTCGCGGAGGAGCCGTTCGGCATCGGGCCAGCGTGCCAGCCTTGCGGCGCAGCACCGCAGGCACGCCCCACGCAAAGCTGGAGATGGAAACGGTGTCAGGGCCTGCGGGCAGGCCGTCCTGGTCTAGGCACCCGGTACCTTTGAAAGGTGCGGGTTTCCTCGTCCTTGCCGAAAGAGGCCAGCACGACCAGGTAGAACAGGCTGAACGGCGCTTTGTAAGACTGCTCACCCAGCTGCCATAGCAAGGGTTCGCCATCGACCCTGGCAATGGCTGCGCGGTCGCCACCGATGAGCGTTGCCGAGTCGGTTACATGCGGTAGCCCGCACTCCCACTGCTTTGCCGATGCATATGCGTGAACCTGGTGCCGCCACACCACAAAAACACGGCCTGCGCCAGGCCGCCAAGGGCGAAAAGCCGCTACATGGTCCATGCCAATCGCCAATTCTTGGTGCTACCGCCCGGCCGGGTCCGTGCCTAAAGTCCAGCCCATGGACCCACACTCACCCCTGCCCCCCAGCACCTCGTCGCCATTGGCAGCCAGCCAAACACCCTACGGCCCGGCGTTGCGCCACGCCGACAGCGATGCCGACCTGCTGGCCTGCTGGCCCGTGGTGCACCAGTTGCGGCCCCGGCTGCAAAGTGCCGAGGACTTCATCTCCCGCGTGCACCGCATGCGGGCAGACCACTACCGCATACTGGCCGCGTGGCAGGACAGCCATACGGCCGTGGCGCTGGGCGGCTACCGCCTGGCGGAGAACTTGATCTATGGGCGCTTTCTGTACGTGGACGACTTGGTCACCCTGGACACGGCACGCGGCGCACGCTGGGGCCAGGCGCTGATGGACGCCATGGCACGCATTGGCGAGGAAGCAGGCTGCAGCTGCCTGGTGCTGGACACCGGGCTGTCGAACGCGCTGGCCCAGCGCTTCTATTTTCGCCAGGGTTTGCTGACGCAGGCCATGCGTTTCGGGCGACCACTGCAGGCCGCGGCCGCCGCGGCGGCCTGATCAGCCGCGCTGGCTGTCCTCCACCAGGTCCAGGAGCTGCCGGCAGTGCACGGCGGCGTCGCCCTCGGGCACATTGGCAACGCCCAGGACCAGCCCGGCATGGTGAGGCTGTGGGTCGGCATACCAGGGCGACAGCGGCACCGGTGCCAGGCCGTACTGGCGCGCCTGCAGGGCCAGCGCCAGGTCGTCCGTGCCGGGCGGCAGGCGCACCAGCACCGAGAGCCCGCCTGCGCGGCAGGTGGCCGATTGCGCCTGCAGGCTGGCCACGATGGCGTCGCGCCGCCGGGCGTACAGCGCCTTCATGCGGCGCAGGTGCCGCAGCAGGTGGCCGCCCTGCAGGAACTCGGCGACGGCCTGCTGCAGCAGCGGCGCGGGGGCCGAGCCGAACAGCGCCGCCGCATCGTCGAAACGCGCCACCTGCGCGGCCGGCACCACCAGAAAACCCAGTCGCAGCGATGGGTTGATGGTCTTGCTGAAGGTGCCCATGTGCAGCACGCGCCCGCCAGCGTCCTGCGCCGCCAGGGCGCGCATGGCGCGCCCTGGCGGCAGCTGCAGCTCGCCCAGGTAGTCGTCCTCCAGCACCCAGGCCCCGGCCTGCGCTGCCCAGGCGAGCAGGGCCTGCCGGCGCTCTACCGACAGCGTGGCACCCAGCGGCGCCTGCTGCCCCGGGGTGACCACAGCCAGCACAGCGTGGGGTGCGGTCGCCATGCCGGCTGCCACGTCCAGGCCCTGCGCATCCACGGGCACGGCCACGCTGGTCAGGCCCAGGGCCGCCAGCGTGCGCCGCGTGAGCGGGTAGCCAGGGTCTTCGCACCAGACCTCACCCTGCAGACCCAGTGCCTGCACGGCCAGCGTGATGGCCGCCGTGTGCCCGCTGGTGATGAACACCTGCGCCGCGCTGCAAGCCATGCCGCGCGCCACCGCCAGATAGGCAGCGATGGCCGTGCGCAGTGCTGCATCGCCCCGCGGGTCGGGGTAGCGCAGCGGGGCATCGGCCGATGCACGCGCAGCGCGCGTGACGATGCGCGCCCACACCTTGGCCGGGAAGGCATCCTGCGCCGGCACGCCCATCTGGAACATGCCACTCACGCTGCGCGGGTAGTTGGCCACCGG
>NZ_JBKBTV010000022.1:31262-68313 GCF_046291265.1 Acidovorax sp. | reverse complement strand
TTTTGATTTTTCAGGAGTTTCACCATGAACAAGACTGCACGTTTCCTCTCCCTCGCCGCTGTGGCTGCTTTCACCGCATTTGGTGCCCACGCTGATGAAGCCGATGGTTCGCAATTCGCACTGAAGTTCGAAACCAACCGCACCCGTGCTGAAGTGGCTGCAGAAGCCGCTACCGTGGCCCAGACCCGCTCCATCGAGCCAGCAGGTTCGCGCGTGGTGACTTACTCGTCCACGGCTGACCGCGCTGCGGTGCGTGCACAGGCTGCTGAAGCGCTGCGCACGGGCCAGATCCCTTCGGGCGAATTCAGCGCTATGTAATTTCCAGAGGCTGCATGCGAACGCATGGGGCCTGTTGTGAAATGCAAATGCAAATGCAAAAGGCCGGGGCTCCTCACGGAGCCCCGGCCTTTTTTGTTGCGCCGAAAATCGGTTGGCGGAGTGATTACTTGATCAGCGTGACGCCTGTCTTGGACTGAAGGGTTTCGAAAGTGACACCCGGGGCCAGTTCCACCACCTTGAGGCCCTGCGGCGTCACGTCCATGACGGCCAGGTCGGTGATGATGCGGTCCACCACGGCCACACCGGTCAGGGGCAGCGTGCACTGGGGCAAGATCTTCATGTCTTCGGTGCCGTCCTTCTTGCGCGCCACGTGCTCCATGAGCACGATCACGCGTTTGACGCCGGCGACCAAATCCATCGCGCCGCCCATGCCCTTGACCATCTTGCCGGGGATCATCCAGTTGGCCAGGTCGCCCTTTTCGCTCACTTGCATGGCGCCCAGGATGGACAGGTTGATCTTTCCGCCACGAATCATGGCAAACGACTGATCGCTGCCAAAGATGGACGAACCCTTGATGGTGGTGACCGTTTGCTTACCGGCGTTGATCAGGTCGGCATCTACCTTGTCGTCGGTGGGGAACGGGCCAATACCCAGCATGCCATTTTCGGACTGCAGCCACACTTCCTTGTCGCCCGTGAAGTTGGCCACCAGCGTGGGGATGCCAATACCCAGGTTCACATAAAAGCCGTCTTCGAGTTCTTGCGCCGCGCGTGCGGCCATCTGGTCTTGGGTCCAGGGCATCTCAAACTCCTTCTTTCTTGCTGACGGGCACGGTGGGAATCACAGGCGATTCGCTGGTGGCAGCGGCTTGGGCAATCACGGCCTGTGCCTCGGCCTTGGCGGCGGCGACGTCCACGGGGGCAGCCGTCACGGTGCGCTTTTCAATGCGTTTTTCAGGGTTGGCGTTGAGCACAATGCGGTGCACGTAAATGCCAGGCAGATGGATATCGTCCGGTGCGAGTTCGCCCACTTCCACAATGCGCTCCACCTCTACGATGCAGACCTTGCCAGCGGTTGCTGCGGCGGGGTTGAAATTGCGCGCTGTCAGGTTAAAGCGCAGGTTGCCAGACTTGTCGGCCACATCGGCCTTGACCAAAGACACTTCGGGCACCAGCGCGTGTTCCATCACATAGGTTTCACCGTCAAACTCGCGCAGCTCTTTGCCCTCGGCCACGATGGTGCCTACACCGGTCTTGGTAAAGAAGGCCGGGATGCCCGCACCGCCTGCGCGCAGCTTCTCGGCCAGCGTGCCCTGGGGGGTGAACTCCAGTTCCAGCTCACCGGCCAGGTATTGGCGCTCGAACTCCTTGTTCTCGCCCACGTACGAAGAAATCATCTTCTTGATCTGCCGGGTTTCCAGCAGCTTGCCCAGGCCAAAGCCGTCAACACCGGCGTTGTTGGAGATCACGGTGAGGTCTTTGACGCCTGTGTCGCGCAGCGCGTCGATCAGCGCTTCTGGAATGCCACACAAACCGAAACCACCCACGGCCATGAGCTGGCCGTCTGCAACCACGCCTTTGAGGGCCGCAGCTGCGGAGGGGAATAACTTGTTCACCACGATCTCCTTGTGAATTTGGATGCGCTACGATACTACGTATCTGAATAAGTAGTTTTCCGTAAAGACTTGCACTATGGACGTTGATTACCGACTTGCTTTTGACATGGCCCCCGTGGGCCTGGTGCTGTCACGCAACCGCGCCATGGTCGATTGCAACCGCCATGTCTGCGAGATGTTCGGCGCCTCGCGCGAAGTGCTCATTGGCCAGTCGTTCCAGATACTTTATCCGAGCGCTGACGAGTACGAACGCCTGGGCGCACACATGGAACCCATCCTGAACGCCAAAGGCCATTACGCCGACAACCGCATCATGAAGCGCGCCAACGGCGAGGTCTTCTGGTGCCACGTTTCGGGCCGCGCCCTCAACCGCGAAGCGCCGCACGAATCCGGCATCTGGAGCTTTGAAGACCTGAGTGCCCAGCGCCCCGTAAAAGCCGAATTGACAGGCCGAGAACGCGAAGTGGCCGCGCGCCTGCTGGAGGGGCTGACCTCCAAGGAGATCGGCCGGACGCTAGAGATCAGCCACCGCACGGTGGAAATTTACCGGGCACGCCTCATGCGCAAGTACAACGCGTCCACCGCAGCAGACTTGGTGCACAAGCTACTGGAAGGGGGGGGCTGAAAGAACGGCTGATTTCAGCCTTTCTTGGGGCCATCGATCACGTCCGCGGCCGTGCGAAAAGCCTCTACCGCCGTGGGCAAACCACAGTAGATGCTGGCATGCAGCAACACTTCTTGAATCTCTTGCGCTGTCGCACCGTTGTTGAGCGCGCCGCGCACATGGCCTTTTAGCTCGTGCTGCTTGCCCAATGCGGTCAGGAACGCCACAGTGATCAGGCTGCGTGTCTTCATATCGAGCCCCGGGCGCTGCCACACATCGCCCCACGCATTGCGCGTAATAAACTCCTGAATGGGCTGCGTGAACTGTGTGGCATTGCCAAAGGCATTGGCCACAAAGTCCTCGCCCATGACTTGCTTGCGCGTGGCAAGGCCTTGGTCAAAATCTTTGGTGGATGGGGGTTGTTGTGTCATGCGGGCTCTCCGGTTCGGTTGGGGCCGCCATGGTAGCCGCCCCGCGCGTGCACAAAGCACAACGCCACCGGCCGTGCCCTGCCACAGGCAAAGTCGGTGGCGTTGTCAGATCGCTCAGGCGTTCGGGGTCGGGCCCGAGAGGTCAAAACGGTCCAGGTTCATCACCTTCGTCCAGGCCTTGACGAAGTCCTGAACAAACACCGCCTGCGCGTCGCTGCTGCCATACACCTCGGCCAAGGCACGCAGTTGCGAATTGGAGCCAAACACCAGATCCGCCACAGTACCGGTCCACTTGCGGGCGCCGCTTGCGCGGTCCACGCCGTCCAGCACGCCTGTGGCAGAGTCTGACTTCTGCCACTTGGTGCGCATGTCGAGCAGGTTCACGTAGAAGTCATTGCTCAGCGTTTCAGGGCGCTGCGTCAAGACGCCATGGGCCGCCTGTCCTGCATTGGCCCCCAGCACACGCAACCCGCCCACCAGCACCGTCATCTCAGGCCCGGTCAGCGTGAGCTGGTTGGCGCGGTCGATCAGCAGCTCGGCGACGGCACTTTCCAGACCTGGGCGAACATAGTTGCGGAAACCATCGGCCACCGGTTCCATCACCTCGAACGAAGGCACGTCGGTCTGCTCCTGCGATGCATCCGTGCGCCCTGGCGCAAAGGGTACGGTCACATCCTGGCCGGCCTTTTTTGCTGCCGCCTCAATGGCTGCGCCGCCCCCCAGCACGATGAGGTCGGCCGTCGAGATCTTCTTGCCACCGGTTTGCGCGGCGTTGAAGTCTTTCTGGATCGCTTCGAGCTGGCCCAGCACCTTGGCGAGCTGTGCGGGCTGGTTCACGTCCCAGTCCTTCTGCGGCGCGAGCCGAATGCGCGCCCCATTGGCGCCACCGCGCTTGTCACCGCCCCGGAAGGTGGAGGCCGATGCCCATGCGGTGGATACCAGCTCGGCAATCGATAAACCGGATGCCAGGATCTTGGCCTTGAGCGCAGCGATGTCCTGCGCGTCCACCAGAACATGGTCCACCGCTGGCACCGGGTCTTGCCACACCAGCACTTCGGCGGGCACCTCGGGGCCCAGGTAACGCGAACGGGGCCCCATGTCGCGGTGCGTGAGCTTGAACCAGGCGCGGGCAAATGCGTCGGCAAACTGATCGGGATGGGCCAGGAAGCGGCGCGAGATCTTCTCGTACGCCGGATCAAACCGCAGCGACAAGTCGGTGGTCAACATCGTGGGCAGCAGCTTCTTGGACGGATCGTGTGCATGCGGAATGGTGGCCGCGGCGTTCTTGGCGGTCCACTGGTGGGCGCCAGCCGGGCTCTTGGTCAGCTCCCATTCAAAGCCGAACAGGTTCTCGAAGAAGTTGTTGCTCCACTGCGTGGGCGTGGTGGTCCAGGTCACTTCCAGGCCGCTGGTGATCGCATCGCCACCAAAGCCGCTGCCGTGTTTGCTGACCCAGCCCAGGCCCTGGTCTTCGATACCGCCCGCTTCGGGATCGCTGCCCACCAGCGCGGCATCGCCCGCCCCGTGGGTTTTGCCAAAGGTGTGGCCGCCTGCGATGAGCGCCACGGTTTCCTCGTCGTCCATCGCCATGCGCGCAAAGGTGTCGCGGATGTCGCGTGCGGCGGCAATGGGGTCGGGATTGCCGTTCGGGCCCTCGGGGTTTACATAGATCAGGCCCATCTGCACGGCGGCCAGCGGGTTGGCCAGGTCGCGCTCCCCGCTGTAGCGCTTGTCGCCAGCCAGCCAAGTGGTCTCCGCACCCCAGTACACGTTTTCATCCGGTTCCCACACGTCAGGGCGGCCACCGGCAAAACCAAAGGTCTTGAAGCCCATGGATTCAAGCGCCACATTGCCGGTCAGGATCATCAGGTCAGCCCACGAGATCTTGCGGCCGTACTTCTGTTTGATGGGCCAGAGCAGGCGGCGTGCCTTGTCCAAGTTGGCGTTGTCGGGCCAGCTGTTCAGCGGTGCAAAACGCTGCTGCCCTGCCCCCGCACCACCGCGACCATCGGCCAGGCGGTAGGTGCCCGCGCTGTGCCATGCCATGCGGATGAACAGCGGGCCGTAGTGGCCGAAGTCCGCCGGCCACCAATCCTGCGAATCGGTCATCAGCGCCAACAGGTCGGCCTTGACGGCGGCGAGATCCAGGCTCTTGAATTCCTCGGCGTAGTTGAAACCGTCGCCCATCGGGTCGACCAGCGGAGAGCTTTGGTTGAGTGGGCGCAGGTTGAGCTGGTTGGGCCACCAGTCTGCGTTGCCGCGGCCTTTGGGCGCTGCGGCCCGGGTGTGGTCAAAGGGGCATTTGGCTTCTGTGGTCATGGGTCATCTCCTGTGAATTCGCGTCGGCAAAACGTATCGACAGGGCAGATGGTAGGAAGCAAACCAAGCCAGGTAAATTGAAACGATTGAATTGTTGCGATAGTTATTATTTATATTTTTAGAAGTTTATTAGAGATGCTCAATGGGCCACCCGGCATCCGGCGCCGCTACGCCACCGGACAGTCTGACAGTCCACCAAGGCGCCAAATGCTATTAAATAGATAGCTATTAGCGCTTTATGGATAAGCGCTAGAGCCCAATTTCTCTTGGAACGATGACACTGGCCGCTTTTGCGGGCGACTGGACTCTTGCAAAGCGCCCATGCCCTTTTTGGGTGACCGCATGCTTGCTGTCAAGCAGCGGGAGCGGCTGCGGCAGGCGCCTTGCGCCTGTCCCGGTCCAATACATCCAGCAGGTTCTTGGCGGCGCCCACGCCCATGTTCACGTAGGCATCACCGGTCACGCCGCCAATGTGCGGGCTCAGGATGAAATGCTTCTCGCCCTGGAAGGGATGGCCCGCCGCCATGGGCTCGACCGCAAAGCTGTCCAGTCCCGCCGCCATCACCTGGCCCGAGCGAACCGCCGCCAGCAATGCGGCCTCATCGATCAGACCACCCCGGGCCGTGTTCACCACGATCACACTGCGCTTGCATTGCGCCAGCGTGGCGGCGTTGAGCAGGTTGCGGTTGTCGTCGGTCAGCGGGCAATGCAGCGAGATGGCGTCGGACTCGCGCCAGATCGTGTCGAGCGAAACGGCCTGCACATAGTCCGGCAGGTTCTTGGCAAACGGGTCAAAGCCAATCACACGCATACCCATTGCATCAGCCATCCTGGCAAAACGCAGGCCAATGGCGCCCAGGCCCACCAGGCCCACGGTGCGGCCAGCCAGTTCCAGGCTTTTGTGGGTGGCCTTGTCCCAGTGGCCCGCGTGCATGCGGGCATCGAGCTGCACCACCGACTTGGCGCAGGCCAGCAGCAATGCCAGCGCCTGCTCGGCCACCGCCGCCGCGTTGGCGCCTGCAGCAGCCACCACCTCAATGCCCCGGGCCTTCGCCGCCACTTTGTCGATGGTGTCGGTGCCGCTGCCGTGCTTGGAGATGACCTGGAGCGCGGGGGCCGCGTCCATCACGGTCGCGTCCACCTTGCCATAGCGCACGATGATGGCCACGGGGTTGTGCGCGCGGCACAGGGCCACCAAATCTTCTTCGGTGGGCGTCTTGCCCGCGTAGACGATTTCATAGTCTGCCAGCAAGTCCAGCGCTTGCTGCGCCAAATCGGCGCCGGTGACGAGGATCGTGTTCACAGCGATTCCCCGTCCTTCAACACGCCGGCAGCGCGCAGCGCAGCAGGCAGCCATTTCGAGGCCGTGTCGCCCCGGGCAATGGCGTCGATGCGGGCAGCCTCGTCGGCCACCTTCTTGTCGGCCAGCGCCAGCATGGCGGGGGCCTTTTCGCGTTCGAGCACGACCACGCCATCGGCATCGCCCACCACCAGGTCGCCAGCGTTCACGGTCGTGCCACCGGCGCTGATGGGATGGTTGATGCGACCGGGCACGTACTTGGTGGGGCCAGCGGGGTTGAAGCCCGCGCTAAACACCGGGAAGTCCAGCTCCAGGATTTCCAGCTTGTCGCGGATGGCGGCGTCTACGATCACGCCAGCCAGGCCCCGCTTCTTGCAGGCGCTGAGCATCAGCGTGCCCATCAATGCGGCTGTCTGGTCGCCCTTGCCATCAATCACCAGCACATCGCCGGGCTGGGCCAGCGCGATGGCGGCGTGAATCATGAGGTTGTCGCCGGGGCGCACCTCGACGGTAAAGGCTGGCCCCGCCACCTTCATGCTGTGGTGCACGGGGGCCACGCGGCTGTGCATGGTGCCGCGGCGACCTGCCACATCGGCCAGGATGGCGGCTTGGTAGGTGGCGGCTTTGCGCACGACGTCGGCGCTCACGCGCTCGATATCACGGATGATTTCGGGTGTTTGGCTCATGATGGTTCTATGGGGTTGTGCGCACCAAGCGCTTAGGCATGGCAAAGCTTTCACGGTGCATGGCGCGAGCTCAGTGCGCGTGGGGGGCTACCTGGGAGCGTCAGTCCAGGCTGGCGCCTGAGTCCTTGACGATCTTGGCCCAGCGCGGTACTTCGGCTTTCAGCAGCGCGCTGAACTGCTCGGTGGAGCCGCCCAGCACATCGCCGCCTTCGGACCGCAGCTTGTCCGCCACATCGGGCTGCTGCAGAGCCGCGTTGATGGCCTTGTTGAGCTGCGCCACGATGGGTGCGGGCGTCCCGGCGGGTGCCAGGATGCCAAACCAGGTGACGGCCTCGAACCCCTTGTAGCCGGACTCGGCCAGCGTGGGCACATCCGGCAGTTGCGGCGAGCGCTTGGCCGAGGTGATGGCGATGACCTTGAGCTTGCCGTTGCGCACCTGCCCCAGCAGCGTGGGCACCGACGACATGTATAGATCGATCTGCCCGCCCACCAGGTCCGTCATGGCCTGGGCCGCGCCCTTGTAGGGGATGTGGCGCAGCTTGATGTCGGCGGCGTTTTGGGCCAGTTCCCCGGCCAGGTGGGCCACGGTGCCGTTGCCCGAATAGCCGAGCGTCAGCGCATCGGGCTTGCCCTTGGCCGCCGCCACCACATCGGCGTAGCTCTTGAAGGGTGAATTGACGGGCGCGGCCATGACGATGGGCGAGGACGAAACCAGCGCCACGGGCACCAGGTCCTTGAGCGGGTCGTACGGCAGCTTGGGGTACAGCGTGGGGTTGATGGCCAGGTTGCTGGTCTGGCCGAGCACGAGCGTGTAGCCGTCAGCGGGCGCCTTGGTCGCCGCATCCACACCCAGGTTGCCCCCGGCACCGGGGCGGTTCTCCACGATGACGTTCCACTTGTTCTGGTCCGTGAGCTTCTGGGCCACGGTGCGCGCGATCATGTCGGTGCCTCCGCCAGGCGGGAACGGCACGATCAGGCGGATGGGCTTGTTGGGATACGCGGCTTGTGCGTGGGCGCTGGCAACAGGCGCTGCCACAGCGGCAACGCCGACGACGGCAGCGCACAGGTGTGCGCCCAGGGCGCGCGAGAGCAAACGGGATGAAAAAGCTGGCATGGACTTGTCTCCTTGTTGGTGGTTCTTCGCGCCGCACTGCACAACCTGATGCAGGCCCGGCGCTGTGGACGTGACTTTACGCAGGCGTTTCAACCCATACAATGCCGTTGCATACAATGAAACGAATTGCACCGTGAGCAACCCTCGCAAACCCCCGCCCTCGACCCTTCCTCACACCCAGGCACCCTCGCCTGCCGGGACTCCCTCGCCCCGCAAGCCTCCGCCACACGGGGCCATCGAACTAGACGACAAAACCACCAAGGATGCAGGCGGCGGTGTGATCGCCGTCACGCGCGCACTGCAGGTGCTGGAGGCCTTTGCACTGGGCGAATCCAGCCTTGCGCTGGCCGAGCTGAGCCGCCGCTGTGGCCTGCACAAGACCACGGTGCTGCGTTTGGCGCGCACGCTCGCACGGTCAGGATTCATGGTGCAGCGCGAGGACGGCGACTGGCGCCTGGGCCCGGCCGCAGGCTGGCTGGGGGCGCGCTACCAGGCCGGCTTTGATGTGCAGAACGTGCTGGAGCCCGCGTTGCGTCAGCTGACCATTGCCACGGGCGAAAGCGCAGCCTTTTACGTGCGCGAGGGCAATGTGCGCACCTGCCTCGTGCGTGTGGAGGGCCCGCAGGCACTGCGCCACCACGCACGCATGGGCGAAGGCCTGCCGCTGGACAAGGGCTCGCCGGGCCGCGTGATCCTGGCGTTTTCGGGCGAGCCGGGCAAGGCCTATGAAGATATCCGCAAGAAGGGCTACCACTGGTCCATCGGTGAGCGCGAACAGGGCGTAGCCACGGTGTCGGCACCGGTGTTTGGCATGCACTGGAGGCTGATGGGCTCAGTGTGCATCTCAGGCCCGGCATCGCGCCTACCGGCTGAAAAACTCGAAGCACTGGCACACACCGTGATCACTGCCGCCACCCAGCTGTCGTACGCGCTGGCAGGCAACACGGCCGCGCCAGCGCAAAGCCCTGTGCGTGCCACCCAATGGCATCCGTGAATTAAGCCCCCCTGAGCCGCCTGGCGGCGTCTTCCCCCTGAGGGGGACGCACCCGGTGGACCGGCGAAGCCGGCTCTACGGGTGCCCTGGCAGGGGCCGCGCCAGTTCATGCGTAGAGCGCAACGTGGTGCATCGCTGATACTGGCAACCACAACACAACACAACACAGCCAAGGAGACCTCCGTGAGCCGCTACCCCTTCCCCGACCTAAACACCCTGCCCGACGACATCCGCGCACGCATCGTGGAAGTGCAGGAAAAGGCCGGCTTCATCCCCAACGTGTTCCTGGCGTTTGCGCGCCGCCCGGCTGAATGGCGTGCATTCTTTGCGTACCACGATGCACTCATGCTGAAGGAAGAAGGCAACCTGACCAAGGGCGAGCGCGAGATGATCGTCACCGCCACCAGCGCGGCCAACCAGTGCCTGTACTGCGTGGTGGCCCACGGCGCCATCCTGCGTATCTACGAAAAGAAACCCTTCGTGGCCGACCAAGTGGCCGTGAACCACCGCAAGGCCGACATCACCCCGCGCCAACGCGCCATGCTGGACTTTGCGATGAAGGTCTGCCAGCGCAGCCACGAGATTGAGGACGCCGACTTTGCCGCGCTGCACGCGCACGGCTTTGACGACGAGGACATCTGGGACATCGCCGCCATTACCGCGTTCTTTGGCCTGAGCAACCGCATGGCCAGCTTTGCGGGGATGTTGCCCAACCCAGAGTTCTATCTGATGGGACGGGTGCCCAAGCAGAAATAGGCGCTTTACCGCACTTACTACTGATTTAATAGCTGTTAGCGCTTATCCAATAAGCGCTAGAGCCCTATTTCATTTAAATTTCATTCTGCGGTGACCAGTGCCCGCATCCAGTCCGGCAAGGACGCTGCCTTCTGCTGCGGAAAGTCCACCCAGATGGTGGTGGCCCCACCTGCCGCGCAGATCACGCCCGGCTGGTCCACGCGTTCCATCGTGGCCCAGGTCTCGAACGTGGTCCGGCCCGGGTCGCTGACGTACAGTTTGAGCAGCACGTCGGCCGGGTATTCGAGCTGCTTGTAGAAGTTGCAGAACGCGTTGACGATCACAGGCCCCTGTCCGCGCGGATCGGGGTTGCAGCCCACAGACACCATCCATTCGATGCGCGCTGTTTCGAGGTATCTGAAATACACCGTGTTGTTGACGTGGCCCATGGCGTCCATGTCGCCCCAGCGCACCGGGAAGCGCATTTCGTAAACCAGCTTCTTGACCTCGGGGATTTCAATCTTCATGGAGGTTGTACGCCCAGGAGGTCAAACCGCAAAACCATCATCGGCGGCGATGACCGCGCCATTGATGAAATGGCTCTGGTCGCTGGCCAGCATCACCAGCAACGCATCCAAATCCTGCGGGTTGCCCACGCGTTTGCGGGGCAGCATATCGATAAGCTTTTTGCCCTGCTCGGTCTGCCAGTGGTGGTGGTTG
This sequence comes from Acidovorax sp., assembly GCF_046291265.1. Taxonomy (GTDB): domain Bacteria; phylum Pseudomonadota; class Gammaproteobacteria; order Burkholderiales; family Burkholderiaceae_C; genus Acidovorax. The sequence goes on along the minus strand of NZ_JBKBTV010000022.1, from coordinate 57,515 downwards.
ATCTCGGTGTCGATGTAGCCGGGGCAGATCGCGTTCACGTTGATGCCGAACTTGCCCCATTCCATGGCCATGGCCTTGGTCATCTGCACCACAGCGGCCTTGCTCATGCAATAGGCGCCGATCTGCGGCAGCACCTTGAGACCCGCCATCGATGCAATGTTGATGATGCGTCCGCCCGTGAAGCTGCCGGGCGCTGCACCGCGCGAGCGGGCCAGCATGCGTTTGCCCACTTCCTGAGCAACAAAAAAAGCGCCCTTCACATTGGTGTCGAAGATGAAGTCGTAGTCCTCGGGCGTCACGTCCTGGATGCGCTGCGTGGTGCTCACGCCCGAGTTGTTGACCAGGATGTCAATCGACCCCATTTCGGTCTCGGCGTGCGCCACGGCGGACTTGATGGAGGCGTGGTCGGTCACGTCCAACTCGATCACATGGGCATCCCCGCCCTCGCCTTCGATGCGAGCGCGCAGCTCCTTGAGTTTTTCGACCCGGCGGCTGGCCAGCACTACACCCGCACCCGCACGGGCCAGCGTGCGGGCAAACTGGGCGCCCAGGCCGCTGGAGGCGCCGGTGATAAAAGCCACGCGGCCGGACAAATCGATGCTGTATGTCATTTAGAGTCTCCCTACTGGATCAAAATAGAACGGTCGTTCGATTGTCTCGCTTCCGTGAATACAATCAGTCCCCTGTCTGACACGGCTGTGCGCCTGCTCTGGTCGAAAATAAGCATTATCAAACCCCAACGAGAAGCCCATGACAAACGAAGAAATCATCGCCCAGTATGGCCCCCGTGAATCGATGGAATACGACGTGGTGGTCGTGGGCGGCGGTCCCGGTGGCTTGGCCACTGCCATCCGCCTGAAGCAACTGGCGGCCGACAAGGGCCAGGATGTTTCGGTCGTGGTGCTTGAAAAGGGCTCCGAGCCCGGCGCACACATCCTGTCAGGCGCCATCATGGACCCCAAGGCGCTGAGCGAGCTGATCCCCGACTGGAAAAAGCGCGGCGCCCCGCTGAACCAGCCGGTCACCGACGATGCCTACATCTTCCTGTCAGAAAAATCGGGCGTCCGCGTGCCCAACATGTTCCTGCCGCCGTTTGCGCAGAACCATGGCAACTACATCATCAGCCTGGGCAATCTGACCAAGTGGCTGGGCGAGCAGGCCGAGGCCCTGGGCGTAGAAATTTTCCCTGGCTTCACGGCCGCTGAGGTGCTCTACAACGATGACGGTTCGGTCAAAGGCGTAGCCACCGGCAACCTGGGCATCGGCAAGGACGGTGAGCCCACCGAGAACTTCCAGCTGGGCATGGAACTGCTGGGCAAGTACACCGTGTTTGCCGAAGGCGCACGCGGCCACCTGGGAAAGCAGCTGATCGCCCGCTACAAGCTCGATGAAGGCCGCGACCCACAAAGCTTTGGCCTTGGCGTGAAAGAACTGTGGGAGATCGACCCCAAGAAGCACCAGCCCGGCTTTGTGATGCACACCGCTGGCTGGCCCATGGAGAACGACACCTACGGCGGCGCCTTCCTGTACCACCTGGAAGACAACAAGGTTGCCGTCGGTTTTGTGACCGGCCTGGGCTACAAGAACCCCTACCTCAGCCCGTTCGAGGAATTCCAGCGCTGGAAGACGCACCCGAACGTCCGCTACTACTTCGAAAACGAGAAGGGCGAGATCACGGCCAAGCGCCTGTCGTACGGCGCGCGCGCCATCAACGCCAGCGGCATCAACGCTCTGCCCAAGACGGTCTTCCCGGGCGGCGCACTGGTGGGCTGCAACGCTGGCTACCTGAACGTGGGCCGCATCAAGGGCAGCCACGCCGCCATCAAGACCGGCATGCTGGCGGCAGAAGCCGCGTATGACGCCATCGTGGCGGGGCGCCAGCACGATGAACTGACCGCCTACCCCAAAGCGTTTGAAGCGAGCTGGCTGTACACCGAGCTGAACAAGGACCGCAACTTCAAGAACTGGTTCAAGTACGGCCTGACAACGGCCACCCTGATGAATGGTTTCGAGCAATTCGTGCTGCGCGGCCACATCCCCTGGACGCTGCACCGCGACAAGCCCGACCACGCGTACCTGAAGCTCGCGGCCGAGTGCAAGCCCATCGTCTACCCCAAGCCCGATGGCAAGCTGACGTTTGATCGCCTTAGTAGCGTGTTCATCAGCAACACCAACCACGAAGAGAACCAGCCCGCCCACCTGACGCTCAAGGACGCGAGCGTGCCGGTCAACATCAACCTGGCCAAGTACGCGGGCCCCGAGGCGCGCTACTGCCCGGCGGGGGTGTATGAGTTCGTGCCCGACACGGCCAAGGGCGGCGATGCCCAGCGCCTGCAGATCAACGCGCAGAACTGCGTGCACTGCAAGACCTGCGACATCAAAGACCCGACGCAGAACATCGTATGGGTCACGCCGGAAGGCGGCGGCGGACCGAACTACGCAGGGATGTAAAAACTCCTGAATTCATAGCGCATTGCGCTTTATGGACCTGCGTTGCAGGCCTTTTTCATTCAAAAAATGCCTTCAACACCAGTTTCCAGAACCGTTCGGGCTGAACCTGCCTGTCCTGCGCTTGTCGAAGGGTCGAAGCCAGGACGCGATGTGCGGGCAGCCCTTCGACAGGCTCCGGGCGACGGCTCCTGAGCCACGTCAGGCAGCGCGCGTGAGCTGAAACTGCCCCATGGCCCCGGCCAGCCGGTTCGCCTGGTCCTGCAGGCTCTGCGCGGCGGCGGCGCCCTCTTCCACCAGCGCGGCGTTCTGCTGGGTCATGTGGTCCAGCTGGTCCACCGCCTGGCTCACCTGGCCGATCTGGGTGCTTTGCTCGCTGCTGGCCTCATTGATCTCGGACATCAGCGTCGTCACGCGCTCCACGCTCTGAACGATGTCGCCCATGGTCGCGCCTGCTGTCACCACCAGCTTGGCGCCGTCACTCACCTTTTCGACGCTGGTGGAGATCAGCGCCTTGATCTCACGCGCCGCATTGGCGCTGCGCCCGGCCAGACTGCGCACCTCGCTGGCCACCACGGCAAATCCGCGCCCTTGTTCGCCCGCGCGAGCGGCTTCAACGGCTGCGTTCAGCGCCAGGATGTTGGTCTGAAAAGCGATGCCGTCGATGATGCCCACGATGTCGGCAATCTTCTTGCTGCTGGCGTTGATCTCTTCCATCGTCTTCACCACCTGACTGACCACCTCGCCGCCTCGGCTGGCCACCTGCGTGGCGCTGAGCGCCAATGCGTTAGCCTGGCGCGTGCTGTCGGCATTGGCAGACACCATCTGTGCCAGTTGCGCAATGCTGGCCGCTGTCTGCTGCAGGTTGCTGGCGGCATGTTCGGTGCGGGCGCTTAGGTCGGTGTTGCCAGCGGCCACTTCGGAGCTGGCCGTGTGGATGGACTCGCCAGAGTCACGCACCTCGGTCACCACGTAGTGCAGCGACTCCACCATGCGGTTGAGCGCCATGAGCAGCTGCCCGATTTCGTCCGTGCGCTGGGTTTGCATGCGCACTGTCAGGTCGCCGCGAGCCACCAGCGCTGCGGCCTCGGACGCCTGGCGCAGCGGCAGCACGATGGAGCGGCGCAGCAACCAGCCAAACAAGGCCGACAGCGCGACGACCACCAGCACGGCAATGGCGCTGATCCACTGTGCACGCGAGGCGTCGGCAATCATGCCGTCGGCAGCGGTCAACGACGATTGCTCGGATGCGGCGAGTAACTGATCAACGGTCTGGAGGTAACGGGTCAGCGCTGCCGAGTGGTCCTGCAGCTCTTTCTGGCTGATGACCTTGGCCTCCAATGCGTTCTGCATCAACGCATCGCGCAGGACCGCGTATTGCTGGCGCTGCGCCTGCGCTTCTTTCCACAGCGGCGACGTGGCCTCTGCGGTGGATGCGGTGGCCAGCGACGCTTCGATGCGCTTGCGCATGGTGTCCTCGGCCGCCAGTTGCGCACGCATTTCCGAAAGCAGCGGAAACACGTCGGTGGATATTGCAGCACGCATTGCAATCTGGCCAATGGTGACCGACTGGGTCTTCCAGTCGCGCACCGTGCGTTCGATGGGCAGTTGCTCACGGGCCAGCGTGGTCGCCTGGCTGCTGGTGGCTTGGCCGGTCATCCAGGTGGTGGTGCCCAGCAAGGCGACCGCCAGGCCCAGTAGTCCAAAGCTGGCCGCCAGCTTTTGCCCCACGCTGAGGTTGTGGCCCCGACCAGAAGGACTCTGAGACGGCCCACTGGATGCGGCCGCGTCGAAAGCAGCGGTGGACCGGGCGGCCGTGGCGTTGTGGGCCACGGCGCTGGTGCGAACGCCGGCGGTAGCTGGCAGATAGTTCATGGGCATTTCTCTCTGGTTGATCGTCTCGCCGCGCAGGTTGCGCGCGGGTGAGGAATGCGATGGGGAGTGCAAGCGCTGTGCCATCACCAGGCACAGCGCTGGCCCCTCAAACAAAAGCTAGACCACACATTCCTCGCCATACCCACCACCACCCGGGGTGGATATCTCAAACACGTCGCCCGGCTCCATCAGCGCTGCACCGATGTGACCCAGTTCTTCGACCTGCCCATTGGCGCGCAGCACCCGGTTGGCCCCGGGCCGCCCCGGTTTGCCACCCGCCATGCCAAAAGCGGGATTGAGCCGCCCGTTGGACAAAATGCTGGCCGTCATCGCCTCCAGAAAACGCACACGGCGCACGCCCCCGTTGCCGCCCGCCCACCGGCCCGTGCCGCCCGAGCCGCTCTGGATCTCGTAGCTCTCCAGTACCACCGGAAAGCGGAACTCCAGCACTTCGGGGTCGGTCAGGCGCGAATTGGTCATGTGGGTCTGGACCACGCTGGTTCCGTCAAAGCCACGCACCGCCTCGCCCGAGGCATCGAACACTGCACCCGCGCCGCTGCCACCGGCAATGGTTTCGTAGTACTGGTACTGCGCATTGCCAAAAGTGAAGTTGTTCATGGTGGGCTGGCTGCCCGCCATCACGCCCAAGGCGCCAAACAGGGCGTTGGTGATGCAAGTGGACGTTTCCACATTGCCCGCCACCACCGAGGCTGGCGGGTTGGGGTTGAGCATGGAGCCTTGCGGGATGATGACCTGCAGCGGCTTCAGGCACCCCGCGTTCAGCGGAATATCGTCATCCACCAGCGTGCGGAACACATACAGCACCGCCGCCATGCACACCGCGCGCGGCGCGTTGAAGTTGTTGGTCTGCTGCGCACTGGTGCCCGCAAAGTCGATCACCGCACTGCGCTCGGCCACGTTGACCTTGACGGACACGCTGATCTGCGCGCCGTTGTCCAGCGGCAGGGTGAACTGGCCATCCTTGAGCTGTGTGATGACGCGGCGAACGGACTCTTCCGCGTTGTCCTGCACGTGGCGCATGTAGGCCTGCACGACATCCAGCCGGAACTGGTCCACCATTTTGGACAGCTCCTGCACGCCCTTTTCATTGGCCGCCACCTGCGCGCGCAGGTCGGCCAGGTTCTGCTGGGGATTGCGGCTGGGATACGGCGTGGTGCCGCCGCCGGTAGTCAGCAGCGTGCGCACTTCTTCTTCCAGCAAGATCCCCCGGTCCACCAGCTTCACGTTGTTGATCTGCACGCCTTCTTCGTCGATGCGTGTGGAAAACGGTGGCATGGAGCCGGGCGTGGTGCCTCCGATGTCGGCATGGTGGCCGCGGCTGCCTACGTAGAACGTAGGCTCAGTGCCCTCGGCCACATACACGGGCGTGATCACCGTGACATCGGGCAGATGCGTGCCGCCGTGGTACGGGTCGTTGAGCATGTACACATCGCCCCGGTGCATCTTGCCCGCGTTCTCGCGGATCACGGTCTTGATGCTCTCGCCCATCGAGCCCAGGTGCACCGGCATGTGGGGCGCGTTGGCAATCAGGTTGCCGGTGGCATCGAACAACGCGCAGCTGAAGTCCAGCCGCTCCTTGATGTTGACCGAGTACGCCGTGTTCTGCAGCTGCAGCCCCATCTGCTCGGCAATGTTCATGAACAGGTTGTTGAAGACTTCAAGGAGCACCGGGTCGACCGTGGTGCCTGCGGCATACTGCAGCTTGCGCGCGGTAACGCGGTCCAGCACCAGGTGGTCCAGGTCGGTCAGCTGCGCGGACCAGCCGGGTTCCACCACGGTGGTGGTGTTCTTCTCGGCAATGATGGCGGGGCCAGCAATGACATCGCCGGGGCGCAGATCCTCACGCACCACCAGGCTGGCGTCGCGCCACCGGCCATCCGAATACATCTGCACGATCTCGCGCAGCGGCGCCTTGCGTGGTGGGTGCAATGCCAGGCGCGGCTCGGCGGGGGCGTCGCCTGCAATCACCGCCTCTACAGACACAGCCTCCACAACCAGGCACTTGCCCGCCATCAAAAAGGCAAAGCGTTGGCGGTAGGCCGTCTCAAACCCCGACTGGATCGCCGCCATGTCGCCAAAGGGCACCACCAGGGCCGAATCGGTGCCTTCGTACCGCACATGCACGTTGTGGCGAACCTGCACCGGGTTGGCGCTGACCTGTTGGCGGTCCAGTTCAGCCTGCGCGGCGGAACCCAGGGCATCCAGGCGCTCTGCGATCAAAGGCAATGACTCCTTGGCCAGCGGCATCTCCACCGCTTGTTCACGGATCACCGTCTGGTCGGCCAGTCCCATGCCGTAGGCACTCAGCACACCCGCCAGCGGGTGCACAAACACGCGCGACATGCCCAGCGCATCGGCCACCAGGCACGCATGCTGGCCGCCTGCACCGCCAAAACACTGCAGGGTGTAGCGCGTCACGTCATAACCACGCGCCACGCTGATCTTCTTGATGGCGTTGGCCATCTGCTGAACGGCAATCTGGATGAAACCCTCGGCCACTTCTTCGGGCTTGCGATGGGTCTGCTCCGCCAGCTCTTCAAAGCGCGCACGCACGGCCGCCGCGTCCAGCGTTTCATTGGCTGCGGGGCCAAACACGCTGGGGAAGTAGCGCGGCTGGACCTTGCCGACCATCACGTTCGCATCCGTCACAGCCAGGGGTCCGCCGCGGCGGTAGCTGACCGGGCCGGGATTGGCACCTGCGCTCTCGGGGCCGACGCGAAAGCGCGCGCCGTCGTAGCTCAGCACCGACCCGCCGCCCGCAGCCACAGTGTGGATGCTCATCATCGGTGCACGCATGCGCACACCGGCCACGTGGGTTTCAAACTCGCGCTCAAAGGCTCCGGCGTAGTGGCTCACGTCCGTGCTGGTGCCGCCCATGTCAAAGCCAATGACCTTCGCGTGCCCGGCCAACCCTGCCGTGCGCGCCATGCCCACAATGCCGCCCGCGGGGCCGGAAAGAATCGCGTCCTTGCCCTGGAAAGTGCCTGCATCAGTGAGGCCGCCCGACGACTGCATGAAGAACAGCTTGACGCCCGGCATCTCGCTGGCCACCTGCTCCACATAGCGGCGCAGGATGGGCGAGAGGTACGCATCCACCACCGTGGTGTCGCCCCGGCTCACGAACTTCATCATGGGGCTGGTTTCGTGCGAGGTGCTGATCTGCGCAAAGCCCACTTCCTTGGCAATGCGCTTGGCGGCCTGTTCATGCTGCGTATAGCGGTAGCCGTGCATGAACACAATGGCCACGCTGCGCAGGCCACGCCCATAGGCGGCCAGCAAATCGCCACGCAGCGTGGCTTCGTCCAGGTTCTGCAGCACATCGCCATGGGCACCCATGCGCTCGCGGGCTTCGATCACCTCGGTGTACAGCAGCTCGGGCAGCTGGATGTGGCGGTCAAACAGGCGTGGGCGGTTCTGGTAGGCGATGCGCAGCGCATCGCGAAAACCGCGCGTGGTCACCAGCAGCGTGGGCTCGCCCTTGCGCTCCAGCAGCGCATTGGTGGCCACCGTGGTGCCCATCTTCACGCACTCCACCAGTTTGGGCGTCACCGGCTCGCCGGGCTGCAAGCCCAGCAGGTGGCGGATGCCCGCCACAGCTGCATCCTTGTACTGCTCGGGGTTTTCAGACAGCAGCTTGTGTGTGGTCAGCGAGCCATCGGGCCGTTTGCCCACGATGTCGGTGAATGTGCCGCCCCGGTCGATCCAGAACTGCCAAAGACTGCCATGGGGGTTGGTGGTGGTTTGCATGGTGATGGAACCTGTCTGTTGAAAACGGTGGTTAACGTTGAAAGTAGTAGGGGATGAAAATCTTGTTGGCTTCGTTGCCCACGGACTGCACCCATTCGCGGGAAAAACGCTCGCCCAGGCGTTTCAGCTCAGCCTCCAGCTCGGCCGGTGCGCGTTCGACCTTGATGCCCTTGCGCTGCAGCTCGCCCACCGACTCTTCGGCGATGGTTTCGCTCATCGCCCAGCCACGTGCCTCGGCGGTCTGCGCGGCTTTGGTCACGGCCTCACGCACGGGCGGTGGCAATGCATCAAAGGCCTGCTGGTTCACAAAAACGATGTTCTTGGGGAACCACGCATTGATGCCGTAGTACTGCCTGATCTGGCCCCAGACCTGGTTTTCCACCCCGGTCAGGGCGGAGGTGATCATGGAGTCGAGCTTGCCCGCCGACAGCGCGGTGTTGACCTCAACCATGGGCACATCGACCGGCGCTGCGCCCAGCATCTCGGCAATGCGCACGGTGGCCGGGTTGTAAGTGCGCATGCGGGTACCTTTGAAGTCGGCCGCCGAGCGCACGGGCGCGATGGAAAACAGCCCCTGAGGTGGCCAGGGCACGGCGTACAGCGCCTTGAGCCCCTTGCGCGCAAAGTGCCCTTCGATCAGCGGGCGCTGCAGGTCCCACATGCGGCGCGCGTCGGCGTAGGTGCGCACCACAAACGGTACGGCATCAGCACCTGCAATCGGCATGTCGCGTACCAGGCTGGTCATGATGGTTTCGCCCGCCTGGGCTTTGCCGTCCTGCACCGCATGCGGAATGTCGCCCAGCTTGAAGAGTGCATTGTTGGCGTGCACCTCGATGCGCAGAGCACCCGCTGACGCACGCTCTACGTCCTGCGCAAACTGCACCACGTTGCGTGTGTGAAAGGACTCTGCGCGGTAGCCCGTGGCCAGCTTCCATTGGGTCTGGGCGTGCAGCACCGGGGCCACGGCAAGCGCGGCCAGCAAGACCATGTTCTTCATGGCAGGCTCCTGAAGGGGAATGTGGAGGCCAGCTCAGCAAAAAAGTGCGCTGGTGGGCCCAATGAAAGGCCGGGGTGCTGCTTACTTAGACTGCCCCATGACGAGGTCAGGGACGATGGTGACAATCTGCGGGAAGGCTGTGATAAGGCCGATGCACACTACCAGGCAAAAGAAGAACGGGATGGCCGCCTTGGCGATCAGGTTGCTGTCCTTGCCGGTCATGTTCTGCAACACGAAGAGGTTGAAGCCCACGGGTGGCGTGACCTCGGCAATCTCGACGAGCAGGATGACAAAGATCCCGAACCAGACGAGATCGAACCCGGCCTTTTGCACCATGGGCATCACCACAGCAGCGGTCAACACGATCATGCTGATGCCATCGAGCGCCGTGCCCAGCACCAAATACACGACGACCAGACAGCCGATCAACGCGTAAGGCGAGAGGTGCATGGCGTCAACCCACTCTGCCAGCTCACGCGGAATGCCAGTGAACGCCATGGTCTTGGTCAAAAAAGCGGCGCCCGCCAGAATGAACATGATCATGCAGCTGGTGCGCGCCGAGCCCGCAAGGCCTTCCTTGAAGTTCTGCCAGGTCAGCGCCCTGCACCATGCGGCCAGGGCCAGTGCCCCCAACACGCCATACGCCGCACATTCCGTGGCCGTCGCCCACCCGGCCACCAGAGACCAGCAGATGAACACAATCAACAGCGCACAGGGGATGAGGTTGCGCGAGAGGTGCAGTTTTTCGCGAAAGGTGGTGGGCGGCTCGTCCGGGGGCATCAGCTCTTTGTTGCGCACCGACCACCAGGCGATGTAGCCAGAGAACAGGAGCATCAGCAGCAAGCCTGGCAAAAAGCCCGCCAGAAAGATACGGATGATGGAAGCATCGGCAGCCACCGCATACACCACCATGGTGATGGATGGCGGGATCAGGATGCCCAGGGTGCCAGCCGTGGCCAGCGAGCCGATGGCAATGCTCTCGTTGTAGCCGCGCTTCTTGAGCGCAGGCAGCGACACCTTGGCGATGGTGGCGCAGGTGGCCGCTGACGAACCCGATACCGACCCAAAGATGCCGCAGCCCAGGATGGTGGTGTGAAACAACCGCCCGGGCACCTTGCCAAGCCATGGGGCCAGGCCGGTGAACATGTCCTCGCTGAGTCTGGTGCGAAACAGGATTTCGCCCATCCAGATGAACAAGGGCAGAGCGGCCAGCTCCCAGCTGGCATTGCTCTCCCAAAACGCTGAGAAAAGGTTCAGCCCCGGCTGGCTGTTGGTGAAAAAGGCTTGGCCAACCCACCCGCAGATGGCCAGCGTCATGGCAATCCACACACCGCCCGACAGCATGAGAAGCATGAGCAGCAGCAAAAAGGCGCCGATGGAAAGAATGTCCATGGTGATGCTCCTTAAAGGTCCGAAGAAAAGTCACCCTTGGCGTGGCGCTCTTCCACCAACCGCACAAAGGTAGGAATACCGCCACGCACCACGATCCACCATTCATCGACAACCGCCACGAAAAACAGCAAAGAACCCAATGCAAAACTCAGCTGCGGGATCCAGATGGGAACCGCCCACAAGCCCTGGGCCAGCTCATTGAACTGCCAGCTCTCGTAGGTGAAGACGCAGGCCCACCAGCTCAGGTAGCCAATGGCCACCGCCGCGACGGAGAGCGACACAATTTCGAACTTGCGGCGCATGGCGGGCGAGAGCTTTTCCAGCACCAGCGTGACCCGCACGAAGTCGCCATGCTTGAAGGCATGCGCCATGGTCAAAAAGGCGGCAGCAGCGCACAACCAGGACACCACGTCGTTGACGGCACCAGTCGAGAAGCCGAACTGGCGCCCCAGCGACTGCACCACCATCAACACGCAGATGACCGCAATGCACGTGGCGCCCACGGCACCGGCAGCCAGATAGGCGCCGTCCAACACGCGTCGCAGCAGGTGCGGCGACACCTTCACCGTGGCGGCATCGCCCCGGGCCAAAGGTGTTTGAGACAAGATAGACACGTCCATCTCACTTCTTGTTGTAGGCGTCGATGACAGCCTTGCCTTCATCGCCAGCGGTCTTGATCCAGTCCGCTGTCATTCGCTCGCCGACCGCCTTGAGCTCCGCTTTCAGGCTCGTGGCGCTCACATCCACCTGCATGCCCTTGGCCGCAAGCTCCTTGAGGTATTCCTGGTCTTTCTTCTCGCTCATGGCCCAACCCCGTTGCTCAGCCACGACAGCCTCGACCAGCAGGGCCTCCTGGGTGGGTTTGTCCAGCGCGTCGAACGCCTTCTGGTTCACCACCACGGCATTGCGGGGCAGCCAGGCAGCCACACCGTAGAAGTACTTCACGGTCTCGTACAGCTTGCTGTCCACACCACTGGCGCTGGATGTGAGGAAGTTGTCCACCGTGCCTGTAGCCAATGCTGCGGACAGCTCCGCCAGCTGAATGGTCACGGGCTGCGCACCCACCGCCGTGGCGATGTACGAGGTGGCTGGGTTGTAGGCACGCATCTTGGTGCCCTTGAGATCCTTCAACGCCGTGACGGGCTTGACCGAGTACAGACTCTGTGCAGGCCATGGCACGGTGTACAAAAGCTTCATGCCCTGTGCACCCAGCGTCTTGACCAGCAGCGGGCGCGAGGCCTGGTCCAGGCGCTTGGAGTCCGCATAGCTCGTCGCCAGGAACGGAATGGAGTCCACACCGTAGACGGGCGCCTCATTGGCAGCGCCCGACAAAATGAACTCACCCAAAGCCACCTGGCCGGACTGCACCGTGCGCTTGATCTCGTTGGCCTTGAACAGCGAGGCATTGGGATGCACCGCGATTTTGAGCTTGCCCCCCGTCGCCTTGTCCACGTCCTGCACGAACTGCTGCAGGTTCTGCACCTGGAAGGTGTTCACGGCATAGCCGGACGGCAGATCCCACTTGATCTGGGCCTGTGAGAGTCCCGCCAAGGCAACGGCGCAGAGACCAAAAGTGATTTTTTTCATGGGGTAGCTCCTTGTTTAAAAACTGGCAAGTTGGTGGTTGAACAGGTCGGTGACCAGCATGCAACCTGGTGCGTGGGTGATGCAGAACGCCGGTTGGGCATTGAGGATGGCGGACTGCGGCGTGACACCACAGGCCCAGAACACGGGAATCTCATCGGGCAATAGCGACACCGCGTCGCCGTAGTCGGGGGCATTGATGTCGGTGATACCGATGAGCGCCGGGTCGCCGATGTGCACTGGCGCGCCATGCACATTGGGGAAACGCGATGTGACCTGCACGGCGCGGATCACATCCGCGGCCGGCATGGGCCGCATCGACACCACCATGGCACCGCCAAAGGGACCTGCTGGCTCGGTGGCGACATCGGTGCGGTACATGGCAACGTTCTTGCCCTCGTTGATGTGGCGCAGGCTGATGCCTGCCTCTTGCAGCGCCGATTCGAACGAGAACGAGCAGCCCAGCACAAAGGTCACCAAGTCCGCGCGCCACAGGTCGCTGATGTCGCCCACCTCTTGCGTCAGTTCGCCATGGCGCCAGACGCGGTACTGCGGCACGTCGCTGCGGATGTCGATGCCCTCGCCCAGCGATGGCAAGGCTGTCTGCCCAGGCTCGCTGACAGCCAGCACCGGGCAGGGTTTGGGGTTGCGCTGGCAAAAGCGCAAAAAGTCACTGGCCAACACCTCGGGCAATATCACCAGGTTGCCCTGCACCCGTCCGTGGGCCAAGCCGCTGGTGTGTGATGCCCAGGCGCCTTGCCGAATAACGCTGCGCACATGGCTGGGGTTGTTGATGCCACCCGAGCCAAACACTGCCAGCGCTTTGTCCTGAATTGAATCCACCATGTTTCCTTGCATTGAGACATGTCAATTGAATGACGTTGGACGGATTGTGTTGGGGTGTGCCATGCGCTGGCAAATTCAAAAAATTTCTCTCAGGTCATCGATTTTTTCGATGCACTTCATTGGGGACTTCCGACCCAAGTTGGTGCCAAGGGATAACCCAGGGGTGAAATATCGGGTAAACCCGAATGCTGAAAATCGCCCGCAAACGCGCCGCGGATCGCTGCTTTGGCAGCACTTCTTGGCGACGGCACCAGGGAGCGGCGCAGCTGCGGATTTGGAGCAGATCGGATGTAGACCTGCTGTGAAGGCACAGCCCCGCAGATTCGAGGCGAGCAGAGCTGGCCTGCCCTGCCCTTGCCCCCGTATCAGCTGCGGGGTTTGCGCGCCTTGGGCTGCGGTTGCTGTGCGTCGATAAAGCCGAGCGCTGACCGCACCACCGCCTCCATCGCGGGCGAGGACGGGTCTTCGCGATAACTCACGTGGATGGGCAGGGGCCGCAGCGCAATGTCGCAAACCAGTGCGCGCAGATCCGGAAAGGCCAGCATCCGCTGCACGGCCAGGCGCGGCAGCGTGGCTACGCCAAACCCGCCCTGCACCAACTGCACCATCGCAGAGATCGACGAAATGGTGTGCACACAACGCGGCTCCACCTGCGCTTGCCGCAACGTGTCCAGCAGGTACACATGGGGCTGGGAGCCACGCTGAAACGTGAGGATGTCGGTGCCCGCAAAGTCTTCGGGCGCATAGCGCCGTTTGCGGTGGATCTTGCTGTTGCCCACAAACACCATCTCCATGGGCGTCAACGCCTGGCTGCGAATGCCGTCGGCTGACGCGGGCAAGGCCGCAAACACGGCATCCAGCGTGCCACGCCGGATCTGATCGAGCAGCACCGGAGTGGACTCCACCGTGAGTTCCAGCTCCAGCAGCGGGTTGTCTTTGCGCAGTTGCTCCACCCACGGGATGAGCCAGGAGTGCAGCACCGATTCGATGGCCCCCAGGCGTATCGACACCTCCAGCGGGCCGCCCGATCCCATCTCGGCCTTGAGCTGGCGCTGCAGCTCCAACATGCGCTTGGCGTAGGTGAGAAAACGCGTGCCCGCCACGGTGAGCTTGAAGTGTTTGTCACGCCGGTCCAGCAGCAACACGCCCAGCTCTTCCTCCAGCGCGGCCACGCGGCTGGACATGGCGGATTGGGTCAAAAACAGCTTCTCGGCAGCGCGCGTCACACTCTTGAGGGAGGCCACCCAGTAGAAGGCTTCAACAAAACGCAGGTTCATGGCGGTGCTCCGGCCTGGCTGGCAAGTGACTCGGTGTGGAGACGCACCGGGGTGGTGCAACGCACCGCCGTCAGCCCAAAGACTGCAACGATGGCGGCGCCATTCTGCAAGCAATCCATGTGGCGCGAGGCGCGGCAGTCAGCAAAAAGAAACCTGCGAGAGATTCGCGCCGACGACAAGCCCCCCAGCGTAAAACTCCTGATTTCATAGCTACCAGCGCTTTATGGATAAGCGCTAGCGGCCATTTTCACCAAAATTTATCCGGCAAACAGCGGAAGATCCGCTTTCTTGAGCGTGCGCAGCACAAAGCTGGACCGGCTGTGCCGGATGCCCTTGATCTTGTAGAGCTTCTCGCGCAACAGGCGCTCGTAGTCGCGCGTGTCTTTGACGACGATGCGCAGCAGGTAGTCGTAGTCGCCCGAGACCAAGTGCGCCTCAATCACCTCAGGAATGCTGGCCAGCGTTTCGCCAAACTTTTCGAGCGTGTTGTCCGAATGGCTGTCCAGGGTGACCTGCACCAGCACCGTGTCGGAGAGTTGAAGCGACTGCGGGTTGATCCGCACCGTGTAGCCCTGTATGACGCCCGCCTCCTCCATCTTCTTGATACGCCCCCAGCAGGGCGATGCGCTCAGGCCCACGGCCTGGCCAATCTCTTGCAGGCTGGCGCGGGCGTTGCCCTGGAGTACAGCGAGAATTTTTCTATCGAGTCGATCCATCGGCTGGATTATTCACCAATCAATCCAAAAACAGAAAATTATTCTGCATATGAGGCAAATGAAAGAGATTTCAGCAAATTCATCTCTACCCCGGCGCGCATACTTCTCACATCAAGGCGTTCTTACCGGATCGCACAAACTGACAAGGCCCCGGCTGGTTACCGCCAGCGCGGGGCCCTTGGCATGTGGGCGCTCCCGCAAGGCCGCCCGCCCCACGACACAAGCGCCGCCAGAGCATGACAAGAAGCTGACGGACTGCCTTTAATAAGCACGCTTACCAGCACAAACCCCGATGCCCCATCCAGAGGGGCGCCGCCATAATTTGCGCGAGGCTGACACCCCTGTGTCACCCCCCTCGCTCCCCCAAGGCGCACGCCCCGAGGCGGCCGCTACAACATCCCAACAGGAGACAGCATGCAACTGACCAAACTCGTCGTCGGCCTGAGCCTTGCACTCGGCTTTGTGGCCACCGCTGCCGCGCAGACCACCATGCGCATCAGCATCTCGACGGCCCAAAACTCCCACCAAGGGATTGCCATCGACACGTTTGCCAAGGAAGTTGAAAAGCGCACGGCTGGCCGCTACAAGGTGCAGACCTTTTATAACGGCGCACTGGGCGGCGAGCGCGAGTCGATTGAAGCGGTGCAGCTGGGCACGCAAGAGCTGGCCTTTAGCTCCACCGGCCCCATTCCCAATTTCGTGCCAGAGACCAAGATCCTGGACGTGCCCTTCCTGTTCCGCGACAAGGCCCATGCCCGCGCCGTGCTGGACGGCCCCATCGGCCAGGAGATGCTGACCAAGTTCGACAGCAAGGGCTTCAAGGCCCTGGCCTGGGCCGAAAACGGCTTCCGCCACATGACCAACAGCAAGCGCTCCGTGAACACGCCCGAAGACCTCAAGGGCCTGAAGATGCGCACGATGGAGAACCCCGTGCACATCGCCGCGTACAAGGGCTTTGGCATCATCACCACGCCCATGGCGTTCCCTGAAGTGTTCACTGCTTTGCAGCAGGGCACCGTGGACGGTCAGGAGAACCCGCTGCCCGTGATCATCTCGGCCAAGTTCGACCAGGTGCAAAAGCACCTGACGCTCACCGGCCACGTGTATTCACCCGCTATCTTCGTCATGAACAAGGGCTCGTTCGACAAGCTCACGGCCGCCGACAAGCAGGCGTTCATCGACGCCGCCAAAGAGGGCACCAAAGCCAACCGTGCCCGTGTGGATGAAGACGATGCCAAGGGCGTGGCCGACCTGCGCGCCAAAGGCATGACCGTGGTGGACAACCCGGACAAGTCCAAGTTTGTAGCGGCGCTGGCCCCTGTGAACGCCGAGTTTGAAAAGCAATTTGGCAAGGCCACCCTCGACAAAATCCGCGACGTGAAGTAATTCGCCAGACTCCACACCCAGGAACCAAACGCCCGTAGCGCTGTTGCTACCGGGCGTTTGGTTCTTGCCTTTTATCCACCTTCTCCCGTGGCTGGCCTTGCCCCATGAAAAATGCTTTTCTGACCTTTGAGCGCTGGACAACCTCCATCGCCATGCTGGCCGCGTGCGCCATGCTGGCGGTGGCCTCGTCGCTCGGCATGTTCCAGATCGTGACGCGATTCGTGCTGGAACAACCCGCCGAATGGACCGAGGTGCTGATCCGCTTCAGCCTGATCTGGATGGTGTTCCTGGCCATCCCCGCCGCCTTTCGCCAGGGGGCGATGGTGAGCGTGGACGTGCTCTACCGCTGGAGCCCGCCCAAAATGCGGCGCGTGCTCGACTGGGTGGTGTCGCTGGCGGCGCTGGCGTTGATCGGCGTGATCATCTGGTGGGGTTGGGACTATTCCGTGCGCGGCGGCGTGCAGAGCATGGCCGGGCTGGAGTCGGTGTCCATGTTCTGGGCCTACCTGGCCATGCCCGTCGGAGGCCTGTTCTGCGTGGTCGGCATCATCGGCAACCTGATCGATCCCCTGCGCATGGAACTGGAGACTGCCCAATGAGCCTGGTCATGATTTCAACGATGGTGCTGTGCTTTGCACTGACCATCTCGGTAGCAGTTTCAATAGGTCTAGCATCCATCCTGGGTATCCAGGCGTCCAACGCGAACATGCTCATCTCCGTCAAGGAGATGTTCGGCTCGATCAACAAGTTTCCGCTGGCTGCCATCCCGTTCTTCATCCTGGCGGGCAACCTGATGGAAACCGGCGGCATCTCCCGCCGCCTGGTCGAGTTTGCCAAGAGCATCGTGGGTGGCGTGCAGGGCGGCTTGCCCATGACCTGCGTGCTCACCTGCATGATTTTCGCGGCGGTATCGGGCTCGTCGGTGGCCACCACGTTTGCGATTGGTGCCATCCTGATCCCGGCGCTCATCAAGCACGGCTACCCCACCAGCTACGCTGCGGCGCTGCAGGCTACCAGTGCCGAGCTGGGCGTGATCATCCCGCCGTCCATTCCGATGATCCTGTACGGCGTAAGTGCCGAAGTGTCGATTGGAGAGCTTTTCATTGCGGGTTTTGGCCCGGGTCTTCTGATCAGCGGAGCGCTGATGCTCTTTGTCTGGGCCTATTGCAAGTGGAAGGGCTGGGGCAAAAACGACGGCGAAGGTCGCATGCCCTTCGGCAAGGCCACCTGGCAGGCCGGTTGGGCGCTGCTCATGCCGGTGATCATCCTGGGCGGCATCTACGGCGGCGTCTTCACACCCACCGAAGCATCGGCCGTGGCTGTGTTTTATGCACTCATCGTGGGCGTGGTGATCTACCGCGAGATCAAGCTCAAGGACCTGTTCGCTATCTTGCGCAAGTCGGCCATCTCGTCGGCGGTGATCATGTTCATCATCGCCAACGCCGGGCTGTTCGCGTTTCTCATCACGCGCGCCGGTGTGCCCGATGCCATCGGCCGCTGGCTGGAGGCGGTGCTGCAGTCCCCTGCCCTGTTCCTGCTGGGTGTGAATGCGGCGCTGTTTGTGATCGGCATGTTCATCGAGACCAGCGCCGCCATCATCGTGCTGGCCCCCATTCTGGCGCCCGTGGCCATGCACTTCGGCATCGACCCGGTGCACTTCGGTCTCATCATGGTGGTGAACTTGGCGCTGGGCATGATCACCCCGCCTTTTGGAGTGAACCTGTTCGCAGCCTGCACAGTGGCCAAGATATCGCTGGACCGGATCATCAAGCACCTGCTGCCCTTTGTGGGCGTGATTTTGGTGTGCCTGCTGATCATCACCTACGTCCCCTCGATATCGCTGGCACTTCGCGATCTGGTTTACGCCAAGTAGTTGTTAGAATCCAGCCCGTCAGGAGAGAGTGCTCCGTCTTGCCCGCAAGACGAGCAGCACCGCCGAAGGCGCAGGCAGCAGCCGAACGCTCAGGCAAAAGGACTGACAACCGCCCGCAGTGATGCGGGCGTTCCCTTGCTGGAGAGAGATGGCCCACCGCACCGCGTGATGAGGCCATCCACCGAAGGAGCAAACCGCACGGCCAGCCAGGGCGCTGCGGTGAATCTCTCAGGTAAAGCGGACAGCAGGGCAAATCCCGTGATCGTCTATATGGATGGTCACGGCCCCCATTTGCCCGGAGTCCGCCATGTCGTCAGCCACCAACGCCCCCCTGCTCACCACGCCCCTGAACGCCTTGCACATCGAGCTGGGCGCCCGCATGGTGCCATTTGCCGGCTATTCCATGCCCGTGCAATACCCTGCGGGGCTGATGGCCGAGCACCAGCACACGCGCAACGCGGCAGGCCTGTTTGACGTCTCGCACATGGGTCAGCTGAAACTGGTTGGCCCTGACGCCGCAGCGGCGTTTGAAACTCTGATGCCTGTCGACGTGATCGACCTGCCCGTGGGCAAACAGCGCTACGGCTTGTTGCTGACCGACGAAGGCACGGTCATTGATGACCTGATGTTCTTCAACAAGGGCAACGACGAGATCTTCGTCATCGTCAACGGCGCTTGCAAGGTGGGCGACATTGCCCACATTCAAGCGGGCATCGGTCAGCGCTGCGACGTGATCCCCCTGCCCGACCACGCGCTGCTGGCGCTGCAGGGCCCACAGGCGGTCACCGCCCTGGCCCGTCTGGCACCCGGCGTGGAAAAGCTGGTGTTCATGACGGGCGGCGACTTTTCCATCGCAGGCTGCGACTGTTTTGTGACCCGCAGCGGCTACACGGGCGAAGATGGTTTTGAAATCTCGGTGCTCGCCGCTCAGGCCGACACCCTGGCCCGCGCCCTGCTCGCCCAACCCGAAGTCAAGCCCATCGGCCTGGGCGCGCGCAACTCGCTGCGCCTCGAAGCGGGCCTGTGCCTGTACGGCAACGACATCGACACCACCACCACCCCGCCCGAGGCCGCATTGAATTGGGCCATCCAGAAGGTGCGCCGCACGGGCGGCGCACGTGCAGGCGGATTCCCCGGTGCCGACAAGGTGCTGGCGCAGATCGACAACCCCGCCAACCTGCAACGCAAACGTGTGGGCTTAATTGCGCTGGAACGTGTGCCCGTGCGCGAACACACCGAATTGCAAAGCACCGACGGCCAGAAGATCGGCGAAGTGACCAGCGGCCTGCTGGGCCCCACGGTGAACGAACCCGTGGCCATGGGCTACGTCGCGCCTGCCTTTGCTACCGTCGGCACGCGCGTCAACGCCATCGTGCGCGGCAAGGCCGTGCCGATGGAAGTGCGCGCCATGCCTTTCCTGCCAGCCAACTACTTCCGCGGCTGATTTCGCCCGGCGCAGCGCGCATAACGCGCCTGCGCCCGCTACATTGCAGATTCATTTATTCCTTTCATTTTCTAGTTGCTTGAGGAGCCTCCCCATGACCGTCAAATTCTCCAAAGACCACGAATGGATCAACGCCGCTGACGCCAATGCGGCCGTGGTGGGCATCACCGTCCATGCGCAAGACGCACTGGGCGACGTGGTGTTTGTCGACCTGCCTGCCGTCGGCACCACGTTTTCCCAAGGCGATGTCGCAGGTGTGGTGGAGTCCGTGAAGGCCGCCGCTGATGTGTACATGCCCGTGACCGGCGAGATCGTGGAAGTGAACGAAGCCCTGCGCGCCGACCCCTCCCTGGCCAACAGCGACCCCTTGGTGGCGGGCTGGTTCTTCAAAGTGAAGCTGGCCGATGCAGCCCAGCTGGACGAACTGATGGACGAAACCGCCTACAGCGCGTTCGCCGCCAGTGCCTGACCAGATGTAAACAGGTGTGAACACCTCCCACCAAAAACCATAGCTGGTTGCGCTTGAAAACAGTGCGTTTCAGATAGATAAATATTTGAAACCCTTTAACAACAAGCGCTAGCAGCTTCTTTTTTAATAGCAAACCGGATTGCCCGCCCTATGACTGCGCCCGCCGCCCTGTCACTCGCCGCGTTGGAGAACGCCACCGAATTCCTGCCTCGCCACATCGGCATCGACGCAGCGGATGAGGCCCACATGCTGTCGGTGATTGGCGAGGCTTCGCGCCGCGCGCTGATCGATTCCATCGTGCCGCGCTCCATCGCCCGCAGCAGCGCCATGGATCTGCCCTTGCCGGTGACCGAAGCGGCAGCGCTGGCCGAACTCAAGGCCATGGCATCCAAGAACCAGGTCTTGAAGAGCTTCATCGGTCAGGGCTACTACGGCACCCACACACCGGGCGTCATCCTGCGCAACATCTTGGAGAACCCCGCGTGGTACACGGCCTACACGCCCTACCAGGCCGAGATCTCGCAGGGCCGCATGGAGGCGCTGGTCAACTTCCAGACCATGGTCTGCGACCTGACCGGCATGCCCATTGCCAACGCATCGATGCTGGACGAGGCCACGGCCGCCGCCGAGGCCATGACGCTGGCCAAGCGCTCGGTCAAGAGCAAGAGCAATGTGTTTGTGGTGGCCGGTGACGCCCACCCGCAGACCATCGAAGTGATCCAGACCCGTGCCAAGCCCCTGGGCATCGAGGTTGTTCTGGCCAATTCCGCCGCCGAGTGGGATGCCGCGCTGAGCGGTGACTATTTCGCGGTGCTGGCGCAGTACCCCGCCACCAGCGGCCGCATCGACGACCTGCGCGCCGACGTGGAGAAGGCGCATGCCAAACAGGCCGCCTTCATCGCAGCGGCCGACCTGCTGGCCCTCACGCTGATCACGCCGCCCGGCGAGTTTGGTGCCGACATCGTCGTGGGCACCACACAGCGTTTTGGCATGCCCATGGGTGCCGGTGGCCCGCACGCCGCCTACATGGCCTGCCGCGACGAGTTCAAGCGCAGCCTTCCCGGCCGCCTGGTGGGCGTGAGCGTGGATGCACACGGCAAGCCCGCCTACCGACTGGCCCTGCAAACGCGCGAACAGCACATCCGCCGCGAAAAGGCCACGTCCAACATCTGCACGGCGCAGGTGCTGCCCGCCGTGATCGCCAGCATGTACGCCGTGTACCACGGGCCCGATGGCCTGCAGCGCATTGCCCAGCGCGTGGCCAGCTACACGGCCATCCTGGCGAAGGGGCTGGAGCAACTGGGCGCGCCGGTGCGGCCACAGGCTTGTTTTGACACCCTAACGCTCCAAACCGACGGCGCTACCAAATTCATAGCTGCTCGTGCAATCCAGCTGGGCGCTAACCTGCGAATTTACTTCGAAAACTACCTGTGTATCTCGCTCGACGAGACCACCACGCGCGCCGACATCGAGCTGCTGTGGAAGATCTTCGCCAAGGACGGCCAGGCGCTGCCCACGTTTGATGCGTTTGAGAAAGGCGTCGAGCCGCTGATCCCCGCCGCGCTGCGCCGCACCAGCAGCTACCTCACGCACCCGGTGTTCAACACCCACCATTCCGAGACCGGCATGCTGCGCTACATCCGCCAGCTGTCCGACAAAGACCTGGCGCTGGACCGCAGCATGATCCCGCTGGGCAGCTGCACCATGAAGCTCAACGCCACCAGCGAGATGATCCCCATCACCTGGCCCGAGTTCGCCCACGTGCACCCGTTTGCACCGGCTGACCAGTTGTTGGGCTACCAGGAACTGGACGAACAACTGCGCGCCTGGCTCTGCCAAGCCACTGGCTATGCGGGCATCAGCCTGCAACCCAACGCGGGATCACAAGGCGAATACGCGGGCCTGCTGGCCATCAAGGCCTACCATGAAGCGCAGGGCCACGGCCACCGCAACATCTGCCTGATCCCCAGCAGCGCGCACGGCACCAACCCCGCCAGCGCGCAGATGGTGGGCATGCAGGTGGTGGTGACGAAGTGCGATGACAACGGCAACGTGGACATGGCCGACCTCAAGGCCAAGTGCGAGCAGCACAGCGCCAACCTGGCCTGCATCATGATCACCTACCCCAGCACGCACGGCGTGTTTGAAACGCAGGTGAAAGAGCTGTGTGCGCTGGTGCACAGCCACGGCGGCCGGGTGTATGTGGATGGCGCCAACATGAATGCCCTGGTGGGCGTGGCCGCCCCCGGCGAGTTTGGCGGCGACGTGAGCCACCTGAATTTGCACAAAACCTTCTGCATCCCCCACGGCGGTGGCGGCCCGGGCGTCGGCCCTGTGTGTGTGGTCGAAGATTTGGTCCCCTACTTGCCCGGCCACGCGACGGGTGGCGTGAAGGGTGGCGTGGGCGCCGTCTCGGCCGCGCCCCTGGGCAATGCCGCCGTGCTGCCCATCAGCTGGATGTACTGCCGCATGATGGGCGCCGAAGGCCTGCAGGCCGCGACCGAAACGGCGATCCTCTCGGCCAACTACATCAGTGCACGCCTCAAGGACCATTACCCCACGCTGTACGCATCGGCCAACGGCCATGTGGCGCACGAGTGCATCCTGGACCTCCGCCAGCTCAAAGACACCAGCGGCGTGATGGCCGAGGACGTCGCCAAGCGCCTGATCGACTACGGCTTTCACGCGCCCACGTTGAGCTTCCCCGTGCCCAACACGCTGATGGTGGAGCCGACCGAGAGCGAGACGCTGTTCGAGATCGACCGCTTCATCGACGCGATGATCGCCATCCGCGAGGAGATCCGCCAGGTCGAATCCGGTGCCTGGCCGCAGGACAACAACCCACTGAAGAACGCGCCGCACACCGCTGAAAGCCTGTTGGGTGCCGACTGGAACCGCCCTTACGCCCGCGAGGCGGCCGCCTACCCGGTGGCCGCCCTGCGGAGCAACAAGTATTGGTCGCCCGTGGGCCGCGTGGACAACGTGTGGGGCGACCGCAATCTGAGCTGCAGTTGCATCCCCGTGAGCGACTACGCCTGACCCACGACCGCACCGAAAAGCCTGCACAGTGCAACGGCCCTGTGCAGGCTTTTTTCATGCACAGCCAGGAATTAGCGGCGTCTTGAACAGGGCTAAGATCGCGCCTGTCCGAAATTTCACCCCTCCAAGGAGACCTCTTTGCGCAACATCCTGTGCGTGCTGCTTGCCAGCCTCGTGATCGCTCCCGCCGCCATGGCCCAAACCAAGCCCGTCACCACGGCCAGCGGCTTGGTCTATGAATCGCTCAAGGACGGCACCGGCGATTCGCCCAAAGCCACCGACACCGTCAAGGTGCACTACAAGGGCATGTTCCTGGATGGCAAAGAGTTCGACAGCTCCTACAAGCGCGGCGAGCCCACCTCGTTCCCGCTCAACCGCGTGATTCCGTGCTGGACCGAAGGCGTGCAGCGCATGAAGCCTGGCGGCAAGGCCAAGCTGACCTGCCCGCCCGCCATTGCTTACGGAGCGGCCGGTGCAGGCGGCTTGATCCCGCCCAATGCCACGCTGAACTTCGAGATCGAACTGATTTCCGTCGGCAAGTAACCAACCGGCGCGCGGGCCACCCATCCATTCCTTGCACATGCTGCTGAAAGTCGGTGAACTGGCCCGCCGCACCGGCCTCACGGTGCGCACGCTGCACCACTACGACGAGATCGGGCTGCTCACGCCTTCAGGCCGGTCAGAGGCAGGCTACCGCCTGTACAGCCAGGCCGACGTGCAGCGCCTACACGGCATCCAGACCATGCGCCAAATGGGGCTGGCGCTCAGCGACATTGGCGAGTTGCTGGCCGGCGAAGGCATGGGCCCCGAGCGCATCATCGGCCAGCAGATCCGTTCGCTGGACCAGCAGATTGCACAGGCCACTGAGTTGCGTGGGCGCCTGACCATGCTGCGGGACGGCCTGATGGCCGGAGCCGAGCCCGACATGGGCAACTGGCTCGAAGCGCTGGCGCTGATGACCACCTATGGCAAGTACTTCAGCTCGGCTGAACTCAAGCAGATCTTCACGAACTGGAACCTGATCGAGGCCGACTGGCTGGTTGTGAAAGACCTGGTGCGCAGCGCCATGGACCGGCAGCTGGCACCCGACACACCCGAGGTGCAGGCGCTGGCTTACCGCTGGATGGCGCTCATGCTGCACTGGATGAAGGGCGACATGGACCTGCTGGAGCGCTGGGGCCACATGTTCCGCACCGAGCCCAGCGCCCAGGGCCGCAACCATGCGCCGCCGGGCGACATGATCGAGTACATCGAAATCGCCATCAAGCTGCGCATGGCCCTGCTCGAAAAGTATTTGGCCCGCGACGACCTGCGCGCGCTGGGCCACGTGCCGCACACCGAGTGGGCAGCACTGGAGCAGGGGGTTCAGGCGCTTCTCGCACGCGCATTGCCTCCCCACCACCCAGACGCGATGGCCGCAGCCCTGCGCTGGAACGCACTGTTCGACACCTTGACCGGCAACAACCAAGAGCTGCGCCAGAAGCTGCTCACCGCGTCGGCCAACGAACCACTGCTGCAGGCAGGCTCACCCCTGAGCGCGCCTGTCCGTGCCTTTTTGCACGCTGCGCTGGCGCGCGCAGTGCCATCGACCACCGCAGGCGAATCGACAACACGCTGATAAAAAGCGCTGAAAGTGCTTGACCCTCACGCAACGTGAGGCTCCACAGTCGGTCCCCTTGAATGGATCGACACATGACTACCGACACCGCACTCCCCCACAAGCCGCAGGACCCCAGTCCTGGCCCCACCTCAGACCCGCGCGCCGCGCTGTTCAAGGACCGTAACTTCCGCTGGATGACTGGTGGATCTTTTCTGTCCATGCTGGGCGACCAGTTCACGCTGATTGCCCTGCCCTGGCTGGTGCTGCAGATGACGGGCGACACCCTGGTGCTGGGCACCGTGCTGGCCCTGATCAGCGTGCCGCGCGCGCTGTTCATCTTGATTGGCGGCGCGCTGGTGGACCGCCACTCGCCCAAGCAGGTGCTGATGATCACCAAGTACGTCAACCTAGTGCTGTTGGCGGCGCTGGCGGGGCTGGTGCTTGCAGGCACGTTGACGCTGTGGATGGTGTACGCGCTGTCGCTGGGCATTGGCCTGGCCACGGCCTTCAGCATTCCGGCGGGCACGGCGATGATGCCGCACGTGGTGGCGCGCTCGCAGTTGCAGGCGGCCAACGGCATCAGCCTGGGCCTGCGCCAGATGACCATGTTCCTCGGGCCCCTGCTGGCAGGATTGCTGATTGCGTTGTTTGGTGCGGGTGATGCCGGTGGAGCAACGAGAGGATCGGCCCATGCCAACGCCACGGGCATCGGCCTGGCCTTTGCCCTGGATGCGCTGAGTTTTGCGCTGTCGGCCTGGACGCTGTCCAAGGTGCAAACCCACGCTGGCACTGCGCCCCCGGCATCAGCGCCACAGGCCGTGCTGTCATCGGTGGCCCAAGGCCTTGCGCATTTCTGGCGCGACAGCGAACTGCGCACCTGCTTCCTTTACTGGAGCGCCGTTGCCCTTTTCATCATGGGCCCCATCCACATCGCCATCCCGGTGCTGGCCAGCAGCACGCCCCAGTTGGGCGCGGCCGCGTTCGGCATCATGGTGGGCGCCCATGGCGCGGGCACGCTGCTGGGCATGGTGGTGTCGGGCATGCTGCCGCGGCTGCGTGTGGGCAGCCTGGGCATGACCATCCTGGCGTTCGACGCCATCATCGGCGCACTCTTCATGCCCATGGGGTTGATCACGGCCGTGTGGCAGGGCGCAGCACTGATGCTGGTGATTGGCCTGCTGGGTGGATTCATGCAGGTGAGTGTGTTCACCTGGATCCAGCAGCGTGTGCCGCCCGCCTTGCTGGGCCGCGCGATGAGCCTGTTCATGTTCATCTTCATGGGCCTTGCACCCATCTCCGCCGCCGTCACGGGGTGGGTGATGAAGAGCATCACGCTCACCCAGTTGTTTGCGGCCAGCGGCGGGACGTTGCTGGTGGTTGCTGCGCTGGCCTTGGCGCTAACACCCATGCGCCGCGTGACGGATGCACCCGCACCGGCAACAGCACCCGCGCGCTGAAACGACACAGCCCGGCGGCCCCATGGACGGGCCCCCCGGCGGGGGGCGTCAAACGCACAGAGGCGGGTGGGCACGTAGACGT
>NZ_JBKBTV010000022.1:0-31252 GCF_046291265.1 Acidovorax sp. | reverse complement strand
GCGCGGGGTCCGGTAGCCACCCCCCCCGCCAACACCCCCCGCGCGATCAACCCACCCCGCCGGGCGCCCCGTTCACGGGGCCGCCGGGCTGTGGCAGTCAAACGCTCAGAGGCTGATGGCCTCTTAGACTTCAGTAACAAACTGCTCGCGCGAGCGGCGCACCTTCTTCAGATTCACCAGCCAGTCGCCTTCGTCGGCGCGGTAGCCCAGCGGCATGATGGCCACGCTGCGCAGGCCGCGGGCCTTCAGGTTCAAAATTTCGTCCAGCGCTGCGGGGTCAAAACCTTCCATGGGCGTGGAGTCGACTTCTTCAAATGCAGCGGCGATCAGCGCGGCGCTCATGCCGATGTAGGCCTGGCGGGCGGCATGCTGAAAGTTCACTTCAGCATCGCGCTGGGGGTACATGCCCAGCAGCATCTGGCGGTAGTTTTCCCAACCTTCATTCTTGAAGCCACGTTGTTCGTTGGTCAGGTCAAACATCATGTTGATGCGGTCGGCCGTGTAGTTGTCCCATGCGGCAAACACCAGCAAGTGCGAACCGTCGGTGATCTGTGCCTGGTTCCACGCGATGGGCTGGATCTTGGCGCGCACGGCGGGGTCGGTCACCACGAAGATCTCAAACGGCTGCAGGCCGCTGGACGTGGGCGCCAGGCGGGCGGCTTCCAGAATGCGCTCGACCTTGTCTTGCGGAACGGGCTTGGCGGGGTTCAGCTTTTTGGCGGCGTAGCGCCATTGCAGTTGGTTCAGCAGCGGCTGCGCGGCAGAGGTGGGGGTGGCAGTGGTCATAAAAATCCTGTGATGGGTCAAAACGGGAGCGCACGACAGTGCGGCTGGTATGAACTTTAGGTCGCCCACCCCGCTTCGGTAAGGCCCCGCAAGGAAAAGGATTGTTCGCAATCCGCCAACAATCAGCCCTTGATACGGCCGAAACTGCCTCAAACGCCCCGGGCGCACCAAAGCGCACCCCTGCCCACGGAAAGCCCGCACCGAACGGCCTGCGCGGCCTGCGGGCGTACACTCGTCGCCGTGTGCCCAGGCAACCCTCACAGCGTGCCCACCCTGGTGCCGACGCCATTGACCCGACCTTCCATGAGCGAACCCGACCTGTCTTTTCTGGAACCGGCTGGCCGGCAGCCCGCCCAGTCGGCGCATGCGCGCGCTCCCACCGCTGTCACCACATCTGCGGCATCTTCTGCCCGCGCGCCCGGCACATCCGCTGACGGCCTGGTGGCTGAATTGCGCGCCTACCAGGCCGAGCTGGAAAGCCAGAACAAGGTCCTGCGTTACAGCCAGACCGTGGCCGAAAGCGCCTCTGAACGGTTCGAAACCCTGTTCGCCAGCGTGCCGCTGGCCCTGATGGTGGTGGACGAACATGACATGGTGGTGCAGGCTAATTCGATGGCGCACCGCTCGTTTCAGCCCAGCGAAGGCGACCGCCCGCTCACGGCCCTAATGCCATTTGTGCGCCCCCAAGATGCCAAGCGCGTGCGCGAAGCGTTTGCATTGGCACAAGACCTGGGCCGCAGCGAAGTGAAAGAGGTGGTGTTTGCGATCAGCGCCGACACCCACATCACGGGCGACCTGCACATTGCGCACATCGAGGCGCCCCAGACCAGTGGCCCGCCCCTGCCCCAGTTTTTGTGCGCGGTGATTGACCAGGGCCCGCTGCTGGCCGAGCGCCAGGCGCTGCAGCAAAGCGCCGTCACCCTGCAGCAACGCAATGAACAGATCCGCGCCAGCGAAAAGCGGCTGGAGGCCATCATCAACTCCGCGCTGGACGCCATCCTCTGCGTCGACCAGCATCAGCGCATCACCGTGTTCAACCCCACGGCAGCGGCGCTGTTCCAGTGCAGCGCCAGCGATGCCATGGGCAGCCCGCTCGACCGCTTTTTGCCCGACGCCGCTCAGGCCCTGGCGTTTGCGCAGCTCACCACTCAGGCGCTGCTGGGCGAGATGACCGCGCTGACTGCCAGCGGCAAGGAGCTGGCCGTAGAAGTGAGCGTGTCGTTCGAGCGCCATGCCGAAGGCGAGACCACCACCGTGTTTGCCCGCGACCTGACCGGTCGAAAAAAAGCCGAGGCGCACCGCAGCGAGCTGGAAGCCCAATTGCGCGAGTCGCACAAGATGCAGGCCGTGGGCACCATGGCAGGCGGCATTGCACACGACTTCAACAACATCCTGGGTGCCATCCTGGGCAATGTCGAGCTGGCCAAGGCCGACTGCGCCGCACAAGCACCCGGCGCGTCCGTGCTGGTGAGTCTGCTGGAGATCGACAAGGCTGGTCGGCGCGCCCGCGACCTGGTGCGCCAGATCCTCACCTTCAGCCGCAACGAGCCACCCCAGCGCTCGGCCGTGTCGCTGGCCGAGGTGGCACACGACACCGAGCGTCTGCTGCGCGTGACCCTGCCCCCCGCCATCGAGCTGCACATGCAGCTGCAAGTCGGCCTGCCCCCCGTGCTGGCCGATGCCACGCAGGTCGAACAAGCCCTGCTCAACCTGTGCACCAACGCTGTCCACGCCATTGGCAATGAGCGCGGCAGCATCCATGTCGAGGCCGCCACCGTGCAGCCCGACCACCGGCTGAGCGAACGGCTGGGACTGGCCCCCATCGACTACGTGGCCCTGACCGTGCGCGACAGCGGCCCGGGCATGGACGCCGCCACGCTGGAGCGCATCTTCGAGCCGTTCTTTACGACCAAGCCGGTGGGCCAAGGCACCGGCCTCGGTCTGGCCGTGGTGCATGGCGTGATGCGCACACACGAGGGGGGCGTGGACGTGCAAAGCACTCCCGGCCACGGCAGCAAGTTCACGCTGTACTTTCCGGTGGCACCCGGAGGTGCCGACACCCCGGCGGCCAGCACCACCCCATCCACCCTGCCTGCACAACCAGCAGCGCCGAGCAGTGCGGTCGCGCCACCGGCTGCAGCCGGGCCGTGCGATCCACCGCCCCGCAAGCCCCACGTGATGTACGTGGACGACGACCAGGCGCTGGTGTTTTTGGTACAGCGCCTGCTGCGCAGGCGGGGGTATGAGGTGAGCGGCTACACCGACCCCCACGAAGCCCGTGCTGCGCTGAACGCCGACCCACAATGCTACGACCTGCTGGTGACCGACTACAACATGCCTGGCTTCTGCGGCGTGGACCTGGTGCGAGAGGCCCGCCTGATCCGCCCGGACCTGCCCGTGGCCCTGGCCTCGGGCTATGTCACGGCAGAGATCGAGCAGGCCGCCCTGGCCGAAGGCGCGCAGGCGCTGATCCACAAACCCAACGACGTGGAAGAACTCTGCGCCACCGTGCAGCGGCTGATCGCAGGCAATGACCCTGCTGTCTGAGCCCTTGGTGGGCAGCGTGCAATCGGTGTATGAAGACGCCGACCTGCTGGTGCTGCAAAAACCCTCCGGCCTGCTGTGTGTGCCTGGGCGCGGGCCCGACAAACAAGATTGCCTGAGCGCCCGCGCGCAGCAGCGCTGGCCGGGCGCGCTGATCGTGCACCGGCTGGACCAGGCCACGTCCGGGCTGGTGCTGATGGCACGACACGTTGACGCGCAACGGCGCCTGAGCCTCGCATTTGCCGAACGCGAGGTGCACAAGCGCTACCAGGCCGTGGTGCAGGGGCTGATGGGCGCAACGGGTGAAGACAACGCCTGGAACGAGATCGACCTGCCCATCGCCGCAGACTGGGAACACCGGCCGCTGCGCATCATCGACCCCGCCGCAGGCAAACCCAGCCTCACCCGCTGGCGTGCGCTGAGCCATGACACGAGGGCGAACACCACACGCGTCGAACTGGAACCTGTCACCGGTCGCACCCACCAGCTGCGCGTGCACCTGGCCGCAGTGGGCCACGCCATTCTGGGCGATGCGCTGTATGCCGATGCCTCCACACAGGCCCAGGCACCGCGCCTGCTGCTGCACGCCTGCCACCTGGCGTTCACCCACCCGGTGACGGGCGAAGAGATCACCCTCGATTCCGCGCCAGACTTTTAGTCAAATTGGCCTCTAGCGCTTATTCCAAAAGCGCCAGTAGCTATTACCTTGATAGCAATCAGCTCTGCGGTGTATCACCACCCGGCAAGTCGACCGGGGCCACAGGCCGAGACATGGCCCACTGCACAGCCAGGATGCTGCCCAGCACCACCAGCATGCCCACCAGCGCCACGCCATTCATGGCCTGCCCCAGCAAGACCCAGCCCAGCAGCACTGCCGTGACGGGGCTGAGTAGCGCCAGCGACGACACCGCCACCGACGGCAACCGGGCAATGCCCCGAAACCACAAGGCATAGGCCAGCAACGCGCCCACCACGCTCAAATACACATAACCGCCGATGTGTGTGGCGGTAAGCGCGGGCAGCGGCGGGTCTACCGCCCAGGCCACGGGCGCCAGCATCACGCCCCCCGCCAACAATTGCCAGCCGGTAAACGCCAACACCGGCAAGTCAGACTGCCAGCGCCGCGACCAAAACGTACCGGCCGCCATACACACCGTGCCCACCAGCGCAGCGGCCACACCCACCATGTCCCAGCGCGCCCCCGGCGACAGCAGCAGCGCCGCCATGCCCGCCACCCCCACGGCGCCCGCCACCAGCGCCATGCCCGGCGGGCGCCGGTGGTCCAGCGCCCAGACCAGCCCCATCACCACCAGCGGCCCGATGGCCCCGACCACCGCCGCCACACCGCCCGGCAAGCGGTAGGCCGCCACAAACAGCAGCGCCTGAAACACGCCAATGTTGAGCGCCGACAGCACCATCAGCCGCCACCAGCCCTGCCAGTCGCCCCACGCGGGCCAGCGGCGGCACCACAGCACCAGCAGCAGCCCGGCCGGCAACGTGCGCAGCAAGGCGGCGGTAAACGGCCGGTCCGGCGGCAGCAACTCGGTAGTGACGATGTAGGTAGAGCCCCAGATGACCGGACCCAGGGCCGTGGTGAGCACATCCAGCCAGGGAGAAGTACGGATAGAAGTTTGGTAGGAAGTCATTTTTATCTTCACATCAAGACAAATAACTCTACCATACAATCTTGAAATCAAGACAAATAGAGCACACCAGACCCCATGGCCACCCAACGCAAACCCGACGCCGTAGACACCATCCTGGCCCAGTGGCACCGCGAACGCCCCGACCTGGACGTGAGCCCCATGGGCACCATCGGCCGCATCAAGCGCTGTGCCGCCCTGCTGCAACGGCGGTTGGACGAAACCTTTGCCGCGTTTGGCCTGAGCGGCTGGGAGTTTGATGTGCTGGCCACGTTGCGCCGCAGCGGCGCACCGTATTGCCTGGCGCCCACCACTTTGTTCTCCACGCTGATGGTCACGTCGGGCACCATGACGCATCGCATGGGCAAGCTCGAAGCGCAGGGCTGGATCAGCCGGGTGCCTAACCCTGACGACGCGCGCAGCTCGCTGGTTCAACTCACACCCGAAGGCTTGGCGCTGATCGACCGAGCGGTAGACGCCCACGTGGCCAACGAGCACCACATCCTGGCGCCGTTAAAGGCCGCGGACCTAGCTGCGCTGGAAACCCGCCTGGCCCAGCTGCTTTCGGCGCTGGAGTCACCCACAGGCCAGTAGTGGTGCCCGGCCATGCGTACTGCGCAGTAACATGGCGGGATGCCTCAAAACCACCTCTACATCCTCACCGGCGCATCGCGCGGCATGGGCTTGGCCATGGCCCAGCAACTTTTGCGCAGCGGCAACACGCTGATCTGCATTGCCCGCAGTACCAACGCCGACCTGACGACCGAAGCCAAGGCCGCTGGCGTCACCATTGAACAATGGCAGCAAGACCTGTCGCAAGGCGAGCAGGCCGCGCACAAGCTGCAGGCCTGGCTGGCGGCCCAGGGCCCGCAGGCGTTTGCCAGCGCCACCTTGATCAACAACGCGGGCATGATCCCGCGCATTGCGCCGCTGTCTGCCAGCGATGCCGACGACCTGGCCACTGCCCTGCGCGTGGGCCTGGAGGCGCCCATGCAGCTGACCGCGGCCTTTCTGGGCGCCACCGACAGCTGGACGGTGCCGCGCAAGGTGCTCAATATCTCCTCGGGCCTGGGCCGCCGCGCCATGGCGTCGCAAGCGGCGTACTGCGCGGCCAAGGCGGGCATGGACCATTTCACGCGCTGCGTGGCGCTGGATGAGGCCCTGAAGCCCCACGGCGCCAAGGTGTGCTCGTTGGCCCCGGGAGTGATCGACACCGACATGCAGGTGCAACTGCGCGGTGCTGCGCCCGAGGCGTTTCCGGACCAGCAAAATTTTGCCAACCTCAAGACGGGTGGACAGCTCACATCGCCGACCGACGCCGCTACCCGCGTGCTCGGCTGGCTGGAACGCGCGGACTTCGGCACCAACCCGGTAGCCGACGTGAGAGACGCGTAAGGCTGGAAAACTCCTGTTTTTATAGCTGCCAGCGCTTATTGGATAAGCGCTAGCGGCCAATTTGACCTGAAATTCATCTGAAAGGACCTCCCCATGACCCGTGAAGTCGTCGTCGTCAGCGCAGTGCGCACCGCCATTGGCACCTTTGGCGGCAGCCTCAAGGATGTGCCGCCCACCGAACTGGGCGCGCTCGTCGTGCGTGAATCGCTTGCGCGTGCCAATGTGGACGGCAAGGACGTAGGCCATGTGGTGTTCGGCCATGTGGTCAACACCGAGCCCAAGGACATGTACCTGTCGCGCGTGGCGGCCATCAACGGTGGCTGTGGCGAGGGCACGCCCGCGTACAACGTCAACCGCCTGTGCGGCTCGGGCCTGCAGGCCATCGTCAACGCCAGCCAGTCCATCCTGCTGGGCGACACCGACGTGGCGATTGGCGCCGGTGCCGAGAACATGAGCCGTGTGCCCTTTGCCAGCCTGAACATGCGCTGGGGCGCCCGCATGGGGGACACCAAGATGGTGGACATGATGATCGGCGCACTGCACGACCCCTTCCACAACATCCACATGGGCGTGACGGCCGAGAACATCGCCGCCAAGTGGGGCATCAGCCGCGAAGACCAGGACAAGCTGGCGGTAGAAAGCCACAACCGCGCCGAACGCGCCACGCAAGCCGGTGTGTTCAAGGACCAGATCGTGCCCGTCACGCTGAAGAGCAAAAAGGGCGATGTGTTGTACGCCACGGATGAGCACTTTCGCCCCGGCGCCACGATGGAAGATCTGGCCAAGCTCAAACCCGTGTTCCTCAAGGAAAACGGCACCGTGACTGCAGGCAACGCCTCGGGCATCAACGACGCCGCGGCTGCCGTGGTGCTGATGGAAGCGGGCGAAGCCAAAGCCCGTGGCGCCAAGCCGCTGGCGCGGCTGGTGGCGTATGCCCACGCCGGTGTGGACCCCAAATACATGGGCATTGGCCCGGTGCCTGCCACGCAGCTGGCGCTGAAGAAGGCGGGCCTCACCGTCAACGACCTCGATGTGATCGAGGCCAACGAGGCCTTTGCGGCCCAGGCCTGCGCGGTGACCAAGGACCTGGGCCTGGACCCAGCCAAGGTCAACCCCAATGGCTCGGGTATTTCGCTGGGCCACCCGATTGGTGCCACCGGCGCACTCATCACCGTGAAGGCGCTGCATGAGCTGCAGCGCGTGCAAGGGCGCTATGCGCTGGTGACGATGTGTATTGGCGGCGGCCAAGGTATTGCCGCCATTTTTGAACGCATGTAAGCAGAAAGAATGGCCCAAGCCGCCATCGCCAGTGGCGATGCTGCCACCCCGTATGGGCAAGGCAAGCGCTGGGGAGGATCGGCGATCATCCCCGCGTGCTGGCGCCAAGACCAGCCAAGCCGAGCGCGCACAGCGCGTTCGCACCATTCAATGAAACCGACGGAGACAAACCAACCATGACAATTCGCACCCTGCTTTCCCTGACCGCGCTCGCTTTTGCCGTCGGCACCACGGCCCACGCCCAGGCGCCTGCACCGGCTGCGGCCTACCCCACCAAGCCCATCCGCCTGATCGTGCCCTTCCCGCCCGGCGGCGGCACCGACATCCTGTCGCGCCTGGTGGCCACCAAGCTCACCGAAAGCGCCAAGTGGACCGTGGTGGCCGATAACAAGGCGGGCGCGGGCGGCACCATCGGCATTGGCGAAGCCGTCAAGGCCGCGCCCACCGGCTACGATCTGGTGATGGGCCAGAAAGACAACCTGGTGATTGGCCCCTGGCTGTACAAAAACCTGCCCTGGGACCCCACCAAGGACCTGACCGCCGTGGCCCACGTGGCCTGGACACCCGTGGTCATCGCCACCAGCGTGAACTCCAAGTACAAAACCCTGGCTGACGTGGTGGCTGCTGCCAAGGCCGCGCCCGGCACCATCACCTATGGATCGCCCGGCA
The DNA here is from genome assembly GCF_046291265.1 of Acidovorax sp. Lineage (GTDB taxonomy): Bacteria > Pseudomonadota > Gammaproteobacteria > Burkholderiales > Burkholderiaceae_C > Acidovorax. The sequence continues at coordinate 22,937 of NZ_JBKBTV010000022.1, read as the reverse complement.
ACGGCACGTCCATCCACCTGGCGGGCGACCTGTTCGAGAAGGCGGCAGGCGTCAAGCTGAGCCACATTCCGTACAAGGGTTCGAACCCTGCGCTGATGGATGCGCTGGCAGGCAACGTGGACCTGCTGGTGTCGTCGCTGCCTTCGGCCATGGGCCAGATCAAGTCGGGCAAGCTGCGCCCGCTGGCCGTGACGTCGGCCAAGCGCAGCTCGTCGCTGCCAGATGTGCCCACCGTGGGCGAGTCGGGCTACAAGGACTTTGACGTGAGCACCTGGTATGGCGTGTTTGCCCCCGCGGGTACGCCCGCGGCCGTGGTGACCACCATCAACGCCGAAGTCAACAAGCTGCTGGCCACGCCCGACATGAAGGCCGCCATCCAGGCCCAGGGCGCCGAGCCACAGGCCCTGTCTCCCGCCCAGTTCGGCGCACTGCTGAACAAGGAATACGTGCAGTGGAAGGGCATTGTGGAAGCCTCGGGCGCGAAGATTGAGTAGAGATCGATAGCCCCCCTGAGTCGCCTGCGGCGCCTTCCCCCGGAGGGGGACGCACCCGGTGGCCTGGCGGAGCCAGTTCCACGGGTGCACTGGTGTGGGGTGTGCCAGTTTCCATGGCCGCGGCGATGCGCAGCATCATTGCGAACTGCAATGAAGAACGGCTCCTTTCGGAGCCGTTCTTCATGGGGGATGGCGCTCAGAGGCTGAGAGTTTTTTAGCCGTGCCCGAAAGGCGCGCGAAAACGCCTCGGATCTAGGCGCAAAGCACAGCCATAGCTCGGGCTATGGCGAGCATTTGCTTTCGATGAGCCAGGGCGTTTTGGCGTGCAAGGCGGGCATGGATAAAAGACTCTCAGCCTCTCAGTCCCTTACCACCAGCACCGGGATGTGCACCACGCCCAGCACCCGCTGCGTGACGCTGCCCAGCACCAACCGCTCCAGGCCCCGGCGGCCGTGCGAGCCCATCACGATCAGGTCAGCGCCCGTGCTCTCCAGCGCCCGCAAGATGCCGTCGTGCACCGCATGGCCCTCGCCCACCAGCGCAGTGACTTCAACCCCAACTTCTGCCATGGCCTTTTTGGTAGCGTCCAGTGTCGTGCTGGCCTCGGAGGTGGCGGCGCTGATGTACTGCGCCTGGCCGTACGCAAAATCGGCACCGACGCCGGTAAACGGATACGGATCGATCACATAAACCGCTGTCACGGCGCTGCCAAAGGTCTTGGCCAGCGCTGCGGCCTTGGACACCGCCAGCATCGAGGTCTTGGAGCCGTCGACGGGAACCAGAATGTGTTTGAACATGGTGCATCTCCTTGGGTTGAGTGACGAACCGGGCTTGTGGCGCGGTCTCTGGACCAGAGTGTGAACGCCCACCATACCCGCCATCTTGATCCGCATCAAATCCGGCCCACTCACCCAACACCCAACGCGGACTTGCCTTGACAGGCACTCGCCCCCGCCGCGGCTCGAGTCCGGTCAACAGCTCAACGACATCAGCGCGTTCAGGGCCCCTTGGGTTCTAGGCCCACCACATCCGCCCCCTGAAAATTGCCACGCCGACACGTCACCACCAGCGTGTCGCGGTAGCCGCCTTCGGTCAGCGGCTGGATGGGGGTGGACTCGTGGATCATGCGGGCGTCGTCCAGCAGCAGCAGCGACCAGGGCTGGGTCAGCGTAAAGCGCTGGCCGCTGGGGCCGTTGGCTTCAAACACGCGGGTCTCGCCGCCCTTCACCCCCTCGCGCCCCACCAGAAACACCGCCACCAGGTCCACCCCGTCGCGGTGCGCGCCCTCGGGGGTGGGTCGGCCAATGCCGTCGGTGGTGTCAATGCGGAACTGGTGCGCCTCGACAAACCACGACGGCGGTGTGTCGGCAGCCGCCATGTTGCCCAACGTCAAAGCGTCGTGTGAGACACCTGCCAGCGCTGCCAGCAGCTGTTGCCACACCGGTTTGGCCGTGGTGGTGGGCTCCATGGGGGCAAACCAGCGCTCCATGCCACCGTGCAGGGCGTTGTATTCCACTGGCTGCCAGTGCGCGCGGTGGGGCACCGGCTGCACGTGGCTGCCTTGCACCACAAAACAGGCGTGGCGACGGCGGCGGTAACGGCCCCCGTCCTTCAAAAATTCGTCCGGCGGCAAGGTCGCCCAGTCGCCATTCAGGGCCATCAGCTCCGCCAGATCACACCCCATCCACTGCGCCACGCCATCGGGCGACAACACGGCATAACCGGCCTGGCGCAACTGGTGTGCCACAGCGTTGGGGGCGGTAAACGGGGGAGAAAAAGTGACTTGGGCCATAGGGGCCCGAGCTTAACCGCAGGCGCCACCGCAGCGTCTGCGGTGGCGCAATACAACTTGCCTTCGATTCACCTCAACGCAAGGGCTGAGGACTATTGCTTACTGCTTATTGCAGGGGTCAGTTGCGGTGGCCTGGGCCACGGCCGTCACCGCGGCCATCACCCCGTCCGTCGTGGCGGCTGTCGTTGCGGCCGCGGTCGTGGTCCCGGTTGTGTTTGCCACCATGGCGGTGGTCGTTGTCCCAGCGGCGGTCATCGCGGCTGTGGGGGCCACGGTGTGGAGGACCGCGGCGTGGTGGTGGCTCTTGCACAAAGTACACAGGCTGGGCACATGCGTTGTAGCGGGAGCAATGTTTGCCCCAATTCTTGGCATGGCCTGGGGGCACGTACAGATAGATGGGGGAGCGCGGCACGACGACGGCGGGGCGCTGGATGACGACAGGCTCTGCGTAGATGACCGGTGGGGGTGGCATCGCGTTGCCGATGTTGATGCGACCATAGACGCCCGGTGCCAGTTCGCCCCCCACGGTGGCATTGACGTAACCCTGCGCCTGGGCACCGCTGGTTGCCAGCAATGCCAACGCCGTGACAGCGCCCGACAACAAAAGGCGGATGGTGGAAGTGGTGGTGTTTTTCATAAAAAAGCTCCTGGAGAAATGCCACGGCGACTGCACAGAGACATGCACCGCCCATGGTCAGGGCTTCGGTTGTAACAAGCCCAGCGCCAGCGTATGCCTGCCGCCGCGCGAAAGATGTAAGCAAATGGCGATGGAACCGGGTGTACTGAACCGGGTCAACCCTATAAAAATACAAGCCAAATTGGCCTCTAGCGCTTATCCAATAAGCGCTAGCAGCTATCAAAAACAGAGTTGACTCTTGGCGGCGGTAGTTTGGGGGTCAAGTCGCCGCAGCAGCCGCCGCCTCGGCTGCCAACCGCAGTGCACTTGCGGGCCCTGGGCGCCCAAACAGGTAGCCCTGCCAGGTGTGGCAACCCAGACTGGCCAGCATGTCGCGCTGGGCCTCGGTTTCTACGCCCTCGGCGATCACGCCCAGGTCCAGGCTCTGCGCCAGCGTCACGATGGTGCGGGCGATGGTGGCGTCGTTGGCGTCGGTCAGCAAATCGCGCACAAACCCCTGGTCGATCTTGAGCTGGTCCAGCGGCAAACGCTTGAGGTAGCTCAAGGATGAGTAGCCCGTGCCAAAGTCATCCAGCGAGAAGCCCAGGCCCAGCGCGCGCAGGGTGGTCATGCGCTCGATGGTTTCTTCCACATCGTCCAGCAGCAGGGTTTCGGTCAGTTCCAGCTTCAGCAAGCGGGGGTTGGCGCCGGTCTCATCCAGCACGCCCAGCACCTCGTCCACAAAATGACTGTGGCGGAACTGCCGGGCGCTGACGTTCACGGCCAGCGTCCAGTGCGCGGTCAGCGGGTCTTGCGACCAGTCCATCAGTTGCTGGCAGGCGGTGCGCAGGATCCAGGCTCCCAACGGCACGATGAGGCCCGACGCCTCGGCCACCGGTATGAATTCGCCCGGCGACACCAGGCCGCGCAGGGGATGCTGCCAGCGCACCAGGGCCTCGGCGCCCACAATGCCACGGTGCTGGTTGATCTGCGCCTGATAGTGCAGCAGAAACTGCCCGTCGCGCAGGGCTTCACGCAGGCCGGACTCCATGGCGGTGCGCGCAGTGACCGCGGCTTGGGTGCGCGGGTCAAAAAAGCGCAGCGTGTTGCGCCCCGCCCCCTTGGCCTGGTACATGGCCAGATCACCCCGCTTGAGGAGTTCGTCCACCGACCCCAGCGCATCGGCATACAAGGCCACTCCGATGCTGCACGAGCTGTGGTGCGAGTGGCCGTCCAGCAGGTAGCTTTGGCTCAAGGCCTGCAGCACGGTGCGGCCCACGCTTTCGGCCTGCGCGGCCGCCTCGTGGGGAGCGGGGCTGAGGCCTTCCAGCAGCAGCACAAATTCATCGCCCCCCAGGCGAGCGACCGTGTCGCCCGTGCGCACACAGCCTCCCAGCCGGGCCGCCACCTGCCGCAACAACTGGTCGCCAATCTCATGGCCCTGGGTGTCGTTCAGGTCTTTGAAATTGTCCATGTCCACAAACAGCAGCGCGCCCCCGGCCCCCGATCGCACCGAGGTCGCCAGGCTGTGCTGCAGGCGGTCCGTCATCAGGCGGCGGTTGGGCAGGCCGGTCAGCGGGTCGTAAAACGCCAGCACGCGAATTTCTTCTTCGGCGGCCTTGCGGCTGGAGATGTCGGTTTGGGTGCCCACGTAATGGGTGATGTCGCCGTCCGCAGACCGCACCGTGGTGATGGTGATCCAGGCGGGATACTCCTGGCCGTCTTTGCGGCGGTTCCACACCTCGCCCTGCCAGGCGCCCTGGGTGCGCAGCGTGCTTTGCAAGGCGGAATAAAACTGCGCGTCGTGTCGGTCAGAGTGCAGGTGTTTGGGCGTCAGACCCACCAGCTCGTCCACGCTGTAGCCGGTCAAGCGCGCGAAGGCCTGGTTGGCCTTCAGGATGCGCTGGTCGGGCCCGGTCACGATCATGCCCTCGAACGACTCGAACACGGTGGCCGCAATCTGCAGCGACTCTTCGGACCGGCGCCGCTCGGTGATGTCGGTAGAGATGCCGCACAGCGCGTGAATGCGTCCGTCCGCGTGCCGCAAGGGGATCTTGACGGAGAGATACGTGCGCGTTTCGCCTTTGCCCTGCTGGGTGTTCGTCTCTTCGGCTTCGAGCGTCTCGCCGCCCTCGATCACGCGCTTGTCATTGGCACGCAGCCGCGCCGTGGTTGCCGCATCAAAAAACGCCGAGTCCTCCAGCCCCACCACATCCTGACCCGAGCAGCCAAACAGCTGGACGGTTTGCTGGTTGGCGTACTGGTAGCGGTAGTCCTTGCCCTTGATGTAGATGAACGCGCCCACGCTGTCCAAAATGGTGGCCAGCTTCTGCTCGCTGGCTTGAATGTGGCGCGTGCGCTCTTGCACCTGGCGGCGCAGCACCAGCACCATCAGGCCTGCCAGCAGACTGAAGACGGCCAGCGCCCCAAGGCCCCACCACAGCACCACGGGCATCTTGACGGCGGGCTCTTGCGCCCCCCAGTGGCGCAGAACGCGGGTGTACGACGGGTCTGCCCCGCTGCGCCAGTCCTGCACCGACCGGTCAATGGCCGCCAGCACGTCTGCGTTGCGCCCCGTGCCCGTGACAAAGAACAGCACCGAAGGTTGAAACACGATGCCCGAATCTGCCACGCCATACCGCGCCGAATGAAAGTTGCCAAACAGGTGGTTGGCAATCACCGCGTCGGCCTCACCCCGCTGCACCAGTGCAAACGCATCCATCAGGCTGGCCGCATCCACCATGCTGGTCTGAATGCCAAAGCTGTCCAGCATGTTGATGAAGGTAGCGCGCTGCACCGAGCCCCGCAGCACCGCGACCCGCTTGCCCTGCAGGTCAAACAGCGAATGGATGGCGCTGCTGGGCGCACGGTAGATCTGCGACCAGCTGTGCAGCACGGGCAAGGTGTGAAAGTCGTACAGCCCTTCGCGCTCTGGCGTGCGCGCCACGTCGGGCATCAGATCCAGCTCGCCTGCGCGCAGGGCATCGAGGCACGCTTGCCAGGTACAGGGCACGTATTTGAGAGTCCACTGCTCACGCTCTGCCACCAGTTGCAACAGGTCCACGAAGATGCCCGAAGCCTGCCCGCTGGCGTTGACAAAGATCTTGGGCTCATTGGAGTAAACCCCTACCCGCAGCTCCCGGGGCGCAGCCAGCGCGTTGGCGCAAGCGCAGACATACAACAGCAGGGGCAGCCACATAACCCTGTGCAGCCAGCTCACGCGCCAACGAACCAACCGGTACACGCCAGGATTCACATCAGGACCCCACAGGTGACGGAAGCCCATGTTAACGACAGGTTGCAAAAATATCCAAAGGGAATCTTCCCCTATCGGGTTGTCCCGCAGCCGCCCGATGACAAATAAGCGGTCAACTGCCGTTTCTAGGTTGAACCTAGAAACGGCAGTTGGATGCGCCCGCCAGTGCCGCTATCGGCGCGCCAGGCAAGGCGAGACAACGCGGCGGGCTCCTGCCCGCAAGGAGGAACAACGCCGCATGGCGCGTCGAGGGGGGTGCTGACGGGTGCATAGCGTGCTCACGTCGCAGGTGAACGCTGTCGAAGTGGAGCAATTAATGCCCATGCGGCCTTCCGAAGAGAATTAAGCGGTCAACTGCCGTTTCTAGGTTTAAGCCTTGGAGTAGCATCGGCCCACCACCCGCTTCGCCCAGGAGACAGCGATGCCCCATGAACGCCGCCACTTTGTCCGTGTGAGTTTTGACGCACCGGCCCTGCTGACCACCGCCACCGACGCGTTCAGTGTGCATGTGCTGGATCTGTCGCTGAAAGGCGCGCTCATCACCGTCCCTGCCCAAACAGTCCTTCAGGCGGGCATGTTGTGCCAGATCACCATCCCCCTCGCCGAAACCGGCAACCACATCGCCATGTCCACCGAAGTGGCCCATGTCGAAGGCCTGCACACCGGCCTGCTGTGCCGCGGCATCGACCTGGACAGCGTGACGCACCTGCGCCGGTTGATCGAGCTGCAACTGGGCGACCCCGCGTTGCTGGAGCGGGATCTGGGCGAGCTGACCATGGCCACGTCGTCGCACTGACAGCCTGACAGCACCACAAAAAAAGGGCTGCCAATGGCAGCCCTTTTTTCTTTGGCGATGGGCCAAAGAATTGACTGGCGACTTCGGGCTACTTAGCTTCCTGCTCCTGCAATGCGCGCCACATCACCTTGCCGCTGCCGCTCTTGGGCAAGGCCGCCACAAACTGCACGATGCGCGGAGCCTTGTACACGGCCATGTTCTCGCGGCACCAGTCGATGATTTGCTGCTCGGTGGTGTCCTGGTGCGTGGCACGCAGCACCACAACGGCTTTGACAGACTCGCCCCGGTAACTGTCCTTGGTGGCGATGATGCAGGCCTCTTGAATGGCGGGGTGGCGGAACATCAGGGCCTCGACCTCGGCGGGCCAGACCTTGAAACCGCTGGCATTGATCATGCGTTTGAGCCGGTCCGTCAAGAAGAAGTAGCCATCCTCGTCCATGCGCCCCAAATCACCGGAGCGGAAAAACCGCTTGCCCTCGAAGTCGATAAACGCCGCCGCCGTGGCGTCGGGCCGCTTCCAGTAGCCATCAAACACCTCGGGGCCATGGATGATGATTTCGCCCTGCTCGCCCATCGGCATTTCCTGCAGCGTGTCGGGGTCGACCACGCGGGCATCGGTGCTCATGAACGGAATGCCCAGGCACTGCTGCTTGGGGTGATCGGGCGGGTTGGAGTGTGAAGGTGCCGCCGTCTCGGTCAGGCCATACCCTTCGGAATAACGCAGGCCATATTGCTCCAGCAGGCGCTGGGCGACGGCCTGCGGCATGGCCGCCCCACCACCGCCGATGTAGACCAGGCTGGACAGGTCATAGCTTGCAAAGTTCGGGCTGCCCAGCAAGTCGATGACCATGGTGGGAATATTCGTCCACGTAGTGACCTGGTAGCGCGAAATCAGGCGGCCCGCCAGGTCGCGGTCCCACCGGGGCATGATCACCAGCGTGGCGCCGCTGTAGATGGCCGTGTGCATCACGCTCACCATGCCGGTGATGTGGAACATGGGTACCACCGCCAGCGTCACGTTGTCAGCCGACCCGTTGCCCCACAGGCAGCCCGACACCGCGTTGTGCATGATGCTTTTGTGCAGATGCATGCAGCCCTTGGGCAGGCCGGTGGTGCCACTGGTATAGGGCAACAAGGCCAGGTCGTCCGGCCCCACCACCAGCGCGGGCGGCATGTCAGAGCACGCCACCGCATCCGTCCAGGCGTAGGTGCGCCCGCCCTCCAGCGCGGGCAAGGGGTGGCGGATGCCCAGCCATTCCATCCAGTTCTCGGGCGGCGCATCGGCGCCGGTCACGTTGGGGTCAAACGCATCGGTGAATTGCGTCACAACCAGATGGGCCAGGCGCTCAGCCAGCGGCAGCGCGTTGCTGGCCTTAGCCATCTCCGGAGCCAGGTCGGCCGTAGTGAAAGCAACCTTGGTGTCGGGGTCGGTGATGTAGTGCTTGAGTTCCTCAGCCCGGTTCATCGGGTTGACGGGCACCACCACCGCATTGGCCCGCAGGATGGCGAAATGCGCCATCACCAATTGCGGGCAGTTCTGCATGCACAACACCACGCGGTCCCCGCGCTTGACACCCAGCTGCACCAGCCGTGCGGCCAACTGCTCTGCACCTTCTGCCAACGCCTGGTAAGTCACCGAGCGGCCAAAGAACACCAGGGCTGCTTTGTCTGGGTACCGCCGGGCGTTGGTTGCCAGGTTGTCCCACAGCGAAGTGGCGGGCAAGGTGATGGAGTGAGGCAGCCGACGGGGCCAGAACTTGTGATGAGGGCGCATGAGTGATTCCTTTGCCCGCCAGCCTAGAGCCCCAAAGGCGCGCCTGCATTGGGGATGCCACTGATGTGGGGTCGCGCAGGTGACGCAAGTGCGTCCATCGCCTTCATCGGTCTACGGCCTTGCCTATTCAGCCGAAGCGCGCGCATTCAGAAATTCAAACTACGCGCCGTATGATCCTACAACCACCCGAAGGGCAATTCGACCAAGACCTACGTGAAGCCCCCGAGTAGCCCGTGTGTTGCTTGCCTGCGGGCGCGGCCCTCGCCAGCCGTCAGAGCGGGCCGGACGCTGTGTTAGCAGCAGATGTTGCCTTTTTTGCCTGGTACTTCTTCCAGAGGTATCCAGCTAGGGCCATCAAAATCATCTTGCGCATAAGTCATCTCCTTAGGTAAAACGACAGCTTCGGCGGGATAGCACCCTCCGTTTGTAGGAGCGGATCGCACAAACCAGCCCGTCGACGGGCAATGGCGCCCGCCGACTGATGATGTACAGCCATTTCCTCCCGGAGTAGGTTCGCCAGAGCGCCTGGGCTACCATCGCCGCGGGCCGCTTTTCTCGTTTGCCCCGCGGTGCTGTCTGTCAGCTATTGACCTGCGCCCACAGCTTGTCCAGCCGCTTCACGCTCACCGGCTGCGGCGTGCGCAGCTCTTGCGCGAAGAAGCTCACGCGCAATTCTTCGAGCAGCCAGCGCAGCTCCTGCATTCGCGCGTCGACCGCGCCCTTGCGCTCGGCCACCAGGCGCCAGTAGCGCTGCTCTTGCGGGCGCAGTTCGGCCAGTTTGGTGGCGTCGCGGGCGGGGTCGGCGCGGTATTTGTCCAGCCGCAGCGTGATGGCTTTGAGATAGCGGGCGTAGTGGGCCAGCTGTGTCCACGGGGCCACGGCGATGAAGTTCTTGGGCATGAGGCGGGCCAGTTGCTGCTGGGCGTCTTGTGTGGCCTCCGGGGCGTTTTTGGTGTCCTTGATCTTGCGGACCGCCACGGCGTATTCAATCAGAATGGTGCTGGCCAGCCGCGCCACTTCATTGGCGATCAGCGTGAGGCGGCCCCGGCCCTCTTCCATGCGGCGCTTGAAGGCGAATTCGTCGGTGGGCAGCGGGTCGAGCAAAAAGGCACGGTCCAGTGCCACGTCGATGATCTGGGCGCGCAGCTCTTCTTGCGTGCCTCCGCCGGTGCCGTCTGCGTTGCGGCCCACCTGCATGTAGGCCACGGCCATTTTTTGCAGGTCGGGGATGTTCTTTTCCAGGTACTTGAGCGCGTCCTTGATCTGCAGCGCAAACAGGCGGCGCAGGCCCGCGCGGTGTTTGGCGGCGGCCACTTCGGGCTCGTCGAACACTTCGATGGTGACGGCGTCGCCCCCGTCGATGAGGGCGGGGAAGCCGATCAGCGTCTGGCCGGCCTTTTTGATCTCCATCAGCTCGGGCAGCTCGCCAAATGTCCAGGTGGTGTAGCGCTGGCCTGCGGGCGCCGCTGGTGCGGTGCTGGCGGGCGCCACTGGTTTGGCAGGTTGCGCGACGCCTTTTACTCCTGATTTAATAGCTGGTAGCGCTTTCCCATCAAGCGCTGGAGGCACTTTTGACTCTAAATTTTCAGCCGCTGCCGCAGTACCAGCCAACTTAAGCCCTGCCAGCGCCTGGAACGCCCCGCGCGCCTTGGCACCCCATTCGGCCTTGAGCGCACCCAGGTTGCGGCCATGGCCCAACTGGCGGCCGTGTTCATCGACCACGCGGAAGTTCATGAACAGGTGGGGGCTGAGCATGTCGAGCTTGAAGTCGGCGCGCTTCACGTCCAGCGATGTTTCGTCGCGCACTTGCTTCAGCAACACGTCGGTCAGGCTGCCCGTGCCAAAACGCTCGGGCGTACCCAGCAGCGCGGCCAGCCGCGTGGCGGATTCGGGCAGCGGCACAAAGCGGCTGCGTGGGCGCTGGTGCAGGCTTTTGAGCAGGGCCTGGATTTTGTCCTTGAGCATGCCGGGGACCAACCATTCGCAGCGCTCGTCGTTTACCTGGTTGAGCACGAACAGCGGGATGGTCACGGTGATGCCGTCGCGCGCATCGCCGGGCTCGTGCAGGTAGGTGGCGGCGCAGTCCACGCCGCCCAAGCGCACGGTTTTGGGAAATGCGTTGGTGGTGATGCCAGCGGCCTCGTGGCGCATCAGCTCGTCGCGGGTGAGCTTGAGCAGCTCCGGTTGCTTTTTGGACTCTTCGCGGTACCAAGCCTCAAAGCTGTGGCCGCTGCACACCTCGGGCGGCAGTTGCTGGTCGTAGAAGGCGTAGATCAGCTCGTCGTCCACCAGCACGTCCTGGCGGCGCGACTTGTGCTCCAGCTCTTCGACCTTGGCAATGAGCTTTTGGTTGGCGGCCAGAAAAGACAGCTTGGTCTCCCAATTGCCGCCCACCATAGCCTCACGGATGAAAATTTCGCGCGCTGCGTGCGGATCGATCTTGCCGAAGTTGATGCGGCGGTTGTTGTAAACCACGATGCCGTAGAGCGTGGCGCGCTCCAGGGCCACCACTTCGGCAGATTTCTTTTCCCAGTGCGGGTCGAGCAGTTGCTTGCGCAACAGATGCCCGCCCATCTGCTCCAGCCACTGCGGTTCGATGGCGGCAATGCCCCGGCCAAACAGGCGCGTGGTTTCCACCAGCTCGGACGCAATGATCCAGCGGCCGGGCTTCTTGCTCAGGTGCGCGCCGGGGTGCTTGTAGAACTTGATGCCACGCGCGCCCAGGTACCAGTCTTCCTCTTCGCTTTTAAAGCCCACGTTGCCCAGCAGACCGGCCAGCATGGACAGGTGCAGTTGCTCGTAGCTGGCCGGCTGGGTGTTGATTTGCCACTTGTGTTCAGTCACCACCGTGAGCAGCTGGGTGTGAATGTCGCGCCATTCGCGCAGGCGGCGGATGCTGATGAAGTTCTGGCGCAGCAACTGCTCGTACTGGCGGTTGCTGAGCTTGTGGGTGGCCGCTGGTGCGGCGACGGTTGCGTTGGCCGCGGATGCAGCACTGGGTGGCGCCTCCACAGGACTTCGGCCACTGCTGCGCTGCGCCACTGGCAAGAAGGCCTGCGAGGGCGCTTTCTGCGCCGCCATGGCTTTTTGGGCACGGGCCGATGGCAGGCTGGGTGCCCCGCCCCGGGCCTCGTTGATCCACTTCCATAGCTTGAGGTAGCCGCTGAACTCACTCTTGTCGTCGTCAAACTTGGCGTGGGCCTGGTCGGCCTGCTGCTGCGCCTCCATGGGCCGGTCGCGCACGTCCTGCACGCTGAGCGCGCTGGCAATGATGAGCACTTCGTCCAGCGCCTTGCGGTCGCGGGCTTCCAGAATCATGCGACCCACGCGCGGGTCCAGCGGCAGGCGCGACAGCGCCACGCCCATGGGGGTCAGTTCGTTGGCGTCGTCCACAGCGCCCAGCTCGCCGAGCAGCTGGTAGCCGTCGGCAATGGCCCGGCCCGACGGGGCCTCGATGAACGGAAACTGCACCACGTCGCCCAGGTGCAGCGACTTCATGCGCAGGATGACCCCCGCCAGCGAGCTGCGCAGGATCTCAGGGTCGGTAAAACGCGGGCGGCCGTTGAAGCCTGCTTCGTCGTACAGCCGAATGCAGATGCCGTTGGCCACGCGCCCGCAGCGCCCGGCGCGCTGGTTGGCAGCGGCCTGGCTGATGGGCTCCACCAGCAATTGCTCTACCTTGCTTCTAAAACTGTAGCGCTTGACGCGCGCTGTGCCTGCGTCGATGACGTATCGGACGCCTGGCACGGTGAGCGAAGTCTCGGCCACGTTGGTGGCCAGCACAATGCGGCGGCCCGTGTGTCCGTCAAAAATGCGGTCCTGCTCGGCCTGCGACAGGCGTGCAAACAGGGGCAGCACCTCGGCGTTGCGCATCACGGGCTGGTGCGCCAGGTGCTTGCGCAGGTGGTCGGCCGCTTCCCGGATTTCGCGCTCGCCAGGCAGAAAGACCAGGATGTCGCCCGCCGCATTGCCCTGCCACAGCTCGTCCACACCATCGGCAATGGCCTCGTTCAGGCCGTAGTCGCGGCTGTCTTCAAACGGACGGTAGCGCTGCTCGACCGGGAAGGTGCGGCCCGACACCATGATGACGGGCGCGGGGCCCTTGGCGCTTTCGAAATGCTTGGCAAACCGGTCAGCGTCGATGGTCGCCGAGGTGACGATGACCTTCAAGTCTGGTCGGCGCGGCAGGATCTGGCGGATGTACCCCAGCAAAAAGTCGATGTTCAGGCTGCGTTCGTGCGCCTCGTCAATGATGATGGTGTCGTAGTTTTTGAGCAGCGGGTCGGTCTGTGTCTCGGCCAGCAAGATGCCGTCGGTCATCAGCTTGACGGAGGCATCGCGGCTAAGGCGGTCCTGAAACCGCACCTTGAAACCCACCACATCCCCCAGTGGCGTGTTCAGCTCTTCGGCAATGCGCTTGGCCACGCTGCTGGCGGCAATGCGGCGCGGCTGGGTGTGGCCGATGAGCTGGCCTTTTTGACCTGGCTTGGCGTTGCACTTGCCCCGGCCCAGCGCCAGCGCAATCTTGGGCAGCTGCGTGGTTTTGCCGGAGCCCGTTTCACCACACACGATGATGACCTGGTGCTTGCTGATGGCCTCCATGATCTCTTCGCGCTTGCCCGACACGGGCAACGATTCGGGAAATGTGATGCGCAGCCGCGCGGGCAAAGCTGAGATTGCGGGTGAGGCGGATGTCGGTGTGGGGGTGCTGGAAGGCTCAGGCAAACGCGAATCAGAAGAAGACATAGGCCCGCATTATCCGTAGCGGCACCCTGCCCCCTGGGCCACACCTGTGCTTTTGGTGCGACATTTTTCGGCGATTGCTGCGTTTTCAGCGCTTTTCGTTGCCAAAGCCCACAAGGGCCGCCAAAATCGCGGCCATTCTTCGCAAGCCCTCACACAGCGCCACCCTTGGCGCGCGGCCCGAACGAACCCCTGGAGGTCCCCCGACATGTCTGCCTTTTACACCGCACCCGTCTGACCACAGTCCACCGCCCCGGCTGGACTGTGCACACACAGTTCAGCCATGGCAAATGCACCCGCGCACCCTTTCACGCGCTCCGCAAGCCCTGGCCCTATTGCCGGGGTTTTTTGTTTGTGGAGTACGTGCACACCATGAGTGCCAAAAAATTGTCTCGGGCGTACGCCCAGGGTGGGCTTAAAAAGCTGCGTCGCATGAAAGCGCCCCTGGTCCTGACGCTCGAAGCCTCGGGTCCACCCCGAAACCCTGTGGCCGCCGCGCTGGCCCAGCGCAGCCTGTCGAGTGCGGCAGGCAAACACATCCGAACCCGTGGGGCCCAGCGCCGTGCGGACAACGTCGCCCTGCGCAAGGCGATCCAGAACCCTTTTTCGAACGATTGATATGAATCCATTCAACAACCCGCTGCCGTCCCACCCGCGGCATCCCACTCCGCACCCGGTGCTGGCTGGTGGTCCGCTTCCACCAGACATGCCGTACCCAGCGCCGGTACGTGCCCAGGCGGCGGGGCCCACCACGGCCCTTGCCAGCAGTGCCGAGCTGGCCCAGCGCCAGCACGCATTGACTGCCGCTGCCCAGCAACTGAAAGCCGAGCTGTTCGGCATTGACGACGTGATCGACCGCGTAGTCGATGCCATCCGCGCCTGGTATGTGCTGCCCCAACTCATCACCCGGCCGGTCATCGTGTGCCTATGGGGCCTGACCGGCACAGGCAAGACACAGCTCACCCGGCGCCTGGCGCAATTGCTGGGCTTTTACGACCGTTTTGTCGAAGTGCAGATGGACGGCTTCAGCCACGGGGCCAGCTACCGCAGCTCCACCATCTCGGGCATGCTGGGCGACTCGGGCATTCACGAAGGCGCACCGGGCATGCTGGTGTTGGACGAATTTCAGCGCTTTCGCACCGTGAACCGCAAAGGTGAAGAGGTGAAGGTGGAGCGTTATCAGGACGTGTGGACGCTGCTGTCCGACGGGCGCCTGCCCCCTGCGCTCAGCGCGTTGTCCAACATCGAGCGCAAGCTGGCCGATGCGCACTACGAGGCGGAACGCGCCGAGGACAACGACGATGAGCGTGCAGGCAAGAAGCCCTACCGCTTTCAGCTGGACGCGTGGGACGCACAAGAACTCAAACGCATGCTCAAGCTCTCAGAGCCCCTGGCCGAGATCATGTTGTGGCCGCCCGCCAAGGTGCAGGCGCTGTTTGCCAGCTTTCAGCAATCGAGCCACGCGTGGGAGACCGACTACAGCAAGCTGCTGGTGTTTGTCTGCGGCAACCTCGACGAGATGTACCACGAGACCGCGCAACGTGTGGAAGACTGCGACACCGATGCCGACATCTTTCACCGCCTCACACGCAAACTCTCGCTCATCGATGTGAAGAAGGCGCTGGGTGAGCGCTTCAAGCCCGAGCAGATAGCACGGCTGGGCAATGAGCATGTCGTCTACCCCTCGTTCAGCAAGGCGACGTACGAGCATCTCATCCGCAACCTGTGCGCACGCTATGTAGACGACATTGCCGCGCAGTGCGGCGTGCGTTTTGCCATTGGGCAGGACGTGCTGGACGAGCTGTATGCCAACGCGGTGTTCCCTGCGCAAGGCACCCGACCGCTGTTTTCATCGGTGCACGCCATCTTGAGCGCCAACCTGGTCAACGCCGCGCTCTGGGTGATGCAGGAGCAGCTTCCACTCGCGCAAGAGTTCGCCATCCACTTGGCGCCCGACAAGCGGCATCTGCTGGTGCAGGGCCAAGGGCCAGAAGGCGTGGCGCAGGCTGCGTTTCCTGTCACGCTGGAGCTGAACCGGCTCAAGCAACGGGCCAATGCGGACTTTCGCGCGCTGCTGGCGGTGCACGAGGCCGGCCACGGTCTGGCCTACTGCGTGCTGTTCGGCCACGCACCGCAAGAGGTGAAGATCAACATTGCGTCGTTCGAGGGCGGGTACAACAGCTTCTCCAGCCTCAAAGCCACCACGCGGCAGAACGCTCTGGACATGATGTGTGTCGGTCTGGCCGGTCGGGTGGCAGAGGAGCTGGTGTTTGGCGAAATGGCCTGCACCACCGGGGCCGAGCAGGACTTCAAGCAGGTGACGGCCGAGGCGGCGCGCTACATCCGCCACCACGGCTTTGGTGCACGACTGGCGCGCACCGACGTCACGGTGGAGATGGACAACCATGTGAACACCGACGTGGGCCCGAGCAACGAAGCCATTGAAGCCCTGATGCAGCAGCAATACCAGCGCGCCCAGACGCTGCTGGAGACCCACCGCGAAGCCCTGGGCCGCACGGTGGACGCGTTGCTGGAGCACGGCACCATTGCGCCGTTAGAGATGGTGGCACTGCTCAAACACTGCGGCATTGCACTGGCAGCCCCCTCGGGTGCCGCTGGCACGCTGCCGGAAGAAGGTTTGGTGCTGGAGCCGTTCGGGGCCAAACTCAGCGCGTTTCTCGCACGTGGGTCGGGATCGGGATCGGTCCAGCCTTGCAGAAAGTGACACACAGCCATGCAACGCTCGCACCATCGCCGCATCGGGATACAACCCACCAAGGAACACCATGGCCAGCGGGTTTTCTGAATCTCCCGACGGACTGCGCTACGCGGAGCACATCTCGGCGCCGATGCGGCTCTTTGTGGGCATCATCGGCCTGTGCATGTTCCTGATTCCTGTGCCCTTTGTGATGCACGCCAGCGCCCAGACCCCCTGGCCACACCTGCTGCTGGCTGCAGCCTGTGTGCTGGCGGCCTGCGCCATGGGCGTGCTTTTTTTGGTGATCGCTTTGGCGCGGGTGCTGACGCTGCAATTCGACGCCGCTGGGCGCCGTGTTCTGCGCACCTCGCGCTGGCCGCTGGATTCGCGCCATGCGCCCATTGGCTTTGATCGCTTTGCACCACCCGATATTCTGGAACGTGCCTCGGAAGACGGCCCCAACTACGTGCTGAGCCTGGCAGTACATGGCGAGCGCCCCATGCACCTGGGCGGTTTTGACCAACGGGAAGATGCAGAACGCTGGCGTGGCCGTATCGCAGCACTGTTGGAAGGCCATCGCAGCTGAGCCACGTTACAGAACGCTGTGTCTCTAAGGACACTTATCATTCGCTCCTCACGCATTACCACCACCGCCCCACCCGCCCCCTTCCATGTCCGCTGTCTTCAATTTCACCTTCGTCCCCTGGTTCCGCTCGGTAGCGCCCTACATCCACAAGTTCCGCAACCAGACCTTTGTTATCGGACTGACGGGTGAAGCCATTGCGGCGGGCAAGCTGCACAACATTGCGCAGGACTTGGCGCTCATCCAGGCCATGGGTGTGCGCATCGTGCTGGTGCATGGCTTTCGCCCGCAGGTAAACGAGCAACTGGCGGCCAAGGGGCATGCGGCCAAGTATTCGCACGGCATCCGCATCACTGATTCGGTGGCGCTGGACTGCGCGCAAGAGGCTGCGGGCCAGCTGCGTTATGAGATTGAGGCGGCTTTCAGCCAGGGCCTGCCCAACACACCCATGGCGGGCGCCACGGTGCGTGTCATCTCGGGCAACTTTCTGACTGCGCGGCCCGTGGGCATCGTGGACGGGGTGGACTTTCAGCACTCGGGCCTGGTGCGCAAGGTGGACGTGGCGGGCATCCAGCGCACGCTGGACATGGGCGCGCTGGTACTGCTGTCGCCGTTTGGTTTTTCGCCCACTGGCGAAGCCTTCAACCTGAGCATGGAAGAAGTGGCGACCAGCGTGGCCATCGAGATGCGGGCCGATAAGCTGATCTTCTTGAGCGAAGTGCAAGGCATTCGCATGTTGCCCGGCGAGCCCGAGAGCGAAGAAAACCCCATCGACACCGAGTTGCCGCTGGCGGCAGCCCAGGCGCTGCTGGCCACCTTGCCTACCGCGCAAACCCCCACCGACACGGGTTTTTACCTGCAGCACTGCGTGAAGGCCTGCAAGGCCGGCGTGGAACGCAGCCACATCCTGCCGTTTGCGGTGGATGGGTCGCTGCTGCTGGAGGTGTATGTGCACGACGGCATCGGCACCATGGTGATCGACGAAAAACTCGAAGAACTGCGCGAAGCCACCATTGACGATGTGGGCGGCATCCTGCAGCTGATCGAGCCCTTCGAGAACGATGGAACGCTGGTCAAACGCGACCGTACCGAGATTGAACGCGACATCGCCGCCTACACCATCATCGAACACGACGGCGTGATCTTTGGCTGCGCGGCGCTCTACCCCTACCCAGAGTCCAAGACAGCCGAGATGGCCGCCGTCACCGTGTCGCCGCAAAGCCAGGGCACGGGCGATGGCGAGAAGCTGCTCAAGCGCATCGAGCAGCGCGCCCGGGCTGCCGGGCTGGACAGCATCTTCGTCCTGACCACACGCACCATGCACTGGTTCATCAAGCGCGGCTTTCAGCCCGCCGACCCCGACTGGCTGCCCGAGGCGCGCAAGCGCAAGTACAACTGGGACCGGCGCAGCCAGGTGCTGGTGAAAAAGCTCTGATCGCGCCCCTGCCACGCCGGGCGTAGAGACGGTGTCCGCTTGCGCCCCCATTCCCCAGCGCCCCTTTCTCCTCCAACCGTGGTGACCCCCGATGAACAGCTTTGATGCCGACACCCTGCTGACCCGTTGCCGCACGCTGGCGCCAGCGCGCACGGCCATCGTCCACGCGGTCAGCGCCAATGTGCTGCAGGCAGCGCGCGAGGCCCACGAGGCCGGGCTGATCACCCCCGTGCTGGTGGGGCCCGCCACGCGCACCCGCGAGGCCGCCGAAGCGGCGGGCGTGGACATCTCAGCCTGGGAACTGGTCGACGCCGAGCACAGCCACGACGCGGCCGCAAAGGCAGTGGCAATGGCCGCGGCGCGCGAGGTCGATGCGCTGATGAAGGGCTCGCTGCATTCCGACGAGCTGATGGCCGCCGTGGTGAAGAGCGACGCCGGCCTGCGCACCGAGCGGCGCATCTCCCACGCCTTCCTGATCGACCAGGAAAGCTATTCCAAGGCCTTCATCATCACCGACGCGGCGGTGAACATTGCGCCCGACCTGGCCACCAAGGTCGACATCGTGCAGAACGCCGTCGATCTCTGGCATGCGCTGTTCGGCGCCGACATCCTGCCCAAGGTGGCGGTGCTGGCGGCGGTAGAGACCGTCAGCCCGAAGATGATAGCCACGCTCGATGCCGCTGCCCTGTGCAAGATGGCCGACCGGGGCCAGATCACGGGCTGCCTGATCGACGGGCCGCTGGCCTTCGACAATGCGATCAGCGTGGAGGCGGCCCGCACCAAGGGCATCGTCTCCGAGGTCGCGGGCAACGCCGACATCCTGCTGGTGCCCAACATCGAGGCGGGCAACATGCTGGCCAAGCAGCTCATCTTTCTGAGTGGTGCCGAGGCCGCCGGCATCGTGCTGGGCGCGCGCGTGCCCATCATCCTGACCAGCCGCGCCGACAGCCAGCGGGCCCGCCTGCTGTCGTGCGCCGTGGCTCTGCTGCTGGCCCATGCCCGCAGCACGGGGCTGATCAAATGAAGAAGGCCACCCCGGTGCTGCTGGTGCTGAACGTCGGCTCGTCCAGCATCAAGTTCCAGGTGTTCGAGCGCGAGTCGCTCGCCGTGCTGATGGCCGGCAAGGTGACCGGCATCGGCACCAGCGCGCAACTGTCGGCCACCCTGGCCGGGGCCGAGGCGCCGCTGCGCACGCCCTTGCCTGCGGCCGACCACGACACCGCCATGGCGGCCGTGATCGCGCTGATCGACCAGCACGACGACGGCTGGCACCTGGCGGCCGTGGTGCACCGGGTGGTGCATGGCGGTGCGGACTTCCGCGCGCCGGTGCTCGTCACGCCCGACATCGTGGCCCGGCTCCAGGCGCTGGCCCCGCTGGCGCCCCTGCACCAGCCGCACAACCTGGCCGGCATTGCAGCGTCAGAGCGCCTGGCCAGCCATGCGCTGGACATCGCCTGCTTCGACACCGCCTTCCATGCGCGCATAGACCCGCTGTTCCAGACCTTTGCGCTGCCCCAGGCGCTGCGCGCCCAGGGCGTGCGCCGCTACGGCTTCCACGGCCTGTCGTACGAATGGCTGGCGCACGAGATCGCCCGCACCCGCCCCGAACTGCGCGAGGCCCGCGTGGTGGCCGCGCACCTGGGCAATGGTGCCAGCCTGTGCGCCATGCACGCAGGCCGCAGCGTCGACACCACCATGGGCATGACCGCGCTCGATGGCCTGCCCATGGGCACGCGCAGCGGCGCCATCGATGCGGGTGCCGTCATCTACCTGCAGCGAGAACTGGGGATGGATTCCGCGCAGGTTGAGCACACCCTGTACCAGGAGTCGGGCCTCAAGGGCCTGTCCGGCGTCAGCAGCGACATGCAGGCTCTGCTGGCCAGCGCCGACCCGCAGGCGGCCTTTGCGGTCGACTACTTCGCGCTGAAGGTGGCGCAGTACACGGCCATGCTGGCCGTGTCCCTGGGCGGGCTCGATGCCCTGGTGTTCACCGGTGGCATCGGCGAGAACGCCGAGCCGGTGCGCGCCGCGGTGCTGGCGCGGCTGCAGATGCTGGGCCGCTTCGAGACCCTGGTCATCGCAGCCAACGAAGAGAAGATGATGGCCCTGCACGCAAAACATTTGCTGCCCCCCTGAGGCGCTGCGCGCCATCCCCCCAGGGGACGCCCCCAGTGCGGCGGGGCGGCCCTTGCACGGGGGCACTGGCATTGGGCGCGCCAGTTTCAAAGCGCTCGCGAAGTGCAGCCAGCAGTAGCGGATAGGCACACTTACGCTGCCAGCGCCCATTGCGCCACCAGCGCGCCAATCTCTGCCATGGCGGCATCGCGCTGCTCGGGCGGCGCCTCGCCCCCGGTCAGGTAGCAGCTCACCACGATGGGCTTGCGCGCTGGCGGCCAGAACACGCCCGCGTCATTGCTGGTGCCGCGCGATGCGGTGCCGGTCTTCTCCCCCGCCTTCCAGCCCTCGGGCAGGCGGGCGCGCAGGCGCTTGTCGCCCGTCTTGTTGCCCAGCAGCCAGCCCTGCAGCTTCTCGCGCGAGGCCGGTGACAGGGCTTCGCCCAGGGCCAGCGCCTGGATGCAGTGCACCATGGCCACGGGCGTGGTGGTGTCGCGCGGGTCGCCCGGCCTGGCCTCGTTGAGTTCGGGCTCGATGCGGTCCAGCCGCGTGATGCTGTCGCCCAGCGAGCGCACATAGGCCGTGAGCGCGGGTGGGCCGCCGTTGCTGGCCAACAGCAGGTTGGCGGCGGTGTTGTCGCTCAGGGTCATGGTGCCGGCGCACAGCTCTTCCACCGTGAGACCGGCGCCATCGGCGTGCGGCTCGGTCACGGGCGAGTAGGTCACCAGGTCTTTTTTGGTGTAGGTGATGCGCCGGTCCAGCTTGTCGTGGCCCTGGTCCACGCGGCGCAGGGTCTGCGCGGCCAGCAGCAGCTTGAAGGTGCTGGCCATGGGAAAGCGCTCTCCCCCCCGGTGCGCGATCTGCCGGCCGGTATGGGTATCGAGCGCGGCCACGCCCACGCGGCCACCCACGCTGGCCTCGATGCGTTTCAGGTCGGCCAGCCAAGCGATGTCGGCCGCAGAGCCACTGTTTTTCTGCGGGCTGGTCTGGGCCATGGTGGCCAGAGGGATCAGGCCGATGGCGGCCACAAAGTTGCGTCGTTGCATTTTTCTACCTTTAAGGTGGGTGTCGGAATGGGTGCAACGATACCGGTGGCACGCCCGGAGCACCATCGACAATAATCGGCACGAGACCCAAGAAAAACTTATCCCTATCGACCACCATGCACCTGCCCCTTAACGCCCTGCGCGCCTTTGAGGCATCGGCCCGCCAGCTGAACCTGACCCGTGCAGCCGCCGAACTGCATGTGACCCAAACGGCGGTCAGCCAGCACATCCGCAACCTGGAAGAGCGTTTGGGCAAGCCGCTGTTCCGCCGCTTACCGCGTGGGCTGGCACTGACGGACGAGGGACAGGCGCTGCTGCCGGTGGTGACGGAGTCGTTTACCAACCTGGCGCGCGCCCTGGAAAAGTTGGGCGACACCCGCCCGCGCGAGGTGCTGACCGTGGGCGCCGTCGGCACCTTTGCCGTGGGCTGGCTGCTGCCCCGGCTGCGTGATTTTCAGCAAGCCTGTCCGTTTGTGGACCTGCGCCTGCTCACGCACAACAACCGCGTGGACATGGCGGGCGAAGGGCTGGACTACGCGATCCGCTTTGGCGATGGCGCCTGGCACGGCACGCATGCCGAGCGAATCATGGACGCCCCCATGTCCGTCATGTGCGCTCCGTCCCTAGCCCATGGACTGCGCACGGCGGCCGACCTGGCGCGGCAACCCCTGCTGCGCAGCTACCGCGCGGATGAATGGGCCGCCTGGTTTGAAGCCGCAGGCGCTCCTTCCCCCGTGGTGCGCGGCGCCGTTTTCGACTCGTCGCTGACGCTGGCCGAAGCCGCTGCCCAAGGCGCTGGCATGGCGTTGCTGCCGGTGACGATGTTCACGCGCGAACTGCAGCAAGGTCGGCTGGTGCAGCCGTTTGCGCAAGAACTGCGGCAAGGTTCGTACTGGCTGACGCGCTTGCAGTCGCGCCCGGTGACCGACGCGATGACGGCCTTCAGTGCCTGGCTGGGCGCACAGCAGACGGGGCCAGATGCCAAAATTTTGAATGAAATTGGCCTCTAGCGCTTATCTATCAATCGCTAGTAGCTATAATTTTAGGAGCAAACCAAGATGGATGCGTGCGACTTCAGCCGCGCACCGCCAGCGCCAGAACCTCTGGCCCTACCTCATCCACCTGCTGGGGCTCCAGAAACTCCTGCCCGTACCGCAGGTACACGCCTTCTCGCACAAACACCTCGAACAGCTCAGGATCGATGTGGCCGTTGTCGCGCATCTTGCACATGATGGCCAGCGCCTGCGACAGGGTCATGCCGCTTTTGTAGGGCCTGTCTGCGGCTGTCAGCGCTTCAAAGATGTCGGCAATGCCCATCATGCGGGCCTGCAGCGACATCTGGTCGCGCGTGAGGCCACGCGGGTAGCCCTTGCCGTCCATGCGCTCGTGGTGGCCGCCTGCGTATTCGGGCACGTTTTTGAGGTGGCGTGGCCAAGGCAGCGTCTCCAGCATCTTGATGGTGGCGACGATGTGGTAATTGATGGTGTCGCGCTCGGCCTGGTTCAAGGTGCCTGAGCGGATGGTGAGGTTCTCCACCTCTTCAGCGCTTAAAAAGCTCGTCTGCACGCCCTGCG
The DNA here is from genome assembly GCF_046291265.1 of Acidovorax sp. Lineage (GTDB taxonomy): Bacteria > Pseudomonadota > Gammaproteobacteria > Burkholderiales > Burkholderiaceae_C > Acidovorax. The sequence continues at coordinate 15 of NZ_JBKBTV010000022.1, read as the reverse complement.
GGTTGCGCCAGTGGC
>NZ_JBKBTV010000021.1:0-68990 GCF_046291265.1 Acidovorax sp. | reverse complement strand
GGACGAGAGCGATGCCGACCTGGTGGGGCTGGAGCTGGCCGCGCGCGCGGGCTACCAGCCCTCGGCCGCCGTCAGCCTGTGGCAGAAGATGGGCAACGCCAGCGGCAGCAAGCAGGGCGGGCTGGCGTTCTTGTCCACCCACCCTTCAGGCCCCGCGCGCATCCGCGAGCTGGAACTGAACGTGCCCAAGGTGCAGGGGCTGTATCAGGCGGCGCGGCGCAACGGGTAGTTGCGGGCGGTCCAGACGCTGAGGTCCTGAAAATTCCTGTTTTGATAGCTGCTAGCGCTTGATGGATAAGCGCTAGAGGCCAATTTCATTCAAATTTTTGCTGCTGAGCTGCTTGAAGCGCTATGCCGCACTCACCCGGTTGCGGCCCGCGTTCTTGCTTTGGTACAGCGCCTTGTCGGCGCGTGCAATCGCGGCTTGCAGGTCTTCGGCGCTGTGCACCTGGGCCACGCCAAACGACATGGTCAGCGCGATGGGCGCCTGGCCCACGTCCAGCGTCGCCTGCTCGATGGCGGCGCGGATGCGTTCGGCGGTGGCGCAGGCCGCGTCCAGCGGGCTGGCGGGCATCAGTGCCAAAAACTCCTCGCCGCCCCAGCGCGCCAGCACGTCCCCTTCGCGCAGGTTGGCGGCTAGCACCTTGGCCATGGCCACCAGCACCTCGTCGCCCACCGCGTGGCCGTATTGGTCGTTGATGCGTTTGAACAAGTCCACATCACACAGCAGCAGGGTGACGGGCGCGCCGTCGCGCTGGCTGCGCGCCAGTGCATTGGTCGACAGCGCTTCGAAGTGGCTGCGGTTGGCCAAGCCGGTCAGCGGGTCGAGCGTGGCCTGCTTGCGCAGGCGGCCCTCGGCGATCAGGATGGTGCGCCGGTAAAACGCCGCCAGCGCGGCCGACATGGCAAACACCAGGCAGATGTGCACCCAGTTCACGATCTTGACGCTCTGCGCGGGCAACGGATCGAGCGCGCCCAGGTGGTCGCACAGGGCCTGCAGACCCAGGTAGTACGCCAGCAGCCCCACCACCACGGGCGCCGCAAAGCCGCGCGTGTTGGCGATCACGATGGCGGGGATGAAGAGCAAGAGGTAGTAGTGAAACCCGCTGTCCCAGCCGATGAGCAGCGAACCCAGTGCCGAGTGCCCCACCACCTCCAGCCAGATCAACACCAGCGCGGCGGCGTTGTAGCGTTTCTGAATGAGCCGGTACGCGCCCAGGTACATGCCAATGCTGACCACGTTGACGGCCGCCAGTGGCACCGACCCCAGCCACAGAAACAGCGCGATGTAGCCGACATCGATGGCCGCAGCCGTCAACGCCACCCGCTGCACCATGGCCCAGTAGGCCTTGCCCGCCAGGCTAGAGCCACGCTGCGGTTCGAGGGGAGGGCGCGGCTTGAAGTTGGGATTCATGGAACGAGGGGCGCGGATGGCGGACAGCGGGCAGCGTCTGTGCAGTGAGGGTTCACAGACTGCTTACAAAGAGATACATCGTAAGCGTGCATTCCATTCGCAGTCCTTGGAACTGGTCGTTTTTGCTGCGCCTATTCACTTCGGCGGTCGGCGGCTGGACGAGTCTGGGTCAGTCGTCGCCAGGGAGAAAACAAGTCAAATGGGCCTCTAGCGCTTGTGGATAAAGCACTCATTGCTATCAAAATATGCTTTTCCAGCAGGGTTTTGTGCTGCGATGCTGGAGGACACAACGACGCTGTGCTCACCGTCGGCTTTGCAAAGCAGCTACGCCGTGCGCTGGCTCTGGGCCACCGGCATCCACCGAGCGCGAGAACTACACGGTGTGACTGAGCGCAGACAAGCGGCTCGACCGCCAATACCTTTACCGGCGCAGCTGCGCACAGTCCAACCGCGTGCAACCCAATCCCGAGGTAGCGCGGCGATGTCCGCTGACCGCTCGGCGTGATTGACTACTCCATGGCGTCGCGCAACCTTCTATGGTGCTCGCAGGGCGGGCGTTTGTTTCCTGCCAAGAACATGGATAGGAATCAAATATGAAAATCTTTTACAAAGCTGCATTGGCCACCGTGGCGCTCGCAGCCGCGGCGCACGCCAGTGCTGAAATTACCTTCTTTCAGCAAGAAAACTATCAGGGCCAGTCTTTCGCCACCCAGCAGCGGGTGGGCAATTTTGAGCGGGCTGGTTTCAACGACCGCGCATCCTCCGTCACTGTCACCAATGAGCGCTGGGAGGTTTGTGAAAACGCCCGCTTCCGTGGAAAGTGCATGGTCCTGCGCCCGGGCCAGTACCCATCGCTTGGCGCGATGGGGTTGAGCAACGGCATTTCGTCTGCCCGGAACATTCCTGTAGAGCAGCGTGTAGACAGCCGACGCTATGCACCAGAGCCCGCCCGCGCCGCTGCTCCAGCGGCCGCCAAAATCGCGCTGTTTGCGCAAGAAGGTTTTGGTGGGACCGCGTTCACGACACAAGAATCCGTGCGCAACTTGAATCGGGAGGGCTTCAGCAACAGCGCCTCTTCGGCCGTGGTGGTGGGTGACCGCGCGTGGGAAGTGTGCGACGACGAACGCTTTAACGGGCGGTGCATGGTGCTGCGACCCGGGCAGTACCCGTCGCTCTCGGCCATGGGCATGAACAACCAAATTTCCTCCGTGCGGGAGCTCGAACGCGGCGCGCGGGTAGACGACCGCCGCTATGCGCCGCAGCCCGTTGCGGTGCCCAACTACCGCCGCCGACCCGACGAGCGCCTGTTTGAGGCCAATGTGAGTTCGGTGCGCGCCGTAGTGGGCCCACCTGAACAGCGCTGCTGGGTCGAACGCGAGCAAGTGCCCCAAGGTCAGAGCCAGGTCAACGCGCCAGGTGCTGTGCTCGGTGCGCTGCTGGGTGGCGTTCTGGGCCACCAAGTTGGCGGCGGCAGTGGCAAGGACATCGCCACCGCGGGCGGCGCCATCGCCGGTGCGGTGTTCGGCTCGCGAGTGGGCAACAACACGCCAGCGACGCAAGACGTGCAGCGCTGCCAACAAGTGCCCAGCCAGGGTCAGGCCGACTATTGGGACGTGACTTATACGTTCAAGGGCGAGCAGCACCGCATCCAAATGGCGGCGCCACCCGGCCGAACCATCACCGTCAATGCTCGGGGCGAGCCGCGCACGTAACCCAAAGTTTTGGTCTTTTAGGCCTCTAGCGCTTATTCAATAAGCGCTAGTAGCTATAGATTCAGAAGCAATCCTTAAGTGCCCTGCACGTAAGGATTGCTTTCGCGCTCCCGCCCAAAACTGCTCTCCGGCCCGTGCCCGGGAATAAACACCGTTTGGTCGCCCATGGGCCAGAGCCGCTGAACGATGCTGTCGATCAGGTGCTGGTGGTTCCCTTGCGGGAAATCTGTGCGACCGATGCTGCCCGCGAAGAGCACGTCGCCCACAAACGCGCGGTCGATCTGCGGCGCGTGGAACACCACGTGGCCCGGCGTGTGGCCGGGGCAGTGGCGCACGTTCAGCGTCTCGTTGCCGATCTGCACCTGGTCGCCATCGTGCAGCCAGCGCGTGGGCGTGAAGTGCTGCGCGGGCGGAAAACCAAACATCGCGCTTTGCTGTGGCAGCCCATCAATCCAGAACTGGTCGCCCGGGTGGGGGCCGACGACGGGCAGCGAAAGCCGCTCAGCCAGCTCGCCCGTGCCGCCCGCGTGGTCGATGTGGGCGTGGGTGAGCCAGATCTGTTCGAGCGTGATGCCCAGGCGCTGAATTTCTGCGAGCAGCACATCCAGATCGCCACCGGGGTCGATCACGGCGGCTTGGTGGGTGGCGTCGCACCAGACGAGGGAGCAGTTTTGCTGGAACGCGGTAACGGGGACGGTGAGGTAGCGGAGCATGGTGAGTGGAGGTGGTATCGCGGTATTTTTGCTTGTTCGGGTCCGTAGGTCCGCCGTGCGGGTCGGCTTCAGGGCGGTGTGAGCCTCTGAACGAGGAAATCCACCAGCGCCCGCACGCGCAAAGGCATGTGCCGGTGCGCAGGGTACAGCAGCGAAAACGGGCGCGAGGCGCCCGCGTGCGCGGGCAGCAGCTCTTGCAACCCGCCGCTGCGCAGGTCGTTTTCCACAATGAACCGGTAGGTCTGCAGCAGCCCTGCACCGGCGCGGGCCAGGGTCACGGGACCCAGGATGTCGTCGGCGCAGCGCAGGCGGCCCTGGGTGGGCACGTCCACGTCGCGTCCGGTCGTGTCACGCAGCACCCAGGGAACCGGTTGGCCGCTGCTGGGCAGCACGAACTGGATGCACTCGTGCGCCGCTAGGTCGGCAATGTGGTGTGGCGTGCCGCAGCGGCGCAGATAGGCGGGTGCAGCCACCACCACGAGCGCGGCGTCCTCCAGCTTGCGCGCCACCAGGCCGGAGTCGACGGGCGGGCGACCACGCACGGCCAGGTCAAAACCTTCTTCGGTGAAGTCCACATTGCGATTGCTCAGTTGCAGCTCCAGCTCGACCTGTGGGTAGGCCTGCTGAAACTCTGGCAACAGCGGCAGGACACGGCAGTGCCCGTAGGAGGTGGGCAGGCTGAAGCGAACGAGGCCTGCGGGGCTTTGCTGCTGGCCCGACAGCTCGCGTTCTGCCTCGGCCAGCTGCCCCAGCGCCTGGCGGCACTGTTCGTAGTAGCGCTTGCCCGCGTCGGTCAGCCGCACCTGGCGCGTGGTGCGCTGGAACAGGCGCACACCCAGGCGCGCCTCCATGCGGGCCACCGAGCGGCTGACTGCTGCCGCTGTCAGCCCGGCCGCTTGTGCCGCGGCCGTGAAGCTTTGCCACTGCGCGGTCAGGCAGAACAGCTCGATGCTGCCCAGCTTCAGGTCGTCAAATTGGCGGGCCATGTTTATTACTTCGTGTAATGACTGAAATGCGTGAGACCTAGTTTATTGCTGTTTGCATCGCCAATACCATCGCTTCACCTATCCACCACGCCCCAAAGGCAACCCCATGAAGCTGTACTTTTCGCCCGCCGCCTGCTCCCTGTCGCCCCACATCCTGCTGCGCGAATGTGGCTTTTCGTTTGACCTGGAGAAGGTCGATACCGCGCGCCACCAGACGGCCGACGGGCAGGACTTCTATGCGATCAACCCCAAAGGCCAGGTGCCTGTGCTGGAGCTGGACGACGGTTCCCGCCTCACCGAAGGCCCGGTCATTGCGCAATACATCGCCGACCAAGCCCAGGCCACGCAGCTCATGCCCGTCGCCGGCACGCTGGCGCGCTACCGGGTGATGGAATGGCAAAACTACGTCAGCACCGAGCTGCACAAGTCCTTCACGCCCCTGTTCCACACCGATCTGGATACCAACGCCAAGGCCGCGCTGGCGGCTCTGCTGCGCAAGAAGATGGATTGGCTGGACGCGCAGCTGCAGCACGGCCCCTACCTGACGGGCGAGCACTTCACGGCGGCCGATGCCTATCTGTTTGTGGTGCTGGGCTGGGCCAAGTTCGTGAAGCTGGACATCAGCGACCTGGCCCATCTGCAGGCTTTCATGCGCCGCGTGGCCTTCCGCCCCGCCGTGCAGGCCGCGATGCGGGCCGAAGGCTTGCTGGGCTGAGACGCCGTTGATTCATCCATCCCTCCATCCACCAGGAACACGCCATGCCTTACATCAACATCAAAGTGACCCGCGAAGGCGTCAGCAGTGCGCAAAAGGCCGCGCTGATCCAGGGGGCGACCGACTTGCTGGTGCGCGTTCTGAACAAGGAGCCCGCCACCACCTTTGTAGTGATCGACGAGATCGATACTGACAACTGGGGTGTGGCCGGTGAGACGGTGACCGTGCGGCGCCAGCGCGCCCGGGCAGCCGCCGGAGGGACTGCGTCATGAGTGACCCGCGCTTTGACGCAGTCGCCTCCGTGCTGCAGGAGTATTTCGACGGCCTGTGCCACAGCGATACACAGCGCCTGCGCCGCGTGTTCCACCCGCAGGCGGTCTACGCCTGCGCCACGGCAGAGCCGGTGGTGATCCTGCGCATGGACGCGTATTTCCCCATCGTGGACCAGCGCCCATCACCCGCCAGCCGGGGCGAAACGGTGCAGGAGCGCATCCTGTCGATTGAATTTGCCGGGCCGGTGACCGCTCTGGCCAAGGTGGAGTGCGCCATCCTACCCAAACACTTCACCGACCTGCTGACGCTGATTTACGCAGACGGGCGTTGGCAAATCATTGCCAAGGTCTTTCACTACGAGTTGGATCGTTGAGGGGGATGTGCGATGCCGCAATCAGTCGATATCGGCAGGTCTTCCCAGCAGGCGGTTCACGGCAGAGCGCAGGCCCTCCAGGGATGTGGTGTTGAGCACAAACACCACAAAGCCCTCGATCTGACTGCTCAGCAATTCAAAGCGGATGTGCAGAAACACCACCAGGTGGTTCTGGATGCGCGTGCCCAGGATGGTGCGGCTGTCGCCGGTGTCGATGCTGGGCGGGCTGAGTTCGAACTCGCTGCCCAGCAGGTCGGCCAGGGCCGCAATGCAGGCGTTCAGCATCACGTTGCCGACCTCGGTCATGGCGTCTTGCTCGATGGCGCTCAGGTCTTCACCGGGCACGCTTTGACCCGCAACGATGCGCACGATCTCCAGGCTCTTGTTGCCCGGAAAGATCAGCAGCGCGTCGCCGTTGAACACCCCACGGAACGGCTGGCGCACGCCGTACATGGGGCGCTCGGCAGCACCCAGCTGCTGGGCGGCTTCGCTCACGGTGAGGATGCTGACGTGCGGCACCGACAGCAGCACCTCGTCGCGCATGAGGTGGCCCATGGCCGCCGCGGCCTTGCCCACGCCGATGTTGAAGATTTCGCTGAGCGCGTCGACTTGTTCGGCATCTAGCTGGATGGGCATGTCAGGCTCCTACCAAGGCGGTGAGTTGCGCGGTGGCAGCGGCGGTGATCGGCTTGGCAATGAACACCATGCCTGCCTCCTCAATGCGCTCCTGCAGAACCGACTGGACGTTGGCGGTGAGGATGGCGATGGGGACATTGGGCAGGATCTTGCGCAGCGCCAGCGCGGCCTCCAGGCCATTCATTCCGTGCATGTTGAAGTCCATCGACACCAGATCGACAGGCTGGCTCTGGACCAGCGCCAGGGCCTCTTCGCCGCTGCTGGCGTGCACGATGGTCCAGTCGGGATGGGTCTGTGCGAGCAGCCCCTGCAGGATAAGCCGGGACATGCGGCTGTCGTCAACAATCAAAAGTCGGATGCTCATGGCGTGCACTCTGTGGGGGGGTCAAGGTTGTTGGATGGCGGGCTCGCAGGCCAGCACTTTGTTGCGGCCGGTGGCCTTGGCGCGGTAGAGCGCCCGGTCGGCGTCTGCCAGCAGGGGTTCGATGCCCGGGTGGGTGGGCTCCATTTCGGCCATGCCGATAGAGACGGTCAGCGACAGCGGCTGGCCGTCGGGCGATGCAAGGTGCATCCGTGCGAGGGCGTCGCGGATGCGTTCCGTGATCTTGAAGGCGCTGCTGGTGGATGAATGCGGCAGCAGTGCTGCGAACTCTTCACCGCCCAGGCGCCCCAGCAGGTCGGCATCGCGCAATGCGCTTTCAATGGCCTGTGCGCATGCGCGCAGCGCCGCGTCGCCGGTCTGGTGGCCGTGCTGGTCGTTGATGCGCTTGAAATGGTCGATGTCGATCATCAGCACCGTGCACGGCTGCGCATGGCGGCGGCAGTGGTCAAAGAGGGCGGTGCCGCCTTCCATGAACGCGCGCCGGTTGAGCAGCCCGGTGAGCGCATCGCGCGTGGCCAGCTCGCGCAGTTGCGATTCCAGCTCTTTGTGGCGGCTGATGTCAAAGCCCCACAGCAGGTGTGCCAGGCGCCCATCCACTTCGATGAGCCGCGCCGACAGGGAGCGCCAGCTGGGGTGGTGTTCGCCAATCTGCGCTTCCAGCGCGTCGACTTGGCCGTACTGGTCCAGCGCCTGCATGAGGCTTTCGCCCACCGCGGGGTCGTGCAGCAACTGGTGCAGGAACAAGGTCTGGGGCGGGGCCTTGAGCCCCAGGCGTTCTGTTAGCTGGTGGTTGATGAAATGCACCTTGCCGTTTTCCACGTCGGCCAGCACCACATCGCTGGGGCTGGTGTCCAGGATGAAGCTCAGGAGTGCACGGCCTTCCTCGATCTTGCGGGTGCGGCTGGCCACACGCACTTCCAGCTGGCGATTGGCCTGCGCCAGCTGTTGCGACATCGCACTGGCCAGGCGCGCGTCGCGCACCAGCCGCCAGACCAACAGCGCCGTCCCGGCCAGCAGGCTGCCCAGCACGGCACTGAGCACTTTGAACCGGTCATGCAGTTGCTGGCGCGCTCGGTCGGTCTGCTGGGTGTTGAGCAGGTGCACGGCTGCCACGGCTTTGCGGACGGTGTCCAGTTGCGCGTCCGACCCGCCCACGATGTCTGCCGCTACCGCAGCCCCGTCTGCACCAGCAGCACCCAGCCGCTGCGACCAGGCTTCTGCCTGGTGCAGCAACTCGTCCAGGTTGCGCGCGGTGTGGGGCAGCGCATCCCGCAGCTGGGTGCTGATGCGCGGGGCCTGCGCCGAGGTGTCCAGGGTGCTGAGCAGCACGTCCAGGCGCTCGCGCAATTCGCTCGCGGATGTGCCGTGATCCGCAACGTTGTGTGCCAGCAGGCTGACCCGAGCCAGTTCGCTGTGGATGCTGGAAACGTACCACAGGTCGCTTTGTTGGTAGGGCTGCGCCAGCTCCTGGGTCTGGCGCAGCGTCCACCACAGGGTTGTGGACGTGGCCACTGCCATGGCGGCCACCACCGCCAGAAGCCAGCGGGTGCCTGCCCGCTGCTGCGTGAAAGTGTCTGTGACCGCAGGGGCTGAAGGGGGCGGATGCGGATGCGGGTGCGGTCGCTGAGGTGAGGGCTTAGCGGACGGAGATTGCATTGACCTGCCAGATGGTGCGGTTGATGTACTCCTGCGTCTGCAACTGCGGGTTGCCATCAAAGGGGTAAATCAGGATCAGTGGGCCCTTGTCACGAATGCCCATGCGCTGGTGGTTGCGGCTGTAGGCCACGATGGGGTCGTAGCGCACCAGGTCGCTCCACGGAATGTGAATGGAATAGTCATTCAGCGCGGTGAGCTGGATGTGGCTGTGCTCGCCCCCGCCCAGCATCTCTACCAGCTGGCGCAGCGACACCCCGCTCCAGTGCTGCACACCGGGCAGTCCCAACGCTGGGGGCAATGCCGTGGCAATCGTGCGCGCGGGCAGTTTTTCAAGACCGTTCAGGTCGCAGGCCTGCGCGTTGGCTGGCGATGCAGACTGCAGGCGCAGCACGGCTCGATTTTGCGGCGCATCGCAAACAGGGGCGGCAGCAGACGAGGCGGGGGCCCACAGGGCAGCCACTGCAAACGCGGCCAACACCCAGGGTGAGGAACGGAGGGAGGCGCCTGCAAGGAGCAGGGCGTGGATAGATCGGAACTTCATCGCAACAACAACAAGGGCTCGTCTGCGTCTTCCGGAACCAGGGGCCTCGGACGGAGGCCTCTGTGCTCACAGGGGGTGAGCCGATTTCAGGAAGTGGACAGGACCAACTATGCCGGGAAGGTGCCGCGGGAGGTTGTTGCAGATGCCGCTTTATGGGGTCAATAACCGCACTTTGACAATTGTTGACGAAGCTGACGGTGGGTTTGGGCGGGGCTGGCGGTGTGTTGCGGTAGGCGCCAGAGCCCAGGCATCGGTCATCGGTTCAGGGTGGTGTTGTCACAGGGGCAGGTCGTACTCCACGGTGATGGGCGCGTGGTCGGAGAACTTCTCGCCCTTGTAGATGGATTCAGTGCGTGCCAGCGCCGCGAGCGCAGGGGTGGCCAGGTGGTAGTCCAGCCGCCAACCCACGTTGTTGGCATACGCCTGTCCGCGGTTGCTCCACCATGTGTAAGCCGTGTCGGTAGCGGTAGGTTGTAACTGACGGTAAACGTCTACGATGCCGCCGCCATCATCAGTTGTGTGCAACAACTTTGTCATCCAGGCGCGTTCTTCCGGCAAGAAGCCGCTGTTCTTCTGGTTGCTGCGCCAGTTTTTCAGATCGATTTGCTGGTGCGCAATGTTGATGTCGCCGCACAGGATGAACTCGCGCTCGCTCTTGGTCTTCATCAGGTGCGGATGCATCTCGGCCAGAAAGCGGAACTTGGCTTGCTGGCGTTCTTCGCCGGACGAACCGCTCGGAAAGTACGCGCTGATGATCGACAGCTTGCGCTCTGGCGTGTCAAAACGCAGCTCCACGTATCGGCCTTCTGTATCGAACTCTGCCGACCCATAGCCAATGACTACATCAGACGGCTCGTGCCGCGTGTAGATGCCCACGCCGGAATACCCTTTTTTCTGGGCAAAGTGGAAGTGGCCTTGCAGGCCCGCCATGCGTTCGAAGCGGTTGGCCATGTCGGCCGCCTGGGCCTTCACTTCCTGCACACAAATACAATCCGCCCGCGTGGCTGCCATCCAGCTTTCCACGCCTTTGCTGGTGGCCGAGCGGATGCCATTGAGATTGAGGCTGGTTAATTTGAACAAGGAATTCCCTATGGTGGATGTTGGCGCGCAAACCTCTGAGCAGGGCCAGCTGGCGCAGGATTTTGTCCGTTTTGCCGTCGAATCGGGCGTGCTGCGGTTTGGCGAATTCAAGACCAAGGCCGGGCGCCTGAGCCCGTATTTCTTCAATGCCGGGCTGTTCGACGACGGCCGCAAGCTCGGACGGCTCGCGGAATTCTATGCAAAAGCCCTGCTGGCCAGTGGCATCGAATTCGACATGGTGTTTGGCCCCGCCTACAAGGGCATCCCCCTGGCGGCCACGGTGGCAGTCGAGCTGGCGCGACTGGGCCGCAACGTGCCCTTTGCCTACAACCGCAAGGAGGCCAAGGACCACGGCGAGGGCGGCACGCTGGTGGGTGCGCCTTTGAAAGGACGTGTACTCATCATCGACGACGTGATGTCGGCCGGCACCGCTGCGCGCGAGTCCATTGCCATCATCCGCGCGGCGGGCGCCACCCCCCACGCGGTTGCAATTGCGCTGGACCGCCAGGAGAAAGCCACAGAGAATGGCCAGGACGTAGACCACAGCGCCGTGCAGTACGTGCGCGGGCAATTGGGCATGCAGGTGTGTGCGATTGCACGGCTGGCAGACTTATTGCTGTACCTCTCGGATAACGGGGGGGATGGGATGCGTTCCCACCATGAAAAAGTGCTGGCCTATCGCCAGCGGTACGGAGTCAACGAAGGGTAGGCGACTTGAGCACATCGGCGTGGATCATGGGCGGGGTTTTGTTGGCCAGCCTGGGCGCCGAAGTGGCGTGGGCGCAAGCCCAGGGCGCGACCGGCGGCATCTATACCTGCGTGGACAAGAACGGCCGCCGGCTCACGGCCGACCGTCCCATCCCTGAATGTCTGGACCGCGAGCAGCGCGAGCTGAGCCCGTCGGGCATCACGCGCCGCCAGATTGGCCCCTCGCTCACCGAACACGAGCGCACCGCCCAAGAGGCGCAGCGCCGCAAAGAAGCCGAAGAGCGGGCCCGTGTGGTCGAAGAGCGCCGCCGCGAACGTGTGCTGGTGGCCCGCTACCCCGACAAGGCCACCCACGATGTCGAACGCGCCGCGGCCATCCAGCTGGTGGATGATGTCACTTCCACTGCAGAAAAGCGCGTCGAGGAACTCAAGGCCGAACGCAAAAAATTCGACGTGGAACTGGAGTTCTATAAAAAGGACCCCACCAAAGCGCCGATGGTGCTGCGCCGCAGGATCGCCGAGAACGACGACAGCATGGGCGAACAGCAGCGTTTTATTGCCGGGCAGGACCAGGAAAAGCGGCGTGTGCATGCACGGTTTGACACCGAACTGGCCCAGTTGCGCAAGCTGTGGGATGCCCAACGATTGCCAGCCGCGGCAACTTCATCGAGCGAATCGACGACAGCTCCGGCGGCATCTCGGTAAGAAGCTGCAGTGCGACGGGGCCTGTGCCCCCAAATAAACAAAGGGGCCTCACGGCCCCTTTGTTGTTCATTGCCTCTGGCGTTTTGAGCACCAGAGGACCGTCAGCCTGGACGCTGGCGCGGTAGTCAACCTGCCAGTTTGGCCCGCAGCAAATCGTTGACCTGCGTCGGGTTCGCCTTGCCTTTGCTGGCCTTCATGATCTGACCCACCAACGCATTGAACGCCTTGTCTTTGCCCGCACGGAACTGCGCCACGTTGTCGGCGTTGGCGGCAATCACCTCGTCGATGATCTTCTCCAGCGCGCCGGAGTCGTTCATTTGCTTGAGGCCTTTGGATTCGATGATGGCGTCCACGTCGGTCGACTCGCCAGCCCACAGGGCGTCAAACACTTGCTTGGCGGCATTGTTTGAGATCGTCCCATCGGCAATGCGGCTTAGCAGTGCGATCAACTGGTTTGGTTTAACAGGAGCTTGTTCAATCGCAATGTCATCTGAGTTGAGACGCCGTGATAGTTCGCCCATGATCCAGTTGCAGGCAATCTTGGGTGAGATCGGTGCCGTTTTACCCCCGACCACTTGCTGGAAGTAGGTCATCGTTGCTTTGCTTTGTGTGAGCGCTGATGCGTCGTACTCCGATAGGCCGAATTGTTCGACATACCTGGCAGCAACAACACGCGGCAAAGCGTCCATGGCTGCACGTTCCTTATCGACCCATGCTTGCGAAATGTGCAGCGGTGGCAAATCCGGATCGGGGAAATAGCGGTAGTCCGCAGCATCTTCCTTGGTCCGCATCGCGCGCGTCTCGCCCGTATCCGGGTCGAACAACACCGTCGCCTGCTGGATCGCATGCCCGTCTTCGATCTGCTCGATCTGCCAGCGGATCTCGTAGTCGATGGCCTGCTGCATGAACTTGAAGCTGTTCAGGTTCTTGATCTCGCGGCGTGTACCCAGTTCGGCGCCGGGCTTGCGCACCGACACGTTGGCGTCGCAGCGGAAGCTGCCTTCCTGCATGTTGCCGTCGCAGATACCGATCCAGGTCACGATTTTGTGCAGCTCTTTGGCGTAGGCCACCGCCTCTTCGGACGAGCGCATGTCGGGCTCGGTCACGATCTCCAGCAAAGGCGTGCCCGCACGGTTCAGGTCGATGCCCGATTGGCCAATGAAGTCCTCGTGCAGCGACTTGCCCGCATCTTCTTCCAGATGCGCGCGCACCAGCTTCACGGTCTTCTTCTGGTCGCCCAGAAAGAACTCCACCTCGCCGCCTTGCACGACCGGGATCTCGAACTGGCTGATCTGGTAGCCCTTGGGCAGGTCGGGGTAGAAATAATTTTTGCGGGCAAAAATGCTCACGGGTGCGATGTGCGAGCCCAGTGCCAGCCCCAGGCGAATGGCGCAGGCCACGGCCTCGCGGTTCATCACGGGCAGCGTGCCGGGCAAAGCCAGGTCCACGGCGCAGGCCTGGGTGTTGGGCTCGGCGCCGAAGGCCGTGCTGGCGCGGCTGAAAATTTTGCTCTGGGTGGCGAGCTGGGTGTGGGTCTCAAAGCCGATGACGACTTCGTAACCCTGAATCAGTTTCACAGACATGGGTTCTGTCCTTGGCTATCAAAAGAGGAGCTGGTAGCGCTTGATTTATAAAAACTTCAACATCTTTTGATGTTGAAGTCTTTTAATGGCGAGCGCTATCAGCTATGAATTTCAGAGCGGACTGCGCAGATGGAAGTCAGTGGCTTGTTGCAGGCGGTGGGCTGCATTCAGAAGGCGGGCTTCTTCAAAGTAGTTGCCAATCAATTGCAGGCCGACTGGCATGCCACCTTCGCCAAAGCCTGCGGGCACGCTCATGCCGGGCAGGCCCGCCAGCGAGCCGGGCAGCGTGAAGATGTCGGCCAGGTAGTCGGCCAGCGGGTCGTTGCCGTGTTCGCCCAGCTTCCAGGCCACGGTGGGGGCCACAGGGCCCGCAATCACGTCGCAGTCTTTGAACGCGTTCTGGAAGTCGTCCGCAATCATGCGGCGAATCTTTTGCGCCTGCAGGTAGTAGGCGTCGTAGTAGCCGTGGCTCAGCACGTAGGCGCCGATCATGATGCGGCGCTTGACCTCGTCGCCAAAACCTTCGGCGCGCGTCTTTTTGTACATGTCCACCAGGTCGGTGTAGTCCTTGGCGCGGTGGCCGAACTTCACGCCGTCAAAACGGCTCAGGTTGGACGACGCTTCGGCCGGGGCAATGATGTAGTAGACCGGGATGGACAGCTCGGTGCGCGGCAGGCTGATCGGCACCAGCTTGGCGCCGAGCTTTTCGTATTCCTTCAGGGCCGCATCGACGGCGGCGCGCACGTCGAGCGACAGGCCTTCGCCAAAAAACTCGGCGGGGATGCCGATGCGCAGGCCGTCAATGCTGTCGTTCAACTTGGCACTGAAATTCTCGGCAGGCACGTCGAGCGAGGTGGAGTCGCGGTCTGGGTCGGGGCCGCACATGGCGGACAGCAGCAGCGCGCAGTCCTCGGCGCTGCGGGCCATGGGGCCCGCCTGGTCCAGGCTGGAGGCGAACGCGATCATGCCGTAGCGGCTGGCGCGGCCATAGGTGGGCTTGATGCCGGTGATGCCGCAAAACGATGCGGGCTGGCGGATGGAGCCGCCGGTGTCGGTGCCGGTGACGGCCGGGGCCAGGCGCGCGGCCACGGCCACGGCGCTGCCGCCCGATGAACCGCCGGGGATGCGGCTGGTGTCCCAGGGGTTGCGCACGGGTGCTGGGGCGTCAAAGCCCAGGGGAGCGACTGCCGAGTTTTCGTTGGACGAGCCCATCGCGAACTCATCGCAGTTGAGCTTGCCCAGCGTCACGGCGCCTGCATCGGCGAGCTTGCTGACCACGGTGGCGTCAAACGGTGACTGGTAGCCCGCCAGCATCTTCGAGCCTGCGGTGCTGGGGAAGCCGCGGGTAACGAAGATGTCCTTGTGGGCAATGGGCACGCCCGCCAGCGGGCCGGCCGTGCCAGCGGCGATGGCGGCGTCTTGCGCGCGGGCCTGGGCCAGGGTGATGTCGGGGTTCACGGCCACGTAAGCGCCCAGGTTCTGGTGGGCTTGTGCGCGGTCCAGAAAATGCTGGGCGGCTTCGACGGCCGAGACGCGGCGCTCGCGCAGTTCGGTGGCCAGCTGGGTCACGCCCAGGTCATGCAATGCGGTGGAAGTCATGCGGCGGGGCTCTTACTCGATCACTTTGGGCACGAGGAACAGGCCTCGTTCGACAGCGGGGGCGCTTTGCTGGTTGGCTTCACGCTGGTTGGGCTCGCTCGACACGTCTTCGCGCAGCCGCAGGGCCACGTCCTGGATGGCCGCGACGGGGTGGGAAAGGGGCGTGACGCCCGATGTATCCACAGCCCGCATCTGTTCCACGATGTCAAAGAAGCCGTTGAGCTGCGTGAGCATGCGCTCACTTTCGGAGGGTGTCAGCTCAAGCCGCGCCAAGTTGGCAATGCGGCCGATGTCCTGGGGGGTCAGTGCCATAGGGAGGAAAATTGAGGGAAACCAGAAGTAAAGCTGTGATCCGGGCCGCGCCGGAGGAAGTTATTCACAGGGGATGGGGTATTATCCCGGCTTTGCCGCAAGGCTCTCGAAATGGGAGTCAATTGCGTGAAAAAAGCCTTAGACAGCCCCCAAAACCAGGCGATGGCAGGCCGACGCGCGTGCTATGCCCGAGAGGATTTTTGAATGTTCGGAGCCTTCCGTCGGTATTTCTCCACCGACCTTGCCATTGACCTTGGCACAGCCAACACCCTCATTTTCGCCCGCGATAAGGGCATTGTGCTCGATGAGCCCTCTGTCGTCGCCATCCGCCACGAAGGCGGGCCCCACGGCAAAAAAGTCATCCAGGCCGTAGGTCACGAGGCCAAAGCCATGCTGGGCAAGGTGCCCGGCAACATCGAAGCCATCCGGCCCATGAAAGACGGCGTGATTGCCGACTTCGTGATCACCGAGCAGATGATCAAGCAGTTCATCAAGATGGTGCACCCCCGCACGCTGTTCACCCCCAGCCCGCGCATCATCATCTGCGTGCCCTGCGGCTCCACCCAGGTCGAGCGCCGCGCCATCAAGGACGCCGCCGAAGCGGCTGGCGCCACCGCCGTCTACCTGATTGAAGAACCCATGGCTGCCGGTATCGGCGCTGGCCTGCCCGTTTCCGAGGCTTCTGGCTCCATGGTCGTCGACATCGGCGGCGGCACCACCGAAGTCGGCGTGATCTCGCTGGGCGGCATGGTCTACAAGGGCAGTGTGCGCGTGGGTGGCGACAAGTTCGACGAAGCCATCATCAGCTACATCCGCCGCAACTACGGCATGTTGATTGGTGAGCCCACGGCCGAAGCCATCAAGAAGAACATCGGCTCGGCCTTCCCTGGCTCCGAAGTGCGCGAGATGGAAGTCAAGGGCCGCAACCTGTCCGAAGGTGTGCCGCGCAGCTTCACCATCTCCAGCAACGAAGTGCTGGAGGCGCTGACCGATCCCCTCAACCAGATCGTCTCGGCCGTGAAGAACGCGTTGGAGCAGACCCCGCCCGAGCTGGGCGCCGACATTTCTGACCGCGGCATGATGCTGACCGGCGGCGGCGCGCTGCTCCGTGATCTGGATCGCCTGCTGGCCGAAGAAACCGGCTTGCCGGTGCTGGTGGCTGAAGACCCGCTGACCTGCGTGGTCCGTGGTTGCGGCATTGCGCTGGAGCGCATGGACCGCCAGGGCAGCATTTTCACGAGCGAGTAATCCCGGTGCCTGCATTCTCCAGGCACTTTTTTCGCTCTGAATTGCATGACTGCAACTGCTCCTATGCTTCTTTCTGAGCACCTGCCCGCGGAGCCGCCTCCGCTTGGCAGGCACTGACCGCTGCGCACCATGGCTTTCGGTACCCTGGAGCGCAGCGCTCCCCCATTGTTCAAACAGGGCCTCTCGGCCCTTTCGCGTTTGGCCGTCTACGGTGCTCTGGCGCTGTTTTTGATGGTGGCCGACGCGCGCTTTCAGCTCACGGGCCCGTTTCGGCAGGCGGTGGCCACAGCGCTGTACCCTTTGCAGTGGCTGATGCTGAAACCGGTGGAATTCGCACGCCACGGATCGAGCTATTTCGACTCCCTGCAGACCGCGCAAGACGAACTCGACACCGCACGCCAAAAGATGGCCCTCATGGGCCAACGCGCCAACCAGGCCGAACAGCTGGCGCTGGAAAACGGGCGCCTGCGGCAACTGCTGGCCCTGCGTGACCGCCTGGAAACCCCCGCGCAGGCGGCTGAGGTGATCTACGACACCGCAGACACCTACACGCGGCGCGTGGTGATTGATCGCGGGCAAATGGGCGGCGTCGAGCCCGGCGCGCCCGTCATGGATGAGGCCGGTGTGCTGGGGCAGGTCACGCGCGTTTTTCCGCTGGTGAGTGAAGTCACCTTGCTGGTCGACCGCGACCAGGCCATTCCGGTGCTCAACGTTCGCACGGGTGCGCGGGGTGTGGCCTATGGCGACCCGGTGGCCGGGCATGGTGGTGGCATGGAACTGCGTTTCATGCCCGCCAACGCCGATGTGCGCGAAGACGATCTGTTGACCACCAGTGGCGTGGACGGTTTGTATCCGTCGGGTCTGCCTGTGGCGCGGGTGGTGCGTGTGGAGCGGCGGGCCGATTCTGCGTTTGCCCGCATCTACTGCATGCCGCTTGCCCAGGTGCAAGGCGCCCGCCATGTGGTGGTGCTCAAGCCGCTGGCAGACAACGTGCTGCCGCGACCCGAGCCGGTGCAAACAGCGCCCGCCAAACGAGGGACGCGCAAATGATTTACGCCATCTTGCCGGTGCGTCGCACTGAAGGTGCAGCCCCCGTCCCGAAAGGAGGCCCGCGATGATCATGCCGCGTGGTGAACCGCTGCTGATGCCCGTGAACCCGGTGTTCATCGTGGCCAGCCTGGCCGCGGGACTGGCCGTGAACCTGCTGCCGCTGGGGCGTGTGGTGTGGGCGCCCGACGTGCTCATGCTGTTGCTGGTTTTTTGGGGCGTGCACCAGCCGCTGCGCATTGGCATGGGCGTGGCGTTTGTGTTGGGGCTGTGCATGGATGTGAGCCAATCGGCCTTGCTCGGCCAGCACGCGCTGTCCTACACCGTGCTTTCGTTTGGGGCCATTGCCATCCACCGCCGCCTGTTGTGGTTCAGCGTGCCATCGCAGTCCCTGCAGGTGCTGCCCCTGTTTATCCTGGCCCATGCGATCGAGCTTTTGCTGCGCATGGCGTCCGGCGGCATATTCCCGGGGGTGTGGAGTTTTCTGGCGCCGCTGCTGGAGGCGCTGCTCTGGCCGCTGGCCAGCTGGGTGCTGCTGGCGCCCCAGCGCCGTCCGCCCGACCGTGACCAAAACAGGCCTTTGTGACCAACAACCATGCTGGATAGCCTGACATGACCGAACTGCGCAGCAGCGAAGCCGACGCCTCGCGTTTTCGGGTGCGCGCGCTGGTGATTGGCGCGGTGGTCTTTTTTGCCTTCTGCCTCATCGTCGCCCGGCTGGTGTTCTTGCAGGTGGTGCGCCACGACGACCTGGCCGCGCAGGCCGAGAGCAACCGCACGGCGGTGGTGCCCATCGTGCCCAACCGTGGGCTGATCATGGACCGCAATGGCGTGGTGCTGGCCACCAATTACTCTGCCTACACGCTGGAGATCACGCCGTCCCGTGCGGGGACGCTGGACGACACCATTGACGAATTGTCCAAGGTGGTCGAGATCCAGACCCGCGACCGCCGGCGTTTCAAGCGGCTCATGGAAGAGTCGCGCAACTTCGAGTCCCTGCCGATCCGCACGCGCCTGACCGACCAGGAAGTCGCGCGTTTTACGGCTCAGCGCTACCGGTTTCCGGGCGTGGACGTCAAGGCGCGGCTGTTTCGCAACTACCCGCTGGGCGACGTGGCCAGCCATGCCATCGGATACATCGGGCGCATCAACCAGACCGAGAAGGCGCGCATTCAAGACTCTGAAGACGAGGCCAACTACCGGGGTACGGAATACATCGGCAAGCTGGGCATCGAGCAGAGCTTTGAATCCGCTCTGCATGGCGCCACCGGGGTGGAGCAGATGGAAACGTCGGCGGGCGGGCGGGCGGTGCGCAAGCTGTCCAGCCACGCGGCCACGCCCGGCGACAGCGTGATGCTGTCCATCGACATCAAACTGCAAAAGCTCATTGAAGACATGTATGGTGAGCGCCGTGGTGCACTGGTCGCGATTGACCCGCGCAACGGAGAAATCCTGGCGTTGGTCAGCAAGCCCACGTTTGACCCCAATCTCTTTGTCGAAGGCATCGACTCAGAAAGCTGGACCGCTCTCAACGAGTCCATCGACAAGCCGCTGCTCAACCGTGCCCTGCGTGGCACGTATCCGCCGGGCTCCACTTACAAGCCTTTCATGGCCATGGCCGCGCTGCAGCTGGGCACGCGCTCGCCCAGCATGGTGGTCAGCGACCCGGGTTACTACAGCTTTGGCGGCCGCACATTCCGTAGCCATGAGGGCGGCCTGGGCGGTGTGGACATGCACCGCGCCATCCAGCAGTCGAGCAACACCTATTTCTATTCGCTGGCGGTGGAGATGGGGGTCGATGCCATCCATGACTTCATGAAGCCGCTGGGCTTTGGGCAGTCCACGGGCATCGACCTTAACGGCGAAGTGCGGGGCATACTGCCCAGCACCGAGTGGAAGCGCAATGCCTATAAGCGCCCCGAGATGAAACGCTGGTTTCCCGGCGAGACCGTGTCGCTGGGCATTGGGCAGGGCTACAACAACTTCACCATGCTGCAGCTGGCGCTGGCGCAGGCCACGCTGTCCAACGGCGGCATCCGCTACCGGCCGCACATGGCCAAGGCCGTGAAGAATGCGGTGACGGGGGCCATCACCGAGATCAGCCAACCGCCCGGCGAGGATCTTGGGTATCTGCCCAAGAACGTGGAGGTCGTGCGCAACGCCATGGTGGCCGTGAACAAGGGCGGCACTGGTACGCGCGTGTTTGCCGGGGCGCCGTATACCGCTGGCGGCAAGACCGGCACGGCCCAGGCGATGACCATGGGCCAGAACGTGAAATACAACGCCAAGGCGCTCGAAGAGCATCAGCGCGACCACTCGCTCTTTACCGCCTTTGCCCCGGCCGAAAACCCCACCATTGTGCTGGCGGCCATCGTGGAGAATTCGGGCTTTGGCGCCGCCCATGCCGCCCCCATCGCGCGCCGGGTGTTTGATTACTGGTTGCTGGGCGAATATCCCAATGACGAAGACATGGCTGCCGTGCAGAAAGGCCTGGCTTCGGCGCCCATCGGCAAGCCGCGCAAAGCGGTCGATGTGCCGCTCATTGCGCCGTAATTGCTATATAAATGATAGCTATATGCGCTTTATTTATAAGCGCTAGAGCCTGTTTTGGCATAAACATTCACCCAACTCCTCATATCACGCCTGCTGCGGGCGCCCCGCGCGCGCAGCAGGCTGGATCTGGCTGAACACCAGCGCCGCCACGATCAGCGCGGCACCACCGAGTCCCGCCCAGCCCAGCCTTTCGCCCAGCAGCGCCCAGGCCGTCAGGGCCGCAAACACCGGCTCCAGCCCGAACACGATGGCGCTGCGCATGGCGTCCACGCGCTGCTGTCCCCACGCCTGAAGCGTGACCACCACCACACTGGCCAGCAGGCCCAGGTACAGCAGCGCCACCCACGCATCCACGGGCAGGCTGGCCAGGGTTTGTAGCCAGTCCATGCGGCCGTCGCGTGTCAGCAGCAGCAATGCGGTGGACGCCAACGCTATCACGGTCGCCTGCGCCGCCGCCATGCGCGTGGCCCGCAGCGGCTGTGCCGCCGTGCGGCGCGCGCACTCCTCCAGCGCCAGGATGTACAGCGCGTAGAACACCGTGCTGGCCAGCGTCAGCGTATCGCCCAGGTTCCAGGGCTCGTTCTCGTGGAACATCAGCGCCATGCCCGCGCAGGCCATCACGCACGCGGCCCACAGCCGCCAGCCATAGCGGCGGCCCATGAAGGCCATGGCGATCAGCGGCACGACCAGCACGTTGAGCCCGGTCACAAACGCGTTGCGGTTGCTGCTGGTGCGCGCCAGGCCCTCGATCTGCAGCCAGAACGCAATGAACAGCAGCAGCCCCAGGGCGCAGCCCCACCGGCGTTCGGGGCGCCGCATGCCCCACCACAGCGGCGCCAGCACCACCAGGGCAATCACAAAACGCAGCCAGATGATCTGCAGCGCGTCGAGGTGGGCCGAGAGCAGTTTCATGGCCGGGAAGGTGGTGCCCCACACCACGGTCACAACGAGCAGGGCCATCAGGCCCCAGCGTTCAGTGCGCATGACAAGAAATCCCCAAGATCAGAAAGAAAAAGGGCCGCCGGTTGCCCGGCGGCCTCTGCAAGGCCGAAGAGGCAGCGCGGGTCAGTGGCTGACCTGCCCCAGAAACGCGCGGATGCGGTCGTTGGCCGGGTTGCCGAAGAACTCCTGTGGCGGCGCGTCGTGCGCAATGCTGCCTTGGTCGAAGAACATCACCCGGTCGGCCACCTCGCGGGCAAAGCCCATCTCGTGGGTGACCACAATCATGGTCATGCCGCCGCGCGCCAGGCCGCGCATCACGTCCAGCACTTCCTTGACCATCTCGGGGTCCAGCGCCGAAGTGGGCTCGTCAAACAGCATCACCTTCGGAGCCATGGCCAGGGCCCGCGCAATGGCCACCCGCTGCTGCTGCCCGCCCGACAGTTGCCAGGGGTACTTGTGCGCGTGGTCCTGCATGCCCACGCGGCGCAGCAGTTGCATGGCTTCGTCGTTGGCCTGGGTGCGTGGGGTGCGGCGAATGCGACGGGGCGCCAGGGTCACGTTGTCCAGCACGCACATGTGGCCGAACAGGTTGAACTGCTGGAACACCATGCCCACTTCGCAGCGCTGGCGCTGCAGCGTGCTGAGATCGTCGCAGACCTCCACGCCGTCGATGGTGATGCGCCCGCTGTCGTGGGGCTCCAGCCGGTTGATGGCGCGCAGCAGGGTGCTCTTGCCCGAGCCCGATGCGCCAATGATCACCGTCACCTCGCCGGTGTGGAAAACGGTAGAGACGTCCTTGAGTACCTGGTGTGTGCCAAAAGACTTGCACACCCGCTCGGCCACGATGTAGGGCTTGGGTTGAACGTTCGGGTTCACAGATTGCGCCCTTCCACGTCAAAGCGGTACTCGACGGCATTGGAAATTTGCGTGACCAGCGTGGTCAACAGCAGGTAAGTGATGGCCACCGTGGTCAGCGTGGCAATGGGCTGGAAGGTGGCTGACTGGATGCGGTTGCCCACGTTGGTCAGCTCCACCACACCAATCGCATAGGCCAGCGAGGAGTCTTTGAGCAGCGCCACAAAGTTGCTCACCAGCGGTGGCAGCGAGATCTTGAACGCCTGCGGAAACACCACGTCCAGAAACACATGCATGCGGCCCAGGCCCAGCGCCCTGGCGGCCTCCGTCTGCCCACGGGGCACGGCCAGCAGGCCGGCGCGCAGCGCTTCGGCGTTGTAGGCACCCACGTTCAGCCCCAGGGCCACCACGGCAGCGGCAAAGTCGGGCAGGTTCAGCCCCGGCACCAGCACGGGCAGGGCAAAGTACACAAACAGGATCTGCACCAGCAGCGGCGTGCCGCGGATGGCCCAGATGTACACGCCAGCCACCCAGCGCACGGCAGTCCAGCGGGAGGTCCGGGCCAGTGCCGCCGCTGTGCCCAGGGCCAAGCCCACGGTACCGCTGACCAGCGTGAGCCACAGCGTGGTGCGCGCGCCCTCAGAGAACGCCTGGGCGTTGGGCCCGATGGGGTCCGGGAAGAACGACAACACGTGGCCCAGCAGAGAGAGGGCCAGCACCATCAGCACCAGCGCTGCGACCAGCGTGGCATTGCTGCGCTGCTGTCGGGACCAGCTTTGTGGCCAAAGAGCGAGAAGCATGGATCAGACGACCGGAAGGTCTTGTTTGGAAATCGGGCGTGGTGGCAGGGTCTTCATCCGCCCGCCACCAGAAACAGCAAAGGGTGCGCAGCGGGCCTGGGCCCTCTGCGCACCCCCCGTGCCGTCACATCAGTTGCAGCGCACGTCTTCCTTGAAGTACTTGTTGGAGACGGTGACGTAGCTGCCGTCGGCCAGCACTTCGGCAAATGCCTTGTTCCATGCATCGGCCAGGCCCGTGTTGCCCTTGGCCATGGCGGGGGCGATGCGTTCGACGAACAGCATGTCTCCGAGCTTGAAGCCCGCCTTGGCGTTCTTGGCGGCGGCTTCTTTGGCCACGAACTTGTCGCTCACCCACGCGTCCACGCGCTTGGAGATCAGGGCGCGCTGGGCGTCGGTGTCTTGTGGGAAGTTCTTCACTTCCTTCACGCCGCTGACCTTCTTGACTTGCTCCAGGTAGCTGGTGCCAGTCTGAACGGCTACGACCTTGCCTGTCAGGTCCTTGGCGTTGCGGATTTTTGCATCCATGGCCACGATGATGCCGCCCGAGCAGTAGTGGGGGTTGGCAAAGGTCACTGCCTTGGAGCGTTCTTCGGTCACGCCGTGCGAGGCGATCACGGCGTCCCAGCGGCTTTGGCCCAAGCCGGTCAGCAGGGCGTCAAAACCCAGGGTCTTCCATTCCAGCTTCAGGCCCATCTTCTTGACCACCAGCTCGGCCACTTCCACCTCAAACCCCGTCAGCTTGGTGCCTTCGAAGAAGTTGAAAGGGGCAAACTGGCCTTCGGTGGCGATGATGATCTTGCCGTCCTTCTTGATCTCGTCCAGCGTGCGGGCCTGGGCGGCGAGGGTGGCGCACAGCGCGATGGCGGTGACAACGGCAGCTTTGAAAAACTTCATAGTGACTAGTTCCTGCAGGGGTGGTTCAGGTACAAAAAATCCGGCATGCGGGTAGGCAAGCCGGAGCGGGTGGATGCTGGCATCGCCATCAGCGATGCCCCTCGTCATCAAACGGAAACGTGCAGAAATTATAGGACGCTCGTTCGCATTTGAACCATGCAGGGCAACCCCGATGACCTGGGCGCGGGCTGGTGGTAGGACTGGCCCAAAGCAAGCACAGTGCCACCTCGGTCGTCGCACCTCAGCGCAGGAACGCGTCGTACCCGGTCTTGAGGATCAACGTGCTCACCACCACAATGAAAATGCCGCGCACAAATCCGGTGCCATGTTTGAGCGCCATGTGTGTGCCCAGCAGGCTGCCCACCACATTGGCCACGGCCAGCGTCACTGCAAAGTGCCACCACACATGGCCCTTGGCGGCAAACAGGGCAATGGCAGCGATGTTGGTGGCGCAATTGAGCAGCTTGGCCGAGGCCGATGCATTGAGAAAGTCGTAGCCCAGCAGCCGCACAAACAGAAAAACGAAGAAGCTGCCCGTGCCTGGGCCGAAGAAGCCGTCATAAAAACCAATCAGCACGCCGATCAGGCTGGCGGCCACGACCTCGGCGCGGCCTGCAAAGCGGGGGGTGTGGTGCCGCCCGAGTTCCTTTTTTGCCAGGGTGTAGACCAGCACACCGAGCAATACCAGGGGCAGCAGCTTGCGCAAAAAGTCGGCCGACATCACCGTGACGGCCCATGCGCCCGCAAACGACCCTGCAAATCCAGCGCCCGCAGCGGGCAGCATGGCGCGCCAGCGAATCTGCACGCGGCGGCTGTATTGCCAGGTGGCCATGGCCGTGCCCCACACCGACGCTGCCTTGTTGGTGCCCAGCAGCGTAGCGGGTGCGGCGCCCGGAAACGCTGCAAACAGCGCGGGCACCATCACCAATCCACCCCCGCCCACAATCGCATCCACAAAACCCGCCAGCAGCGACGAAGCGGTGATAAAAAGCCATTCCATCGCAGGATTGTCGCACCGCGCCTGCTATCAATTTGAATAGTAAAACGAGCCAGACCGGTGGGCCCGCACGACGCAACGAAAAGCGAACGGGCAAGAAAAAGGCGCTGGGATCACCAGCGCCTGGAAAAAGTCTGCACCTCGTTGGGTGCTTGAAATTTGATTATTGGTAGAAAGGATGTCTCCTCGGGCCCCTCGCTTTGGCACACCGAAGCGCGCTTTCGAGTGGCGTAACTGTAACGGCTGCACCCCGCTGGTGCATTGGGGGTTTCCCGCACCCTGTTCTGGGGCGTTGGCGGGGCTTCACGCGCTGAATCAGATAGAACGGGCTGGCACGGCTCCTGCAATGCGACTTGTAACAATTTGCGAAAGGGAGCCTACATGCGGGCAGCCAACCACCGGTTCATTGCGGGCGTGTCGTTGTGTCTGGGGCTGTGCGCCAGCGCACTGGCCCAGACGACCCCCGAGGTTGCTGCGGCTGCCGCCGCGCCCCTCACCCGCCCGGGGCTGGTGCAAGTGGCATCGGTCAATGCCGCCGATACCGCGTGGATGATGACCTCCACCGCGCTGGTGCTGCTGATGACCCTCCCCGGCATTGCGCTGTTTTATGCCGGCATGGTGCGCAAGAAAAACGTGCTCAACACCATGGCCAGCGTGGTCGCCATTGCGGCCCTGGTCAGCGTGTTGTGGTTCGCAGCAGGTTACTCGCTGGCGTTCACGCCCGGCAGTCCGTGGCTGGGGGGTTTTGAACGCATGGGGTTTGCGGGGTTTGACTTGCAACTGGCCGCAGGCAAGCTGGCCGTCAGCCACGTGGCACCACACATCCCCGAGTCGGTGTACGCGATGTTCCAGCTCACCTTTGCCATCATCACCGCCGCGCTGCTGGTGGGGGCGTTTGTGGAGCGCATGCGCTTTTCCGCGATGCTCATCTTCATCGGCCTGTGGACCTTGCTGGTCTATGCCCCCGTGGCGCACTGGGTGTGGGAGCCGGGTGGCTGGCTGGCGCAGATGGGGGCGCTGGATTTTGCCGGTGGCTCGGTGGTGCACGTCAATGCGGGCGTGGCTGGCCTGGTGTGTGCCTGGTATCTGGGGCGTCGCACGGGTTATGGCCGTGAGCCGTTTGAGCCCTACAACCTGGGTCTCACCATGGCAGGCGCTGGCATGTTGTGGGTGGGCTGGTTTGGTTTCAACGCCGGGTCTGCCGTGGCCGCCGACGGGCGTGCGGGCCTGGCCATGGCTGTCACGCACTTGGCCGCGGCGGCGGGCGCTTTGTCGTGGATGCTGGGCGAGTGGGTGGTGCGTGGGCGGCCGTCGCTGCTGGGGCTGTGTTCGGGCCTGGTGGCGGGGCTCGTGGCCATCACACCCGCGGCGGGTTTTGTCACGCTGCGCTCGGCGGTGCTGATCGGCGTGGTGGCGGGCCTGGCGTGCTACTGGGGAGCTACGGGTCTCAAGCGGCTGTTGCGTGCCGATGACTCGCTGGACGTGTTTGGCGTGCACGGCATCGGCGGCATCGTGGGCTCGCTACTGACCGGTGTGCTGGCCACCAAATCGGTGGGTGGCGTCGAGGGCAGCCTCGTCACGCAGGCCATTGGTGTGGGTGCCGTGATGGCCTACAGCCTGGTGGTGACAGGCGTGTTGCTGTGGATCACCAACTTTGTGGTGGGCCTGCGTGTGGATGAGCAAAGTGAGCAGGCCGGCCTCGACATTGCCCAGCACCGCGAGCGGCTGGGGTAGATGGAAGCCCCCCTGAGCCGCTTTGCGTCTTCCCCCGGCGGGGGACGCCTCCAGTGGTCTGGCAAAGCCAGTTCCACGGTGGCACTGGCCTGGGCCGCGCCTCTGTCATGGCCAGTTGATGGCGTGCAGTTCCCTGAATGACTGAATTGCAGTGAGGATTCGACCATGCCAGATACCGACACCCTCGCCATCGCCGCCCACCTGCATGTGCTGCTGCGCCGCAAGACGGGGCGCGTCACCGACACCGAGTGGATGGCCGTGAATGCCGACTACGCACGGGAAATCGTCCGTTTTGCGCGCCAGCATGCGGTGGAAGACAACCTGCCTGAGCTGGCCGAGTGGGCCGACCGGCTGGACCATGTGTTGCACGCGGCGCCACCGCCCGCCACGCGCCGCCCGCTGATGGACGTGGCCACGCAGGCGGTGCGCCAGCGGATTGCGCCATCGCCACCGCCGGAGTTGCCGCGTTACGTGGGGGGCATACGCTGAGGGTGTGGCGCCCTCAGCGGCCGGTTCAGTGGCCGCCGGGGCCCTGCACGAACAGGCCCGCCGTGGGCAGCAGCCCCTTGAGCTTGTCATCGCCGTAGGTGCGCAGCACCTGTGAGATCACGACCTGGTAGCCATTGAGCCACTGCGCTTGCGCGGCCTTGGCCTCAAGGTGGGTGGGGTGCTGCATCAATGCCTGCAGGGCTTCGAGCGATTGCCAGTAGTAAACGTTGGATACCAGGCCCTTGCCCGTGTCTTCCCACGATTCCTCGCCCAGGTAGCCGTCAATGGACCGGGCCGCGTTGGCAATCGCTTCGTCCAGGCGGTGGAACGTGTCGTCAAACTGCTTGGCAGCAAAGATGAAGGTGGAGGAGTACATCGGCGCGATGTTATCCACGCCCGTGACTTGCCGGTCGTCAGCCCGCGCGCCGCGCCTGAATGATCCACTCCGCCGCCTTCTCCGCCATCATCAGCGTGGGCGAGTTGGTGTTGCCGCTGGTGATGGTGGGCATGGCGCCCGCGTCCACCACCCGCAGGCCCGCAATGCCGCGCACGCGCAGTTGCGAGTCGAGCACGGCCATCGGGTCATCGTCCCGCCCCATCTTGGTGGTGCCCACGGGGTGGAAGATCGTGGTGGCAATGTCACCGGCCAGGCGGGCCAGGTCCTCGTCGCTTTCAAACTGCACACCGGGTTTCCATTCCTCGGGCTGGTACTTGGCCAGCGCGGGCTGGGCCACGATGCGGCGCGTGACGCGCAGGCTGTCGGCGGCCACCTGGCGGTCTTCGGGCGTGCTGAGGTAGTTGGGCGCAATGGCAGGGGCGGCTTTGAAGTCTGCGCTTTTGATGTGCACCGTGCCGCGGCTGGTGGGGTTGAGGTTGCACACGCTGGCGGTGAAGGCCGGGAAGCTGTGCAGCGGCTCGCCAAACGCATCCAGCGACAGAGGCTGCACGTGGTATTCGATGTTGGGGTAGGGCTGGTCAGCGCTGCTGCGGGTGAAGGCGCCCAGCTGTGACGGCGCCATGCTCATGGGGCCGCTGCGTTTGGCAGCGTATTCCAGCCCAATCTTGGCCTTGCCCCACAGCGAACTGGCCATGGTGTTGAGGGTGGGCACGCCCTTGACCTTGAACACCGCGCGGATCTGCAGGTGGTCCTGCAGGTTAGCGCCCACGCCCGGCAGGTCGTGCACCACATCGATGCCGTGCTGCTGAAGCAAAGCGGCAGGGCCGACGCCCGACAGTTGCAGCAATTGGGGCGAGTTGACGGCGCCCGCGCTCAAGATGACTTCGCTTGTGGCGTGCGCGGTGACCATTTCGTGGCCGTCCCACACCTGCACGCCGGTGCAGCGTTTGCTGCCGTCGGGCTGGGTTTCGATGATGAGCCGGGCGGCCTGTGCGCAGGTCCACATTTCAAAGTTGGATCGGCCATAGCAGGCGGGCCGCAAAAAGGCCTTGGCCGTGTTCCAGCGCAATCCGCTTTTCTGATTGACTTCGAAATAGCCCACGCCTTCGTTGTTGCCGCCGTTGAAGTCGTCGGTGGCCGGAATGCCCGCCTGCTGCGCAGCCTGTGAAAACGCGTCCAGTACGTCCCAGCGCAGGCGTTGCTTTTCGATGCGCCATTCGCCCGTGCTGCCGGTGGTCTTGCTGCCGTGCAGGCGTTTGAAGTTTTCGTTCACGCCTTCGGGTTTGTCCAGGCGCCAGTGGTCTTCGTGTTTGCGGAAATGGGGCAGGGCGCTGTCCCAGCGCCAGCTTGCGTCGCCGGTCAGTTCTGCCCACTGGTCGTAGTCGCGGGCCTGGCCGCGCATGTAGATCATGCCGTTGATGCTGCTGCAGCCGCCCAGCGTCTTGCCGCGCGGGTAACGCAGCGTGCGGCCGTTCAGGCCCGCGTCGGGCTCGGTGTTGTAGAGCCAGTCGGTGCGCGGGTTGCCAATGCAATACAGGTAGCCCACGGGGATGTGGATCCAGTGGTAGTCGTCTTTGCGGCCAGCCTCGATCAGCAGCACGCGGTGGCGGCCGTCGGCGCTCAGGCGGTTGCAGAGCAGAGCGCCAGCCGTGCCGCCGCCAATGATGATGGTGTCAAACGTGGTGTCGCTCATAGCTGTGGGCTGGGGGCCGTGCAGGGCCGTGGTGGTTGGGTGGTTCATTGTGCGGATCGCACAGAGGCTGTCGATAGGGTGTGGGATGATTGCTATATTTTTTGTAGCTGTATGCGCTTATGGGTATTGCGCTAGGTGCCAATTTGATAATAATTACACAACGTGCGGCCCAGGTTGTGCTTGGCGGGCCCTTGTCTGACGGGCTGCTGTAGCCTTGCTCCGCTACCATGCACGCTCCCTTTCCTTTCTGGCGGCCGCTGATGTCGTCTTTGTCGCCCTTGCCGCCCAGCCCATGACCGATCACGCCCCCCACATTGTTCGCACCGACACGCCCCAGGGCCCGTGTGCGCAACTGCGTGGGCGTTGGGGCGCGGCCGAGCTGGGCACCCGCGCGCAATGGCAGGCGGTGTCCGGTCAACTCCACAACAACCCCGCCGCGCCCACCCTGGGCTGGGACCTGCAGGAACTGCAGTGGCTCGACCATGTGGGCGCACAGCTGTTGTGGAACCACTGGCAGCGCGACTGGCCCGCCCAACTGGCTTGCACCGACAGCCAGCGCGACATGCTGGAGCGCGTGGCGCAGTTCACCACGGCGCCGCCACCGCCTACGCCGTGGCGCCTGGGCCAGGAGGTGGATCACCTGGGCGTGCTGGTGCTGCACGGCGTAGACCACGCCCGCCACATGCTCGAAATGGTGGGCCAACTGGTGCTGGACCTGGGGCGCCTGCTGCGCGCACCGGCCCGCGGGCCGTGGCGCGATGTGTCGGGCCACCTGTACCGCATGGGCGCCACCGCGCTGCCCATCACGGCGCTGGTGGGTTTTTTGATCGGGGTGGTGCTGGCCTACCTGATGAGCCTGCAGCTGCGCCAGTTTGGCGCCGAGTCGTTCATCGTCAACATCCTGGGCATCTCGCTCATCCGCGAGCTGGGGCCCATGCTCGCGGCCATTCTGGTGGCGGGGCGCTCGGGCTCGTCCATCACCGCGCAAATCGGCGTGATGCGCGTGACCGAAGAGCTCGACGCCATGCGCGTCATGGGCATTCCGCACGGCTTTCGGTTGGTCATGCCGCGCACCATTGCGCTGGCGCTGGCCATGCCGCTCATCAGCGTGTGGACCACCCTGGCCGCGCTGGCGGGCGGCATGCTGGCGGCCGACGTGGCCATGGACATCTCGCCCGCCTATTTTGTGCAGGCGCTGCCCGCCGCCGTGAAGGTGGGCAACCTGGGTCTGGCCATGGCCAAGTCGGTGGTGTTTGGCGCGCTGATTGCGCTCATCGGCTGCCACTGGGGTTTGCGCGTCAAGCCCAACACCCAAAGCCTGGGCGAAGGCACGACGGCATCGGTGGTCACGTCGATCACCATGGTCATCATCGTGGACGCGCTGTTTGCCGTCGCCTTCAAGAACATCGGAATATGAGCAGCCCCGCACGTACCTCCCAGCCCGAGCCCATCGCCGTGGCGCAGGGCGAGCCGCCGATCGTGGACGTTCAGGGTCTGTGGACGCAGTTTGGCAAGGGCGCTGAGACCTTCACCGTGCACCAGGACCTTCAGTTCACCGTGCAGCGCGGCGAGATGTTGTCGCTGGTGGGCGGCTCGGGCACCGGCAAGACGGTGCTGCTGCGTCAGATTTTGGGTCTGGCCCGGCCCACGCGCGGGCAGGTCACGGTGCTGGGCCGTCCTGCCTCGGAGATGGGGCGCGAGGGCGCGGCCAGCCGTGTGGGCATGTTGTTCCAGCACGGCGCGCTGTTCTCGGCCTTCAACGTGCTCGACAACGTGGCGTTTGCGTTGCGTGAGCAAGGCACCTTGCCCGACGACCTGGTGCGCGATGCCGCGCTGGTCAAGCTGCAGATGGTGGGCCTCAAGCCCGAGCACGCCAGCCGCATGCCGGCCGACCTGTCGGGCGGCATGGTCAAGCGCGTGGCGCTGGCCCGTGCGCTCATCATGGACCCGCCCCTGTTGCTGCTGGACGAACCCACCGCCGGGCTCGACCCGAACAGCGCCGACGAATTCTGTGCGCTGCTGCGCGAGCTGCGCGCATCGCTGGGCCTGACGGTGGTCATGGTCACGCACGACCTGGACACCCTGTTTGCGCTCAGCACCCGCGTGGCCGTGCTGGCCGATAAAAAAGTCATCGTCACCGGCCCGCCGCACGAGGTGGCCCACTTCAAGCACCCGTTCATCGAACACTTCTTCATGGGCGAACGCGGCCAGCGCGCCATGGCCCCTGTTCAGGCCCCTGTTTTAGCTGCTGTTCAAGCCGCTGCCCCGCCCCCCGTACCCCAGGCTGCGCCCGCACCCCACAAGGAAAACCCCTGATGGAAAATAAATCACACGCCCTGGCCGCTGGCCTTTTTGTGCTGGTGGTGGCTGCCATGCTGGCGGGCCTGGCCATCTGGCTGACCCGCGACAACGCCAACTACGAGCAGTACGAGCTGTCCACCAAAGACGGCGTCAGCGGCCTGCAGCCCCAGGCCACGGTGCGCTACAAAGGGGTGGCCGTGGGCAAGGTCACGCGCATCGGGTTTGACCCGCAGGTCAGCGGCAATGTGCTCATCCGCATTGCGGTGAACGAGCAGGCGCCCATCACCCCCACCACCTTTGCCGTGCTGGGCTACCAGGGCGTCACCGGCCTCGCCCATGTGCAGCTGGACGACGCCGAGCAGCCTTACCCCGAACTGCCCCCCGGCCCCAGCGGCCTGCCGCGTTTGCCGCTCAAACCCTCGCCGTTTGGCAAGCTGGCCGAACAGGCGCCTGCCATCCTCGCCCAGGTCGAAGAAGCCACACGCCGCATCAACCAGATACTGGGCGACACCAACCAGCAACTGCTCACCCAAACCCTGGGCAACATCAGCAGCGCCGCCGCAGGCGTCAACACCCTCACGCAAAAGCTCGACGCCACCGTGACCCAGCGGCTGGACCCCGCCCTGGCGTCGATCCCGCCCCTGGCGGGCGAAGCGCGCAAAACCCTGCAGGCCTTGCAGCAAGCGGGCAACAGCGTGACCACCCTCGCATCCGACTTCAGCAAGACCACGCAGCGCATCACGGCCGAAGGCGGCGCCATCGACCAGATCACCCTGGGCACCCAGGCCCTGGCGCGCGCGGCCGACCAGTTCGGCACCACCACCCTGCCGCGTGTGAACCGGGCGGCCGACGACACCTCGCAGGCGGCGCGCCGACTCGGTCGCGCGGTGGGCGGCATCACCGACAACCCGCAGCTCTTCATCTACGGCTCGGGCCGCATCCCGCCCGGCCCGGGTGAAACTGGATTTGCTGCGCCCTGACGCGAGGCCCCGCTGGGTGACTTTGCGTGCGCCCGGCGCCGCACAACCAACAAGTGGTGCAGACCCCTTTGAGGATTTGGAAATGAATACTATTAAAAGCATAGCTACTAGCGCTTATGGAATAAGCGCTAGAGGCCTATTTGGCCTAATTTTTTCGCTGAGTGCCGTCGCACTGGTTGGCTGCTCGGCATTGCCCGAACCCCCCTCGCGCCCGGTGATGTACGACTTTGGCCCCGGCCCCATGCAAACGGCTCCCAGCGACCGCCGCGCCCCGCTGCCCGCGCTGGGCTTGGCCGAGGTGGATGCCCCCGGCCTGCCCGACGGCAGCAACGCCGTGCTGTACCGCCTGGCCTACGCCGACGCCCAGCAATTGCGCCCCTACGCCCAGGCCCGCTGGAGCCAGCCCCCTGCCCAGTTGCTGCAACAGCGCCTGCGCGAACACCTGGGCCTGCGCCGCGCCGTGCTCAAGGCCGACGACGGCGCAGCGCAGGTGCGTGACACCGCCCAGGGCGGCAACCTGCCCCCGGTGCTGCGGGTGGAGGTCGAAGAATTCAGCCACACCTTCACCAGCGCTACCGAGAGCGTGGGCCTGCTGCGCCTGCGCGCCACCGTGGTGGACCTGACCCCGGCGGGCGAGAAGCTGCGCGGACAGCGGGTGTTCGTCGTTCGCACCCCCGCACGCAGCGCCGATGCGGCGGGCGGCGTGGCAGCGTTGGCTGAGGCGTCCACGCAGGCGGCCAAAGAGGTGGCGGAATGGGTGGAGCAGGTGGGCGCGCCGCAGTCTTGAGCAGGACGCATCTGTTCCGCGCAGATGTGGGTCTAGGCTTGCTGGGTACTTTTGTCGTCAGCGGCTGCCGCCACCTCGCTGGCCGAACTGCCCGCCTTGACGGGCAATGACGCGATCCCCGTCACCACCCGCGCGTGGCGCGCAAAGCTCCAGTACGCCCACGCCCAGTCCATCAGCACGACCATGCGGTTGCGAAAACCGATCAAAAAGAAAACGTGCGCGAACAGCCAGAACAGCCAGGCAAAGTAGCCTGAAAACCGCACCGGCCCCACGGGCGATGTGAGGTCCACCACGGCAGAGTTGCGGCCGATGGTGGCCAGGTTGCCGTAGTCGCGGTAGCGAAACGGTACTGTCTCGCGCCCCGCCAGGCGCCGCAGGATGTTGGCAGCGGTGGCGCGGCCCATCTGTTTGGCGCCGGGCGACACGCCGGGCACGGGGCGTGGTGGCTGGCCGGGAACATGGCTTTGCGCTGCGGCCAGGTCGCCAATCACGCTGATCTCGGGGTGACCGGGCAGGCTCAGGTCGGGCAACACGACCACGCGGCCAGCGCGGTCGGTGGTGCTGCCCGTGGCCTCGGCCAGATGGCGGCCCAGGGGCGAGGCCGCCACCCCGGCAGCCCAGACCACGCATTTGCTCTTTATTTGATAGCTATTGGCGCTTGATGGTTGAGCGCTAGAGGCCGATTCGACCAATAATCCTTGCGCGTCGATGGCGGTGACGCGGGCGTGGAGGCGCACGTCCACACCCAGCTTTTCCAGTTGTTCTTTGGCGCGCTGGCTCAGTGCTTCGGGCATGGCCTGCAACACACGGGCGCCGCCTTCCAGCAGGATGATCTTGGCGCTGGCGGGATCGATGTGGCGGAACTCGCCAGGCAAGGTGTGGCGCGCAATCTCGGCCAGGGTGCCCGCCATCTCGACGCCGGTGGGGCCACCGCCGATGACCACAAAGTTGAGCCACTCTGCGCGGCGTTCGGGGTCGGGTTCTTTCTCGGCCGCCTCAAAAGCCAGCAGAATGCGGCCGCGAATCTCGAACGCATCGTCCAGCGTCTTGAGGCCTGGGGCGTAGGGCGCCCAATCGTCGTTGCCAAAATAACTGTGCGCTGCGCCCGTGGCCACGATCAAATGGTCATATGGCAGCGCCAGGCCATCCTTCAGGTGCACCGCGCGCGCCTGCACGTCGATGCGTGTCACCTCGCCCAGCAACACCGTGGCATTGGGTTGGCCCCGAAACAAATGCCGAATGGGCGCCGCAATGGCCGGTGCCGACAGCCCGGCCGTGGCCACCTGGTAGAGCAGCGGCTGAAAGAGGTGGTGGTTGGTGCGGTCGATCAGGGTCACGTCGACCGCAGCGCCGCTCAGCGCACGGGCGGCTTCGAGGCCGCCAAAGCCGCAGCCGATGATGACTATGCGAGGGCGGGAGGGGGAATTGGAGGAATGAAGCATGGCCGATTATTGGCGCTCTCAGCCTCCGGGCCGCCTGAGAAACTGTCGCCGCCCCAGGCCAGGGCCGCAAGCCAAGGCCCGCCCCGCAGCGAGCGCTGCGTCCCCTTGCCCGCAGCACGCAGCGCTGCGAGAGCGGGGGGAAGCGGCGCAGCCGCTCAGGGGGTGATTCAGTTCACGCCATGAACCCCAGATTCACCGGGTAGTCCGCCCGCCCTGCGGCGGTCCCGAAGTGCGTGATGTTCGGCAGCACCCCCGCCAGTTCGCTGTCGGCCACGCCAAACCATTTGGCCAATGTGGCGGCGTATTGGTCTACGGACGTGGTGGGAAGCAGGCGGCCCTGGCCCACATGCCATTGGTCTTCGGGCGCCGCCGTGTTGGTGATGCTGACCGGAGGCGCGCTGCCGTAAAACGCCTTGCCTTTGACGGCGCCGCCCACCATGAGGTGGTGGCTGCCCCAGCCGTGGTCGGAGCCGTCGCCGTTGGAGCTGAGCGTTCGGCCAAAGTCGGACGCGGTGAACGCGGTGACCTTGTCGGCCACGCCCAGCTCTACCGTGGCGTTGTAGAACGCGGTCATGGCCTCGCTCACGCGCTGCATCAGCACCGGCTGCTGTGCAATCAGGTTGTCGTGCAGGTCAAACCCGCCCAGCGACACCATGAACACTTGGCGCTTGCTGCCCAGTGTGGTGCGCGCACCAATCAGGCGGGCCACCATCTTCATTTGGTCGGACAGGGAGTTGCCGGTGGGGAAGGGCGTGCCCAGCGTGACACCAGCCAGCCCGCTGGTGATCTGCCCTTCGGCGGCGATGGCGCGTGCGGTGACGCGGGTGTATTCGTTTTCCAGCGTCTGGCTGCTGGGCTGCTGGATGAGCGACGTGAGGGCTGCGCGCACGGCGGTGGAGCCATACACGCTGTTCTTGACCCCGTTGATGGACACCGCGCCGTTGGTGCTGACCTGATATTGCAGGGCCGAGTCGCCCGACATGAACACCGCGTTGCCGGTGACCGAGATGCAGGTGAACAGCGAATTGCCGTTGGACGACAGCGCGAGGTCGCCCATGTTGCCGCCCCAGCCCACGGTGGAGCCTTCGGGCGAGGACGACTGCCACACCGACTGCTGGTCGTTGTGTGAGAACAGCTTGGGCGGCAGCGGGTAAGTGGCGCGGTCCGGGCTGTTGTATTGCGCCCGTGTCAGCGGCACCACCAGCGGCCCCACGTTGAGCTGCACCGCGGCCTTGCCGCTGTTGAACAAGCCTGTCAGCCCGGGCATGGACGGGTGCAGCGCGTATTGGCGGCCCCCGGGCAACGGCTCGGTCGGGTTGAGCAAGGTGGCGGCAAGGGCGGCCTTGCCCAGCGCGATGCCGCCTGCAGACTGGCCCCCGCCGCCACCGCGAATGGTGTTGTAGCGGGTGTAGCTCGGGTCGTCGTAGGTGACCACGGTGTTGGCGTAGTCGTTGCCGCCGTACAGAAACACGCAGACGAGCGCCTTGTAGTCGGTGGCGGTAAAGGCCGCAGCCTCGCCCATGGCGGCGAGGTTGAGGGCAAATGGCAGCGCAGTGCCTGCCAAGCCCAGCTGGGTGGACCGGCGCAAAAACGCGCGGCGGGTGTGGAGTTCGGGTTGAAGCAAATGCATGGCGGGCTGACTTACTTTTGAACGAGGTACTCGGCCGAAGCCATGACCAGGAAGATGGCGGCGGCAACGCGGTTGAGCTTGGCGTCGGCGGTGCTGGCGGCGGTGATGTTGGTGGTCTTCAACGCGTCGGAAATCACCTTGACCGTATTGGCGGACAACTGGCCTGCGCACATCAGCAGGTTGATGCGTGCAACCAGCGCATCGGCATCCGGCGCCAGGGACAGTTCGGCGGTGTATGCCGGTTTGATGTCGCGGCCATTGTTGCCGTTGCTGCCGTTGTTGGGCTGGTCGGGCGCATTCACAAAGATGCCGTCTTTGATGATGCTCTGCATGTAGTTCAGGTAGCCGCCCACGCTGCTTTCGTTGACCAGCTGGAACTCTGGCGCCACGGCGCCGCTGCTCGCCAGCGCGGTGGACGGCGGCACGTAGCCGGGTCGAAAGAAGTTGAACACCGAAGGCGAGCGCAGTGGGCTTTGGCCCAGGCGCGAGCCGGGGTCGCTCAGGTTGCCGATCTTCCAGCTGCCGAACGTGGAGTTGAGGCCAAAGGTGCGACCCCATTGCACAAAACGCAGCATGGGCTCCCGCAGCTTGCCAAATCCGGACTGCGCGAGGCCTGCAGGCGACCGCGCTTCGTCGTCCAGCAAGATGGCCTTGACCACGGCGCGCAGGTCACCGCGCACCCCTGCGCCGTTGTTGTTGAAGGCCGCTGCTACGCGCGCCACGTAGGCGGGCGACGGGTTACTGGTCACCAGCCGCTGGATGAGCTGCTTGCCGATGAATGGGCCCACGTTGGAGTGGTTGAAGAGGGTGTCCAGCGCGGTCCTGAGCGCTGCAGCGCCCGGCGTGCTGGCCGCTATGGTTGTGCCCAGGAAAGTGGCTGCCATGGTGGAGTGGCGTGACTCGGTGAGCGCCATGGGCAACCGTGCAAACGTGGTGCTGGGCACGGTGCGGTTGGTGCCGGGTACAACGGTGGGCGCGTTTTGCGACTGGTCGTAGTCGTAGCCCGTGAACACGCGCGCGAGGTTGGTCACGTCGCTTTGGGTGTAGCTGTCGATGGGTTTGCCAGCGCCATCGCGCCGGACCGTGCCGTCAGGGTTGAGTGCCGCCAGTCCGATGGACATGAGCTGCAGCACCTCGCGTGCGTAGTTTTCATCGGGCAGACGACCGGTCGCCGCGTTTTCTTTCTGATTGCCGCGGGTGTTGAGGTAGTAGCCCATCGCGGGGTTCAGGGTGACATCCTCCAGCAGCTTGCGGTAGTTGCCAAACGCATTGGCGGCCAGCTGGTCCCAGTAGTGCGCCATGGCGTGGCTGCGCCAGCTGAAATCAAGCCCCGAGAGCGACACCACACAGATCTCGGACAGCGCCAGCGCTACGCGCTTTCGCAGGCCGTCGGTAGAGGTCATGAGCTGGTTCCAGATCATGGCGTCGGCCGGGTAGGTGTTGTCGTAGTACGAGGTGTCGTTGCTGATGTCGGCATAGCCGCGCTGATTCAACCAGTCCCAGCCGGTTGGGCCCATGCCGGTGGCGAACTGGGTGTCCAGCCAGTCGGCAAAAGAGGTGGCCCGCAGCGCAGCGATTTCGGTGGTGGACGCTGAAAACTGGGCTTGCAGCAGGAAGCGTGCGGCTTCCCGGTCGGTGGTGGCCACCGGGTGCGCGTAGCTGCCCAAGGTGGGCGTTGGCGTCGGTGTGGCCCCGCCGGGGCCTGCGCCCGGGCCGTCGCTGGAACTGCCTCCACCACCGCAGGCCGCCAGCGCGGTGGCCGCCAGCAGCGCGGTCAGCACGGGTGCCTGCGCTCGATGTGGGCTGATGGGCTGTTCCAGAGATGAAAAATCGCCCTCGGCTGCTTCCTCGGCCAGCGCGGCTGCCAGAGGCTCCTCGTGTGTGTATTGCATGATTTTGTGGGGGTGTTGCGCGCGTCTTCAGGGGACGCAGGTGTCACTTCAACACACGGCGGCGTTGCATGGAAACACAAGCGTTACGAAACGAAACGCTCCCTCTGAGCGCCGTGGTCGGCGCTCGCCAGGCAGTGAGGGCTGGTTGCAACACTTTGCGGGTTTCTGGTGCTATTTGTAGCCATTTTGAAGGGCCTCCGTCTTGCCGCCCAGTGCGGGTCACGGTGCATCGGTGGTGTCCGTCACACCCGTAGTCCTGTGCTGACGCGCGCTGCGTTGCAAAGCCTACGAGCGCCAAACGGATTCGTTTTTACAGTCATTCCCATCGCATCACGCAAGTAGTTCCACGCAATTCGAGTGGATGGCTGAAGCGAATTTTTTGAGGATGCACACCATGAATGAAGACACCGTCAAGGGCAATTGGAAGCAGTTCAAGGGCAAGATGGTTGAGCAGTGGGGCAAGCTCACCAATGACGATTTCGACGTCATCGACGGCAAGCGCGAACAGTTCCTGGGCAAGCTGCAAGAGCGCCAGGGCATTGCCCGCGACGCCGCTGAAAAACAGCTCAAGGACTGGCAAGACCGCCACCCTGATTTCCGCTTCAACGATTAATCGTTAGCCCGGTGCGGGGCTCCATGCCCCGCATGCACCGCTCACACACAACACCCCATATTCAATTGACCCCGAGGAGAAAACCATGAAATTCGCACGCACTCTGATCGCTACCGTGGCTGCTGGCTTGCTGGCAACGTCTGCTTTCGCCATGACGTCTGCCGAGCACAAGGCCGCCAAGGACACCATCTCGGCCACCTACAAGGCCGACAAGAAAACCTGTGATGCCCTGAAGGACAACGCCAAGGACATCTGCCAGAAGGAAGCCAAGGGCAAGGAAGACATCGCCAAGGCGGAACTGGAATCCCAGTACAAGCCCAGCGCCAAGAACACCCAGAAAGTAGCCGAAGCCCGCGCTGAAGCTGCTTACGAAGTGGCCAAGGAAAAGTGCGACGACTTGAAGGGCAATGACAAGGACGTGTGCGAAAAGGACGCCAAGGCTGCCCAAGTGAAGGCCAAGGAAGATGCCAAGGTCGCAGCCGTACAGGCCAAGCCAGCAGACAGCGCTGCTGAAAAGGGCGCCGCTGTGGCAGAAGCCCGCAAGGACGCCAACGCCGAAAAGAACGACGCCAACTACAAGGCTTCGAAGGAGCGTTGCGATGCCATGTCGGGTGATGCCAAGTCCAAGTGTGTGGACGACATGAAGCGCATGTACAACAAGAGCTAATCTGCTCTTTTCGGCAGCGCTGTGCTGTAGCGCACCGTGCTGCCGCCATTGCAAATGCCTGTGCCCCGCCCCGTGCGGGGCATTGTCGTTTTCGGACGTTTTTTTGCGACAGGTCCAGCGCCGCGTGCTCTGTCTGACCTGCATCAATATGCCGAGGCGCCACGGCTTTTAAGCTCCCTCTTTGTTTGGTTGTACGTATGCAAAGGGATTGCCCATGGCCCAACTCGAATGGTCGGACGCGCTGGACCTGGACTTGCCGTTGATGGATGACACCCACCGGGAGTTTGTGGACCTGCTGGCTGCCGTGGACGGCGCAGACGATGCGCACCTGGAATCCACGTGGCAGGCACTGGTGGACCACACGGAGCAGCATTTCGGGCAGGAAGATGCCTGGATGGCAGCCACCCGCTTCGCGTCAGGCAACTGCCACAGCCAGCAGCACAAAGTGGTGCTGCAGGTGATGCGTGAGGGCTTGGCGCGCGCGCAGCAGGGGGATCTGAAGGTTTTGCGCATGATGGCCAGCGAACTGGCGCTTTGGTTTCCGCAGCATGCGCAAAGCATGGACGCCGCGTTGGCGCTGCACCTGCGGCGCGTGGGCTTTGATGCAGCCACCGGCATGGTGCACGCTCCCCAGGCGCTGCCGGGTGCGTTGATCCATGGCTGTGGAGGCGCCACGTGCAGTGATGCAGCACCAAGCGCGCCGGTGGCTGACGCGTCCCGGCAGGCGGCGCTGGTCTGATCTGACAACGTAGCGCTGTTCGAGCAGGGGGAAAAGCGGGTCGCTGCGCGGGATGTGATGCGGGTTTGAGCGGGGTGCGCCAGCGTGCATATCCCCATGCGGCCGCCGAGCTTGTGTGGCATGCTGCCTCACCTTTAGCAAGTGGCGGCGGATTGGCCGCTTCGCTCCATGGCCGAAACCTTCGCCCCCGATGCTCTGAGCAACGACGCTGATCGCTTGAAGGCGCTGCAGCGCTACGGCATTCTTGATACCCCGATGGAGCCCGCTTACGACGAGCTGGCCGACATTGCGGGCCATGTGTGCGAAGCGCCCGTGGCATTAATCAGCTTTGTGGACCGTGACCGGCAGTGGTTCAAGGCCTCGCTCGGTCTGGACGTGCCAGAGACGCCGCTGGACCAGTCCGTGTGCCGCTACGCGATCCGGCAGTCGGGTGTTTTCATCGTGCCCGACCTGGCGCAGGACCCGCGTTTCGCCAATTTGCACATCGTGACGCAGGAAAACCCCATGCGGTTTTATGCCGGCGCCCCCATCGTCACGCCCGACGGCTATGCGTTGGGAAGCCTGTGTGTGCTGGACCACCGGCCACGGCAATTGTCAGAACGGGTGACGGGCCTGTTGAGCGCGCTGGCCCGCCAGGTGGTGCGGCTGCTCGAACTCAAACGCGCCAACGAACGCCAAGGCCAGATGCTGATAGAGCTGGAAGAAGCCCGCCACCGCATGGCCTTGCTGGCCCACACGGATGTATTGACCGGGCTGGCCAACCGCCGCTCCTTCACAGAGCGCCTGCGCCAGGAGCTGGCCCTGCTGCAGCGCGGCGGCGAACCCGCCTGCCTGCTGATGATGGACATCGACCACTTCAAACGCGTGAACGACGTGCATGGCCACCACGTGGGCGACCAGGCGCTGCAGCTCTTTGCCACGCTGTGCCGCGACGTTTTTCGGGCGGCCGATGTGGTGGGGCGCTGGGGTGGCGAGGAGTTTCTGGCGCTGCTGCCCGCGACCGGGGTGGCGCAGGCGCAGGCGGTGGCGCAGCGTGTGCATGCTGCGCTGGCCCAGCACCCGGTGCCGGGCATCGATGCCCCGCTGGTGTTGTCCGTCAGCATGGGCCTGGGCAATTTCGACCCAGCGCGCCCGCTGGACATGACCTTGCGCGCACTGGATGCAGCGTTGTACACCGCCAAGCGCGAGGGGCGCAACCGCACCGTGTTGGCGTAGCGCTTCGGGCCGCGCGCCTGGCCCCGGATTTCGTGGTGGTGAGATCGTTTTATCATTTTGATAGCTGCTAGCGCTTATAGATAAAGCGCTAGAGCCTGTTTTGATGCATATTTTCAAGCTGCATCAGTGATCAGTGATGTGAACAGCGCGGCAGCAGCAGGCCTGCCATGCGCCAGGACAGATCCCGCAGTGCGCCGCGCAACGCGGTAGAGGGAGTTGCCGCCGCTGCGTCACACGCGCTGCCGGGGCGGTACACGTCTGCCAGCACCTCCTGTTTGGCACGGAGCAATGCGACGCGGTCATGCGCTTGCAACGCGGCCATCAACCGGTCTTGGTGGCGCTGCACGCGCGCTGCCTCGGCGGGCGACAGCACGGGCTGCCACGGCGCTGAACCGCCGTCAGCTGCAGGTGACACCAGGTGCTGTGCCCAGGGTATGTTGTCAGGTGGGCGGGTGTGCGTTTTCATGGCGACTCCTTGGTGGGGGTGTGGGTGGTGGTGTTGGTGGCATTGGTGGTGTGGCCAGGGACAGCGGGAAGGGGAAAACCTGTCGCCTTGGGCGTGTGGGGCGTCTGGGGCGCCATCCCCTGCGTCAGCCCATACCAGTTCACCTTGCGCGTCAGCACCATCACTGCAGTCAACACCAGGAACAGCGCAATCGCTCCCACCACCAACGCCGTCTGCTCCAGCTGCAGCAACACATACAGCAGTCCATACAGCAGCGCCACACCCGCACCCAGCGGAATGCCCCGCGCCAGGCTGCCCAGCATGTGGCTGGCGTAGTACCCCAGCAGCAGCACACAGGCGGTGGCGGCCGCCGCGTACGACGCACCAAACGGCAGGTGCTCCGACAGACTGACCAACAGCAAGAAGAAGCTGCACAGCGCGCTGCCCACCAGCAAATACTGCACGTGGTGCACGCGCAGCTTCTTCATCAGTTCAAACAGGCCCACAGCGACAAAAGTCAGCGCGATGAACAGCACGCCGTATTTGGTGGCGCGGTCACTCAGCGTGTAGGGGTTCACGGGGTCCACAAAAGCCACGCTGAAGCTGTCTGCGCAGTCGCGTGGTGTGGTGCCGCCGGGGGGGTATTCGTGGGCGTTTTCGTCATAGCCGCCCACGCAGATGCGGCTGCCGCCTGCGATGTCGGCCTGCGCCGTGGTCGCCAGCGACGACAGCCGCCACTGGGCAGAGAATCCATCCGGTTTCACCTCCCGCTCGGAGGGCAGAAAACGGCCCGCAAACGACGGGTGGGGCCAGCTGCTGGTCATCAGCACCTCGGTGTTGCCACCCAGCGGCACGATGGAGATGCGCTCGGTGCCCACCAGCTCCAGATCCAGCGTAGCGGTCAGGCCGTCGGCCTTGCCGCGCACCGACTCGGGCAACGCTGCGTGCAGGCCGCGGCTGTAGGTAGGGTGGAACGTTCCGGGTTTGAGCGGCAAGGCCTGCTCGCCCAGCGTGAGCTGCGCAGTGCGAATGCCCCGTGCATCGCCCACCGCCATCATCACGATGGGTGCGCCGCAGTGCATGCGTGAATTTTTCATGGTGCTTTGCGGCTGCAGGCTGGCCAGTGACCCCCACTGCGCGGTGATGTGGGCCTTCAGGTTGAAGGTGTTCACCTTGTGCAGCCCCCGGGAGCGTTCTTCCATCGCGGCGCCGGAGGTCAGCTTGAGCTGCTCGGGCATGGCGGTCAGCAAGAACTCGCGCCGCTGCTCCACCATGCGGCGCTCATCGCCCTTGCCGGTCTCGACATCCCAGCTCTCCACGCACGCGCTGTGAATCATCGGCCCCATCAGCGTCTGCGGCCCCGCCAGGCTGTCGGCCACGCTTTGTGCCGTGAGGCTGCGGTAGCGCAGCCGGTCGCGCACCACGTCTTCGATCATGCCGAGACCTATGAGCAGCAGCACGGTGATGGCGGCCAGCGCGACCAGTTTGGTGAACAGGGGGTGTTTGAACAAAAGATCCTCCACAAGTGAATGTTGTGAAGGCAGTGTTTTGCTCGGGCGTGAGGGCGCTATGAAGTTTGTGAGGCCAGTGTGAAGCGCGCACGCTGCGCCCCGGACGCCAGATACCGGCTGACACAAATTGCCCCTCATTCCTAACAAATTCGCTGTGACTTCGGCGCCAAAGGCGTAGCGCCGTGCAAGGGTTCACCCGTAGGATTTGTGAAAAATTCCACCACCCCGGTGAGAGAGGGAAACCATGAAATCCACGATGAACCCCCACGCGATGTGGGGCGTGTGTGTTGCCGTTGCGCTCGGTGTCTCCGCCTGCGGCGGTGGCTCGGGGGAGGGGCAGGACACCCAGAGCGCCCCCGTCGCCGCGATGGCCCGGTCCGCAGCTATGGCGACCAAGGCCGCATCTGACCAGCCCGGTGTGGTGGTCAAGCCGGTGTCTGCCACATCGTCGGCAGTGGAGAACCCGGGCATGTCCGCCGCAGCGGCAATAGACGGCAATCCAAACTCCCGCTGGGGCAGCCAATTTGTGGACGACGCCTGGATCCAGTTCGACTTTGGCGCGCGCACCGACATCGGTGCCATGAAGCTGGTGTGGGAGCGTTCGTATGGCAAGGAATACGCTCTGCAGGTG
This sequence comes from Acidovorax sp., assembly GCF_046291265.1. Taxonomy (GTDB): domain Bacteria; phylum Pseudomonadota; class Gammaproteobacteria; order Burkholderiales; family Burkholderiaceae_C; genus Acidovorax. Next base: position 25,100 of record NZ_JBKBTV010000021.1, on the reverse strand, counting down.
TCTGACGACGGCCAGAGCTGGGCGCAGCTGCGCTACGTGATGGAGGGCAAGGGCGGCACCGAAGAGTTTCTGAACCTGGGCGCGAGCGCGCGTTTCATCCGCTTGCAGGGCGTGGCCCGCCATTCGCAATACGGCTATTCGCTGTTCGAGGTGGAGTTCAAAACGCCCGGCAGCGACAACACCCAGGGGACCCAGGCGATATCGCCGCTGCGGTTCCCGGCCGATGGCCAGGGGTTGACGCCGCTGCCCGCAGCGCCGGAGCCGCTGGAGCAAGTGCAGTTCACGCTGGCCGACGGCACGCTGGTGACCCGGTTTGGCGCGCGGGCGCTGGGCCGCCATGGCCGCGAGCGCGGCGAAGAATGGAACGAGATCGGCCACGGCCCGAACGACACGGTGGACGCCGCAGGCCAGCCGGTGGACAAGGGCCCCGGCGCGCACCTGACCTTTGTGACCCAGTATTTCAAGAACCGCACCTGGGGCATGGAGATCATCGACAACAGCCGCGTGGCGGGCGTCACCAAGCCCACGCTGGTGGTCAACCGCTACACCACGGTCGACTTCTTGCCCGGCGACACCGCGTTCTTTCGCGCGTTCGACCGGCCCGGTGTGACGGGCTACGGGTGGATGAACCCCGGCGAACTGGTGGACCGCAGCGTCAAGGTCTGCGCGCCCACGCCGTACCCCGCCAATGGCCAACTGGCCAGCGCCAACGGCATCAACGGTGCCTGCACGCTGCGCGTGAAGGACTACCCCGGCCATGGCGGTCTGGGTGTGGATGGACTGCCCAACGGCACGCACGTGCCTTCGCGGCCGCTGGTGGCGGGTGACGTGATCGAGGTGTCTCCCGCCATGTTCTCCACGCGAGAGGCCATGGCGGCCAAGGGCGACGCTGGCGGCATCCGCTACTACTCGGCCGAATGGCTGTATGTGGTGGGCAGCGGGCTCACGCCCTGGTACGGCGTGCAGCCGCGCCTGAACTCCGCTCCGCTGCCGGTCATCACGCTCTCGGGCGGGTCGGGGTCGGTGTCTTACAACTACTCGGACAACGGCAGCTCCATGTTCCAGCAGCCGTTCAACAACATCGGCATGCAGAACATGCAGCGTTTTGTGGAGGGCCGCCGCCTCATCCATACCAACTTCACCACCGGCGCCCACAGCGAGCCCGGCAACGACGCCTACACCGCCGCTGCCAAGCTGCAGGGCACACATTTCAACCAGTCCATGTGTGTGGCCTGCCACGTCAACAACGGCCGCAGCCCCGCCCCCACGCGGCTGAACCAGCGCCTGGACACCATGTCCCTGCACGCCGCCAGCCTGAGTGCCGCCGGGCAGCAACAGCCCCATCCGCGCTACGGCAACGTGGTGCAGATGAACTCCATCGCCGCCACCGGCCACGTGCAGGACTGGGGCAACAGCGTGCGGGTGGCGCGGTTTGAAACGCGCGAGGTGCGGCTGGCTGATGGCACCGTGGTCGAGCTGCGCAAGCCCGTGTTGGCCTTTGACGGCGCGGTACCCGCCGCGCACTCGCTGCGTGCCGCCCCCCCCATGATCGGCATGGGCTTGCTGGAGGCCGTGCCCGAGGCCGACATCCTGGCACTGGCGCGCAGCACGCCCGATGTGGATGGCGTCAAAGGCCAGCCCAACTATGTGTACGACCCCGAAAGCGGCGTGGTGCGCCTGGGCCGTTTCGGCTGGAAGGCCGCCAAGGCCACGCTGCGCCAGCAGACCGCCACGGCGTTGCTACAGGACATGGCGGTCACTTCGCCCGTTTACCCGTCGCGCAGCTGCCACTACGGGCCAGCGGCATGCAGTACGGGCCCGCGTGTGGCAGGCATTACCGAGTCGGATCTTTCATCGCTTTCTAACTACCTGGCCCTGGTGGCCGTACCCGCGCAACGCAGCCTGCCCAGCGGTTTCCCCAGGGGCGTAGCGCCGCTGGACGAACACCGTGTGGATGCCCCACAGGTCGCGCTGGGTGCACGGCTGTTTGACAGCATGCGCTGCACCGCCTGCCACGCTGCGCAGCTGAAGACCGGCGGTGGCCATCTGTTTGCCGAGTTGCGCAACCAGACCATCCGCCCCTACACCGACCTGCTGCTGCACGACATGGGCCCGGGCCTTGCTGACAATTTTGCCGAAGGCCAGGCCCGTGGCGCGTTGTGGCGCACCGCGCCGCTGTGGGGCATCGGCTACACCGACAAAGTGATGGGCAAGGGCCGCAGTGCCGACGTGGGCTATCTGCACGACGGCCGCGCACGCACGCTGACCGAAGCCGTTCTGTGGCACGGCGGCGAGGCCGATGCGGCGCGTCAGCGGTTCGAGGCCCTGCCTCGCACAGACCGCGAGGCGCTGCTGGCGTTCCTGCGGTCGCTCTAAAAATCTAAGTGAAGCGGTTGTCTGGATGACGTCCCAGGTCATCGCCGGTTGCGTGCAATCGGGCTACAAATTGGGCACTCACACAGTTTGTCCCGAAAGGCCGCTCGCCATGCGTTTTGTTGTTCCGGTTGTCCTGGTGCTGGTCGCACTCATCCATACACTGCCTATCGTTGGCGTGCTGGGTGCGAACCAGGTGGCGCGGCTGTATGGCATCGCTGCCCCTGATCCGGACGTGGAGCTATTGCTGCGGCACCGGGCGGTGCTTTTTGGGCTTCTCGCGGCTTTCCTGGCTTATGCCGCTATCCGCCCGCTACTGCACCGCGCGGCCCTGGCCGCGGGCTTTGTGAGCGTCGTGTCCTTCCTCGTGCTGTCTCACCTGGTAGGCCCCTACAACGCCGCACTGGCAACCGTCGTCCGGGTGGACTGGATCGCGCTGGTCCTGCTCGTGGCCGGGGCGGTCGCCCATGCCCTCAAGCGCGGGGAGTGAGGCTCCCCGCAACAAACTCCAGCGCCACCCGCAGCCCCGGGGCCGTGTTGCGCACCACCATCTGCCCTCCGTGCAGCGCCATCACGCGCTTGACGATGGCCAACCCCAGGCCCGAGCCGCTGCGTTCGCCACCCGGGCGCGCCGTGGTGAAGAAGCGTTCGCCCAGGCGGGGCAGCGCGTAGTCGGGCACGCCCGGGCCGCTGTCGAGCACGGCCACGGTGGCGCCGTCCAGCGCCACCTGCACGGTGCTGCCTGCGGGGGCAAAGTCAATCGCGTTGTCGAGCAGGTTGGTCAGTGCCAATGTCACCAGCTCGGCCTCCCACGGGCCGCTAGTGCCCGAGCCGGTCAACACGAGCGCGATGCCGCGCTGCGCCGCGCGGCCACGCGTCTGACCGATGGCAGCCTCGGCGCAGGCCTGCAAGGCCACGGGGGCGCGGCCTTCCGCGTGGTGGCGCTGCTCCAGTTTGGACAGCTCCAGCAGCCGGTCGATGATGCGCTGCAGGCGCTCGCTCTGCTCCACCACCTGGGTCGCAAACTGGGTGCGATCAGCGGCGGGCAGGTCGTCCTGCAGCAGTTCGCCCGCGCCGCGGATGGCGGCCACGGGGCTTTTTAGCTCGTGGGTGAGGGCGCGCACATAGCCCTCGATGTAGTCGCGCCCTTCCAGCCGGGCGCGCATGCGGTCCATGGCGCGGGCCAGATCGCCCAGTTCGCCGGGCACCTGGGGCACGGCCAGGGCGGCGGTGGGGGGCGCGTCCGGGTCGTGGCGCTCGCCATCGGCGGGGCCCTGAACGCTCAGTGCGTAGTCGCGCAGACGGCGCACATTCCACACCATCCACAGCGTCACGGCCACGCCCACTGCGGCCGACAGAGCTAGCAGCAGCAGCCCCCCCATGAACACCTTTTGCTCGGCACGGTCGATAAAACGTTGCACGGTGCGCGTGGGTTTGGCCACGGTCAGCACGCCAGCAATCTTGCGCATGCCAGCCTCTTGCACGTAGATGGGCGCCGCCACATGCATCACGCCGCTGGTGTCGTCGCTTTCCACGTCGCGTGTGGAGCGCGCGCCATATTCGCCGCGCAGCGTGCGGGCCACGTCGCGCCATTGCGAATAGTCGGCGCCCACCGCGCGGTTTTCTGAATCAAACAACACGCGGCCTGTGGTGTCGGTCACGTAGATGCGGTAGTCCAGCGACTGTTTGGAGAACCCCCAGATCGCCGCGTCAATCGGCCGCGTGGCATAGCTGCGCACATGCTGGGCAAATGGGCTGGTGTTGCTGTCCACGCCCGCAGCCAGCCTCCCCGCTGCCAAATCTTCGCTGGCCAGCTCCGCCAGGATGTTGGCGGTGTCTACCATCATGTCTTCCATCACCTCGCGCACGCTGGGCTTGATCTCGGCCATGAACACGCGCAGCACAAAAAACGCGGCGATGCCATTGATGAGAAAAAACGCAAAAAGCAGGCGGATGCCGAGGCGCATGGGTTAGCAATGCCCTATTCAAAAACAATAGCTACTAGCGCTTGATGGATAAGCGCTAGAGGCCAATTTGGCTCAAAGTTTGTTTCAAACATCAAGGCAGTAGCCCATGCCCCGGTGTGTGCTGATGTACTCGCGCGCCGGGTCCACCTCGCGCAGCTTGGCGCGCAGGGTCTTGATGTGGGTGTCTACCGTGCGGTCGGTGCTCTCGCTGTCGTCGCCCCAGGCAGCGGCCAGCAGCGCGTCGCGCGAATGGATGCGGCCCGCGCCGCGCAGCAGGCACGACAGCAGGCGGTATTCGCGCCGCGTGAGCAGCAGAGGCTGGCCGCGCAGGCTGATGCGTTGCCCGGACTCGTCGTCGTGGAAGAGGGGGGCTGCGGCAGCCGGGGTCGACGATGCGCCGTTGCCCGCCCGGCGCAGCAGCGCCTTGACGCGTGCGGCCAATTCGCGCGGGCTGAAGGGTTTGGTCAGGTAGTCGTCGGCGCCCAGCTCCAGGCCGAGCACGCGGTCGATTTCTTCGCCGTGCGCACTGAGCATCAGCACCGGCAGGGACGCGGTCAGGGGCGCTGTGCGAATGTCGCGCAGCAGGTCCAGCCCGCTGCCATCGGGCAGGCCCACGTCCAGCACCAGCAGGTCAAAGCGGTGCGATGCCATCTGCTGGCGTGCATCGTGAACCAGCAGGCTGTGGGTCACCTGCAGCCCATCGCGCTCCAGCGCATAGGCCACGGTCCGGGCGATGGCGGGGTCGTCTTCTAGCAGCAGCAGGCGTGCAGACATTTCTCAATGATCCCCTGTCCGGTGATCGACGTGTAGCCTCTGCCACGGGCGTGGCCCCAGCCAGTGCGCCCGTGGAACTGGCTTTGCCAGGCCACCGGGTGCGTCCCCCTCCCGAAGGAGAGGGGGAAGGCGCCGCAGGCGACTCAGGGGGTGTTTCATTTATCGTGCTACGAGGATAGGGAAAAGCTTGCCCAGCCCGTCGGCCATCACCTCCACCGCCAGCGCCGCCAAGATCAGGCCCATCAGCCGCGTCATCACGTTGATGCCGGTCTTGCCCAGCACCCGCGCAATCGGGTCGGCCAGCGCAAAACACACGGCGGTGGCCAGGGCGATGACCACGCCGTAACCCACCAGTGTCAGCGTCTGCCACACGCCCTGCGCGCGGTCGGCATAAATCACCACGGTGGACATGCTGGCCGGGCCGGTCAGCAGCGGGATGGTGAGCGGCACCACGGCAATGCTGCTGCCCGCTGCCGCCTTCTCTGCGCCTTCTTCGTATTCATTGGTGGTGGCCTTGGCCTCGGCGGGCTGGGCGTTGAGCATGTTCATCGCGCTGATGAGCAGCAGCATGCCACCGCCCACCTGAAAGCTCTGCAGCGAGATGTTGAAGAAGTCGAGGATTTGCAGACCCAGCAATGCGCAGGCCGCGATCACGCAAAACACGCTGAAGCTGGCCACCTGGATGGTTCGGCGCCGCTGTGGGTAAGAAAACCCCTGCGTGTAGTGGATGAAAAACGGAACGATGGCCAGCGGGTTCACGATGGCCAGCAAGGTAATGAGCGGTTTCAGGTCCATCAGCGTCCTCCAGAGACTTCGAGTAATGACATGGTCGTGTAAGGCGACGCATCCGACATCAGCCACACGATGGCCTGCGCCACCTCTTCGGCCGTGCCGCCGCGCTGCATGGGCACCTGGTGGGCCAGGTCGCGCACGCGGTCAGGCAGGCCGCCGCTGGCGTGGATGTCGGTCTCGATCAGGCCCGGGCGCACGGCGTTCACGCGGATGCCCTCGGCCGCCACCTCGCGCGCCAGACCGATGGTGAAGGTGTCGATGGCGCCCTTCGCGGCTGCGTAGTCCACATACTGGTGGGCGGCGCCCAGCCGTGCGGCGGCACTGGAGACGTTGACGATGGTGCCGCCCTGGCCGCCGTGTTTGGTGCTCATGCGACGCACGGCCTCGCGGGCGCAGACGATGCTGCTGATCACGTTGACGTCGAACATGCGGCGCAGGCGCTCCACGCTCATTTCGTCCACGCGGGCGGGCACATCGACCACCCCGGCGTTGTTCACCAGGGCGGTGATGCGGCCCAGTTGCGCATCCACGGTGGCGAACATGGCCAGCACCTGGGCTTCGTCAGCCACGTCGGCCTGCACAGCCAGCGCGGTGCCGCCTGCGGTGCGGATCTGCTGCACCACCGCATCGGCAGCGGCTTGGTTGGCCTGGTAGTTCACCGCCACCGCCCAGCCCTGCTGCGCGGCCAGCAGGGCGGTGGCCGCGCCAATGCCTCGGCTGGCGCCGGTGATTAACGCAATCTTGTTGTCCATGAAATGCGGTCTCCTGCAAGAATGGCGCATTGGAACAGGTTCTGTGCGCTGCGGGCAGCGGTTTGCAGCACGCGCACCCCCACTCCAGCGCATTTTTATCAAGGAGATTGCAGCATGGGACAGTTTGTCGATCTGACTTCCGGCGATGGTTTGGTTTTTCCTGCGTGGGTGGCTCGACCTGACGCAGCACCCCGGGGCGCCGTGGTGGTGCTACAGGAGATTTTTGGCGTCAACTCGCACATCCGCGCGGTGGCCGACCGCTTTGCCGCCCGGGGCTACCTGGCGGTGGCGCCCGCCACCTTCCACCGCGTGCAGCAGGGCGTGGACCTGGGGTACACCGCCGAAGACATGCAGGCGGGCATGGGCCTGAAAGCGGCGGTAGAGGCCTTGCCCGCACCCGGCGTGATGCCCGACATCCAGGCCGCCATTGACTACGCCGCGCAGCAAAGCGGCTGCAAGGTGGGCATCGTGGGATTCTGCTGGGGCGGCCTGCTGACCTGGCGCGCGGCCTGTCAGCTCAATGGCCTGTCGGCGGCGGTGCCTTATTACGGCGGTGGCATGACCACAGTAGACGAAGCCGCCCGCCAGCCGCAGGTGCCCGTGCTGGCGCACTTTGGCGAGCGCGATCACTACATTCCGCTGGATGGCGTGCAGGCCTTTGACCGCGCCCACCCCGAGGTGGAAGTGCATGTCTATGCCGCAGACCACGGCTTCAACTGCGACCAGCGCGGCAGCTACGACGAGCCCTCGGCCATGACGGCGCGGGACCGCACGCTGGCGTTTTTCGACAAACACTTGAGCTGAAGGATCGGGCCACCATGGCACACGCTGCGCCGGTTTTTAAGCCTTTTTGGCCTCTAGCGCTTATCCATCAAGCGCTGATAGCTATTGTTTTGATAGTTGGTGCGGCGCAGGCCCACGCTGCGGACTACACCGGTCCGCTGTTCGACGCCCACCTGCACTACAACGAAGAGGCCTGGAACGGCACCACCGGCCCGCATCCGCCCTCGGATGTACTGGCGCGCATGAAGGCGTCGGGCGTGCGTGCCATCGTGGCCAATTCGCGGCCCAACACCGGGTCGCTGGCGCTGGCGGCCTTGCCCGAGGTGCGCGCGGCGGGCGTCGCCGTGGTGCCCTTTGTGCGGCTGTACCGCAACCGGGCGGACTACACCGGCTGGTTCAGCGACGAAACCATCTACGACATGGTGCTGGCCGAATTGGCCAAGGGCACGGGCTCCGGCCCGTACCGCGGCATTGGCGAGTTCCACCTGTACGACAGCGCCAACGCCGATGGCCCCGTGGCCAAAAAACTCATGGCCCTGGCCGAACAGCGCGATCTGGTCGTGCTGGCCCATGTGGACGATGCCGCCATCGACTTGCTGATGGCCAACACGCCCTCCAAAGGCCAGAAGGTGCGGCTGATCTGGGCGCACACCGGCATCGGCGGCGCTTCGGTGGAGCGTGTGGACGCACTGATGGCGCGCTACCCGGGCCTGGTGGGCGAGCTGTCGTACCGCCCCGGCCTGGTGTGTGAGGGCGAGCAACTGTGCCCCGCCTGGCGCGCGCTGCTGCTCAAGTACCCCACGCGGTTTGTGGTGGGTTCGGACACTTGGGTGAACCAGCGCTGGCAGTATTACGAGAGCCTCATGAAGGGCTACCGTACCTGGCTCGGCGGCCTGCCCGCCGACGTGGCGCGCAAGGTGGCGTGGGACAACGGGGCGGGGTTGTTTGGCGTCACGGCACCCCGTTGACCTGGCTTGCGAACGTTCAAGCCCTCAACCAACCGCAACCAACCGCAACCACCTGCCACCCACTGAGCTACCGGCCGATTCGTCCCCGTGGGATACCAACCTCGGACACACGTGGCGGCTGCGGCGGGAACGAGAGGGTGAACACCGTGGGCTGGCCCGGCCCGCTGCGGACGCTGACCGTTCCTCCGTGCAGTTCCATGGCGCTTTTGACGATCGCAAGTCCCAGTCCAGCGCCGGGTGCTTCTTCCGTGTGCTCGGCTTCGACACGGTAGCTGCGCTCGAAGATCTTTACCTGGTGCTCGGGCGCAATCGGCTCGCCCTCGTTGGATATCGAGATGTGGCAGCTTCCGTCTGATGACACCTCTGCAGAGAGCACAACGGTGCTGCCCGGGCGTGCGTGGCGAATGGCATTGGTCAGCAAGTTGGCGTTGGCGCGGGTGAGCAAGGTGTCATCGGCCCAGACGTGGGCGTTTGCCTCTACCTGCAGCGCCAACTGCAGGCCCTGCTCCTGCGCCAGCAGCTCGAAGAAGGCTGCGGTGGCGCCCAGCCGCTCCTCCAGGGGTATCCAGGTCGCGTGGATGGCGCTGTGCTGACTGTCTGCGCGCGCCAGGAACAGCATGTTTTCGATCAGGCGTCCCATGCGCTCATACGCTGGCACGGTCGCCTCAATCACCGCGCGGTATTCGTCGGCACTGCGTGGGCGGGCAAGCGTGACCTGGGCAGCGATCAGAAGGCGGTGGATGGGCGCCCGCAGATCGTGCGCAAGGTCGGATGAAAAGCCCGACAGTTGGGTGAAGGAGTCTTGCAACCGGTCGAGCATGTGGTTGAACGCTCGGGCCACGGGCTCCAGTTCGGCAGGGTTGTGCTCCGGGGCCAGCCGTTCGTGCAAGGCCTGGGCGCTGATGCGATTGGCCGTATTGGCCAGGCGGTTGGCCGAGGTCAGAATGAGCCGGGTGGTGCACCACGCGAACAGGCTGGCGGCCAGTGCGCCGACGCCGAGCGTGATGGCGAATGCACGCCATGAGCGCAGGGCAAAGTCATGGCGCCGCGACAGCAGGTCCTCGGCGGGGATGTGGACCATGGTCCCAGCGCTGGCCAGAAGCGGCTCGATGTCGTCGAAATCCTGGCCCAGAAGGTAGATCACCATCCAGAAGCTCGCGGTGATCAACAGCAGGGTGATCACGGCAATCGCCAGCGCGATCTTCAGGGTCAGAGAACGCCGCAGGTTGGCTGCCCGGCGCCGCATCGGTGTACGCGGGAGCGCCGCTGGCCCTGTAGCCGAGTCCAAGACCCTCGTCTCAGGCGCTCTGGTGTTCGAGGACATAGCCGACGCCCCTGACCGTGTGAACCAGCTTCTCCGTGAAGGGCTCGTCGAGCTTGGCGCGCAGTCGGCGCACCGCGACATCGACCACATTGGTGTCGCTGTCAAAGTGCATGTCCCACACGTTCTGCGCGATCAGGGTGCGTGATACGACCTGGCCCACATGGCGCGCCAGGTAGTCCAGCAGAACAAACTCCTTGGTGGTGAGGTCGATGCGGGACTTTCCTCGCTTGACGCGCCGACGGGCGGTATCGACCTCCAAGTCGCCCACGCGCAACACCCCGTCCGGGGCGGGTAGGGGGGCGCGGCGGCGCGCAACCACCTGGATGCGTGCGAGCAGTTCGGAAAAGGCAAAGGGCTTGACCATGTAGTCGTCGGCACCCAACAGGAGCCCCTTGACACGGTCATCCACGTCATCCCGGCCCGAGAGGAAAAACACCGGTGTCTGTTGGTGTGTGCGAATGCCCCGCAGCACCTCCCAGCCGCTGACGCCAGGCAGTCCCACGTCCAGCAGGATGAGGTCGTAGTGCCCTGAGGTGGCCAGGTGCAGGCCCTCGACACCATCGAACGCTGTGTCCACGATATGGCCGTTCTCAGTCAGGCCTTTGTGCAGGTAGGCCGCGGTCGATTTTTCGTCTTCAATGGAAAGCAAGCGCATGGGGCGAAATCCCGAAGGATTCAAAAAGAAGGACTGCAGACGAATTAAGGGAAGCTGCGGATTGACTTGGCTGGATTGTTGGGGGTCTACCTGGGTTTGAGAAGCTTGCCGGATTGAAATGGACTGTTGCGAATTCACGAACAGTCGCAGCTTCAGGTCGGTTGTGGCGGGTGTGAAACGGCGTGGTCGCAAACCGGGGGGGTGGCACATGCACGCCCCCCTCTGTTGCGCTTTTCGGTCTGTGGGTGCGCGGGAGCATTGCCTACGCTTGCACCATGTCCTGCCAACAAGGCGTGGGACATGACTCCGATTGAACCCACTTATCAAGGATGACCATGAAAAAATTCGCCACACTGGCTGTGCTTGCAGCCATCAGCGCAACCTCTTATGCACAATCGTCCGTCACGCTGTTCGGCGTGGCTGACGTGGCGTTCCAAGTTGGTCGCGGCACTGAAACCAACCGCACCAGCCAAGGCAGCGGCGGTCTGTCCTCCAGCCGCCTCGGCTTCCGCGGTATCGAAGATCTGGGCGGTGGCCTGAAGGCTGGTTTCTGGCTGGAAGCCGGTTTTAACCTGGACGACGGCACAGGCGTCGCCAACACCTTCAACTTCAACCGCCGCTCCACCGTCAGCCTGATGGATGACAGCTGGGGTGAAGTCCGCCTGGGCCGCGATTTCACCGCGACCTACAACAACATCTACGACGCATTCGGTGACAACGGCGTGGGCGCTCTCCTGAAGACGACCTCGCTGGGTGCGAACTACGGCTATGCCATGCAGACCCGCACCAGCAATGCCATTTCGTACTTCACCCCCAAGAATCTGGGTGGATTCTTTGGTCAGGCGCAGTACTACCGTGGCGAAGCCGCCAACGGCTCCAATGACGGCACGGGTTATGGCCTGCGCGGCGGCTACGAAAATGGCCCCCTCAATGTGGGCGTGAGCTATGGCGCTGTCTCCAGCCTGGGTGTGTACGGCGATGTGACGAATGCCAACATTGGCGGTTCTTACGATTTCGGCGTGGCCAAGCTGCTGCTCCAAGCAGGCCAGGATGAATCCGACGCCCGTGACCAGAAGGCTCGCCACTACCTGGTCGGCGCAACGGCTCCTGTGGGTGCGGGCTTGGTCCGTGCTTCGTGGACGCGAATCAGCGTTCAGGACAGCAATGTCCAGGCCAACAAGTTCGCAGTCGGCTACGTGCACAACCTGTCCAAGCGCACGGCCCTGTACACCACCTTCGCATACCTGAAGAACAAGAACGGCTCGGCTCTGGCACTGAACGGCTCCAGCACCCGCCTGGGCGGCAATTCCAAGGGCCTGGATATCGGCCTGCGCCACATGTTCTAAGGCGATCTATTTGATCGTTGCCCATTGCAGTGGGCAAACCTCTCCAAGGTAGACGATAGGCCCGCTCCCCTCCAGGGGACGCGGGCCTTTTCTGTTTTTACAGGGTGCGTCTGCAAGCCATGCGGTTCCGTTCATTACGCAAATGTCATGTTCGCGCAACCCCGCCGTCATGCGTGCATTTCTATCCTTCAAATCTGTCCAAAGCAGGGGGTGTTTGCCGGTTTGCGTCCTAAAGGCCGCTTCAGTGTGCCGCCCCCGCAACACATTGAAGAGAGCCAAGCATGCGCAGACAAGACATTCAATTGCTGATCCTGGCCCGCCAGGGCGATCCAGCTGCTCGCAGCAAAGCGGGGCGACGTTATTTGGTGGGGGGCGACGGCTTCCCCCGCCATGTGGCCACGGGGATTGAATACCTCTCGCACCCCAGCGTCCGCGAACTTCCAGAAACCGCGTGTGCCATTGCCGAGAGCTTGCCTCTGCAAGACCTGCTGACACTGAAACAAGAAGATGCGCTGCACAAGGCGGCCGCATCGGGCAGTCCACTGGCGCAATTCAAGTTGGGAGTGTGGATGGCGTTGGCGCGCAGTCGCGTCGCGGCGGGGCAGGCGTGGCTGGAGGCCGCCGCCGCGGGCGGCCACGTCGAGGCCAGTCAGGTGATGGCTGCCGTGGGGGCTGCGCGTTCGGACCGAACCCTGGAGGCGATGGTGGAGTCGATCCAATCCAGCGCAGCAGTGGACGTGGTGCAGGTTGCGGTGATCGCGGCGCGCCAGGCGCATGAAGAGGGCGCGCTGGACCCGTTGGTCGACTGCTTGCGCGTCGCGTTGATGGTGGCGCCGCGCTTGACGCACGCCCTGTCGGACCTCGTGTTGGCCGCTGTCTTGTGGGCCGAACGCGAGAACCATTCCTTGCGCGGGCTGGCGCCCGACCAGATTGAGGCCTGCCTGGAGCTGGCCATCGTGCGCGGCGATCGGGATGCTGCCAGCCTGCTCGGCCGCGCGCGCTGCGGTATTGACAGCGGTACGCTGACACCCGCGCGGTTGAGCACGTCGTTGAACCTGCGCAAAGGGGTGGCCCTGTTGCTGCGCGCAGCCGATGCGGGCCGCGATGACGCATGGCTGGCCCTGTACGAGACGCACGCTGACCACCGCTCATCGGTGTCCAACCCCCAGATGGCCCGCTTCTTCCTGGAAAAGGCTGCGATCGCGGGGCGGTCCGAGGCGCAGCGCAAACTGGGGGCCTTGATACTGCGCTCGTCGAATTCGGTGGTGGAGTCGGAGCAGGCCATTGCGTGGCTGCATGCGGCCGCCAACCAGGGCGACGCACACGCGCAGCGTCTGCTGGGCTCCCTGGTGCTGCCGTTGGTGGGAGACGAGTCCGCGGCGCGCGCAGCGATCGAGGAAGTGCGCCAGGGTGACCCCTGGCTGGCCGTGCGGTTGACGCTGGCGCGCGACTTTGGCTTGACCAAGCTGGAAGCCTTGAGCGTCGACCCTGTCGAGGGCCGTCGGCCGTGGGGTCTGCTGGTGGGGCGCAACCCGTTCATTACCCAGGCCCGTCTGTCTGCACCGCGTGCCGTGCCGGCGTTGACGCCCGAGGCGCTTCAGAACCTGGGGCGCGCGGCGGCCTTTTTTGAGCAGTCGCGCGGCGATGGCAATGCGTTTGAGGGCGATCTGCGCCGCCGCTCGGTGCGTCAGCGCCGGGTGTTCGAGCGCTTGAATTTGTCGGAAGACCTGTTCTTTTCCACCGCTTCGTCGAGCCGGCTGGAGGCTTTCCGCCTGGGGCCAAAGTGGGCTTTTCGTGCACGGCAACCACTGGCGATGGCGCTGGCGGCCTGAGGGTGGGCTCACGGTGACGACATGCCCCGCCGAGTGCGCCGGGTGGGCAAGGCTCACCGGGCTGTCGGCGGGGTGGCCCTCGCACTCACATTCGGCTCGAACGCGCCAGATAGCGTTTGCGCCAGAACACCAGCACCAGCGCTACGGCGGTGAACACCATGGACCCCAGCGCCCACCAGAAGCCATTGGCTTTGTGAATCAATGGCAAAAACTCGAAGTTCATGCCAAAGATGCCCGCGATCAGGTTCAGCGGCAAAAACACGGCGGTCAGCGCGGTGAGCGTGCGCATGATGTCGTTGGTGCGGTTGCTCTGCACCGAAAAGTGCATCTGCACGGCGGTTTCGGTGCTTTGCTCCAGCCGCCGCACGTGGTGCACCACGCGCTCGATGTGCTCCAGCACGTCGCGGCTGCGCACCTTCAGCAGGTCCAGCTCGCGCAGTCCGGCGGGGTTGTCTGGCAGGGCCCAGGTTTCCAGCGCGTCGATCCAGTCCTGCACGGCAGTGCGCTGGTCTTCGCAGATCTCGTCGAGCATGTGCAGCGACAGGCGCGCTTCGAGCAGCGAACTCCAGTTCACGTAGCGAGCGCGGGGCTTGAGCAGCTCGTTTTGCCAGTGGTCGAGCTGGCGCGTGAGTTCGCGGCGCAGGTCCAGGTAGCCGTCCACCATCAGGTTGACCACGCGCAGCATCAGGTCGGCGGGCGTGGTCGGTCTGCGTGCACCGGGCACGGGGCTTGCGCGGCCCTCGCTGGGGCTGGTGGGCAGGGCGGCCAGCAGGCGGGCGGCATACGCGTCGCGCACCGCACAGTCGGCGGGGTGCACGGTGAGCAACAGTTGGTCAAACACCGCAAAACCCACGGGGTTGGTGTCAATGCGCCGCAGCACGGGGGGGCCGCCGCGTTTGAGCGGGCTGGTGGGGTCGGCGCTGGTGGCTGGGGCGTCGGTTGGGTCGCCCTGTGCAGTGGCCAGGCGGCGGAACACCAGCAGGTCGTACTGCGACGTGTAGTCGTAGTGCGAAGGAAGCTGCGCGTTGAGCAGGTCGGACACATGCAAGTCCACCAACTGCAGCCCCACCAGGGTCTGCAGGCAGGCCTGAATCTCCGCCAGCCGCGCCTGGAACGCCGGGCGTGAACAGGCGATCCAGACAAAACCCTGCTCCGGCATCTGCGTGGGCAGTGCCGACAGCTCCGTCACGCCGCTACTCTGGATGTGGAAAATGCGCATGGCGCCCCGATTTATAGTGAAAAGTGCCTCTAGCGCTTATTGGTAAAGCGCTGATAGCTACTATTTGAGGAGCAAGCGTGCCGCATCGCGCGCGAAGTAGGTCAGCACACCATCGGCGCCTGCGCGCTTGAAAGCCAGCAGGCTTTCCATCATCACGGCGTCGTGGTCCAGCCAGCCGTTGGCGGCGGCGGCCTTGATCATGGCGTACTCGCCGCTCACCTGGTAGGCGAACGTGGGCACGTGGAACTCGTCCTTCACGCGGCGCACGATGTCGAGGTAGGGCATGCCGGGCTTGACCATCACCATGTCCGCACCTTCGGCGATGTCGATGGCCACCTCGCGCAGGGCCTCGTCGCTGTTGCCGGGGTCCATCTGGTAGACGTTCTTGTCGGCTTTGCCCAGGGCGCCACGCGTGCCCACCGCGTCGCGGAACGGGCCGTAGAAGGCGCTGGCGTACTTGGCGCTGTAGGCCATGATGCGCGTGTGGATGTAGCCCTGTGCTTCCAGCGCGTCGCGGATGGCGCCAATGCGGCCGTCCATCATGTCGCTGGGGGCGACGATGTCCACACCCGCCTCGGCATGCGTGAGGGCCTGGCCGGTGAGGATCTCCACGGTCTCGTCATTGATGATGTAGCCGGTGTCGTCCAGCACGCCGTCCTGGCCGTGGCTGGTGTACGGGTCCAGCGCCACGTCGGTCATCACGCCCAGGCCAGGGAATTCTTTCTTGAGCGCCCGCACCACGCGCGGGATCAGGCCGTCGGGGTTGAGCGCTTCTTTGCCGTCGGGCGTCTTGAGCGACGGGTCAATCGCCGGGAACAGCGCCAGCACCGGAATGCCGAGCTTTACGCAATCTTCGGCCACGGGCAGCAGCAGATCGAGGCTCAGGCGGTCCACACCGGGCATGGAGGTCACCGCGTCGCGGCGCTGGCTGCCTTCGTGCACAAACACCGGGTAGATCAGGTCGTGTGGCGTGACGGCGTTTTCGCGCACCAGGTTGCGGCTAAACGCATCGCGGCGCAGGCGGCGCGGGCGGTTCTGGGGGAAGGGGGTGGGATGCATGAGAGGAATTATCCCCCTGAGCCGCTTCGCGTCTTCCCCCAAGGGGGACGCACCCCCTGGACCGGCGGAGCCGGATCCACGGGTGCACTGATATGGGGGCGCCAGTTGCGGAGGCTGCGTGGATGTCGCCCTGAAATGCCACTTGTAACGCCCCGGCCCCGGTGCTAAATTGGCGCCGGGCGGCTTGCCGCTCCCCGCTTTTCCTCCCTGAGCGGGGCCTTGGATTGCAGCGATGCAAAACAGGCTTTCCTGGCCCGGCGGATTTGCCGGGCTTTTTTTTGGGTCGGGGGTTTCGGCCCTTTGCGCCGTTAGCGCCGTTTGGGCCCGTAAACTGCAGCCATGCTCTGGGTCAAAGCCTTTCACATCGTTTTCGTGGCCAGCTGGTTTGCTGGCCTTTTCTATTTGCCGCGCATCTTCGTCAATCTGGCGATGGTGGCGCCAGGCTCGGCCGCCGAGCGTGACCGCCTGCTGCTGATGGCCCGCAAGCTGCTGCGCTTTACCACCTTGCTTGCCGTGCCCGCGCTGGCGCTGGGCGCGTGGCTGTGGATGGGCTATGGCATCGGCTGGGGACCGGGCAATGGCTGGATGCACGCCAAGCTGGCCGTGGTGGTGCTGGTGATCGGTTACCACCACGCCTGCAGCGTGGTGCTGCGCAAGCTGGCCGACGGCACCAGCCGCAGGAGCCATGTGTGGTTCCGCTGGTTCAACGAGGTGCCCGTGCTGCTGCTGCTAGTGGCCGTGGTGCTGGTCGTCGTCAAGCCGTTTTAAGCGCACAGAACCACAGGCCCGATGCCGGTGCACAGAACCTCCGCATGGCCCCTGGCGCTGACCTATACGGCGCTGATCGTTTTTGCGAGCCTGTTCCCGTTTGACGGCTGGCGTGCGCAGGGCATTGATCCGCTGGTCTTTTTGCTGGCGCCGCTGCCGCCGCCGTACTGGACCGGGTTTGACATCACCACCAACATCGTCGGCTACGCGCCGCTCGGCTTTTTGCTGGTGCTGGCCATGCTGCGGTCGGGCTGGGCGCGCAGCCCGGTGCTGCTGGCCACGCTGGCGGGCGGGCTGTTGTCGGTGCTGCTGGAGTTTTTGCAGATCTATCTGCCCCGGCGTGTTCCGTCCAACCTGGACCTGGTGCTCAACACCGCCGGCACCTTGGTGGGCGCCTTGAGCGCGGCATTGCTGGAGCGGCTGGGCGCCATCGACCGCTGGAGCGATTTTCGGGGCCGCTGGTTTGTGGCCGATGCGAGCGGCGCCATGGTGCTGTTGGCGTTGTGGCCGATGGCGCTGTTGTTCCCGGCGGCCGTGCCTTTTGGGCTGGGGCAGGTGCTGGAGCGGCTGGAGGCCGCGCTCATCGAGCTGCTGGAAGACACGCCTTTTTTGGACTGGTTGCCGCTGCGCGAGAGCGAGCTGTCTCCCCTGTCGCCCAGTGGCGAGCTGTTGTGTGTGGTGCTGGGCCTGCTCATCCCCTGCCTGCTGGGCTACTGCGTGATCCGCCAGATGGGGCGGCGTGCGTTGTTTTCGCTGGGCGTGGTGGCGATTGGCGTGGCGCTGACCGCGCTGTCGGCCGCGCTGAGCTGGGGCCCTGTGCATGCCTGGGAATGGATGGGTCTGCCGGTGCGCGTGGGGGTGTGGGGCGCGCTGGCGCTGGCGCTGTTGCTGATGGGGCTGCCGCGCCGGGCCTGCGCCGCCTTGCTGCTGCTGGCGCTGGCGTGGCACCTGGCGCTGCTCAACCAGGCGCCCACCAGTGCCTACTTTGCGCAAACGCTGCAAATCTGGGAACAGGGCCGTTTCATCCGCTTTTATGGCCTGGGCCAATGGCTGGGCTGGCTGTGGCCCTATGTCACGCTGCTGTATGTGGTGCTGCGCTTGTCGAGGAGAGAACACTCCCCCTGAGTCGCCTTCGGCGCCTTCCCCCTCTCTCGCTGGGCGGGAGGGGAACGCACCCGGTGGACTGGCAAAGCCAGATCCACGGGTGCACTGGCGTTGTGCGTGCCAGTTTCACGGCGCGGGGTTCGTAAAATGCCCGGTATGAGCGACACCACCTCCGCACCGGCCGCAGCGCCCGGCTATTACCAGCGCCACATCTTTTTCTGTCTGAACGACCGCGCCAATGGCGAGGACAGCTGCGCCCACCACAACGCCCAGGCCGGTTTTGACCGCTGCAAGCAGCAGGTCAAGGCGGCAGGCCTGGCGGGCGCGGGCAAGGTGCGCGTGAACAAGGCCGGTTGCCTGGACCGCTGTGCTGGCGGCCCCGTCGCGGTGGTGTACCCCGAGGGCACTTGGTACACCTACGTGGACGCAGCCGACATTGACGAGATCGTCGAGTCCCACCTGAAAAACGGCCAAGTGGTGGAGCGTTTGGTCACCCCGGCGGAACTTGGGCGCTGAAAGCGCCTCCATCCGTTTCGTTGATAAATTTGAATGATTTTGGCCGCTAGCGCTTATCCATCAAGCGCTGGTAGCTATTAATTTGGTAGTAACTCTGTGAATGCCCAAACCGAACGCCTGACCTTGTCCGGCCCCGCAGGCGCCATAGAGGCCGTGCGTGACGCGGCCACGCTGGCCGACGGTGCTGCGGCGCCCCGTGGCGTGGCCATCATTGCGCACCCCCACCCGCTGTTTGGCGGCACCATGGACAACAAGGTGGTGCAGACCCTGGCGCGCGCATTTGTGCAATGCGGGTGGACGGCGGTGCGGTTCAACTTTCGCGGCGTGGGCGCCACCGAAGGCGTCTACGACGAAGGCCGGGGCGAGCTGCAGGACCTGCTGGCCGTGGTCGAGCAGGTGGCGCCCGCCGCCGAAGGCCAGCGCATTGCGTTGGCCGGGTTCTCGTTCGGCGCTTTTGTTACCAGCCATGCGCTGGCCACACTCTGGCCCCAAGGCCGCGTGGACCAGGCCGTGCTGGTTGGGACCGCAGCCAGCCGCTTCACCGTCGCCCCCGTCCCTTTCGAAGCCCACCTGCACACGCTGGTGGTGCACGGCGAGCAGGACGACACCGTGCCGCTGTCGTCCGTGATGGACTGGGCCCGGCCCCAGATACTGCCTGTCACAGTCGTCCCGGCTGGGGGGCATTTCTTTCACGGACAATTGCCGCTTTTGAAAAACTTGGTGGTTCGCCACCTGCAATCGGGCGTTTAAGAGCGTCTGCCCCGCCGCGCTGATCTGCGCCTTTTCCCCCACCCTTTTTCGAGCCTTTCCAGCCCCTTATTGCCCCATGAAACGAATCTTGTCCGCGTTGCGATCTTTGGCCGTCTTTGCTGCGGTGGCACCAGCCGCCTTCGGGGCACTCGCCCAGGCGCCGCAACCCCCCGAAATCGCCGCGCGCACCTACCTGCTGGTGGACATCACCGCCAACCAGGTTCTGGCCGCCAAGGACATTGATTCACCCGTCGAGCAGGCGTCGCTGACCAAGCTCATGACCGGCTACCTGGTGTTTGATGCGCTGCGCTCCAAGAAAATAGCGCTCGATCAAAAGCTGCCTGTCAGCGTGCGCGCCTGGAAGATGCCCGGCTCGCGCATGTTCATCGACCCCAAGATGCAGGTGCCGGTCGAAGACCTCATCAAGGGCATGATCGTCCAGTCCGGCAACGACGCCACGGTGGCTTTGGCCGAGGGCGTGGGCGGCACGTACGAGAACTTCGTCAAGCTGATGAACGACCAGGCCAAGGCGCTGGGCATGAACGGCACCAGCTACAAGAACCCCGAAGGCCTGACCGAACCCGGCCACCTGACCACCGCGCGCGACCTGAGTGTGCTGGCCACGCGGCTCATGAAGGACTTCCCGGAGTACATGCATTACTACTCCACCAAGCAGTACAGCTATCCGGGCACGCCAGCCTCCAACGGCACCAACCGCAATTCGCTGCTGTTCCGCGACCCGACGGTGGACGGCCTCAAGACGGGTCACACGGCCGCAGCAGGTTATTGCCTGGTCGCCACGTCCAAGCGCGACTTTCCGGGTGTGGGCCAGCGCCGTCTGTTGTCCATCGTGCTCGGCACGGCCAGCGAGAACGCGCGGGCCAACGAAAGCCAGAAGCTGTTGAACTGGGGCTACACGGCCTTCGAAGCCGTCAAGCTGTTTGAGGCGGGCAACCCGGTGGCCACGCCAGCCCTGTGGAAAGGCACCACCAACACCCTCAAGATCGGCCGTGAAGAAGCCATCGTGGTCGCCGTGCCTGCGGGCAGCGCGGGCAAGCTCACCACCCAGATCTCGCGCCCCGATCCGTTGGTGGCCCCGTTCACCAAGGGCCAGGCGATTGGTACGCTGAAGGTGATGCTGGCCGACCAGGCCGTGGCGGAAGTGCCCCTGGTCGCGCTGGAAGGCGTGGAGCAGGCCGGCATCCTGGGCCGCGCCTGGGACGCTATTCGGTTGTGGATTAAATAGGGTGCAACCCCCTGAGGCGCTGCCGCGCCTTCACCCCTTCTCGAATGGCCGCGCCACTCGAGAAGGGGGACGCAGTCGGTGCACACAAGTGGAGCGCTGCTGCGCAGCTTGGGCGGCCCTTGCACGGCTGCCCTGGCACAGGCCGCGCGCTTTCAACGGCAATAGGCGCGTTGGCTGACCAAGATCGGCATTCGAGTAGGGGCCGTGCCACTTGCCCGTTTCGGGCCATGCTGCTACATTAGAAGGCTTTTCGGAATTTCCGAAGGGATTCACGTTTTCGCTTTTAGCGAAGCTTGTAGCTTTCACGAAGCAAATTCACGTTTAGGGACGTATTTCATGCCAACCATCAATCAACTGGTCCGTCAGGGGCGCGAGGTCGAAAAGACCAAGTCCAAAAGCCCTGCGATGGAAAATTCTCCACAGCGCCGCGGCGTGTGCACCCGTGTGTACACCACGACGCCTAAAAAGCCTAACTCCGCTCTGCGTAAGGTCGCCAAGGTGCGCCTGACCAACGGTTTTGAGGTCATCTCCTACATCGGCGGCGAAGGTCACAACCTGCAGGAACACAGCGTAGTGCTGGTTCGTGGCGGTCGTGTCAAGGACTTGCCCGGTGTGCGTTACCACATCGTGCGTGGCTCGCTCGACTTGCAAGGCGTGAAAGACCGCAAGCAGTCGCGCTCCAAGTACGGTGCCAAGAAGCCAAAGGCCAAATAAGCCCTGGCGGTTGTGTCTCCATCGGTGTTTGATTCGCCTGGCAGGCGCAGTCAAACGAAGTGACCCCAAGCGCGGATGTTCCGTGTGGGTCGAGTAAGTGGGGTTCTGAATGAATCTCGCGGTGTCTGAAAAGATGCCAACTGAAGCAATATGAGGTGAAAAAATGCCACGTCGTCGCGAAGTCCCCAAACGTGAAATCCTGCCGGATCCTAAGTTCGGCAATGTAGAGCTGTCCAAATTCATGAACGTGATCATGGAAGGCGGCAAAAAGGCGGTTGCAGAGCGCATCATTTACGGTGCCCTGGAACTGATCGAGAAGAAGCACCCTGATAAAGACCCGCTGGAAGCCTTCACCGTTGCCATCAACAACGTGAAGCCCATGGTCGAAGTGAAGTCCCGCCGTGTGGGCGGTGCCAACTACCAGGTGCCCGTCGAAGTGCGCCCTGTCCGTCGCCTGGCCCTGTCCATGCGCTGGATCAAGGAAGCCGCTCGCAAGCGTGGCGAAAAGTCGATGGCCCAACGCCTGGCCAACGAACTGCTCGAAGCCACCGAAGGCCGTGGTGGTGCCATGAAGAAGCGTGACGAAGTTCACCGCATGGCCGAAGCCAACAAGGCATTCAGCCACTTCCGCTTCTAAGAACGCGGATTTGTCCCCATCAGGGCGCAAGGCTGCCGGCATTTTTGCCTGCAGCCTTGTGTTGATTGGGGCAGTCACAAAATAGTCGGGTCTGGCCTGCAAGATGGGCGCCCCGACCTCACCAATACAAAGATCACCAAGGATCCACCATGGCACGCAAGACCCCCATCGAGCGCTACCGCAATATCGGTATCTCGGCCCACATTGACGCTGGCAAGACCACGACCACCGAACGTATCCTGTTCTATACCGGTGTGAACCACAAGATTGGTGAAGTGCATGATGGCGCGGCGACCATGGACTGGATGGAGCAAGAGCAAGAGCGCGGCATCACGATCACTTCGGCTGCTGTGACCTGCTTCTGGAAGGGCATGGACCTGTCCTACCCCGAGCACCGTTTCAACATCATCGATACCCCCGGCCACGTGGACTTCACGATTGAAGTGGAGCGTTCGATGCGCGTGCTCGACGGCGCCTGCATGGTGTACTGCGCCGTGGGTGGTGTGCAGCCCCAGTCGGAAACCGTCTGGCGCCAAGCCAACAAGTACAAGGTGCCACGCCTGGCCTTTGTGAACAAGATGGACCGCACCGGCGCCAACTTCTTCAAGGTCTATGACCAGATGAAGCTGCGCCTGAAGGCCAACCCCGTGCCAGTGGTGATCCCGATCGGTGCTGAAGAAAAGTTCACCGGCGTGGTCGATCTGCTCAAGATGAAGGCCATCCTGTGGGATGAGGCTTCGCAAGGTATGAAGTTCGACTACGCTGAAATCCCTGCAGACCTGCAGGCTTTGGCTGAAGAGTGGCGCGAGAAGATGGTGGAAGCTGCGGCTGAAGCCTCGGAAGAGCTGATGAACAAGTACTTGGAAGAGGGCACGCTCTCGGAAGAGGAAATCAAGTTCGGCCTGCGTACCCGCACGATCGCCACTGAAATCCACCCCATGTTGTGTGGCACGGCTTTCAAGAACAAGGGTGTCCAGCGCATGCTGGACGCCGTGATCGACTACCTGCCATCGCCCGTGGACATCCCGGACGTGACGGGTACGGATGAAGACGAAGCCCCCGTCACCCGCAAAGCGGACGACGGCGAGAAGTTCTCGGCTTTGGCGTTCAAGCTGATGACCGACCCATTTGTGGGCCAGTTGACCTTTGTGCGTGTGTACTCGGGCGTGTTGACCAAGGGCGACACCGTGTACAACACGGTCAAGGGCAAGAAAGAGCGCATCGGCCGTATCGTGCAGATGATGGCCAATGACCGCGTGGAAGTCGACGAAATCCGTGCGGGCGACATCGCTGCTTGCGTGGGCTTGAAAGACGTGACGACGGGTGAAACGCTTTCCGACGTGGGCTCGCCCATCATTCTGGAACGCATGGTGTTCCCTGAGCCTGTGATTACCCAGGCTGTGGAACCCAAGACCAAGGCCGACCAGGAAAAGATGGGCATCGCCCTGCAGCGCCTGGCTGCTGAAGATCCATCCTTCCGCGTGAAGACCGATGAAGAGTCTGGCCAGACGCTGATCGCTGGTATGGGCGAGCTGCATCTGGAAATCATCGTGGACCGCATGAAGCGTGAATTCGGCGTGGAAGCCAACGTGGGCAAGCCCCAGGTGGCTTACCGCGAAACCATCCGCAAGACGGTGGAAGAAGCCGAAGGCAAGTTCGTGCGCCAGTCCGGCGGTAAGGGTCAGTACGGCCACGTTGTGCTCAAGATCGAACCCAACGAAGTGGGCAAGGGCATCGTGTTCGTCGACGCGATCAAGGGTGGTGTGGTTCCTCGCGAATACATCCCTGCGGTCGAAAAGGGCATCAACGAAGCCGTGACGCAAGGCGTGCTGGCTGGCTACCCCGTGGTGGACGTCAAGGTCACGCTGCACTTCGGTTCGTACCACGATGTGGACTCGAACGAACTCGCGTTCAAGATGGCTGCCATCTTCGGTTTCAAGGAAGGCTGCCGCAAGGCCGGTCCCGTGATTCTCGAACCCATGATGGCTGTGGAAGTCGAAACGCCTGAAGACTACGCCGGCAACGTGATGGGCGATCTGTCCAGCCGTCGCGGCATGGTGCAAGGCATGGAAGACATTCCTGGCGGTGGCAAGGCCATCCGCGCTGAAGTGCCTCTGTCGGAAATGTTTGGCTACTCGACCACGCTGCGTTCCGCAACGCAAGGCCGCGCCACTTACTCGATGGAATTCAAGCACTACAGCGAAGCGCCGCGCAACGTGTCCGAAGCCATCATGGCTGCGCGCTCGAAGTAATGGTGTGATGGGGAAAAGGACCGCTTCAGCATGTCCTTTTCTTCGAAATTTGAATGAAATTGGCCTCTAGCGCTTGTGTATCAAGCGCTGGTAGCTATGTAAATAGTAGCAAGATTCTTGCAATCTGCGACCCGGTGCCGTCCTGTTGCCCTGTGCGGGACGAATCAGCAATCGGGTGCAGACGTTAAACCCTGACACAGGCACTGCTCTTTGGAGATTTCAAAAATGGCAAAAGGTAAATTCGAACGGACCAAGCCCCACGTCAACGTGGGCACGATCGGCCACGTGGACCATGGCAAGACAACGCTGACGGCGGCCATTGCCACCGTGCTGTCTGCCAAGTTCGGCGGCGAAGCCAAGGCCTACGACCAGATCGACGCAGCACCTGAAGAAAAGGCCCGCGGCATCACGATCAACACCGCCCACGTGGAATACGAAACGGCCAACCGCCACTACGCCCACGTGGACTGCCCAGGCCACGCCGACTATGTGAAGAACATGATCACCGGCGCGGCCCAGATGGACGGCGCTATCCTGGTGTGCTCGGCCGCTGACGGCCCCATGCCTCAGACCCGTGAGCACATCCTGCTGGCCCGCCAGGTGGGTGTTCCTTACATCATCGTGTTCCTGAACAAGTGCGACATGGTCGACGATGAAGAGCTGCTCGAACTCGTCGAAATGGAAGTGCGCGAGCTCCTCGACAAATACAACTTCCCTGGCGACGACACCCCGATCATTCGCGGTTCCGCCAAGCTCGCCCTGGAAGGCGACAAGGGCCCACTGGGTGAAGAAGCCATCATGAAGCTGGCCGAAGCACTCGACACCTACATTCCCCAGCCAGAACGTGCCATCGACGGTGCCTTCCTGATGCCCGTGGAAGACGTGTTCTCGATCTCTGGCCGCGGCACCGTCGTGACCGGTCGTATCGAACGCGGTATCGTCAAGGTCGGCGAAGAAATCGAAATCGTCGGTATCAAAGACACCGTCAAGACCACCTGCACCGGCGTGGAAATGTTCCGCAAACTGCTCGACCAAGGTCAAGCAGGCGACAACGTTGGTCTGCTGCTGCGCGGCACCAAGCGCGAAGACGTGGAACGCGGCCAAGTGCTGTGCAAGCCCGGCTCCATCAAGCCACACACCCACTTCACCGCTGAGGTGTACGTTCTGAGCAAGGACGAAGGCGGCCGTCACACGCCTTTCTTCAACAACTACCGCCCTCAGTTTTACTTCCGTACGACCGACGTGACTGGCGCTATCGAGCTGCCAGCC
>NZ_JBKBTV010000210.1:0-500 GCF_046291265.1 Acidovorax sp. | reverse complement strand
GGAACAGTGCGCCATGCTGCGTGCATGCGTCAGCCTGTCCGTCAGAGGGAAACGTGCCCACCGCGACAGCGATGAGTACCTTGACATAAACGTATGTCACGCCCTCCTCCGTGAAGATGGGCGCCAGCTCCACCTCTTCGCTCTCCTGCACCTTGAGCGCAAATCTAGCCGCGGCAGCGCCATCGCCGTCAGCAAGGGCTCCGTGCGGCCAAACATGGCACCGTGGCGCCGCATAAAACCCGCAAGTCACGCTCACCGGTCTGCCGCGGCTTGGGGGATGTCACCACGATAGTTGCGGCAGATAATGGTCTTGCCTTTGTGGTCCATGACAAAGACGGCGGAGAGCACCATGATGGCGGGCGAGCGGGCGGACGGGCGGTGCGGCCGGCGACGAGGGGGTGATACGAAGGCGCGCGTGCACGGGAAACAGCGCGTGCGGCTGCGTTGGCTCACACCGCCTTGCCGAGCGAGCGCAATGCCTGCACGGCTGCGCGGCGCAA
>NZ_JBKBTV010000209.1:0-501 GCF_046291265.1 Acidovorax sp. | reverse complement strand
CGGCGGCGCCGGGGCTCGAGCCGGCATCGACGATGACGTCGACCTGCTCGCCCAGCATCTCCTCGGCCTGGTCGGCGTCGGTCGCAGCCGGCCGGCCGGTGAGGTTGGCCGAGCTGACCGCCATCGGGCCGGTGCGCTCGAGGACCTCGAGGGCGACCGGGTGGTCGGGCATCCGCACCGCCACCGTGCCTCGATTGTCCCCGAGGTCCCAGCGCAGCGACGACTGCTGGGTGCAGACCAGGGTGAGCGGGCCGGGCCAGAAGGCGTCGATGAGCGCCCGGGCGTAGACCGGAAGGCCCACCGCCAGGGCGTCGATGGTCGTCGGTGCGCTGATCAGGACCGGCGGGGGCATGTCACGGCCCCGCCCCTTGGCGGCCAGCAGCGACGTGACGGCCGCCGCGTCGAAGGCGTCGGCGCCGATGCCGTAGACGGTGTCGGTCGGCAGCACGACCAGCTGCCCTCGGCGGATCGCCAGGGTCGCTGCCTCCACGGCCGCCTCGC
>NZ_JBKBTV010000020.1:0-73868 GCF_046291265.1 Acidovorax sp. | reverse complement strand
AAGCCCCCCAGCATGGCAAGTCCGCCACCGCCGGTGATGGCCAGTGCCATGCGAGCACCTGCACGAGCGTCGGCGCGGTGGCTCCAGTAGCCCACCAGCAAAAAGGACGAGATGCTGGTCAGCTCCCAGAACACGATGAGCAGCAGCACGTTGTCGGACAACACAATGCCCAGCATGGCGGCCATGAACAGCATCAGCGTGCAATAGAACTTGCCCGCGGGGTCGTCGG
Source organism: Acidovorax sp. (assembly GCF_046291265.1). GTDB lineage: Bacteria > Pseudomonadota > Gammaproteobacteria > Burkholderiales > Burkholderiaceae_C > Acidovorax. The sequence goes on along the minus strand of NZ_JBKBTV010000020.1, from coordinate 73,639 downwards.
CACCCAGGTAATTGTGGGCGTACAGAATGATCAGCAGGCCCATGCTGGTGATCAGGAGGGCGAACATGAGCGACAGGCCATCCAGGCGCAGGCCGATGTTCAAACCAATTTCGGGAACCCATGGCGTGAATTGCCGCAGCACCTCGCCATCCATCACTGCAGGGGCCTGCATCAGCAGCAGCCCCAGGCTGGCGGCGGTAACGGCCGCAGCAATCCATGCAGTGCGTGCGCGATAGCCGGGGTTTTGAAGGGCTCCGGACCAGCCGGTGAATCCGGTGCCTGCCAGCAGCGGCAGCAAGATGATGAGCAGCACGGTGTCCTATCCTGTCAAACGAGCGGCCATTCTAGGCAGGCTCTTTCAAGTCCCCGCAGGGCGGGGGGATGAAGAGGAAAGGTCTGAAGCGGGCTTCGGCCCTCGGGGAGCACGGGAATGCTCCCAGGTGCGATCAGTGCTTTTCTGCGCCGTTCGACATGAGCTTGTCGGTGAGCGCAATGGCCAGCGCGCTGAGCAGGAACACCACATGGATGATGGTCTGCCACATCAGCACGTGCTGTTCGTAGTTGGCGGCGTTGATGAACGTCTTGAGCAAATGAATGGAGCTGATGCCGATGATGGCGGTGGCCAGTTTGACCTTGAGCACCGAGGCATTGACGTGGCTCAGCCACTCGGGTTGGTCGGGGTGGTCCTCGAGACGCAGGCGCGACACGAAGGTCTCGTATCCTCCCACGATCACCATGATCAGCAGGTTGGAGATCATGACCACGTCAATCAATGCCAGCACCACCAGCATGATGATGGTCTCGTTGAGCGAGGTCACCGCAATATCGCTTTTGTAACCAATGCTGGACACCAGCTTGTGCAGCGCCTCTGTATTGCCGAACACCGCCTCGATCAGATGGACCAACTCCACCCAGAAGTGGAAGACATACACCGCCTGCGCCAGGATCAGGCCCAGATACAGCGGCACCTGCAACCAGCGGCTGGCAAAAATCAGGGCGGGCAAAGGCCGCATGGGAGAGGGTTTTGTAGGTGTGGGTAGGGACATGAAGAACCGGATTTGGGGCAGTCAATAAGCGACGGGCGATTTTAGAACCTCCTGACACGCCCATAGGGTGATAGGTGGGTGGCACAAGGGCTATCCTCTGTAAGCTTCGTGCCAGTCAGTGGCCTGTAAGTGCCGCGGCCGACATTACCGGCCAATTCCATTAGAACCAGGAGACAACACCATGAGTGCCCCCACATCTGCGATCGAGTCCGTGTTGGTCGAGAACCGCGTGTTCCCACCCACTGACGCCATTGTCAAAGCGGCCCGTGTGTCGGGCATGGCGGGCTACGACGCGCTGTGTGCCGAGGCAACCAATGACTTCGAGGGCTTCTGGGCCCGTCTGGCCCGTGACAATGTGCAGTGGACCAAACCCTTCACGCGTACGCTGGATGAATCGAATGCCCCGTTCTATCAGTGGTTCGCCGACGGCGAGCTAAATGCCTCTGCCAACTGCCTGGACAGGCACATCGGCACCCCTACCGAGAACAAGACCGCAATCATTTTTGAGGCGGACGATGGGTCAATCACCCGTATCACCTACAAGGAATTGCTGGCCCGGGTGAGCCAGTTTGCCAACGCGCTCAAGGCGCATGGGGTGGCCAAGGGTGACCGCGTGCTGGTCTATATGCCCATGACCATCGAAGGCGTGGTGGCGATGCAAGCCTGCGCACGCATTGGCGCGACCCATAGCGTGGTGTTTGGCGGCTTCAGCGCCAAGGCGGTACAAGAACGCATCATCGACGCGGGCGCTGTGGCGGTGATTACCGCCAACTTTCAGATGCGTGGAGGGAAAGAGCTTCCGCTCAAATCCATCATCGACGAAGCGCTGTCTATGGGCGGCTGCGACACGATCCGCAATGTGTTTGTGTACCAACGAACCGCCACCGCCTGCAACATGGTGGCCGGGCGTGACAAGACGTTTGCCGAAGCCCTGGCCGGGCAGTCCACGGAATGTGCACCGGTAGCGGTGGGGGCAGAACACCCCTTGTTCATCCTGTACACCAGCGGCTCCACCGGCAAGCCCAAGGGCGTGCAGCACAGCACCGGCGGCTACCTGCTGTGGGCCAAGCTCACAATGGATTGGACGTTTGACCTGCGCCCTGATGACGTTTTCTGGTGCACGGCCGATATCGGTTGGATCACGGGTCATACCTACGTGGCTTACGGCCCGCTGGCCGCGGGCGCAACGCAGATCGTTTTTGAAGGCATCCCGACGTATCCCAACGCTGGGCGCTTCTGGCAGATGATCGAGCGGCATAAATGCTCGATTTTCTACACCGCTCCCACGGCGATCCGTTCGCTGATCAAGGCTGCAGAAGCCGACGCGGCGGTGCATCCTGCACGCTCAGACCTGTCGAGTCTGCGCATTCTGGGCAGCGTGGGCGAACCCATCAACCCCGAAGCCTGGATGTGGTACCACCGGAACGTGGGTAGTGAGCGCTGTCCCATTGTGGACACGTTCTGGCAGACGGAAACCGGTGGCCACGTCATCACCCCGCTGCCCGGTGCTACGCCGTTGGTACCTGGCAGCTGCACCTTGCCACTTCCCGGCATCACAGCCGCCATCGTCGACGAAGGCGGCAACGATGTGCCCAATGGGTCGGGCGGCATCCTGGTCATCAAGCGCCCTTGGCCCAGCATGATCCGCACCATCTGGAACGATCCTGAGCGCTTCAAGAAGGCCTACTTTCCCGAAGAGCTGAAGGGCTACTACCTGGCTGGGGACGGCGCTGTGCGCAGTGTTGACCGTGGATACTTCCGCATCACGGGCCGTATTGATGACGTGCTCAATGTGTCGGGCCACCGCATGGGCACCATGGAAATTGAATCGGCGCTGGTGTCCAAAACCGACCTGGTGGCTGAGGCTGCTGTGGTGGGTCGCCCGGACGACGTGACTGGCGAGGCCATCTGCGCCTTCGTCGTGCTCAAGCGCTCGCGCCCCACAGGCGAGGAGGCCAAGCAAATTGCCAACGAACTGCGCGCCTGGGTGGCCAAGGAGATTGGCCCCATTGCCAAGCCCAAGGACATCCGCTTTGGTGACAACCTGCCCAAAACGCGCAGCGGCAAGATCATGCGTCGCCTGCTGCGCAGCATTGCCAAAGGCGAGGCGATCACGCAGGACACCAGCACGCTGGAGAATCCAGCCATTCTTGACCAGTTGTCTGAGGCGAACTGAGTTGTGAGGACGCCGTCAGCCTTCGTGCTGGCGGCGTGTCGGCGCCGAGGTTGTGGCCCCGGGGCGTTCCAATGGAAAGAGTGTGGGCTCGTGACCGTACTGTAGGACGGTAGCTGAAATCGGAGCCGATTAGCCTTTGCCCGGCTCTTCATGCGTTACAACCGCTGCACTGCGTGACTGGCCTCTCGGGCCGGGCGCTCTGCTGACTGGAGTAACCCATGCATCTGCGATCTGTTGTTCTTTTACTGACCGTGCTGGCCATTGCCGCACTGGCGGCCCTCAATTGGCCAACGCTGGTTGAACCCTCTGTGGTGTCATTGGGCATCATGTCCATCGATGCGCCGTTGGGGCTGATCATGCTGGCGCTTACCGCTCTGCTTAGTATCTTCTTTGTGGCCTATGTGCTTTCGCTCCAGGGTTCTGTGTTGATGGAAACCCGTCGCCACACCAAGGAGCTCCACGCACAGCGTGAATTGGCTGACCGCGCTGAAGCCTCTCGCTTTACCGAGTTGCGGGCTTTTCTGGAAGCCCAGCACCAGCAGGCTCACACCGCGGTGCTTCAGCGGATGGATGTGCTGGAGGCGCACCTTGCAGCCCGAGCCCAGGAGACCGACAACACTACGGCGGCCTATGTGGGGCAACTGGAGCAGCAACTGCGGGCGCGGGAACACGGTAGTACGCTGACGCCTATCGTTTGATGTTGACTGTGCCCATTGCGGGGTTGCCTCATCGGCATCCCTGGCGATGGTTTGCAAAACAAAACAGCCGCGACACAGAAATGTGGCGCGGCTGTTTTGCCTTTGCGAAGTCAGTGCTCCGCTGTGATGTCGATTACTTGTTGGTCATGACCCAAGCAGCCAGCTTTTTCGCATCTGCATCATTGACTTGGGCATTGGCTGGCATGGGCACCGGGCCCCACACGCCTGCGCCGCCTTTGATGATCTTGGCAGCCAGTTTGTCCACAGCGTCCTTCTGGCCTGCATATTTGGCGGCCACATCCTTGTAAGAGGGACCCACCAGCTTCTTGTCGACTGCATGGCATGCCATGCAATTTTTGGATGTTGCCAGCGCCAGATCGGCCATTGCGGGGGCTGCAACCGATAGCGTCATGGCAAGTGTGATCAGGGTACGCTTCATGGTGGGAAATCCTGTGGTTGAGTTACAGTGCTTTTAATGGAATTGTAGTGACTTGGGTTGACATGCATTTGTCCTCAGTCAATCAGGCCTTTTGCGACGTTTTCTGGAGATTGCGATGTATCTGCTGGGTCTTTCTCTCATTTTGCTGGCACTGAAGTATTTGGAAATCGGTCCCGTTGCCACTTGGTCCTGGTGGTGGGTCATGTCTCCTTTTGGGCTCACACTGCTATGGTGGGCCTGGGCTGATGCCACTGGATATACCAAGCGTAAAGCTATGGAAAAGATGGACCAGCGAAAGCAGGACCGCATCAACAAGAGCAAGGAAGCCCTGGGTATTGCTCCGCGCAAGCCGCGCTGAACCCTTGGTGAGGGCGAAGCCCCCGCAGACTCCTGGTGAGTTGAAGCACCGATAAAAAAAGCCCGTGGCGTCATGACGCCACGGGCTTTTTTGCTATTTAACCAAGACCGTGGGCCTGGCACTTTCCATCAATACGCGTCCAGCACCGCGCCCTTGCTCGCACTCGATGCATTGAACGCGAACTTGGCCTGCACGCCGCGCGTGTAGCGTGGTGCGGGCGCCGTCCAGGCGGCGCGGCGCTTGGCGATTTCTTCTTCGGGCACATTCAGCTCCAGCAGCAGCTGGCGTGCGTCGATGGTGATGCTGTCGCCTTCGTGGACGAAGGCGATGGTGCCGCCGGCAGCGGCTTCGGGCGCCACGTGGCCGACCACCATGCCCCAGGTGCCGCCGGAGAAGCGGCCGTCGGTGATCAGGCCCACGCTTTCGCCCAGGCCGGCGCCGATCAGCGCGCCGGTGGGGGCCAGCATTTCGGGCATGCCGGGGCCGCCCTTGGGGCCCAGGTAGCGCAGCACCATCACGTCACCGGCAACGATCTTGCCGGCCAGGATGGCTTCCAGGGCCGATTGCTCGTCGTCGAACACGCGGGCGGGGCCGGTGATGACGGGGTTCTTCAGGCCCGTGATCTTGGCCACGGCGCCTTCGGGGCTGAGGTTGCCCTTCAGGATGGCTAGGTGGCCTTGTGCGTACATGGGCTTGTCGATGCCGCGGATCACGTCCTGGTCGGCACGGGGCACATCGGGCACGTCCTTGAGCACTTCGGCAATGGTCTTGCCGCTGATGGTGATGCAGTCGCCGTGCAGCAGGCCGGCGTTGAGCAGCACCTTCATGACCTGCGGGATGCCGCCTGCGCGGTGCAGGTCCACGGCCAGGTACTTGCCGCTGGGTTTCAGGTCGCACAGCACGGGGGTCTGCTTGCGGATGCGCTCGAAGTCGTCGATGCTCCACTCCACGCCCGCCGTGTGGGCGATGGCCAGGAAGTGCAGCACGGCGTTGGTGGAGCCGCCGGTGGCCATGATCACGGCCACGGCGTTCTCGATGGCCTTCTTGGTCACGATGTCGCGGGGCTTCAAGTCCATCTTGATGGCCTCGATCAGCACCTTGGCCGATTCCTTGGCCGAGTTCATCTTCTCGTCGTGCGGGTTGGCCATGGTGGACGAATACGGCAGGCTGATGCCCAGGGCCTCGAAGGCGCTGGACATGGTGTTGGCGGTGTACATGCCGCCGCACGAGCCGGTGCCGGGGATGGCGCGCTTTTCGATCTCTTTGAGGTCAAAGTCGCTCAGCTTGCCGGCTGCGTTCTCGCCCACGGCCTCGAACACGCTCACGATGTTCAGGTCCTTGTCCTGGTAGCGGCCGGGCAGGATGGTGCCGCCGTACACGTAGATGGCGGGCACGTTGGCGCGCAGCATGCCCATCAGGCCGCCAGGCATGTTCTTGTCGCAGCCGCCGACCACCAGCACGCCGTCCATCCACTGGCCGCCCACGCAGGTCTCGATGCAGTCGCTGATGACCTCGCGGCTCACCAGGCTGTACTTCATGCCTTCGGTGCCCATGGCCATGCCGTCCGAGATGGTGGGCGTGCCGAACACCTGGGCGTTGCCGCCCGCTTCCTCGATGCCGGCGATGGCCGCGTCGGCCAGCTTCTGCAGGCCGCTGTTGCAGGGGGTGATGGTGCTGTGGCCGTTGGCCACGCCGACCATGGGCTTGACGAAGTCGCCTTCCTCGTAGCCCATGGCGTAGTACATGGAGCGGTTGGGCGCACGTGACTTGCCCTGCGTGATGTTGGCGCTGCGGCGGTTGATGGGCTGGATCGGGATGATTTTGTCTGCCATGGTGTGTTTTCCTTCGTGGAGCGGTTCTTGTGGGGTGAGAAACCTTTTGCAGCCGCGAGTATGCGGTGATTGGTGCGCGCCATCCAATCCATTTGTAGAAGGTGATTAATATGTGCAGCATATGAAAGAGCCCTTCATTGATATGCGCTTGTGGCGGCAATTTGCCGCCTTGGCGGAGGAACTGCACTTTGGTCGAGCCGCCCAGCGCCTGCACATGACGCAGCCGCCGCTCACCCAGGCCATCGCCGGGCTGGAGCGCACCTTGGGTTTGAAACTGTTCGACCGCACAAAGCGCAGCGTGCAGCTCACCCCGGCGGGGGCTGCCTTGTTGCCGCAGGTGCTGGATTTGCTCGACCGTGCCCAGGCACTGCCTGCACAGGCTCGCGCAGCGGCAGCGGGCGAGGTGGGGCGGCTGCGACTGGCTTTTGTATCGACGGTGGGTTTTGGCATGTTGCCGCAGTGGGTGCGCGCCTTTCGGGCGCAATGGCCGGGTGTGCGGCTGGAGCTGATCGAAGCGACCGGCGATGTGCAACTGCAGGCCCTTGGGCGTGGCGACATCGATGCGGGGTTGCTGCTGCACACACCCGGCCAGGCGCCGCCCACGTTGCAAAGCCTGTGTGTGGCACGAGAGCCCCTGGTGCTGGCCATGCCCGACCGCCATCCGCTGGCCCAGCACCCGGTGGTGCACCTGCGCGAGGTGTTGTCCGAGCCGTTGGTGATTTTTCCGCGGCCCATCTTGCCGTCGCTCTACGACGCGATCTTTGCGCTGTACCACGAGGCCGGCCGCGAGCCCGTGGTGGCGCAAGAGGCGATCCAGATGCAGACCATCGTCAACCTGGTGTCTGCCGACCTGGGCGTGGCCTGGGTGCCCGCCAGCGTGCAGCAGTTTCAGCGCCCTGGCGTGGTGTACCGCCCACTGGGGGGCAAACCCACGTTGGCACCGGTGTGCGAAACCAGCTTGGTATGGATGGCGACGGCGGTCCCGCCTGCACTGGCGCGCTGGATCGACTTTGTGAGCGAGCAGCTCGCTTTGGCCCAAGTCAAACCGCAATGAGGGGAATGCCCAGCGTGCACAATCAGCCCCCATGCTGACTTACCCCCACATTGACCCTGTTGCCCTGCAGATTGGCCCGCTGGCCGTTCACTGGTATGGCCTGACTTACCTCGCGGCCTTTGGCCTGTTCATGTTGCTGGGCATCCGGCGCCTGCGGCACCAGCCCTTTGCCTTAATCACCGGCCCGGGCGCCTGGTCGCGCAAGGATGTAGAGGACATCCTCTTCCTGGGAGTGGCGGGCGTCGTGGTGGGCGGGCGCCTGGGCTACTGCCTGTTCTATAAGCCTGGCTACTACCTCAGCCATCCGCTGGAGATTTTTGCGGTGTGGCAAGGCGGGATGGCGTTTCATGGCGGTTTGCTGGGCGTGATCGTGGCGATGATCTGGTTCGCGCACTCACGCAAGCGGCCCTGGCTGCAGGTGGCGGACTTTGTGGCGCCGTGCGTGCCCACCGGCCTGGCGGCCGGGCGGCTGGGCAACTTCATCAACGGCGAGCTGTGGGGTCGTTTTGCCAGCCCCGATCTGCCTTGGGGCATGGTGTTTGCGCACAGCGGTTCCATGCAGCCGCGCCACCCGTCTCAGGTTTACCAGTTTCTGCTCGAAGGCGTGCTGCTGTTCATCCTGCTGTGGCTGTACGCACGCAAGGAGCGCCGCCAGGGCCAAGTGGCTGCGGCGTTTCTGGTGGGTTATGGCACCTTCCGCTTCATCGCCGAATACTTCCGCGAGCCGGATGCCTTCCTGGGCATCCTGTCGTTGGGCATGAGCATGGGCCAGTGGCTGTGCTTGCCGATGATCGCCGCGGGCGTGGGGCTGTGGGTGTGGGCGCAGCGCCAGCCAGTAGTGGCATCGGCAACAAAATATAGGTAAAAATGGCCTCTAGCGCTTTATTGATAAGCGCTAGTAGCTATAAAAATCATAGTATTTCGCTTTGGGCGCTGAGCTGCGTTGTGCTGTGCTTGGCTCGCGTTTCTAACGGTGCAGCGTCTATCCCCGCGGCTGATTCGCGTTGCGCTGGCCTGCGTCAAGCCAGGGCCTTCTTCATGTATGCCAGATAGAACCCAGGCACATAGTCGTCAATGCGTGCGTACTCCGCGTAGCCTTGTTGGAGGTAGAACGCGCGGGCCTGCCATTCGAAGGTTTCCAGCTTGCTGTGGCGCGCTCCCAGTGCCAGGGCCTGCGCTTCCGCCCAGCGCAACATATGTGCTCCCAAGCCATGGCCGCGGTGGTCTTCGGCCACCCACAGCACGTCGGTGTGCATCCAGTTCAAAAACACATAGGCGCGTATCCCGGCAACCAGCCGTCCTTGGGCATCCCGCGCGTCCCACAGCACGGGCTGCGAGTCCGGGTACTCCTCGACAAAACGGTAGTTGAACTGGCGCAACTCGCGACCCAGCGTGCCTGCGCGCAGGTCTTCGGGAGAGGGCGAGGCAAAGGTCAGAGCAGAAATCATGGGCGTGGAGTATGGGCGAGTCGATGGATGAGGGCTGCGGCGGCAGCCTCCCTGCGCATGCGCACTGGTGCTCAGCACGTGTTTGCTATTCCCCCGCGCTGCAAATCAACCGCTCGATTCACAAGTGATAACGCCATTCATCGGGTGTCCGATGTTGCGCAACAGCCCCATCGCGCGCCCGTTTATCGGGTAAGAGGTGGATTTCAGGGTTTTCCTCTTGTTATTTTGCGTAATTATGAGAAATTACGTATCAATTGGAGTGATGTTGACGTTTGGCTGCATTTGATGCCACGTTGACTGCAATAGCTGCAAGCAATTCGCCTGCGCACTTTGACCAACCCTGAGTTCATTCGCACCATGCGCCTGGTTCCCAATTCACTGCACGACGAAGCGGCCTCGCGCTTGCGCGAGCAGATCTTTGAAGGTGCGCTACCGCCAGGGAGCTTTCTGGACGAGGGGGCTCTTTGCGAGCGGCTCGCAATTTCGCGCACCCCACTGCGCGAGGCGCTCAAGGTGCTGGTGGCCGAGGGGCTGCTTCGCCACGAACCACGCCGCGGTTGTTTCGTGGCGCAGATTACCGAGCGCGACCTGGACGATATTTTCCCCGTCATCGCGCTGCTGGAAGGCCGGGCCGCGCACGAGGCCACGCGCAAAGCGGGCGGCGCGGACGTGGCAGCTTTGGAGGCTTTGCACGACCGGCTTCAACAGTGCGCAGCCAACGGCCAGATCACCGATTACTACGAGGCCAACTACGCCATCCACGAGGCCTTCATCACGCTGGCGGACAACCGCTGGCTGGCCCAGGTGATTGGTGATTTGCGAAAAATTCTGCGATTGGCGCGCGCGCAAACCCTGCACGTGCCCGGCCGCCTGCAGCAAAGCCTGGCCGAGCATCTGGCGGTGTTTGCGGCCCTCAAGGCCCGCGACTGCGATGCCGCCGAAGAAGCCATGCGCACCCACTTGTTGCGCCAGCGCGATGCGCTGCGTGACGTCGCTCGCAACCATCAATCGAGGCTGACACCATGATCACCACCACCCCTGAATGGATCTCCCGCAGTGTGTCGCGCCTGCGTTCTGCGGCACCCTCCGCTGATAAATCCGCGGACAAAGCACCGGGTAAATCCGCCGAAAAACTGCCTGATAAACCCGGCGAAAAGCCGAGCGACAAAGCGGTAGACAAGACCGCCAAACTGGCAGGCCTCGATAAGACCGTGACCGATGTGGCGGCGAAGGTGGCGGTGCCGCGCTCCACGCACGAGCGGCTGCAGGCGACTTTGCGCCGCGGGCAAGAGTCACTGTCGCCCCGCGCACTGCGCCGCCTGCTGGCCGATCTGCAGGAGGTCGTGGCGCCCCAGGTCAGCGAGCTGGAAGGCGGGCGGCGCGCCCAGGCCGTGGCCCAGTGGTACGCCAAGGCTGAGCCCGAAGAACGGCGCGACATGTGGCTGTTGATGTGCGAGCAGTTTGCACCCGACGCCACACGCTTCAAGTCGGCCCGCCAGCGCTATGAGGCTGCGGCGGGCACGGCCGAAGAAGGTCAGGCCGAGATCAGCCTGCGCCGCGCGCTGCTGTCGCCGCGCACCCGCTTGTTGCAGCGGTTTTCGGTGTTCCCGGAGGGGATGCGGTTCTTGCTCGACCTGCGGGCCGAGCTGCTGCCGCTGCTCAAGGCCGACAAGCGCCTGCTGGCGCTGGATGCCGAGCTGGAGCACCTGTTCTCGACCTGGTTCGATGTGGCGTTTCTGGAGCTGCGCAGGTTGTCGTGGGACTCGCCGGCGTCGTTGATTGAAAAGCTCATCAAGTACGAGGCCGTGCACGACATCCGCAGTTGGGCCGACGTGAAAAACCGCCTGGACAGCGACCGCCGCTGCTACGGCTTTTTTCACCCCCGGCTGCCCAACGAGCCGCTGATTTTTGTCGAGGTGGCGCTGGTCGACCGCATCTCCAACAGCATCACCCCGTTGCTGGATGAATCTGCCGCAGCGGCCGACCTGAACAAGGCCACCACCGCCATTTTTTACTCGATCAGCAACACCCAGACGGGGCTGCGGGGCGTGAGCTTTGGCGACTCGCTCATCAAACATGTGGTGGAGACGCTCACGGCCGATTTCCCGCGCCTGCGCACGTTTGCCACGCTGTCGCCGATACCGGGTTTTCGCTCTTGGCTGGGCAAGCATGCGGGTGCGATGCTCGAACGCCTGGATGACAAGCGCCGCACCGAGCTGGGCCGCGCGGTGGGCTTTGAGCCCCCACAGGCCACGCACCTGCTCGCCGCGTGTGACAAGGCGCTGGAGCTGGACGCCAAGTCACCCGTGCGCCAGATGCTGCTGGAATGCGCTGCGTACTATCTGGGGCGCGAGCTGCAAGAGGGCAAACCGGTCGACCCGGTGGCCCGTTTCCACCTGGGTAATGGGGCCCGGGTTGAGCGGCTGAACTGGGCAGGAGACCCCTCCAACAAAGGGCAGAAACAATCGTACGGGTTGATGGTGAATTACCTGTACGACATCAAGCGCATCGACAAGCACCGCAGCTTGCTCGCGCAGGGCAAGGTACCGGTGTCGGGGGACATCGACAGCCTTTGCCGCGACTGACGCCAGCACAAGGCGGCCGCCGGGTTTTGGGGGTCACCGTCGATTGCTACCATGGGCCTTGGCCTGTGGCGGGTGGTTGAAGGTTTCATCAACAGCCGGGGGCTGCCAGCCTGCTGATCCATTTTTACAACGACGACGACAGGAGACAAGGAATGAAAGACATGCGAATTCAACGCAGAGACGTATTGCTGGGCGCTGCGGCCGCAGGCCTGGGCTTGGCGGGTGGCCCTGCCGGGGCGCAGGCTTCGGGCTGGCCGACCAAGCCCGTGAATGTGGTGGTGCCTTTCCCCGCAGGTGGTGGCACGGATGCCTTTGCCCGCCCGCTGGCCGCGCAGTTTTCCAAGGCCACTGGCAAGACGCTGGTGATTGACAACCGCGGCGGCGCGGGCGGCACCGTGGGAGCGAGCTTTGCCGCCAAGGCAGCACCAGACGGCTACACCCTTTTCATGGGCGCCGTGCACCACGCCATCGCCCCGTCGATGTACCCCAAGCTCGACTACGACATCGAGAAAGATTTCATCCCTCTGGCCCTGCTGGCCAACGTGCCGCAAGTGGTGGTGGTCAACCCCAAGGCCGTTCCCGTGAACAACTTTCAGCAGTTCATGGACTACGTCAAGCGCAACCCCGCCAAGCTCAACTACGGCTCGGCCGGTGCGGGCACGTCCCACCACCTGGCGGGCGAGCTGTTCAAGCAGCAGACCGGCACTTTCATCACCCACATTCCCTACCGCGGCGCGGGTCCTGCGCTGCAGGATTTGATCGGTGGGCAGGTCGACATGATGTTTGACGGCCTGGGTTCATCGGCCGCCCACATCAAGGCGGGCCGTATCAAGGCGCTCATGGTGTCGGGCCCCAAGCGCAACCCGGCGTTCCCGGACGTACCCTGCGCGTCTGAAGTGGGTTTGCCCGACTACACCGTGACCACCTGGTATGGCCTGTGGGCCCCCAAGGGCACGCCCGCCGACGTGCAGGCGCGCATCGTGGAAGAGATCCGCAAGCTGGGCTCTGCCGAAGAACTCAAAGCGATCTGGGCCAACAACGGTGCCGATTACGGCGGCATGACCCAGCAGCAATTCGCTGGCATGGTCAGCAGCGAAGTCAAGCGTTGGGCGGCTGTGGTGAAGGCCTCTGGAGCAAAACTCGATTAACCCCCTGAGGCGCTTCGCGCCTTCCCCCTGAAGGGGGACGCCACCCGTGGCCTGGCAAAGCCAGTTCCACGGTGGCACTGGCGATGGCGCAGCGCCAGTTGTTGCGGGCAGGGGACTTTGCAATCGTGATGGGCAACGAATATGTCGGGTGAAGTGTTGATGGATGCGGGTGAGCAGGGTGTGGTGCATGTCACCTTGCGCCACGCTGGGCGGCTGAACGCCATGTCGCGGGGCATGTGGCGGCAGTTGCGGGGGGTGTTTGAAGACATCCAGCAACGCAGCGATGTGCGCTGCGTGCTCATTGCGGGCGAAGGTAATGCCTTTTGCGCGGGTGGCGACATTTCGGAGTACCCCGGCTTTCGGTTTGATGCCGATACCTTGCGCGACTTTCACGAGAACGATGTGTGGGGCGGGCTGAACGCCATGCTCCAGTGCGATGTGCCCGTCGTCGCGCAGATCAGCGGTGCCTGCATGGGCGCGGGGGTGGAGATTGCCAGCTGCTGCGACATCCGCATTGCGGGCAGCAGCGCCCGTTTTGGCGCGCCGATTGCCAAGCTCGGCTTTCCGATGGCGCCGCGCGAGGCGCAACTGGTGGCGGGCGCGGTGGGCGATGTCACGGCCCGGCAGATGCTGCTGGAGGCCGCCACGTTCAGCGCCCCCGACATGCTGGCGCGCGGGTTTTTGAGCCGCATGGTGCCCGACGACCAGACCGCCGCCGAAGCCCTTGGCAGCGCGCTGCGCATTGCGGCCCTCGCGCCACAGGCGGCGCGGATGAATAAGCAGACCTTTCGAGCATTAAAAGTGCCTCTAGCGCTTGATGGTAAAACGCTAGTAGCTATGAAAAACAGAGTAATTGACTCCTCAGACCCCTATGCCTATGCGGACAGCGCCGAGCACCGCGAAGGCATTACCGCGTTTCTTGAAAAGCGCGCCCCCGTGTTTTGAATGGGTTTTGAACCCTTTGTTGACCTGAACATTTGCAACTTCGCCCAACTGCCATGAGCCAAAACAACCTCTTCAGCGCACTGCGCGCCGCCTTTCCCGCAGACCTCAGCAGCACAGCCGTGGAGACCACCGCGGCCGACGGCACGCCGCTGCTCTACACCTGGAGCGACCTGGACCACGCCAGCGCGCGCATCGCCAATTTGCTTGCTTCGCTGAAGCTGCCCGAAGGCAGCCGCGTGGCCGTGCAGGTGGAGAAGTCTGTCGAAGCCATGCTGCTGTACCTTGCCACGTTGCGCGCAGGCTATGTGTTCTTGCCGCTCAACACGGCGTACCAGAGCGCTGAAATCGAATACTTCATCGGCAACGCCGAGCCTGCGGTGGTGGTGTGCAGCCCGGGCAACTTTGGCTGGGTGAGCAAGATTGCTTTCACGCTGGGCACACAGCATGTCTTCACGCTGGGCGAGGACCGCACTGGCAGCCTGCTGGACCGCGCCGCACACCATGGCGACACCCACACGCCTGTGCAGCGCAATGCCGATGACCTGGCCGCCATCCTGTACACCAGTGGTACCACCGGCCGCAGCAAGGGCGCGATGCTGACGCACGGCAACCTGCTGTCGAATGCGCAGGTGCTCAAGGACTACTGGGGCTGGACGGCTACCGGAGGGCCTGATGGCCGTGGTGACGTGTTGATTCACGCGCTGCCTATCTTTCACGTGCATGGCCTGTTCGTGGCCATCCACGGCGCGCTCATCAACGGCAGCAAAATGATCTGGATGGCGAAGTTCGACCCCAAGGCTGTGCTGGCCGCCATGCCACGTGCCACCTTCTTCATGGGTGTGCCCACGCTGTACGTGCGCCTGCTGGCCGAGCCTGGGTTGAACAAGGACACCACGAAGAACATGCGCCTGTTTGTTGCGGGTTCGGCGCCGCTACTCATCGAGACATTCAACGAATGGCAGCAGCGCACCGGTCACACCATTCTGGAGCGCTACGGCATGAGCGAGACCATCATGCTCACATCCAACCCCTACGCCGCCGACAAGCGCCACGCAGGCCAGACCGAGCGGCGCGGTGCCACCGTGGGCTTCCCGCTACCGGGTGTGGGACTGCGCGTGGTGGACGACACCAACAAGCCACTGCCCGTGGGTGAGATCGGCGCCATCCAGGTCAAGGGCCCCAACGTGTTCAAGGGCTACTGGCGCATGCCCGAGAAGACGGCCGAAGAGTTCACTGCCGACGGCTGGTTCAAGACCGGCGACGTGGGCAAGGTCGATGAGCGCGACTACGTGAGCATCGTCGGCCGCACCAAGGACCTCATCATCAGCGGCGGCTACAACGTCTACCCGGCCGAGATCGAGGGCTACATCAACGACATGCCCGGCGTGGCCGAAAGCGCGTTGGTGGGCGTGCCACACCCCGACTTTGGCGAAGTGGGCGTGGCCGTGGTGATTGCCAAGCCCGGCGCGCAGCTCGATCCCGACGCCATCGTGGCTGGGCTCAAGTCGCAGCTCGCCAACTTCAAGATCCCGAAGAAGTGTTTTGTGGTGCCCGAGCTGCCGCGCAACACCATGGGCAAGGTGCAAAAGAACCTGCTGCGTGATCAGCACAAGGGCTTGTTTGCGTGACGTGCTAAAGCGCGCCTCACTTCTACCCATCTCTGCAGGCCCGCCATTGCGCGGGCCTTTGCAGTGCCTGATAGCGCTTCTGGCCTTGAAGGGCTGGTAACGGCCGGTGCAATACGATGGAAGCTATTTAATCAATAGCTGCCTGCGCTTGATTAGCAATGGCTGGGGCCGGATTTGTTTTGGAGATGGGTTTTTGAGTCAAAAGACAAGACCTGAGCCGATACCAATAAAAGGATGGCGAGAGTTTCTTGGAGAAAGAGAGTGTCGGAAGCCGACACGCATGGAACTAGGCTCCGTGCGATTGCCTGATCAGGAAACGGAAATCTGATTCGCAAAGAATGCGAATGGGCTGCCCTTGCCGGATCAAATCCTCCGCTTTGCGATGTTTGGTACTCTTGTCGTGACCACCCAGCTTGGTGATGTCTTGATCACCCACGATCAGCAAAGTGGTCTTCATTGTCACGCCGGGCGACACTTGGCATCCAATGCTCGCAGCCAGGTTAGCTGCCTCTGTTCGGGGAATGTCCAGGGTACCGGTGAAGACTACTACTTCCCCGTACAGTGGGCCATCGATGGCCCCGTCGCGCTTGATATTTTCCGAATAGTTCGCCTTGTTTGGATCAAGAGGCTGCGTGACTCTTTGCAGCACTCCTTCAAGGGTGAGCCCACTCTCTGCCATGGCAGCCAATAGTATGTGCCCGGCAGCTTTCGCATCTTCCAAGGCATCGTGATGCCTGAACTGGTATCCGATCTTCTTGCACACATCATGCAAACCATAGCCGCTGGTAGCGACATCGCGCCAGGTACGTCGGCAAACCCTTGCGGAATCAAGCCAGGTGGATTCTGGGACCGGCAGCAAGTGCTTTGCATACGCACGCAGAATGGCGACACGATCAAAATGTGTGTGATGGACCACAACCTTGCCGTCTAGCATCGAGCGGATGTTCTCTGCGATTTCTGGGAGGGTGGGCTGGCCAATCACCGCATCCGGTTCGATCCCATGAATTGAGATGTTCACTGGTGAAAACCAGTCCCGAGGGTCAACCAAGCTGCTCCAAGAGTCCACCAAGGAGCCATTGGTGAATCGGGCTACACCGATTTGGCAAATGGAGGCAATGTCGCTATTGGCCGTTTCAACATCAAGCGCAACAAAGTCCATGTGGATTCACTCCCCGCTGTCATCGGCTGTCATGAGTCGCTCCAATGACGGAGTGAAAGTGACGAGCATGCCTGTGCGACTGCACCTGAGGTCCACCTCAGCCTCCAGATCAATATTGAGATTTTCTCCACGCAGGCCCTGCCATGTAGCAAGGTAGTTGAGGCTACCCAGCTTAAATCCCGTCTTTAGCCGCTTCTCAACCCCGCCTTTCCACGCAAGAACTGGTAGTTCGTCGGCTTTGGCCTTGGCAGCAAGATCAGGATCTTGAGACGCTTTTTCGATGCCTCGCAGCCAACAACCGATAAGCCCCTTGTCGGGCCCTTGCCAGAGTTCCTTGAAACTGGAAGGCAAAGCGGGAGGTTGATCTAGCCTGCATTCGACTCTCATTTACGCTCCTTTTGATACTGGCCTAGGAAACAATTTGGAACACATTGTGCGCCGATCTGGCGCGGATTTTTCGAGCTACTGAGACGAATCAGAACGGGGATGAATGGGCTCGGGTCTGCCTTTCGCCAGATAGTGACGCTGCAGGAATTTCGTATCAACAACGGGCGGTAAGAAAAGTTACGCTACTCAATTGATAGCTGTTTGCGCTTGATGCATAAGCGCTGAAGCCTGTTTTTGCGCTTGTTTTTGTGCTTAGCGCAGCACTAGCACCGGAATGTGCGAGTGCGTCAGCACATGCTGCGTCTCGCTGCCCAGCAGCAGGCGCTTGATGCCCTTGCGGCCGTGTGATGCCATCACGATCAGGTCGCACTTGTGTTTTTTGGCCGCAGCGATCACGGCCTCGGCCACCAGGTCCGACTTGGCGATGACCGCTTTCACCACCACCCCCTGGGCTTCGCCCTGGGCCTTCACGCCGTCAACCATGGCCTGCGCGGCGTCGCCCTATTGGGCTTCGATGCGTTTGACATCGCTCGTGTCCACCGGCATGCCGCCTTCAAAGTAACTGCGCGGGTAGCGGGGCACGACCTTGAGGGCCACGACGGTGGCGCCAGTCAGTGCCGCCAGCGACAGGCCGTGTTCCACCGCTTTGCCCGACAGGCTGGAGCCATCGGTGGCGATCAGGATGCGTTTGTACATAAAGGAAGGCTCCTCAAAGTGATGGAGTCAGCTTAGGACGAATCATCTTCCGCGGCTTGATCCAGGTCAATGTACTTGCCGGGCTGCATCGATAGGCTTGAACCATGTCAATGTTTCGACCCGGTGCGCCAACCTCACTGCCCGAGCACCTGCCTGACGTTCCGCTGGCCATCGGGCTTGCCATGCAGCCCACCGTGTTGCTGCTGGACGACCCGCAGGAGTGGTTGGCGTTTGGTCGTCCCTGCACCTCGGCGGGCAACCCCTTGGCAGCGGCGGCCGATACATCTACCCCCGCAGACCCGACGTCGCAGTTCTGGGATTCGCACGTGGTGCTGGAAGGCATGCACTGCGCGGCCTGTGCCCTGACCATTGAAGACGCATTGCGCGCCGTGCCCGGTGTGTTGCAGGCCGATGTGAGTGCTGCTACGCGCCGTGCGCGGGTGGTGTGGAACCCCGGGCAGGTGCGCCCCTCGGCCTGGATCGAGGCGGTGCAGAAAGCGGGCTATAGCGCCATGCCCGCGATGGATGCGTTTGCGCGGGGGCAGCGCTTGCGAGAGAACCGCCGTGCCCTGTGGCGCTGGCTGGTGGCGGGCTTTTGCATGATGCAGGTGATGATGTACGCGTGGCCCGCGTATGTAGCGCAGCCCGGCGACCTGACGGGCGAGATGGAGCAATTGCTGCGCTGGGCCTCCTGGGTCATCACGCTGCCCATGGTGGTGTTCTCTTGCGGGCCGTTCTTCACCAGCGCGCTGCGCGACATCCGCCTGCGCCGCGTCAGCATGGACCTGCCCGTGGCCCTGGGCATGGCCATCACGTTTGTGGTCAGCACGGCGGGCACGTTCGACCCCGCAGGCATCTTCGGCAAGGAGGTGTACTACGACTCGCTGACCATGTTCGTGTTCTTTCTGCTGACTGGCAGGTGGCTGGAACTGCGCCTGCGCGACCGCACGGCGGGTGCACTGGAGGCCGTGATGAACCGCCTGCCTGACAGCGTGGAGCGGCGCACGGCAGATGGCAGTTTTGAGCGCGTGGCCACGCGCCGCCTGATGGTGGGCGACACCATCCGTGTGCTGCCGGGCGAGGCTTTTCCGGCCGACGGACGCATCACCGTGGGCAACACACATGCCGATGAGGCACTGCTGACCGGTGAGTCGACGCCCGTGGCCCGCCCTGTGGGCAGCACCGTCACGGCGGGCAGCTACAACCTGCAGGCGCCCGTGGAGGTGCTGGTAGAGGGAACGGGAGGGCGAACGCGATTCGCGCAGATCGTGGCGCTGATGGAAAGCGCATCGCTGCAAAAGCCGCGTTTGGCGCAGCTGGCGGACCGCATTGCACGGCCGTTCCTGGTCGCCGTGCTTCTGGCGGCGGTATTGGCGGCGGTGTACTGGTGGCCTTCTGATCCGGGCCACGCGTTGATGGTGGCGGTGGCGGTGCTCATCGTTACCTGCCCGTGTGCGCTGTCGCTGGCCACGCCGGTGGCCATGTTGACGGCCGCGGGCACGCTGGCGCGCCACGGTGTGCTGGTGCGCAATCTGCAGGGGCTGGAGGCGCTGGCGGGTGTGGACACCGTGGTGTTCGACAAGACCGGCACGCTCACCCGGGACGGCATGGCGCTGCAGTCCGTGCACACCGCTCCGGGCTGGGCGGCCGACGAGGTGTTGTCGCTGGCCGCCGCCCTGGCGCGCCAATCCATGCACCCGGCATCGCGGGCCGTGGTGGCGGCTTCATTGTCTGCGTCGGCAGAGGGTGCGCGCTGGACTGTGGCCCAGTTGCATGAAGACGCCGGGCTGGGGCTGGTGGCCACGGTGAACGACACCACCGGTGTACATCCGCAGCGCCTCCTGCGGCTCGGCTCGGCCGTCCACGCTGGCGTGGCCGCGCACGAGGGGCGCGATGCGTTGCAAGTGGTGCTGGCAGAGCAGTTGGCTGATGGCCAAACCACCGAGTTGGCCCGGTTTGACCTGGTGGAGCATCTGCGCTCCGAGGCGCCATGGGTCGTCAACCTGCTGTCGCAAGAGGGCGTAGCCGTGCACTTGTTGTCGGGTGACCGCATGCGCGCTGTGCAGCGGGTGGCGGCGCAGGCAGGCATTGCACACGCGCAGGGCGAGTGCACGTCCCAAGGCAAGCTGGCGGCGTTGCAAGCCTTGCAGGCCGGTGGCCGCCGGGTGGCCATGGTGGGCGATGGGCTCAACGATGGGCCGGTGCTGGCCGGGGCCCATGTGTCTTTTGCGTTTGGCCGCGCCGTACCCCTGGCGCAATCGCAGGCCGACTTTGTGGTGCTGGGAGACAGCCTGGCGCTGGTGCTGCAAACGATGCTGCTGGCCCGCCGCACCTTGCGCGTGGTGCGACAAAACCTGTGGTGGGCGGCTGGCTACAACGCGCTGTGTGTGCCGCTGGCGGTGGTGGGCTGGATGCCCGCGTGGCTGGCCGGCCTGGGCATGGCGCTCAGTTCGCTGCTGGTGGTGCTCAATGCAGCGCGACTTGCGCGGGACTTGCCAGCACTGCCTTGTGCTGTGCCGACGAGCCCAGCCGTTCAGGGCGTTTCACTGCCCGGTAGCCTTTCAAAGACAACCCTGGAGCCCGTCTGATGGACATCCTTTATTTGCTGATTCCCCTGTCGGTTGTGCTGGTCCTGATGGTGATCGCAGGCCTTTGGTGGGCGGTGTACCACGGTCAGTTCGAAAGCGTCGAACAAGAAGGGGAGCGGATTCTCCGAGACGGTTGACTTGCGTCAATGTCCACAAGCCCCCAGTGCAACAAACTCCAACTGCAATACAACGAGGTGCCCGATGGATCTAGCAAAAACAAATGCTGCGCACTACAACGACACAGTGGTGCGGCAGTTCTCGATCATGGCCGTGGTGTGGGGGGTGGTGGGCATGCTGGTGGGCGTCTTTATCGCCGCCCAGCTGGCTTGGCCTGAACTCAACTTTGGCATTCCCTGGCTGAGTTATGGGCGCCTGCGCCCGTTGCACACCAACGCGGTGATTTTCGCCTTTGGCGGCAGCGCGTTGTTTGCCACCAGCTATTACGTGGTGCAGCGGACTTGCCAGGTCCGGCTGTTCGCGGGGCCGCTGGCGTCGTTCACGTTCTGGGGGTGGCAGGCGGTCATCCTGGCTGCAGTGGTCAGCCTGCCGCTGGGTTACACCCAGGGCAAGGAATACGCCGAGCTCGAATGGCCCATCGACGTTCTGATCACGCTGGTCTGGGTGTGCTACGCCATCGTGTTCTTCGGCACCGTCGGCATGCGCAAGGTCAAGCACATCTACGTGGCCAATTGGTTCTTTGGCGCGTACATCCTGGCCATCGCGTTGCTGCACATCGTCAACGGCGCGGCGATCCCCGCAAGTTTTCTGAAGAGCTATTCGGCCTACGCCGGTGTGCAGGATGCCATGGTGCAGTGGTGGTATGGCCACAACGCCGTGGGCTTTCTGCTGACGGCGGGCTTCCTGGGCATGATGTATTACTTCATCCCCAAGCAGGCTGGCCGTCCTGTGTACAGCTATCGGCTGTCCATCGTCCACTTCTGGGCGCTGATCTTCACCTACATGTGGGCGGGCCCCCACCACCTGCACTACACCGCTCTGCCCGACTGGACGCAATCAGTGGGCATGGTGTTCTCGCTGATCCTGCTGGCGCCCAGCTGGGGCGGGATGATCAACGGCGTGATGACCCTGTCGGGTGCCTGGCACAAGCTGCGCGACGACCCCATCCTGCGCTTTTTGATCGTGTCGCTGTCGTTCTATGGCATGTCCACGTTCGAAGGTCCGATGATGTCCATCAAGACCGTCAACGCGCTGAGCCATTACACCGACTGGACGGTGGGCCACGTGCATTCGGGGGCTCTGGGCTGGGTGGGTTTGATCACCATGGGCTCGCTGTATTACCTCGTGCCGCGCCTGTTCGGCAAGGACAAGATGCACTCCATCAAGGCGATTGAGCTGCACTTCTGGATGGCCACCATCGGCATCGTGCTGTACATCGCCGCCATGTGGATCGCCGGTGTGATGCAGGGCCTGATGTGGCGCGCCATCAACCCCGACGGCACGCTGACCTACACCTTTGTCGAAAGCGTCAAGGCGACCTATCCGTTCTACGTGATCCGCGTGGCCGGTGGCCTGTTGTATCTGGGCGGAATGATCGTGATGGCCTGGAACGTGTGGGTGACGGCGATCTCGGGTCGCTCGGTCAAGGTGGCTATTCCCGCGGTGAACGCGGCCCACGCCTGAGCCCCGAAGGAGAGATAACCCATGTCTGACAACAAACCATCTGCTTCTACCGGTTCCGCCGGTTCCGCCGGTTCAACCGGCTTCACCCATGAAAAGGTGGAGACCAACAACTTCCTGATGATCGTGCTGATCCTGCTGGTGATCGCCATTGGAGGCCTGGTAGAGATCGTGCCGCTGTTCTTCCAGAAGTCCACCACAGAGGCCGTCGAGGGTGTGGAGCCCTACACCTCGGTGCAGCTGATCGGCCGCGACGTGTACATCCGCGAGGGTTGCTACAACTGCCACTCGCAGATGATCCGCCCCTTCCGCGCCGAAACGCTGCGCTATGGCCACTATTCGGTGGCGGGCGAGTTTGTGTATGACCACCCCTTCCAGTGGGGCAGCAAGCGCACAGGCCCCGATCTGCACCGCGTGGGTGGCAAGTACAGCGATGAATGGCATCGCATCCACCTGAACAACCCCCGCGATGTGGTGCCAGAGTCGAACATGCCCGCTTACCCCTGGCTTGAAAAGAACCTGGTGGACCCCACGGATGTCGCTCCCCGCATGAAGGCGCTGCGCATGGTCGGCGTGCCGTACACCGACGAGCAGATTGCTGCGGCGCCTGCCGACGTGAAGGGCAAGACCGAAATGGATGCGCTCATCGCTTACCTGCAAGTCATGGGCCGCGCGCTCAAGTAAGCCCACCCAAGCAACACAGGAGATATCCCATGGACATCACCACCATGCGCATCGTGGCCACGCTGGCTTCAATGGCCTGCTTCATCGGCATCTGGGTGTGGGCCTACCGGGGCCGCAACAAGGCCCGGTTCGACGAGGCAGCGCAGCTGCCTTTCGAGACAGATTGATCTTCCTAAGAATGAGAACACCCCATGAGTGACTTCACCAGCAATTTCTGGTCGGTCTTTGTGACCACGCTGACCCTGGGCGGCATCATTGCCTGCGGCATTCTGCTGTGGTTGGCAGGCCGCAAGAAGGTCGTCGCCAACGCTGACAACACCACAGGCCACGTCTGGGACGAAGACCTGGTGGAGATGAACAACCCGCTGCCGCGCTGGTGGGTGTGGCTGTTTGTCATCACCATCATTTTTGGCCTGGGCTACCTGGCTGCCTACCCGGGTCTGGGCACCTTCACGGGTAAGCTGAACTGGACCCAGAAGGGCGAATACGAAGCCGAAATGGCCAAAGCCAAGACCGAGCTGGAGCCGCTGTACGCGCGCTTTGCCTCTATGAAGCCCGAAGACATTGCGGTGGACCCGCAAGCCCACGCCATTGGCGAGCGCCTGTTCATGAACAACTGCGCGCAGTGCCATGGGTCTGACGCACGCGGCAGCAAGGGCTTTCCGAATCTGGCCGACGGTGATTGGCTGCACGGTGGCGCCCCTGACAAGATCCGCGAGACGCTGGAGAAAGGCCGCATCGGCAACATGCCGCCCATGGCGGCTGCTGTGGGTTCGCCAGAAGACGTGCGCAACCTGTCGCACTATGTGCTAAGCCTCTCGGGCAGTCCGCACGACTCGCTGCGTGCTTCGCTGGGCAAGTCTAAGTTCACGGCCTGTGCAGCCTGCCATGGCATGGACGGCAAGGGCAACCATGCGCTGGGCGCGCCCAACCTGACGGATGACATCTGGCTGCACGGCTGGGGCGAGACGGCCATTGCCGCGATCATCAACAACGGCAAAGTCAATGAAATGCCCGCTCAGGCCGACAAGCTGACCGAAGCGCAGATTGGCGTGTTGGCAGCGTACGTCTGGGGCCTCTCTAACGGCAAGCAGGCGGCTGCGCGCTGAGGTCCGGGGCGGCGTTCGATGATCGCCCACGGCCCCGTTGAAAAAGTCCCCATCCAGCACAACGAATCGACACCACCATGAAGCCACCCAGCGAGCCCGCTCGCAAGGTCATTCCGATTGCGGCGGTTGCGTCCGACGCCTCCTCCGAAGGCGAAATCGTTTCTTTGTACGAGGCGCAAAAGAAGATCTATCCACGGTCTATCAGCGGGCTGTTTGCCCGCTGGCGCTGGGGCATGGTGTTTCTCACGCAACTGGTGTTTTACGGGCTGCCGTGGCTGGAATGGGGCCAGCGCCAGATGGTGCTGTTCGACCTGGGGGCTCGGCGGTTTTATATCTTTGGGCTGGTGCTGTATCCGCAGGATTTCATCTACCTGACGGGTTTGCTGA
Organism: Acidovorax sp.; assembly: GCF_046291265.1. Taxonomy (GTDB): domain Bacteria; phylum Pseudomonadota; class Gammaproteobacteria; order Burkholderiales; family Burkholderiaceae_C; genus Acidovorax. The sequence continues at coordinate 49,634 of NZ_JBKBTV010000020.1, read as the reverse complement.
TCATTTCGGCGCTGTCGCTGTTTTTGTTTACCGCAGTGGCAGGGCGGTTGTGGTGTGGGTTTGCCTGCCCGCAGACGGTCTATACCGAAATGTTCATGTGGATCGAGCACAAGATCGAAGGCGATCGCAGTGCCCGGCTGCGGCTGGACAAAGGCCCTTGGACGTTGGAGAAAGTACGCAAGAAGTTCTTCAAGCAGATCGCATGGCTGGCCGTAGCCTTCTGGACAGGCTTCACCTTTGTGGGCTACTTCGTCCCCATCCGCGAACTGGGCGGTGAGCTGCTGGCCTGGCAAGGCGGCTGGCAGATCTTCTGGGTGCTGTTCTACGGTTTTGCCACCTATGGCAATGCGGGCTACATGCGCGAACAGGTGTGCAAGTACATGTGCCCCTACGCCCGTTTTCAGAGCGCCATGTTCGACAAGGACACACTGATCGTGACCTACGACGTGGAGCGCGGAGAGCCCCGGGGCCCGCGCAACAAGTCGGTCGACTACAAAGCCAAAGGCCTGGGCGACTGCATTGACTGCACGCTGTGTGTGCAGGTCTGCCCCGTGGGCATCGATATCCGCAAAGGCCTGCAGTACGAGTGCATTGGTTGTGGCTTGTGCGTGGACGCGTGTGACACCGTGATGGACAAGATGCACTACCCGAAAGGGCTCATCCGGTTTTCGACGCAAAACGCTGTCGCCCAGCGCTGGAGCCAGTCGCAGATACTGCGGCGCGTGCTGCGGCCCCGTGTGTTGATTTACAGCGCCGTGCTGGTGGCTTTGTGTGTGGCCATGCTGGCCAGTTTGGTCACCCGCACGCCGCTCAAGGTGGATGTGGTGCGCGACCGCGCGGCCTTGTCTCGCATCGTGGCCGGGGGCAAGCTGGAGAACATCTACCGCCTGCAGATCATGAACGCCACCGAAGGCCCGCAGCGCTATCGCATCAGCGGCCGGGGTTTGCAGGGGCTGGAAGTCGCCTCGGAGACGGAGGTAGACATTGGCGCCGCTGAGTCTCGGTGGGTGGCCGTGCGGTTGCAGATTCCGTATGGCTCGGCCACGCCGGGCTCGCACGCGGTGCAGTTTGATGTGGAGGCCTTGGGCACTGCCGCCCATGTGTCCGAGAAGTCGGTATTTCTGGTGCCGCGGTAAGCGCACCCCGTGGAACGCCGCCTTTTGGGCCCCTGTTGCAAAGAGTTTGAATGCTTAATTTTTTGAGGAGTACACACCATGCCATCGACCCCCGCCATTGAGACACCGTCCGCACCGTGGTGGAAATTCGGCCATGTGTGGCTGATCATCTCCGGCCCCGCCATCGTGGTCGTTGCGGGCTTTGTCACTCTCTGGCTCGCAATTTCTCGGCCAGACCCCGTGGTGGCGGAGGACTATTACCGCCAGGGCATCGAGATCAACAAAACCTTGGAGAACCCGGAAAAGAGCATGGCTCCGGCCGTCAAAGGCCGCAACCACGCCGCCACCCCGGCGCAAGACCAACCTCGTTGACCATGAGCGGCACCTAACTCTTTTGGCTTCGCTGCCGCTTCTCGGTGGGCTGTCCGTAGTTCCTGCGCGGCCCGCCAGAAACGCTTCACTGAGTTTTGTTCGCTACTCCAAGTCCCGCGAACCACCCCACTTGGCCGACAGCACCGTGCTGCAAGCCGTACAAGGAGACTCCCCCTATGTGGACGCAACGTCTGATGTGGATTGCATGGCCCGCCTTTTTGATGGCGGGCGTATTGGAGATGCTGGTGTTTGCCATGGTCGATCCAGAGGATCTGCACTGGTTTGGCCAGCCGCTGGCGCTGTCACGCCAGGGCGTCTACACGCTGGCGTTTTTTGTGTTCTGGGCGATCACCATGGCCACCAGTGCGCTGACGACGCTGCTGGCGATGTCGCCCTTTGAGGTGAACCGGTGCCCAGTGCCTGATGGGGAGCGTCCGGACGATTGCCGCAATACCCATCCGTCCTGCCCATAAAAAATCCCCAGCAGCTCGCACGGGCTGCCGGGGCATTTTTCTTCTGGCTCAGTGGCAGGTTTGCTGGCTGTTCACGATGCGTTTCAGCGCATCGGTTTCCAGGATGCGCACGTGGCGTTGCTTGACTTCGACGATGCCTTCTTCCACGAACTTGGAGAACGTGCGGCTCACGGTTTCCAGCTTGAGCCCCAGGTAGCTGCCAATTTCTTCGCGGGTCATGCGCAGCACCAGTTCTGATTGTGAAAAACCGCGCGCATGCAGTCGCTGCACCAGGTTGAGCAGGAACGCCGCGAGGCGTTCTTCGGCGCGCATGCTGCCCAGCAAAAGCATCACGCCGTGCTCGCGCACGATCTCGCGGCTCATGATCTTGTGCACATGGTGCTGCAGCGCGGTCACTTCGCGCGAAAGTTCTTCGATGCGGTCAAACGGCATCACGCAGACTTCGGCGTCTTCGAGCGCAATGGCGTCGCAGGTGTGGTGGTCGTTCACGATGCCGTCCAGGCCAATGATTTCGCCGGCCATCTGAAAGCCCGTGACCTGATCGCGCCCGTCTTCAGTGGCGACACAGGTCTTGAAAAACCCCGTGCGAATCGCGTAGAGCGAGGTAAAGGTTTCACCGTTGCGAAACAGCGTACCGCCCCGCTTGATCTTGCGGCGCACGGCCACGATCTCGTCGATGCGCTGCAGCTGGTCGTCGTTCAGGCCCACGGGCATGCACAACTCGCGCAGGTTGCAGTTGGAGCAGGCGACTTTGATGGTGAGAGGGGTAACAGGGGTGAGCGAGGTCATGGGCGCGTGGGCAGGTTGGGTTTCGAGCAGATCGCGCCCGATGGTCAGAGCGCTGGCGCCCCGGGCTGCGGAATAGCGAATGATGTGAATCAAATTGTCGCCGTTCGGTCCGCGCCATCACTTGATGTGGATCAAGGACAGTAGAGGGAGCCTACGGCACAGTCGGTACGCATGCAAGGACATTTGCCCATGACCGCTGTTTCTCCTGATCTTCTGCGCCGTTTTGACGTGCCAGGCCCCCGCTACACCTCCTACCCCACGGCTGACCGGTTTGTGGAAGCGTTTGGACAGGATGACTATGTGCTGGCACTGCAGCAGCGCCGCCTGGGCACCACCGCCAAGGCGCTGCCTTTGTCGCTGTACGTGCACATTCCGTTTTGCGAATCGCTGTGCTACTACTGCGCCTGTAACAAGATCATCACCAAGCACCATGACCGCGCGGAGGTGTATCTGCGCTATCTCAGCCGTGAGATTGATCTGCACACTGCCCATTGCGGAACCGGGCAGGTGGTGAGCCAGTTGCACCTGGGGGGCGGCACCCCCACGTTTCTGTCGGATGCGGGCTTGCGTGAGCTGATGGTCATGCTGCAGCGCAGCTTCACGCTGGCTCCCGGCGGCGAATATTCGATTGAAGTGGACCCACGCACCGTCAACCCCGATCGTCTGGCTTTGCTGGCCGAGTTGGGTTTTAACCGGTTGAGCTTTGGCGTGCAGGACTTTGATGCAGAGGTGCAAAAAGCCGTGCACCGCGTACAGCCTGCCGAGCAGGTTTTTGCCTTGGTGGAGTCAGCGCGGTCGCTGGGGTTTGAGTCGATCAATGTGGACCTGATCTACGGCTTGCCGCGGCAGACGCCGGAGTCGTTTGACCGCACGCTGGCCCAGGTGGTGCAGCTTCGGCCAGATCGCATTGCGCTGTATGCGTACGCCCATTTGCCAGAGCGGTTCAAGCCCCAGCGGCGCATCATCTCGGCAGAGTTGCCCACCGCCTCTGGCAAGGTGTCGATGCTGTCGCGCTCGCTGGACGCCTTCATGGAGGCGGGCTATGTGTATGTCGGCATGGACCACTTTGCGCTGCCCACCGATGCACTGGCCGTGGCCAAGCGCCAGGGGCGCCTGCACCGCAATTTTCAGGGGTACAGCACCCAGCCAGACTGCGATTTGATTGGCCTGGGGGTGTCGGCCATTGGGCGCGTGGGCGCCACTTACAGCCAGAACGCCAAGACGCTGGACGAGTATTACGACTTTTTGGACCAGGGGCGTTTGCCCGTGGTGCGCGGTTTGGCCCTTACGCGCGATGACCTGGTGCGCCGGGCGGCCATCATGGCGTTGATGTGCCAGGGCGAGCTTTTGTTCGAGCCGATGGAGCAGGCCTGGCTGATCGACTTTCGCCACTATTTTTCTGCAGAACTTGAACAGCTGGAAGCCATGGCGGAGCAGGGCTTGGTGCGGGTGGGCGATGAGGGCATCGAAGTGACCGCCACCGGCTGGTTCTTTGTGCGCGGCATCGCCATGGTGTTTGACCGCTACCTGCAGGCAGATCGCAACCGGGCGCGGTTTTCGCGCATCATTTGACCGGGGTGGACCTTGTGGGTAAGCATGCTAATAAATTAATAGCACGTAGCGCCTGATATATAAGGACTTTAGGCTGTTTTTATATTGAAACCCAATAAATACTAGCGCTAGTAGCTATATTTTTTGATACACCCACCCCAAACCCAACTTCACCCATGCTGGTAGCACTCGCCTCGACGGCTTTGCTGATGGGACTCGCTGGAGGCGCCCACTGCCTGGTCATGTGTGCAGCACCCTGCGGCGCCTTGACGGGGCAGGGTAGTGCAGGGCAAGGTGCAGAGCAGACCGTGTACTGGGTGCCGCGCGGTGGTGTGGTCCGCCGGACGGCGGCGTTTCATGCCGGTCGCCTGGCGGGGTATGCCGCTGCGGGCGCCCTCGCAGCCTTGGCCATGGACAGCCTGGCGTGGCTCACGCAGCAAACCACCGCCTTGCGCCCTGTGTGGACCTTGATGCATGTGGCCATGATGGCCTGGGGTTTGATGATGCTGATCCAGTCGCGCCAGCCTGCCTGGGTCGAGCAGGCGGGGCGGGCGGTGTGGGGCCGCGTGCGTCCCCTGGTTGGCGCACCGGCCGGTGTGCTGGTGGCTGGTTTTCTGTGGGCGTTGATGCCGTGTGGCCTTCTGTATTCGGCCTTGTTGGTCGCGGCCCTGAGCGGCGGCCCGATGGAAGGGGCGTTGACGATGGCTTTGTTCGGTGTCGGCAGCGGCGTGTGGCTGGTCAGCGGCCCGTGGGCATGGAGCCGCCTCAAAGGCCGCCTTGATGCCGCCCGCGCGCAATGGGGCACCCGGGTGGCGGGTGGTTTGCTGTGTGCCGTGGCGGTTTGGGCCCTGTGGTTTGACCTGATCTACAAGCCGTCGCTCTGGTGCCGTTAGCCAGCAGGCCTGAGGCCATTGCGGCGCGTAGGGGGAATGCAACGGGCTAGGGGCTTGCCCTGACAGGGCATCGTGGTGCGCTGCGGAAAATGTCACGCAAGTGTTGCCTGGCCGCCGCGGTGTCCCGGGCGCTTCACGGAGAAGCCTCTGGAACTGGGGATAATCTGTGTAACCATTGGTGGCATTGAAGTCTCCATGTTACGTGTCCGCCCGAAGTGAACTCCTCCATCCTCATCGACATCAGCCAACTGCGTGTCGGCATGTTCATCCAGCTCGATGTGGGCTGGATGCACCACCCGTTCCCGGTGAGCAGCTTCAGGGTGGCGTCGCTTGAGCAGATCGCAACCCTGCGAGAGCTTGGGTTGACCGAGGTGCGCTATGTCCCCAAGAAAAGTGATCCGGATCTGAAAGAACTGGTCCCTGCCGCCTGGAGCGTGCCGGAGATGGTGGCGCCGGTGTCTAACGGGCTGGATGCGCCCAGCGTTGCCGCTGCGGTCGACCACGAAGCCGTGCGCAGGCGCGAACTGCTGGAGGCCCAGAACCGGTCTCTGGCCGCCTGCAATCAACGGTTTACCGAGGCCACCCGGCAATACCAGTCTCTGGAGCGCGCGGTGTCTGAGCACCCCGACCAGGCGCGAACCAAAGGCGATGCCCTGGTTTCGGGCTGTGTGTCTGAATTGCTCGAAAACGGCGATTCCGTCATCCGGCTGCTGTCTGAAGGGGTGGGCGAGCGCAACGCCTTGCACCCCATCAATGTGATGGTGATCTCCCTGTTGCTGGGCCGCTCTTTGGGCATGAAGAGCGCCGAGTTGCATGACCTGGGCGTCTCGGCGCTGATCCACGACCTGGGCAAACTCAAGCTGCCGCCCAATCTGAGGCAACCCACGCCTTCGATGATTCCGATGGAACGGTCCCGGTATGAGACGCATGTGGGCGAGTCGGTGGCGTTTGCCATGCGCATGGGGCTGACGGACGCAGTGCTCACCGCCATCGCGCAACACCATGAGATGGCGGATGGCAGTGGTTTCCCTCTGCGGCTGAAGGGGCCTGCTCTCAGCCGCAATAGCCAGGTGCTTGCGTTGGTCAACCGCTATGACCGCATGTGCAACCCCGCCAACGGGGTGGATGCGTTGACGCCCCATGAGGCCTTGTCCGTCATTTTTGCGCAGCTGAAAGCGCGGTTTGATTCTGTGGTGCTGGGTGCTTTCATCCGCATGATGGGGGTGTATCCGCCCGGTTCCATCGTGCAATTGGTCAATGACCGGTATGCCATCGTTGCGTCGGTCAACTCATCGCGCCCCTTGCGCCCCAAGGTCATCGTTCACGACTCGCGGGTTCCCAAGGACGAAGCACCGATTCTGGACCTGGAAACCATGCCGGAGCTGGGCATCCGGCGCAGCCTCAAGCCTGCTCAGTTGCCGCGCGATGCGCTCGACTATCTCTCTCCTCGGCAACGCATCTGCTACTTTTTTGAGCGAGCCGTCAATCCGGGTCCTGAAGAGGCGGATGCGTGACCGATAGGCAACCCCACGCGTGGCTTGACGGACTGCTGGAAGCGGTTTGGCTGGTCGATGAAGGCAGTCTGGTCATCCTGCACGCCAACGAATCCGCCCAGTGCCTGGCAGGACTGCCGCTTGCCGCGATGGTGGGCGTACCCGTGTTCACTCTGGCTGCCACGCCGCAGGACCAGGCGTTCTGGGGGGAGCCCGCAGACGTGGTGGCAGCGGGCATCCATTCGCACACCAGCCTGCTGCGCGCCGATGGTGTGCTGGTGCCGGTCGAGCGGCGTGTCACCCGTGTGCCGACAGGCGCAGACGCGGGCACCGTTTTCATGGTCACCATGCTGGACCGCAGCGTGCAGGACGCCACCGAGCGCGAACTGGAAACGCTGCTGTCCGAACTGCGGGCCACATTGGATTCCGCGGCCGACGGGATGCTGGTGTGCAGCCTGGACAACCAAGTGCGCGCCTTCAATCAGCGGCTGGCGCAGTTGTGGAACATCCCGCGCGAAAGGCTGCTGGAGCGCGATGACGCTGCGGTTTATGCGCACATGGCCAGCCAGGTCGTGGATGCGCGCCACTATGCAGACCGCTTGGCCGCTATCGCTCGCGAGCCCATGCAGGAGAGCACGGACATCATCGAATTGCGCAGCGGCGTGGTGCTTGAGATGCGCACCGTGCCGCAGTTCAGCCAGGGACGGCCCGTGGGGCGCGTGTATTCGTACCGCGACGTCACACGCCAGACCGAGATACAAGCCAGCCTGCGCTTGGCGGCCCGCGTGTTCGAGTCCAGCCTGGATGCCATATTCATCGCCGACAGCCAGCACCGCGTGCTGCGCATGAACCCGGGGTGCGAGCGCTTGGTGGGGCCCTCTGCCAAGGCGTTTGAAGGCTGCATGGCCGCCTCATTGTTTGGGGGCGGCTCCGATGCCACCTTCATGGAGCAGGTGCTGCAAGGTTGGGCCGATGACGGTTTTTGGGAAGGCGAACTTTGGTTGCCGCGCGATAACGGCGCCTATTGCGCGGTGCAGTTGTCGTGGGTGGCTTTGCGAGACGACGAAGGGCGTCTGGTGCAGAGCATCGGCTTCATGCGCGACCTCACCCTGCAACATGCCGCGCAAAAACGCATCGAAGAACTGGCCTACAGCGACGTGCTGACGGGCCTGCCCAATCGCCTGCTGTTGTCGCAGCGCGTGGACACGGCCATTCAGGGCGCGCGCCAGAGCGACACGGGTTTTGCGATCCTCTTTCTGGATCTGGACCGGTTCAAGATCATCAACGATTCGCTCGGTCACCCGTTTGGTGACCGCGTGCTGCAACTGGTGGCAGAGCGCCTGCAAACCTGCCTGCGCCAGACCGACATGTTGTGTCGACTAGGGGGGGATGAGTTTGTCATCTACCTGCATGGCGGCGATGCGGTGGTGGCCGAAAGCGTCGCGCGCCGCATTCTGGACGACATGCTCAAGCCCTTCACGCTCGACAGCATGGGGTTCTCTATTCAGTGCAGCATCGGCATGGCGCTGTACCCGCAGGACGGTGCCACGCTCGATGATCTGATCAAGCAAGCCGATACCGCCATGTACCGGGTGAAGGAGCGGGGTCGTGGCAGCTATGGCTTCTATCAGCCGCAGATGAACGCGAACCTGCTTTCACGCATGCAGATGGAGCATGCAATGCGGCAGGCGCTGGGCTTGCATCGCATGGCCGTGCACTACCAGCCCCAGGTCAACATGGCGACCGGGCGCATCACCGGCGCCGAGGCCCTGATTCGCTGGACCGATCCGGAGTTTGGTGCGGTATCGCCTGCCCAGTTCATTCCGCTGGCCGAGGAGTCGGGCTACATCGTCACCCTGGGCGCCTGGGTGATGGAGCAATCCGTGCGGGAGGCGGCCGTGTGGATGCACAGCGGCACGCCCATCATGATCTCAGTCAACGTGTCGGCACTGGAGTTTAGGCAGCCCGATTTTGTGGAGCGCATCACCAGGCTGCTGGCCGTGCACCAGTTGCCACCTACGCTGTTGGAGCTGGAGTTAACGGAAACCATTTTGTTGCAGGACGCGCAGGAGATGGAGCAGCGGGTGCGCGTGTTGGCAGACCTGGGCATTGGCCTGGCCATCGACGATTTCGGCACGGGGTATTCAAGCCTGGCCTACCTCAAGAAGCTGCCGATCCACAAGCTCAAGATCGACCAGTCGTTTGTGCGCGGCCTGCCCGACGACGAGGGCGACCGCGCCATCGTGAGCGCCATCATCAGCATCGGTCGTGCCATGCACATCGAGGTGGTGGCCGAAGGTGTCGAAACGGAGACCCAACAGGCCGTGCTGCAAACCATGCAGTGTGATCACTATCAGGGGTTTTTGTGTGCGCCAGGATTGCCGGCCGAAGCGTTTCGGGCCTTGCTCAATAAGCCGTTGCCGTTGAAGGCTCAGGGCAAACGCAGTCCGTTGAAAACCTGACGCAGATGTGAGCGTGAGCGCTGGGCGATCCGCTCATAATTCCGCTGCCTGGAGAGCTGCCCCCGCAGCGATGTGCAGCAAAGCGATGCATTCGCTGATCCACCACTCAATCAGCCAATCACCCTCAGGCTGCCGTGACACCCTTCCACAGCATGTAGGCGGCAAGTCCGAACAGCAAGGTGGCGAACACCCGCTTGAGTTGTTTGACTGGCAAGCTGTGCGCTGCCTTGGCGCCCAGTGGAGCGGTCAGTACGCTGCAGGTGGCGATCACCGCAAGCGCGGGCAGCCAGATATAGCCCAGCGATGCAGGGGGCAAATTGGCCACGTTCTGTCCGCTGATCACGTAGCCCACCACGTTCGCCAGCGCAATCGGAAACCCGAGTGCAGCACTGGTGGCCACTGCATAGTGAATGGGCACGTTGCACCAGGTCATGAAGGGCACGCTCACAAAACCCCCGCCAGCGCCCACCAGTCCTGACAAAAATCCGATCACACCACCCGCCGCTACCTGGCCCGCACCGCCAGGCATCTGGCGCGCAGGCGCAGGCTTTTTGTCCAAAAACATTTGCGTGGCCGAGAAGCTGACGAACAGCCCAAAGAAAATGGCCAGAAACGACCCCTTGAGCAACGCAAACACCCCCAGGCTGGCAATGATGCCGCCCAGAACGATGCCGGGGGCCAGTCGCTTGACGATGTCCCACTGCACCGCGCCGCGCTTGTGGTGCGCGCGCACGCTGGAGATGGACGTGAACATGATGGTGGCCATGGAGGTCGCGATGGCCATCTTCACCGCCAGATCAGGCGCCACCTGCTGGCTACCCAGGATGTAGGTCATGAACGGCACCAGCAGCATGCCACCGCCAATGCCCAGCAAACCAGCCAGAAAGCCCGTGGCAAGCCCGAGCACACCGAGTTCAACGATCAGAAGAGGGTCCAGCATGGCGCGAAGAAAAAGAGAAGGAAATGAAACGGGAGACGGCGAGGGGAGGCGCGATGCGCCCTGTCGGTGCGGTGGCGGTCAATGAAAACGGTGACAGGGGCATGGGAAAAGAAGGTGTCTGCGAATGCCACCGGGCCCTCATCCTGAACCGGGGGTTCAGGTGGGCGAGGGCAGCCTAGCGTTGGGTTCATCTAACGCGAGATGATCACGCTCGCCAAGGCGATATACCAAGCCCGAGCTCGTTGAGCATTGGTTCAAGGAAATATAAAGCCCGGCGGCACCGCAGACGACTTGATTGTAGGCGCTCGTGGCGTTGGCTGCAGTTGCGGGGGCATGTAAAGACCGTAAGTCCATGCAGCGTTTTACGTCGGCTGAACCTGCGCCGGACATGTGCTGCCAGGGTCGACATCAGAACGTGAACTGAGCCCGTTCCGTTCTTCAAGCAGGTCTTACAACAGCCGACCGTCGTCGCCCAGTGCTTGGTCCAGGCGCTCCACCAGCGTTTGCAGGCGCTGGTTGTCGCCGTCGGGCAACAAGGATTCTTGTTCGTGGGTTTTGGCGCCAACGGCTGGGGTGGCGCGCGAGGCCGCGGCACCGGCTGCAAGGTCTGCAGCCTCGCGGTCTGCGATTTCAAACGCAAGGTTCAGGGCTGCCAGCACCGCAATGCGTTCGCGGGCGCGGACCTTGCCACCATCGCGGATGCGCGTCATTGCGGTGTCCACGCGCTCCACGGCGTCGAGCAAGCGGCTCTCGTGGCCTTCGGGGCAGGTCAGCAGGTAGCTTTGCTGCAGGATCTGCACCTCGATTTGCTTCATTCGGTTTCCTTCGTGATCGGCGCGGCGGCGGGGAGGCGCTCAAGCAGGGCATCGACACGTGCGCGTGCCGCGCTGAGGCGCGATTTGAGAGAGTCACGCTCGTGCGTCAGTGCGGCCACCTGGTCGGTCAACAACGCATTGGTGCGCTGCAGCTCAGCGTGGCGCAACAGGAGGCGTTCGACGCGCTCGGCGATCTGGTCGGTAGTGGACGGTGTTGCCATACAGCCGTCGATTGTAGGGTTGCGTGTTGTAAACGGTCGTAAAATCCCGCTGTTGGTGCTCGCGGTGTGGTTCACATGCCGCAGTTCAACGGGAAGCAGGGAGGAGCCACCACACATGGTGCCCCCAGCCTGCGCTGCCCCCGCAACGGTCAGCGGACGAATCATCCGATTCTCTCTCCATCCATACGCCACTGAGCGCCTTGAACAAGCGCATGGGAAGGCATTGGGGGGTGTTCCGCCAGCCCGGATACCGGCCAACACGGTGGTTGCGTGCGCCCATTTTTTGGGTGGACTCGGCCGTATCACCCATTTGCTGGCGGGGAGGCCAGCTCGGGTTTGTTTGTTGACGATGATCCCCATGAAAATCCGTACCTCTCGTGCGCGCCTTGTTGCGCCGCTGTTCCTGCGTCCCGCCTTGGGTGCTTTTGCCGTGGTGACCGCCTGTGCCGCGCACGCGCAGCAGGCCGATGCCTCCGCCCCCGTGCAACTGGCGCAAAACCTGCGCGCTCCTTCCCTGGCTGAAACCGTGGTGACCGCCACCCGCACGCCCCAGCCGCTGTCGGACCTGGTGGCTGATGTGACGGTGCTCGACCGCGAAACCATCGAGACCAGCGGGGCCACCGGCCTGGCCGATGTGCTGGCACGTGTGCCCGGTATCGAGATCTCGCGCAACGGCGGCCCCGGCACTACCACCAGCGTGTTTTTGCGGGGCGCGGAATCTCGCTTCACGGCTGTTTATATCGACGGCGTGCGCATGGACTCGCAGTCCACTGGCGGTGCGGCGTGGGAGTCGATTCCGCTGGCATTGATCGACCGCATTGAAGTGCTGCGCGGCCCGGCCGGTGCGGTGTATGGCTCGGACGCCATGGGCGGCGTGGTGCAGATCTTCACCAAACGTGGCGAGCGCGGTATTGCGCCCTATGTGGGAGTGGGCATTGGCAGCCATGGCACTTACAAGGCAGAAGCCGGAGTGAGCGGTGCCAGCGGCACCATTGACTATGCGTTTGGCATTGCACGCGAGCAGAGCAAAGGCTTCAATGCCCGCACCACCGCCACGGCCAACCCTGACCGCGATGGATACGAAAGCACCTCGGCGAACGCACGGGTGGGCCTGCAGATCAACGCCACGCACCGCCTGGAGGGAACGCTGCTTGTCAACGACATGGAAAGTGGATACGACACCAGCCCGGTCAACGACGACCGCAACCTGCACAAGCTGCATGCGCTGGGCCTGAACTGGCAGGCGCAGTGGACCACGGCGTACAAGACCCGCTTGCAGATCACGGATTCGCGCGACAAGTACGAAACCAAACCCTCCATCTATCTGAGCGACACGCACCTGCGCGGCTACCTGTTCCAGAACGAATGGCGCCAGGGCGCGCACCTGTTGACGGCCGCGCTGGAGCGCCGTGAAGACAATCTGGAAAACGCCCCCATCGACCGCACGCGATCGCAAGACGCCATTGCGCTGGGCTACGGCTACAGCGCAGGCGGCCACACGCTGCAAGCCAATGTGCGCCATGACTCTGACAGCGAATTCGGCGGCAAAGGCACTGGCAGCCTGGCCTACGGCTACGCCTTTGCGCCGCGGTGGCGTGCCACCGCCTCGGTGGGCACCGCGTTCCGCGCGCCCACGCTGTACCACCGTTTCAGCGAATACGGCACGGGTTCACTCAACCCCGAGAGCAGCCGCAACGTTGAAGTGGGCCTGCGCTGGGCGGAAGGCAGCAGCAGCTTCTCGGCCACGGCCTACCGCAACCGCGTGCAGGACCTGATCACGTTCGGTGCTCCCGGCCCCTGCCCATCGACCTTCGGTTGCTACACGAACACCGCGCGGGCCGAATACAAAGGCGTGACGCTCGCGGGTTCGTACCGTGTGGGTGCAGTGCAGTTGCGCGGCTCCATGGACTTCCAGCGCCCGCGCGATCTGGATACCGGCAAGCAGCTGCGTCGCCGTGCCACGCGCCACGCCACTTTTGGCGCGGACACCCAGGTGGCGGGCTGGACGGTGGGAACCGAGGTGCAAGCCTCGGGCCGCCGCTTTGACAACGACGCCAATACGCTCACGCTGGGCGGCTACACGTTGGTCAACCTGTATGCCAGCACCCGCATCGCCCGCGACTTCACGCTGGTGGCGCGCATCGACAACCTGGTCGACAAACACTACGAGACGGCCCGCACCTACGCGACCCCTGGACGCGTTGCGTATGTCGGGGTGAAGTGGGCGCCGCAGTGAAAGGCCTGATGGCCCCTACGCTCCCGCACTGCGTGTCGTCGCTGCCCCCCGAGGGGGCTGGGTTTCTCCTTGGGGCGGCCCGGCGGAGAAACTGGGCCCCCACGCTCCCGCACTGCGTGTCGTCGCTGCCCCCCAAGGGGGCGCTCGCAGCTTGGGGCGGCCCGGCGCTGCTCGGCTTGGCCCCCACGCTCCCGCACTGCGTGTCATCTCAGCGGACACCGTGGGCGCCGCATTTGGTTTCAGAGAGAGGTAGAGAGGAAGAAGAATGGTCGCCCCAGCACGTTGCCCAGCGATCCTGATCGCTGCCCCGGCATCGGGCCAGGGAAAGACCACCGTCACCGCGGCCCTGGCGCGGTTGCATGCGCGCCAGGGTCGACGGGTGCGGGTGTTCAAGTGTGGGCCGGACTTTCTGGACCCGCACTGGCACCAACTGGCCAGTGGCGCCCCGGTGCACCAACTCGACCTGTGGATGACGGGCGAGGCGGATTGCGCCCAGCGCCTGCATGACGCTGCGCAGTCTTCGGACCTGATCCTGATTGAAGGTGTGATGGGCCTGTTTGACGGCACCCCGAGCGCTGCGGACTTGGCGCAGCACTTTGGTGTGCCTGTGCTCGCGGTGGTTGATGCCTCGGCCATGGCGGGTACCTTTGGCGCGCTGGCGTTTGGCCTGCGCCACTACCGCTCCGGTCTGCCTTGGGCGGGCGTGCTGGCCAACCGCGTAGGCAGTGCGCGCCATGCCGACATGCTGCAGGGTGGCCTGCAAGATGCTGACGACTGGATGGGGGCGCTGATGCGGGTGCAGCCCACGAGCAATGCGCCCACAGCAGGCAAGGCCGGTGCAGCGCTGCTGCCTGAGCGCCATCTGGGCCTGGTGGCCGCGCACGAGCTGGGCGACAGCCGGGAGCGGCTGGACGCTGCGGCCGACGCGCTGGCGGCTACGCCCTTGGGCCAAATGACGTTGGACGACCTGCAGCGCTGGGCCGTGGACTTTCCGGCACCCGCCGTGGCAGAGGCCGTGCCGCCCCTGCTGGTGGGCCGCACGGTGGCGGTAGGGCGCGATGCGGCGTTCTGCTTCATCTATGCCGCCAATGTGCAATGCCTCGAACAGATGGGCGCACGCGTGGAGTTCTTCTCGCCCCTGCACGATGCCGCACTGCCCCATTGCGATGCTGTGTGGCTGCCCGGCGGCTACCCCGAGCTGCACACCCCGCAAATCGCCACCAACACCGGCATGCAAGCCAGCCTGCGCGCCCATGTCGCCGCAGGCAAACCCCTGTGGGCCGAGTGCGGCGGCATGATGGCGCTGTTCGAATCCATCACCCTGGCCGATGGCAGCACAGCCCCGCTGTGGGGGCTGCTGCCCGGTCGTGTGACCATGCAGAAACGCCTGGCTGCGCTCGGGCCGCAGCAACTGGCGGTGGCGGGGCACACCCTGCGCGGCCACACCTTCCATTACTCCACCAGCGAAAGCAATGCGCCTGTGGTGACCCGCACGGCCCGCCCGAACGAGGCGGTTACGCCGGATGCGGGTGAAGCGCTTTACCAGCAGGGCAGCATCCACGCCAGCTACTTCCATGCGTGGTTCCCGTCCAGCCCTGAGGCCGTGGCGCATCTGTTGAGAGGCGTCTCGGCATGACTCTGGCCCCGCACTCCATCGCCACCGAACTCATCCTGGGCGGCCAGAAAAGCGGCAAGTCGCGCCGCGCCGAGCTGCTGGCGCGCGACTGGCTGGCGCAGTCCAGCAACCACCGCGCCGTGCTCATCGCCACAGGGCAAGCCTGGGACGACGAGATGCGCGAGCGCATCGCCCGCCACCAGCGTGACCGCGCGGAACGGGTGCCGGGGCTGCAAACGGTGGAAGAGCCGCACGATGTGGCCGCTGCCGTGGCGTTGCACAGCACGCCGCATACGTTGGTGGTGGTGGACTGCCTCACGCTGTGGCTCACCCACTGGACCATGCCCATGGGCTGTGAAGACATGGATTTAAAGCAGAAACAGGCTCTAGCGCTTGATTGGCAAGCGCAAGCAGCTATGTTTTTGGTAGCAGTTCGGAAATCCCCTGGCCCCGTTGTTCTGGTGGGCAACGAAATTGGCCTGGGGGTCATCCCGATGGGGCGCGAGGTGCGCGCTTTTGTGGATGCGCTGGGAACGCTTAACCAGCAAGTCGCCCAGGTGTGCCCCCGTGTCACGCTGATGGCAGCCGGGCTGCCCCTCACTTTGAAAGAACCGTGCTGATGAAACCAACCCCCGTGCGCCGCATCCTGTGGGTGATTGCGATTCTTGTTGTACTGGGCCTGCTCATGGCGGGGCTGGCGCAAGCGCAACCGGTGCAGATCACCGACGACCGGGGCCGCGTCGTCTCGCTGCCGCGGCCGCCGCAGCGCATCGTCAGCCTGTTGCCGTCGTTGACCGAAAGCGTGTGCGAGCTGGAGCAATGCCATCGTCTGGTGGGGGTAGACCGCTACTCCAACTGGCCCGAAGCCGTGATCGACAAGCTGCCCAAGGTGGGTGGCGGGCTGGATCCCAGCATCGAGGCCGTGGTGGCCCTCAAGCCCGATGTGGTGTTGTTGTCCGTCAGCTCGCGCGCCAGCGACCGCCTGGAGGCGCTGGGGCTGACCGTGGTGGCACTGGAGCCCAAAACCCATGCGGACGTGCGCCGCGTGTTGGGCACGGTGAGCGACCTGCTGGGCGTGCCCCGCGCGCAGGGCTCTGACCGCCTCTGGCGTGTGATCGATGCGGGCGTGTTGGCGGCGGCGCAATCGCTGCCGCCCAAGGCCAAAAATGCGCGCGTGTATTTCGAAGTGAGCCGTGGGCCCTATGCGGCGGGCGAGGCCTCGTTCATCGGCGAGTCGCTCATCCGTCTGGGCGTTCGCAACGTGGTGCCAGCGTCGCTCGGGCCATTTCCGCGCTTGAACCCTGAGTTCGTGGTCCGCGCCAATCCCGACATCATCATGATCGGCAACCGCAGCATGCAGGCCATGGTGCCGTACCCCGGCTGGGCCAGCATGCGTGCGATCCGCGACAACCGGCTGTGCGTGTTTGGCCCCGGTGATTCGGACGTGGTGGTGCGCCCCGGCCCCCGCATGGCCGAAGCCGCCCGCATCATGGCGCGCTGCCTGGTAGACAAAGCTCCATGACCCGCGTTGCCATGGATTTGCCAACAGGTTCCGCCCGCCGCCGCGCGGCATGGTGCGGCGCCTGGCTGCTGCTGGCCAGCGTGGTGCTGGCGCTGACCGGGGTGGGCGTGGGCAGCACCGGTTTTGACAGCGTGCTGCACATGGGGGGCGACCCCGTGGCCTGGCAGATCGTGTGGGACATCCGCCTGCCGCGCACGCTGGGTGCCTGGCTGGCGGGCGCGTTGCTGGGCCTGTCGGGTGCGGTGGCGCAGGGGCTGTTTCGCAACCCGTTGGCCGACCCGTACCTGCTGGGCAGCGCCTCGGGCGCGGCGCTGGGCGGGGCGGTGGCCATGGCGCTTTTCGGTGTGTCGCCGGTGGCCGCGCAGTGGCTGGCGCGCATTGGTATCACCGGCATGGCGTTTTTGGGCGCGGCGGGGGCCGTAGTGCTCACGCTGCTGCTCGCCAAGGGCGTGCAGCACACGCTGCGGCTGCTGCTGGCGGGCGTCATTGTGGGCGTGGTGCTGGGCGCGCTGCGCGATCTGGTGGAGCTGGCTTCGCCCGACATCTTGCAGGCCATGCAAGCCTTCACGCTGGGTAGCACTGCTTTCGTGGGCTGGGCGGCCTGCCTGCTCATGGCGGTGGCATGGGGATTGTGTTCGGTGGTCGCCTGGATGCTGGCACGCGCGCTCGACGGGCTCACGCTGGGCGAGGCCACGGCCGCCAGCCTGGGCCTGCCGCTCATGCCCATGCGCGTGGGGCTGGTGGCCGCCATGGCGCTGGCCACCGGCACTGCGGTGGCGCAGACAGGTTTGATCGCGTTTGTGGGTCTGGCCGCGCCGCACCTGGTGCGGTCCATCGTGCGGGTGACACACGAGCGGCACATCGTCCTCTCCAGCCTGATGGGCTCGGTGCTGCTGCTGGCGGCCGACATCCTGGCGCGTTGGCTGCTGGCGCCGCAGGAGCTGCCGGTGGGCGTGCTCACGGCGGCGCTGGGCGGCACCTACCTGCTGTGGCTCATGCACCGGCGTACGTCGCAGGGTGGTGCACTATGAATTTAATAGCTATTGGCGCTTATGGAATAAGCGCTAGCATCGGAAATCACTTGATATTGCCAGGCATAGAACTGCAATTGCCCGCTGGGCGCTGGACCAGCATCGTCGGTCCCAATGGTGCGGGCAAGTCCACCCTGCTCAAGGTGCTGGCGGGCCTGTTGCCGCGCGCTGCGGTGCAGGGTGAAGTGCGGCTGCTGGGCCGCCCGCTGGCACAGATCCCCGCGCGCGAACGTGCCCGGCAACTCGCCTGGCTGGGGCAGAACGAAGGCTCTGCCGACGACCTCACGAGCTACGACGTGGCCATGCTGGGCCGTCTGCCGCACCAGGCCTGGCTGGCCCCGCCGGGTGCGGCCGACCACGCGGCCGTCGAGCAGGCGCTGCGCACCACGCAGGCCTGGGACTGGCGGCACCGCCCGCTGTCGCAACTGTCGGGCGGCGAGCGCCAGCGTGTGCTGCTGGCCCGGGCTCTCGCGGTGCAGGCGCAGGTGCTGCTGATGGATGAACCCCTGGCCAACCTCGACCCACCCCACCAGACCGACTGGCTGCACACCATGCGCGCGCTGGTGGAGGCGGGCGGCACGGTGGTCAGCGTGCTGCACGAGGTGTCGCTGGCGCTGCAGGCCGACGACATGGTGGTGATGGCACAGGGCCGCGTGCTGCACCAGGGCGCCTGCGATGCGCCCGCCACCCACGCCGCGCTGGAGAGCGTGTTTGACCACCGCATCCATGTGCGGCATCTGGACGGCATGTGGATGGCGCTGCCATCGCTGCGGCGCAAGAGCCACGATGAGTCGGCGTGAACCACTTGAACCGTTCACTGAACGTAGTCGAAGTGCCGCGCAAGGCTTCGACAGGCTCAGCCCGAACGGGCGGCGCAAGTTTAAAGATGCCATTTCAATAACAAGTTCAGGGAGTGAAAGCATGAATATCGAATCGGGTTTTTCGCAGGTTGCGCAGTCGTTGCTCTGGCCCGTGCTGGTGCTGGTGGGGCTGGCGTTTGTCTACGCGCTGTGGTCGGGCGGCGCCACGCTCATGGAGGCCTGGCAGCGCTGGCGCCAGCCCCAGTACCGCTCGCTGCGTGTGGCGCCTGGTTTGTCGATGGAAGAACTGGAGCTGCAGCTGGTGCGCCAGGTGGAACCCGTGCGCCTGCTCAGCCGCCTGTCGCCCATGCTGGGGCTGATCACCACGATGATCCCGCTGGGCCCCGCGCTGCAAAGCGTGGCGGCAGGCAATGGCCAGCAGGCGCTGGCCGTGTTCAGCGGCGCCTTTGCCGGTGTGGTGCTGGCGCTGGCCGCCGCGTCGGTGGGCCTGGTGGTGTACTCGGTGCGCCGCCGCTGGCTGCTGGCCGAGCTGCTGGTGGTGCGCAAGGAGCGCGGGGTGGCGCAATGAGCTTGAAGCACCTGAATGTGCTGGCCGAGGACGACGACGACCCGATGCTGTCGGCCGTGAACCTGGTGGACGTGTTCCTGGTGCTGGTGGTGGCGCTGCTGACGGCCGTGGCCGTGCAGACCCAGACCAGCGCCAACGAGAGCGTCACCATCATTCGCAACCCCGGCCAGCCCGACATGGAAGTGGTGGTGCGCGAGCAGGGCAAGGAAGTGCGCTTCAAAGGCGCTGGCAGCGCAGCGCAAGGGCAGGGCGTGCGTGCGGGCGTGGCCTACCAACTCGAAGACGGCAACATCGTCTACATCCCTGAAACGGGCGCTGCTCCAGCTGGCGCTTCGGCCGGTGGCGCGGGTGGCGCAGCCACACCGGTACCTGCCAAGCCATGAAGGCGCTGATCCTGCGTGCGGCACTGTGGTGCCTGCTGCTGGCTGCGCCGCTGGTGCATGCCGTCCAGGCTGAGAAGACCCAAACAGCGGGCGGCGCCGATAAAACAGCGCCCGTGCTGCTGTGGCTCACCTCCGACATCACCACCGCCCCGCGCACGGCCATGGTGCAGCGCCTGGCTGGCGAGGCGGGCCTGGGTTTTGTGCATATCGACTACCCGCTGGGTGGCCCGGCGGTGCTGGACGCGGCCCAGGCCCAGAAGCTGGAGCGCGCGCTGGCGGGCGCTGCGCTGGTGTGGGTGGATGCGCCGCATGCCAGCGTAGAGGCGCGCCTGCGCCGCATGGCGGGGCCGCAGCTCGATGCGCGTGCGGTGCGCACCCCCGGCCGCGTGGTCTGGGTGCCTGCGGGCGCCCCCGCCGCCGACTTGACTGCGCTCGATGCGCCCGCCCGCATGGTGGCCTATCTGCAGGCGGGCGGCCCGCGCAATCTGAAGAACGCCATCGGCCTGGCGCGCGCCACGGTGGCGGGCGC
Organism: Acidovorax sp.; assembly: GCF_046291265.1. Classification (GTDB taxonomy): domain Bacteria; phylum Pseudomonadota; class Gammaproteobacteria; order Burkholderiales; family Burkholderiaceae_C; genus Acidovorax. The sequence goes on along the minus strand of NZ_JBKBTV010000020.1, from coordinate 29,805 downwards.
TGCCATGCCCGCCTTGCCCGCGCCCGACATCCTGCCCGCCCGGGGTATCTACCACCCCGATGCGCCCCGCCTGCTGCCCAACGCCGTGGCGCTGGAGGCCTGGCGCCAGGGCCAGCCCGCGCTGCGCAGTCTGCCCGCCGTGGCCGTGCTGGTGCACCGCCACCATTTTGTCGATGGCAGTACCGAATGGCTCGATGCTTGGCTGCGCACTTTCCGCCAGCAAGGCCTGTTCGCCTATGCCGCCTTTGGCCAGCAGGTCACGGCGCAGACCCTGGCCGAGGTGCTGGAGTTGCCCCCGGCCAGTGGCTCTGGCCCCGGCCGCCTGCATGCCTCCGCCCTGGTGCTGCACCAGCTGGTGCCCCAGGCCGCTGCGCTGCAGCCGCTGTTGGCCCGCTGGGGCGTGCCGCTGCTCGGCACGCAGCCCTACCGCGCGGGCGATGCCGCCGCGTGGGAGGCCAGCGACACGGGCCTGTCGCTGTCCGATGTGCCGTTCTATCTGGCGCAGCCCGAGGCGGCCGGTGCCATCGATCCGGTCCTGGTCACGGCCCACGGCGCCGAGGGCAAAGACTTCCGCCTCATCGAGCGCCAAGCCCAGGCCGTGGCCGCCAAGGCGCGGCGCCTGATCGCGCTGCAGACCAAACCCGCCGCCGACAAGCGCCTGGTGGCCATGGTCTACAACTACCCGCCGGGCGGCACCAACTTCGGCGCATCGTTCCTCAACGTGCCGCGCAGCCTGGAGCAGGTGTCTGGCGGGCTGGCGCAGGCAGGCTACCGCACGCAGCAGGTGCCCGAGCAGGGCTGGATCGATGGGCTCAAGCCGCTGCTGGCCGCCTACTACCCCGGCGCCGATGTGCGCGCACTGCTGCAAACCGGCCAGGCCGCCGCGCTGCCACTGGCGCGCTACGAGCAGCACCTGGCCACGCTGCCGAAGGCCGTGGGCGAGCGCATGAACGCGCATTGGGGCGCGCCCGAAAAGAGCCGCTACGTGGTCGAGTGGCAGGGCGAAAAAGTGTTCGCCATCCCGCGCCTGCAGGTGGGCAAGCTCTCGGTATTGCCCCAGCCCCCGCGCGAAGAAACGCTGCGCCTGGGCCAGAACCCGTTCATGCACAAGTCCAAGGCACCGCTGTCGCACCACTACCTGGCCGTGTACCTGTGGGCGCAGCTGGAGGCCGATGCCCTTATCCATTTCGGCACCCACGGCACGCAGGAGTGGGCCGGTGGCAAGGCGCGTGCGCTGGATGTACACGACGACGCGCTGCTGCCCCTGGGCGACCTGCCCGTGGTCTACCCCTACATCGTGGATAACCTGGGCGAGGCACTCACCGCCAAGCGTCGGGGCCGCGCCGTGCTGGTGAGCCACCGCACGCCCGTGTTCGCCCCGGCAGGCTTCGAGGCGCGCATGGCCCACATGCACGAGGTGATGCACGAGTGGGAAACCGTGGACGAAGGCCCCACGCGCCGCGCGCTCGAAAAGCAGCTGGTAGCGCAGTTTGTAGAGCACCAGTTGCATCGCGACCTGGGCTGGAGCGCCGCGGGCATCGCAGCCGACTTCAGCGGCTTTCTTGAAATCCTGCACCCCTACCTGGACCAGCTCGCGCAAAGCTCGCAGCCCAAGGGCCTGGCCGTGTTTGGCCGCGTGCCCGCGCCCGAGCAGCGGCGCGAGACCATCCTGCAGGCGCTGCGCAAGCCGCTGATCGAGGCGCTGGGCGAGGACATCGACGAAGCCTTTCTCATCAAGCACGATGCCGTGCTGGCCGCGCGCCCCGCACGCTGGCTGGAAGTGGCGCTGACCGACGCGCAGGCCGCCAGCGTGTTGGACCTGCGCCCCGTGCTGCCAGCGCAGGCAGCAACGCTTGGCACGGCTGGTGCACCCGACGTGGTGCGTGCCGAAGACCATGTGCCCAACCGCGCCGCGCGCAAGCCCATCGACACGCCCGCGCTGCTACAACTGGCCCAGCGCGCGCAGGAGCTGGAGCGCCTGCTGGCCACCGAAGGCGAAATGCCCGGCCTGCTCACAGGGCTGGAGGGCCGGTTCCTCACCGCTGCTTACGGCGGCGACCCGATCCGCAACCCCGAGAGCCTGCCCACGGGCCGCAACCTCACGGGGCTGGACCCGAGCCGCCTGCCCACGCGCCAGGCCTATGCCGTGGCGCAGACGCTGTTCAACGACTGGTTCAAGGACTACCAGGCGCGCCACGGCGGCCAGGCGCCGCAGCGCATGGCGCTGTCGCTGTGGGCGGGTGAAACACTGCGCCACCAGGGGATCATGGAAGCCCAGGCCCTGGTGGCGCTGGGCATGCGCCCGGTGTGGGACGACTCGGGCCGCCCGGCGCGGGTCGAGACCATTCCCGCCGATGAACTCAAGCGCCCGCGCGTCGATGTGCTCATGAGCATCACCGGCTCGTACCGCGACCAGTTCCCCGCGCTCATGGCGCTGCTCGACCGCGCGGTGGCCCAGGCTGCCACGGCCGAGCCCGGCAATGTGATTGCGCGCAACACCGAGCAGATCGGTCAGGAGCTGCGCAAGCAAGGCGTGCCCCGGGCGCAAGCCGAGCAACTGGCGCGCGTACGCTCGTTCGGCAATGCGGTGGGCGACTACGGCACCGGCCTGTCCGACGCGGTGCAAAGCGACGGCCTGCAAACCAACGATGCGCGCCTAGGCCAGATGTTCCTCGAGCGGATGAGCCAGCCTTATCTGGAGGGCGAGCCGGTGGCGGGGGTTGCGGGCGGCACGGCGGCGAAGGCGCTGGGGGCGCACCTGCGCCGTACCGACGCAGCCATCCTGTCGCGCAGCTCGAACCTGTACGCCATGGTCAGCTCGGACGACCCGTTCCAGTACCTGGGGGGCCTGTCTACCGCAGCCCGTGTAGCCGGCCGGCCGCAAGGGCTGGAGTTGCATGTGGCCCAGCTGCAGGATGTGAGCGAGCCCACCACCGAAACGGCACAGCGCGCCATTGCGCTGGAGATGCAGTCGCGCTACCTGCACCCGGGCTGGCTCAAGGCGCAGAAGGCCGAGGGCTATTCGGGCACGCTGCAGGTGCTCAAGGCCGTGCAGTTCGCCTGGGGCTGGCAGGCCGTGGCGCCCGACACGGTGCGCAGCGACCATTGGCAAAGCTTCTACGACGTGCTGGTGCGCGACAAGCACCAGCTGGGCCTGCCCGAGTGGCTCAAAGAGCATCCGCAGGCCTACGCCCAATCGCTGGAGCGCCTGGTACAGGCACAGCGCCAGGGCTATTGGCAGGCCGATGCCGACACGCAAAAACAGCTCGCGCAGATGTACCAGGAGCTCACGCGCGCCGCGCCGCTGGCGGCCGAGCTGCCCAGCGTGCGCCGCTGGGTGGAGCAGGCCGCGCAGGGCACCGCCCCTGCGTCTACCGGCATGGCCGTGGCCACGCCACAGTTGCCAGCGGTCCCGGCGCCGCAGCCCGCACCGCCTGCTGCCGACCTGGCTGCACCGCCCGCCCAAGCGGAGGCACCGCCCGCCGCACCCACTGTGCCTGCGATGGGCGTGCTGCTGGAGCGTCAGCCCGAGCGCGAAGCCCCCGACACCGCCCAAGAGCCCAGCCCCGTGGAGCGCATGGCCGGCATCGTGGCCCTGCTGGTGATGGCCCTGGTGGTGCTGGCGGGCGCTGCGTGGCAGGCTCGCCGTCCGTCTTCACTGTCCGCAGCGCCCGGCCTGGCCCGCACTTGAATCGACCCTTCTTGAAAGCACCCACACCATGCAGATCGAAACCCCACCCACCGAGAAGCGTTATGAAAAGCCCGAGGGCGAGCGCCGGGGCATCGTCATCGTCAACACCGGCGACGGCAAGGGCAAAAGCACGGCGGCCTTTGGCCTGGCGTTGCGCGCGCATGGCCGGGGCAAGGCCGTAAAGATCTACCAGTTCATGAAGGTGCCCACGGCGCGTTTTGGCGAGCACCGCATGTTCGAGCAACTCGGCCTGCCCATCGAGGGCCTGGGCGACGGCTTCAGCTGGAAGAGCAAGGACCTGGAGCACTCCGCCCAGCTGGCGCGCGACGGCTGGGAGAAGGCGCGTGCCGCCATCCTGTCGGGTGAGCATTTTCTGGTGGTGCTCGACGAGATCACCTATCCGCTGATCTACGGCTGGCTTCCGCTGGAGGGCGTGCTGCAGACGCTGCGCGACCGTCCCAAGGAGGTTCATGTGTGCCTCACCGGCCGCCGCTGCCCGCCCGAAATCATCGAGCTGGCCGACACGGTGACCGAGATGCAGATGGTCAAGCACGCGTTCAAGGCGGGCATTCCCGCGCAGCGCGGCATCGAGGACTGAAACCTGTCATTCCCGCAGCTGCTTTGGGGCCCGTCCTTTCGCCCCTGTTTTCTTTTGTTCGTCCTTTTCATGCGCAAACACCTCACCCCCCTGTCGCTGGCCGTGCTCGCCTGCACCACGCAGACCGCCATGGCCCAGGCCATCGCCGAGTTGCCGGCCGTCCAGGTCACGGACACGTTGTCCGCGCCCGGCAGCACGCTCTCGCTCGATGCGCCCAGCGCCACGGGCTCGCGCCTGGGCCTCACCGCGCGGGAGACTCCGGCCAGCGTCAGCAGCCTGGGTGCGGGCGACATCGCAGAGCGCAGCCTGACCCGCGCGCAGGACGCGGCCGTACGCATGCCCGGCGTCACCGAGGCTCCGGCCCCTGGCAATGGCGGCACCAGCCTGGTGGCGCGGGGCTTTGCGGGCCACAACTCGGTGGCGCAGATGGTGGACGGCACGCGCCTCATCGTCGCCTCGGGCACCATCACCTACCCGTTCTCGACCTGGCCCATGGAGTCGGTCGAGGTGCTACGCGGCCCGGCCTCGGTGCTCTATGGCGATGGCGCTATTGGCGCGGCTGTGAACTACGTGACCAAACGCCCGATCTTCGGTGCCCCGCAGCGCGAGGCGTTCTTGAGCGTGGGCTCCTTCGGCACGGTGCAGGGCGGCGTGGGCCTGCGCGGCCCCATCAACGACGTGCTGGCCTACTCGGTCTATCTCGATGCGGAAAAGAGCGACGGCTACCGCGCGCTGATGGACACGCAGCGCCACAACTACGCCCTGGCCCTGGCCGTGCGCGCCAGCCGCGATCTGAACATCACCCTGTCACTGGACGGTGGTGTGAACGACGACGCGCGCTACTTTGGCACGCCGCTGCGCAATGGGGTGCTGGACGACCGCCTGCGCCGCACCAACTTCAACGTGGCCGACTCGGTGGTCAAGTACGACGACCGCATCCTGCGCGCCAAGGTCGACTACCAGGCCGCCGCGGGCGTGCACCTGCGCAACGAGACCTACCACCTGACCACGGACCGCCACTGGCGCAATGCCGAGGCCTACAGCTTCAACGCCGCCGGCACGGCCGTGAACCGCAGCGACTACCTGGAGATCCTGCACGACCAGGAGCAGACCGGCAACCGCTTCGACGCCACTTTCGACGGCCACCTCTCCGGCATGAAGAACCGCTTCATCGTGGGCCTGGACTGGTACCGCACAGAGCTGGTGCACACCAACAATTCGCCTTACGGCGGCGCGAGCACGGTGGACCCGTTCAACTTCACACCCGGCAACTTCATCAGCCCTGTGCCCACCATCCCCGGCCGGCGCTCCAGGCTGCAGACCACGGCCCTGTTCGCGGAAAACGCCCTCGACATCACCCCAGAGTGGAAGCTGGTGGCGGGCCTGCGCAGCGACCGCATGGAACTGGACAACACCGACCTGCGCACTGGCGTGAACCTGGTCAAGCAATATTCACCCGTCACCGGCCGCGTGGGCGCTGTGTGGTCGCCCAGCGATGCGCTGTCGCTCTACGGCCAGTTCGGCACCGGCACCGATCCGCTCAGCGGAGCGCTGTCGCTGCCCGGCGGCGGCAACACCCTCGATCTGACGCGGGGCCGCCAGGTGGAAGTGGGCGCCAAGGGCACCGTGCCTGCGGTGCGCGGCGAGTGGACGGTGGCGCTGTACAAAATCGAAAAGCGCAACCTGCTCTCGCGCGATGCCAGCAACCCCAACATCACCCAGCAGATCGGCCGGCAATCGTCTTCCGGCATCGAGCTGGCCTTTGCGGCCGAGCCCGTGCGCGGCTGGACCATCGACGCCAACGCGGCTTTCCTGCGGGCGCGCTACGACGATTTCAAGGAACTGGTCTCGGGCAGCGTGGTCTCGCGCAGTGGCAACACGCCCACGGGCGTGCCGCAGCGCGCGGCCAGCGTCTGGACGGCCTACCGTTTCCTGCCCCAATGGCAGGCTGGTTTTGGCGCGCGCTATGTGGGTGAGCGCCAGGGCAACACCGCCAACACCGCTCAGCTGCCGTCGTATGTGGTGCTGGATGCTTCGCTGGCCTACGACTATTCGCGCAACCTCAAGCTGGGTCTGGCAGTGAAGAACCTGGCCGACCGCGACTACGCACTGGCCGGCACGGCCAACGCGCGCTGGCTGCTGGGCGCGCCGCGCACCGTGCAGCTGACGGCGCGCGCCACGTTCTGATCTTGGTGAATCGAGCGAGGAACGGCGCATGGTGAAGAAGCTCGTCATCTTCGTGCACAAGTGGCTGGGCGTGGTGCTGGCGCTGTTCTTCCTCATGTGGTTTGTGAGCGGGGTGGTGCTGTATTTCGTGCCGTTCCCCAGCCTGACGCAGGCCGAGCGGCTGGCGGCCTTGCCGCCGCTTCAGCTGCCTGCCGATTGCTGTCTGGCCGCGCCCGATGCCGCCCAGCGCGCGGGCTTGCGCCCGACTGGTGGCGGCGAGGCGCGGCTGGGCATGCTGGCCGATGCGCCTGTGTGGCGCATGCTGGCGGCGTCAGAGGCGGGCGCGGCCCTGCGCTGGCACACGGTGGATGCCCGCACCGGGGCCGTGGTGCCACCACTCAGCGATGCGCAGGCCGCCACCGTGGCCGAGGCCTTCAGCGGGCGCCGTGCCATGGGCACCGAATGGGTGGAGCGGGATCAGTGGACGGTGCCCCAGGGCCTGGATGTGCACCGTCCCTTGGTCAAGGTGTTGCTCGACGGCGACGACGGGCTAGAGCTGTACGTGTCGCCTGGTGCCGCCGAGGTGGTGCGCGACACGCGGCGTGCCGAACGCTTCTGGAACTGGCTGGGCGCCGTGCCGCACTGGATCTACCCGACGGTGCTGCGGCAGTTCCCCAAGGCCTGGCACCACGTGGTGGTATGGCTCTCGATCCCCGGTGTGCTGCTGGCTTCCACGGGCATCGCGCTGGGTATCTGGCAGCTGTTCCTGAACCGGCGGCGCTGGTTTCCCTATCAGAAGTTCTGGATGCGCTGGCACAACATCCTGGGCCTGGTGGCGGCGGTGTTCACGCTCACCTGGATGTTATCGGGGCTGATGTCGATGAACCCCTTTGGCGTGTTTACCGGCCGCGCGGTCGACCCACAGGCGCGCACGCAATGGGCGGGGGAGGCTCCGCGCATGGTGCGCGGCCCGGCCGAGGCCGTGGCGCTGGCGGCGGCCGAGGGGCTGGTGCCGCTGGAGGTGGACACCTTGCGCATGGCCGGCCAGGCCTGGTACCGGGTGCGGGGCCAGGGGGAGGGCGTGGTGCAACGCCTGGTGCGTGCCGACGGGCCCGAGGCCACCGTGGCGCAGGCCGTGCCCGATGCGACGGTGCTGACTGCGCTGCAGGGCCTGCGTCCGGGCATGCCAGCGCCGAGCATTGAACAAGTCACCCAGTACGACGGCCTGTACTATGCGCGCCACCATGACGCATCCACTTCCTTCCACCGTCCGCTGCCCGTCTGGCGTGCCCACTGGGCTGAGGACGAAGTGACCGTGTACGCCGACGCTGCCTCCGCCCGCATCGTGATGCGTGCCGACGCCTCCACGCCCTGGCAGCGGTTGCTCTACAACGGACTGCACAGTCTCGACTTCGCGCCGCTGCTGGCGCGCCCGGCACTGCGTACCGGGCTGATCGTGGGGCTGTCGCTGCTGGGGGTGGCGCTGTGTATCACCTCCTGTGTGGTGGCCTGGCGTGTACTGGTGCCGCGTCGGCGGCGGGCTGCACGGTCGTCATCGGCCGCCGTGCGGGCAGCGGAGGGCGCATGGACAGCCTGAGGTCCGTGCTTCTCCCCGGCACAGGTGCGGCGCTGTTCCACGTGCTCTTGTGGTGCCCGTTGCTGGCGCTGGCGATGGACTGGTGGCTGGGTGAACCACCGGCAGCTTGGCACCCCGTGGTGTGGATGGGCAAGGCGCTGCAGTGGTGGGGCGACCGGCTGGCGCCCACGACACCTGTGGCCCGTGATATCAATCTTTTTTGGCTTGCAGCGCTTATATGGTGTGCGCTGGCAGCTATCGTTTTTATAGTGGCCTGGGTGGCGCAGTACCTGGTGCTGATGCTCCATGTGTTCTTGGCGGTGGTATTGCTGGCGTTGCTGCTCAAGCCGCTGCTGGCCTGGCGCATGTTGCACGACGAGGTGCTGGCGGTGGAGGTGGCACTGGGCCAGTCGCTGCCCGCCGGGCGCGCGCAGCTGGCCCGCTTGGTGAGCCGTGATGTGAGTGCCCTCACCGCTGTGCAGGTGCGCGAGTCGGCCATCGAGTCGCTGGCCGAGAACCTCAACGATTCGGTGGTGGCGCCGCTGTTCTGGTTTGCGCTGCTGGGCCTGCCGGGCGCCGCGCTGTACCGGTTTGCCAACACGGCCGATGCCATGTGGGGCTACCCCGGCATGCGCGGTGGGCGCTATTGGCAATGGGCGGGCAAGTGGGCTGCGCGGGCGGACGATGTGCTGTCATGGGTGCCCGCACGCATCACGGCTTTGTTGCTGGCGGTGGTGGCCAAGGGCCTGTCGTTTTCAGCACTGGCGCGACAGGCGCGCAAGACGCCATCCCCCAACAGCGGCTGGCCCATGGCGGCCATGGCATTGGCGTTGGGCGTGCGCCTGGCCAAGCCGGGTGTGTACACGCTGCACAGCAACGGCCGCCGGGCCGGGCCGCTCGATACGCGGCGCGCGGCGCGCCTGGGCACCCAGGTGGTGCTGGCCATGGTGCCGATGGTGGTGGCCATCCAGCTCCTGGTGCTGGTGGCTTTTGCATGGGTGAAGGCATGACACCGGTCCGCCTTCAAAAATATCAATTCGTTCACGCTGAGCCCTTCGACAGGCTCAGGACAGGCTTGTCGAAGCGCCGCACGAGGCTTCGACAAGCTCAGTCCGAACGGCTCTGATGGATAGAACGCAAATCCACATGACATCTTCAGATCTTCGCCCCACGTCTGCGCCGTTGCACGGTGGGCCAGACGCTGCAGGCATCCCGGTGTTCGATTTTTCGACTAACAGCAATGCCTGCGGGCCATGCCCTGAGGCACTGCACGCCGTGCAGATGGCCGACGCCACGCGATACCCGGACCCGGCGTACACCGCGCTGCGCGAGGCCCTGGGTGCTTTTCACGGCGTGGCGCCGGGCCGCATCGTGCTGGCGGCCAGTGCCAGCGAGTTCATCCACCGCATCACCGCGCTGGCCGCACAGCAGGGCGCGGTGCAGGTGGCCGTGTCGCCGCACAGTTATGGCGACTATGCCCAGGCTGCACAGGTGCGTGGGCTGGATGTGCTGCGGGGCGGTGGCGCTGCGGTGGGGTTGCAATGGGCGTGCGAGCCGTCCAGCCCTTTGGGGCTGGAAGATCCCGCAGTACGCGGTTGGCGAGAAGGCGAAGTTGCCAGTGTTTTACGGGTGCTCGATTGCGCCTATGTTCCCTTGTGGCTCGACCCCGATGGTGCATGGACCGGTGCACCGTCGCCGCGCCTGCCTTCCGCCTGCTGGCAGCTCTGGACCCCCAACAAGGCCCTGGGGCTGACGGGCGTGCGTGCGGCCTATGCCGTCGCACCGACGGGTGGTGAGGACGCAGTGCAGGCGTTGACGGCCCTGGCGCCTTCCTGGCCCGTGGGTGCCCATGGCGTAGCCTTGCTGCAGGCGTGGACAAGTCCAATGGTGCAGCAGTGGCTGGTGCACAGCCTGGCCACCTTGCGCGACTGGAAGGCACGCCAGCAGGCGCTGTGTACCGATCTGGGCTGGACCGAGCACGCTGGCAGCCTGGCCAACTATTTCTGCGTGCAGCCCGCCACAGCCACACTGCAGGGCGATCTGGCGGTGCTGCGCGCCAGTGGCATCAAGCTGCGGGATACGACCTCGTTCGGGCTGCCCGGCACCGTGCGCCTGGGGGTGCTGCCACCTGATGCACAGGATGCGCTGCGGGCCGCATGGCAAGCGCTGCAGGGTCGTACCATCCCGAACAGAGTTTTAACCGGTTCAGGGGAGACCTCGTGAGAACCATCACTGTCAACCGCTACGTCACGCCGCTGCGTGAAGGTGGCTCCATGCCTGCCATCGTCGAGGGCGACGACCTGGGCACCTACGTGCTCAAGTTCCGTGGCGCAGGGCAGGGCGTGCGCGCGCTGCTGGCCGAAATGATCGCGGGCGGCATTGCCCACGCGCTGGGTCTGCCCGTGCCCGAGATCGTGCTGGCCCAGCTCGACACCGCCCTGGCGCAGACCGAGCCTGACCCCGAGATCCAGGACCTGGTCCGCGCCAGCGGTGGTCTGAACGTGGGGCTGGACTACCTGTCGGGGGCGCTCAACTTCGACCCTGCGGTGGATGTTGTGTCGGATGACTTTGCCTCGCGCCTTGTGTGGTTCGATGCGCTGGTGGGCAATGTAGACCGAACCGCGCGCAACACCAACCTGCTCATGTGGCACCGCCAGCCCTGGCTCATCGACCACGGCGCTGCGCTGACCTTTCACCATGCGTGGAACGGCACGGTGGCCCTGCCCGCCAAGCCCTTTGCGCCGATTGTCGACCATGTGCTGCTGGCCCAGGCCACGGCGTTGGCGCAGGTGGATGCCGAGCTGGCGGCGCGCCTTACACCCGAGGTGGTCACGGGCATCCTGGCCGAAGTGCCCGATGAGTTTCTGGCGTTGGCCGGGGCCGAGCATGCCGAAGGCCCGCTGTCGGCGCCCGCAAGCCACCGCCAGGCCTATGTGGACTACTTCTGCGCGCGCCTGGCCGGGCGTGAAACATGGGTGAATGCGGTGAAGGGAGCCGTCGATGCACGCGCCTGAGGTGTATGACTACGCCATCGTGCGCGTGGTGCCGCGCGTGGAGCGCGAGGAGTTCATCAACGCGGGCGTGATCCTGTCGTGCCAGCGCACCGGCTTTCTGCGGGCCGCCATCGCGCTCGACGAAGCGCGCCTGCTGGCCATGGACCCGCACGCCGATATCGACACCGTGCGCCGCCATCTGGCGGCCATTGTGGCCATCTGCGCGGGTGATGAAGGCTGTGGCCCGATTGCGCGCCTGCCGTACCGCCAGCGCTTCCACTGGCTCACCGCCAAACGCAGCGCCATCATCCAGACATCCCCCGTGCACACCGGCCGTTGCACCGATGCGGCGGCAGCACTCGACCACATCATGGACCGCATGGTCCGCCCACTGCCTTGACTTCAAACACCTCTTCCAAGCTAGCCCGCTGTGTGATGGTGCTGGGCACCACCAGCGGCGCGGGCAAAAGCTGGCTGACCACGGCCCTGTGCCGCTACTACAGCAACCTGGGCCTCAAGGTCGCGCCGTTCAAGGCGCAGAACATGAGCAACAACGCGCGTGTGGTGCCAGGCCCTGCTGGTGTGATGGGCGAAATCGGCAGTGCCCAGTATTTCCAGGCCCTCGCGGCCCGTGCCGAGCCCGAGGTGCGCATGAACCCGCTGCTGCTCAAGCCCGAGGCCGACACGCACAGCCAGGTCGTGCTGATGGGCCAGGTGAGCGCAGAGTTGACCGCCATGCCCTGGCGCGGCCGCAGCGAAAAGGTGTGGCCGCAGATTGCCGCTGCGCTGGATGCGCTGCGCGCTGAAAACGATGTGGTCGTGATCGAAGGGGCGGGCTCGCCCGCCGAGATCAATCTGCACGCTAGCGACATCGTGAACATGCGCGTGGCCCGCCATGCCGATGCGCGCTGCCTGCTCGTGACCGACATCGACCGGGGCGGCGCGTTCGCCCACCTGTACGGCACCTGGGCGCTTCTGCCCGAGGACGAGCGTGTGTTGATCCATGGCTTTGTGCTGAATAAGTTTCGGGGCGATGCCAGCCTGCTAGCCCCCGCGCCGCAGATTCTGCAAGACCTGACCGGCGTGCCCACCGTGGCCACCATCCCCATGCACTGGCGCCACGGTCTGCCTGAAGAGGATGGCGTGTTTGACGACCGCACGCTGTCGGCAGGCACCGTGCACACCACCGTGGCCGTGGTGGCCTATCCACGCATCAGCAATCTGGACGAGTTCCAGCCCCTCAAGAACGTGCCCGGTGTGCGCCTGTTCTGGGCTCGCAGCCCAGCCGACCTGAGCAGTCTGAAACCCACCGATTGGGTGGTGTTGCCAGGCTCCAAATCCTCCGCCGCCGACCTGGCCTGGCTGCGCGCGCAGGGGCTGGATCAGGCCATTGCCAGCCACGCAGGGCAGGGTGGCACGGTGCTTGGCGTGTGTGGTGGTTTGCAGATGTTGGGCGAGGCACTGATCGACACGGCGGGCATCGACGGCAATGCGCCGGGCCTGGGCGTGTTGCCCCTGGTCACCACCTTCGAGGTCGCGAAGACCGTGCAGCGCACCCAAGCGCAGTTTGGTGTGGTGCAAGGGGCCTGGGCCGCGCTGGCGGGTGTGCCCGTCACCGGTTACGAAATTCACCACGGCCAGACGGCCCAGCACCCGGCCATGGCCGCCAAGGGCGATGTGGCGCGCGAAGTCATCCCGGGCATTGCGTGGCAGAACCCGGCTGGCAACGTGCTGGGCGTGTATCTGCATGGCTTGCTGGAAGACCCCGCGGTGTTGCAGGCCCTGTTTGGCCGTGCGGGCGCGGCGCCAGTGCCCACGCTCGATGCGGTGTTTGAAGGCTTGGCCCGCATGGCGGAGGCCAGCTTTGCCTCCGGTGCACTGCGGGCGTTGATCGCGTCAGATCCGTCCACTGCCTGAGCGCTAGTGCCTTCAGCTTTCGGCCTTTCCTTTTTTCTTTTCGCTATCTCAAACACCATGCAACAACTGGCCCAGTTCACCGTTCCTGCCATCGTTGACATCACCGATGCCCCCCTGACCGCCCGTTTGCAGCACCTGCTGGACAACAAAACCAAACCACTCGGTTCGCTCGGGCGGCTGGAGGCGCTGGCGCTTCGCATCGGCCAGGTGCTGGGTACCGAAGCCCCTGTGCTCTCGCAACCGCAGATGCTGGTGTGTGCGGGCGACCATGGCCTGGCGGCCAAGGGGGTGTCGGCCTTCCCGAGCGACGTGACTTGGCAGATGGTGGAGAACTTTCTGGCCGGTGGCGCTGCCGTGAGCGTGCTGGCTCGCCAACACGGCCTGGCCCTCACTGTGGTGGACTGCGGCGTGGCCAAGCCCATCGCGCCGCGCGATGCCGCCCCGGGCGCGCCCCAGTTGCTGTTGCGCAAGGTGGCGCCCGGCACGGCCGACGCGTCGGTCGGCCCAGCCATGACTGCGGAGCAATGCGCTCAAGCGATCACCAACGGCATAGAGGTGGTGCGCGCCTTGCCCGGCAATGCACTCCTGCTCGGCGAGATGGGCATTGCCAATACCTCGGTGGCATCGCTGCTGCTGGCGCGGTTGGCCGGACTGCCCCTGGGCGAGGTGACAGGTGCCGGTACGGGCCTGGATGCGGCGGGTATCGAACGCAAGCGCGCGGTGCTGCAACAGGCGCTGGATGCCAACGCCGACGCCACCACGCCGCTGACTGCATTGACCGCGTTGGGCGGCTATGAGGTTGCCACCCTGGTGGGGGCGGTGTTGCAAGCAGCCCTGGAGCGCCGCGTGATCGTGGTGGACGGCTTTATCACCAGCGCGGCTGTGCTGGTGGCCAGCCGCCTGCAGCCTGCGGTGCTGCAACGCTGTGTGTTTGCCCACCGCTCGGGCGAGCGCGGCCACGGCCTGATGCTGGAGCAGATGCAGGCGGAGCCCTTGCTGGACCTGGGCTTGCGGCTGGGGGAGGGGTCTGGCGCTGCGCTGGCGTGGCCACTGCTGCAGTCGGCCTGTGCGGTGCTTACCGAGATGGCAAGTTTTGAATCGGCCGGTGTGGCCACCCAGAAGGATTGATGCGGATTCGCGCTCAATCGCTCCATAGCGGTCGGTCTGAGCTTGTCGAAGCCCTGCACGGTGCTTCGACAGATTCAGCGCTAACGAGTTTTGTTTTTTGAATGCAGGGTGCGGCGAAGGGGCAAAGGAATTCGCCCGGCACTTATGCCACAACGGTCCGGTTGCGCCCCTCGTTCTTGGCGCGGTACAGCGCCGCATCGGCACGCGAGAGCATGGCGTCCAGCGTTTCATGCGATCCCGTCCAGCTGGTCAACCCGATGCTGACCTGGCAGTCCAGTGCATGGCCCGCTGCCAGCGTGGCGTGAATGCGCTGCGCAACGCTGGTGGCTGCCGCCGTGTCGGCCCCCGGCAGCAGCACCAGAAACTCCTCGCCCCCATAGCGCCCCAGCCGGTCTGCGCGGCGCAGCACTTGACGGGTGCGTTCTGCAAAGTGCACCAGCACCGCGTCTCCGTGCTGGTGGCCCCGGGTGTCGTTCACGGCCTTGAAGTTGTCCAGGTCCAGCATCATGATGGAGGGCCCGTTGCCGTAGCGCTGCGCCCGCTCCAGCTCGTCTTCGCAGCGCTGCAGCAGTGCGCGGCGGTTCAGTGACTGCGTGAGTGAGTCGTGGGTGGCCAGGTGTTCTAGCTCGGTCCGCAAACGGTCCGTGGCCATCAGCACCGCACCAATCGACAGCATGAGCACGGTGATCACATACGCCCCGATGTACAGCGTCTGGAACAGCGAGGGTTCCATCAGGTCTGCGCCAGCGTTGCCGGTCAGGATGGAAATCAGCCGCGTGGCCAGCACCACCATGTGCAAGGCCAGCACCACTTCCACCAGTCTCACCGGAAAGTTGCGTCCGCCGTGGCGCAGCATGAAGCGCATTTGCGCGATATAGATCGCCCCCATCACGATGCTGAAAAAGCCCACGCGCAACGCGTAGTTGGGCAGCCAATAGGTGAGCGTAATGAACACCAGCGTGGTGCCTGCCATCACCCAGTTCCAGTGGCGCCAGGTGAGTGGCTGCCCCATGAAGCTGCGTGTGCCCATGTAGTAGGTCACCGTGCCCAGCACCAGCAACTGGTTCGCCAGCACCAGGCTGAGCCAGTCCGGGATGATGCCGCGAGCGCCGAACAACACGGTGGAAGCCAGCCACAGCAGCGGTGCGGCAGCCCAGGCGCCCACACCTCGGATGGAGGGCGGGTAGTGCCGTCGCATGAACAGCAGCACGATAGCCATGACGGCGGACATGAAGCCTGCCATGGCGATCATGGAGCGTGGGTCTAGGTTCATGCGGCGGGAGTGGGCTGTGGTGTGCCTGCGTAAGAAATTGTTTCTTCGGCCCGGGCCAGTATAGCCAAGCGACTGCCTT
Organism: Acidovorax sp.; assembly: GCF_046291265.1. Taxonomy (GTDB): domain Bacteria; phylum Pseudomonadota; class Gammaproteobacteria; order Burkholderiales; family Burkholderiaceae_C; genus Acidovorax. The sequence goes on along the minus strand of NZ_JBKBTV010000020.1, from coordinate 14,384 downwards.
TCGCACTGAGGTGGTGAATGGGGAAATGTCCGCCCTGTTCCTATGGCCAGCGCCGCACCAGCGACCCTGATGTTGACCTCCGTTGGTGCAGGCGTGCACAGGGGAGGTGCGGTTTGTATGCAAAGTTGCAAAAGTATTGTGTACAAAGTTGGCATGGGGTTTGCATACACCCCTCCCATGCAAGCCCCTACCCCTGCGCAGACCCCTGCGGCCATCGAAATCATCGCGCTGACCAAACGCTATGCCCAGGGCAAGCCAGCGGTCGGTGCCATCAACCTGCGCATTGCCAGCGGCAGCTACTGCTGCCTGCTGGGCCCCTCGGGCTGCGGCAAGAGCACCACGCTGCGCATGATCGCCGGGCACGAGTCGGTGACCAGCGGCGACATATTGCTGGAGAACCGCAACATCACCGACCTGCCCGCCGCCGCGCGCGGCACGGCCATGATGTTCCAGAGCTTCGCGCTGTTTCCGCACCTCTCGGCGCTCGATAACGTGGCCTTCAGCCTCAAGATGAAGGGCGTGGCCCGGGCCGAGCGCCAGGCCAGGGCCCGTGACCTGCTCGAACGCGTGGCCATGGGCCACCTGGCCGAGCGCAAGCCGGCCGAGCTCTCGGGTGGGCAGCAGCAGCGTGTGGCGCTGGCGCGCGCCCTGATCACCCAGCCGCGCGTGCTGCTGCTTGACGAACCCCTGTCGGCGCTCGATCCCTTCCTGCGCATCCAGATGCGCGCCGAGCTGCGCCGCTGGCAAAAGGAGCTGGGCCTGACCTTCATCCATGTGACCCATTCGCAGGAAGAGGCCATGGCCCTGGCCGACACCATGGTGGTGATGAACCATGGCGTGATCGAGCAGGTCGGATCGCCGCACGAGGTCTACAACCGCCCGGCCAGCGAGTTCGTGGCGCGCTTCATGGGTGGCCACAACGTGATCGACACGCCCACCGGCAAGGTCGGCGTGCGCACGGACCACCTGCAGGTGCTGCCGCAGGGCACGCCGCTGCCCTGGGGCACCCTGCACATGCAGGCCGTGGTGACCGACGTGGAGTACCAGGGCACCTATGTGCTGCTGGGCCTGCAAAAGCAGGGCGTGGCCCTGTCGGCCAACGCCACGGCCGCCTACTCGGTGATGGTCTCCGAAGCCGCCTTTGCCGCACAGCCCTACACGGTGGGGCAGGCGGTGCAGCTGCATTGGACGCCCGAGCAGGCCCATCCCCTCTCCCTGCAGGCGGTACCTGTGCCCGCGCCTGCGGCGGCGGCTGCTGCCCAGGCCGTGCCGGCCTGAGTTTTCCTCTTTCTTTCGTTGTCCGCTGTCTGTTTCCACCCCTCCACTTTGCAAACCAAGGAGCTCTCCCATGTCCGACGACTCTCGTGCCGATTCCCCCGCTGTTGCCTCTGACACCACCGGCGTGCAGCGCCGCTCGCTGCTCAAGGGCACGGCGGGCATCCTGGCCGCAGGCGTGTTCCCGGCCGTCCATTCGCAGGAAAAGATCGTGCTGCGCTACCTGGGCACGGCGGTGAACCAGGACAAGGCGATTGCCGAGAAGTTCAAGGCCGACACCGGCATCGAGATCCAGTACGTGGCCGTGACCACCGACGACGTGACCAAGCGCGCCGTGACCGCACCCAACAGTTTCGACCTGATCGACACCGAGTACTTCTCGCTGAAAAAGATCGTGCCCACGGGCAACTTGAAGGGCATCGACACCAAGCGCATCAAGAACGCCGACAAGATCACCACGCTGTTCACCAACGGCATGGTGGCCGGCAAGGCCGTGGGCGACCAGGGTACCGCGCCCAAGAAGGTGATCTACCTGGAAGGCGAGAAGTCCAAGAAGTTCGCGACCGCACCCACGCAGTTCATGTCGCTCATCCCCACCGTGTACAACGCCGACACGCTGGGCATCCGCCCCGACCTGATCAAGCGCCCCATCAACTCCTGGGCCGAGCTGCTCAACCCCGAGTTCAAGGGAAAGACCGCGATCCTGAACATCCCCTCCATCGGCATCATGGACGCCGCCATGGTGGTCGAGGCCATGGGCATCTACAAGTACCCCGACAAGGGCAACATGACCAAGAAGGAGATTGATCTCACGATCAAGACCCTGATCGAGGCCAAGAAGCAGGGCCAGTTCCGCGCGCTGTGGAAGGACTTCAACGAGTCGGTGAACCTGATGGCATCGGGCGAAGTGGTGATCCAGTCGATGTGGAGCCCGGCCGTCACCGCCGTGCGCACCAAGGGCATCGCCTGCAACTTCCAGCCGCTCAAGGAAGGCTACCGCGCCTGGGCCGCCGGCTTCGGCCTGCCGGCCACGCTGTCGGGCAAGAAGCTCGACGGCGCGTACGAGTTCATCAACTGGTTCCTGGACGGCTGGGCCGGTGCCTACCTGAACCGCCAGGGCTACTACAGCGCCGTGCTGGACACCGCCAAGTCCAAGATGGAAGCCTACGAGTGGGCCTACTGGATGGAAGGCAAGCCCGCCACGCAGGACATCAAGAGCCCCAATGGTGACGTGCTGGCCAAGACCGGCGCGGTGCGCGACGGCGGCAGCTACGAGTCGCGCATGGGCGGCATCGCCTGCTGGAACGCACTGATGGACGAAAACAACTACATGGTCCAAAAGTGGAATGAATTTGTTGCAGCCTGATTGAGGCATGAGGCCGTCACGCCCGCCAGGGCGTGACCCGCAGCCCCCGTGGGGCAACGCGCACTCCGCAGGGCGGGGCGCTTTCACCGGTTATTCCAAGACACCATGAGCACCACCACCACACCGTCTCTGCCATCGAGCGCCGCCCCCGGGCGCGGCATTGCCGCTTGGTGGCAGGCCGCGCCGTTCACGCTGGTGTTCGCGCTGTTCTTCCTGGTTCCCCTTGCGCTGATCGTGATGGTCAGCTTTTGGGACTTCAACGAGTACGAGCTGCTGCCCGGCTTCACGTTCAAGAACTACATCTCGATCTTTGCGGGCTGTGGCGATGCGTCGGAGGGCCTGTGCGTCACGCTCAAGACGTATTACTCCACGCTCAAGTTCAGTTTTCTCGTGTGGCTGATCACGCTGGTGATCGGCTTCACCGTGGCCTATTTCCTGGCCTTCCACGTTCGCTCCTCGGGCATGCAGACGCTGCTGTTCGTGCTGTGCACCATCCCGTTCTGGACCTCCAACGTGATCCGCATGATCTCGTGGGTGCCGCTGCTGGGGCGCAACGGCCTGGTGAACCAGAGCCTGATCAGCATGGGCATGGTCGATCAGCCCATCGAGTGGCTGCTGTTCTCGGACTTCTCGGTGGTGCTGGCCTTCGTGCACCTGTACACCATGTTCATGATCGTGCCCATCTTCAACAGCATGATGCGCATCGACCGCAGCCTCATCGAGGCGGCCAGCGACAGCGGCGCCAGTGGCTGGCAGACGCTGTGGAACGTGATCGTTCCGCTGTCGCGCACCGGCATCATCATCGGCTCGATCTTCGTGATCACCATCATCATGGGCGACTTCGTCACCATCGGCGTGATGGGTGGCCAGCAGATCGCCTCCATCGGCAAGATCATCCAGGTGCAGACCTCGTACCTGCAGTTCCCGCTGGCCGCAGCCAATGCCGTGATCCTGCTCGCGGTGGTGCTGATGATCATCTGGGGCCTCACGCGCCTGGTGGACATCCGCAAAGAGCTGTGATCCCCGCGCTGCCGACAACCTCCACAGGACACCCGCATGAAAGCCCGCATCCGCGAATCCCGCCCCGCCAGCTTCTGGCTGCTGGCCACCGTGTTCAGCCTGTTCGTGCTGTTCATGTACGGGCCCATGTTCGTCATCTTCATCCTGAGCTTCCAGGGCCCCGAGGGCGGGCTGACCTTCCCCATGCGCGGCGCGTCGCTGCACTGGTTCTACAAGCTGGCCGAGGGCTTGGGTGTGGTGGACATCGGCGCGGCACTGTGGCGCTCGCTGGGCCTGGGCGTGGCGGTGATGCTGTGCACGGTGGTGCTGTCGGTGCTGGCGGGCCTGGCCTTTCGCAAGCGGCTGGCGGGGGGCAACACGCTGTTCTTTATCGTCGTGGCCAGCCTGATCATGCCGTCCATCATCGTCTCGCTGGGCATCGGGCTGGAGTTCCGGCTCATCGACAATGGCATCAAGGCGGCCCTCGAATGGCTGGGCATGGAAAGCACGCTCGAAGGCTATGGCACCTCGCTGGGCCTCTTCACCTCGGCCCTGGGCGCACACCTGACCTGGACCTTGCCGTTCGGCCTGCTCATCATGTTCGCGGTGTTCAATCGCTTCAACCCCGCGTACGAAGAGGCCGCACGCGACCTGGGTGCCACGCCCTGGCAAGGCTTTGCCCACGTGGTGCTGCCGCTGATCGCGCCCTCGGTCGTGGGCATCGGCATGTTCGGCTTCACCCTGAGCTGGGACGAGATCGCCCGCACCTCGCAGGCCATCGGCGACGTGAACACGCTGCCGCTGGAGCTGCAGGGCTTGACCAGCACGGTGACCACGCCGTCCATCTACGCGCTGGGCACGCTGACCACGGTGGTGTCGTTCGTGGTCATGGGCATCACGCTGGCCCTCGTATGGGCATTGGGGCGCAGGGGCAAAGGCCGTCCGGGTTAAAAACGGCAGCCTTATGACCACTACCACCTCTAAACCTAAACCCCGGCGCGCACGCGCTGCCGTCACGGAATCGCCCAGTCCATCGGAGGTGCCGGGCCAGCTCAGCGACAACGACATGTACGACCGCATGGTGTCGGCCATCCTCGACCACCGCCTGCCGCCCGGCACCAAACTGGTGGAAGACAAGTTGGCGGCGGCCTTTGGCGTGTCACGCACCCGCGTGCGGCCCGTGCTGGTGCGGCTGGCCAATGAACAAGTGGTCACCCTCACGCCCAATCGGGGTGCGTCCATCGCCCAGCCCAGCCCGCAGGAGGCCTTGGAGGTGTTTGAGGCGCGCCGCCTTCTGGAGCCACGCCTGGTAGAGCTGTTTGTCGCCAATGCCACCGACGAACACATTGCCGCACTGCGCACCTGCATCGACGATGAAGAGGCCGCACGCGCCAGCGGCGACATGCGCCGCGCAATTCGGCTGTCGGGCGACTTTCACCTGCACATCGCGCAGGCCGCGGGGCACCAGACGCTGGGGCGCATCCTGCGCGAGCTGGTGTCGCGAACCTCGCTCATCCTGATGACCTACAGTCCCAGCCATGCGCGCGAGCGGGAAGAGGCCACGGCCTGCGGCTGCCGCGAGCACCGCGCGCTGATCGACGCCATCCGCCTGCGCGACGCGCGCGAGGCGCCCCGCCTCATGCTGGCGCACCTGGCACGCATCGAAACCCAGCTGGAGTTCACGCCGCCCGCCGCCGATGCGCCAGACCTTGTCCAACTGCTGGGCCATTGATTCCCGCCACTTCGCCATGCGCCAATTGCTCGTCATCAACCCCAACACATCGCCCAGCGTCAGCGCTTTGTTGCAGCACCACGTGCAAGCCGCCGCGGGATCGCATGTGGTGGTGCGCACGGCCACGGCACGTTTCGGCGCTGCCTACATCGCGTGCGAGGCTAGCTATGCGGTGGCCGCCCATGCTGCGCTCGACGCCTGGGCGCACGACCTGGCGCAACCCCAGCCGCAGCCTGATGCGGTGTTGATTGGCTGTTTTGGCGACCCCGGACTGATGGCACTGCGCGAGAGCAGCCCTGTGCCTGTCACCGGCTTGGCAGAAGCCTCATTCATCGAGGCCGCCCGCCATGGCCGCTACGCCATCGTCACCGGCGGCGAGCGCTGGGGCCCCATGTTGCAGCGCCTGGCGCAGGCGCTCGGGGATTCGCACGGGCTCGCGGGTATCCACACCGTAGCGCCGACGGGGGCACAACTGGCGGCAGACCCAGAGGCAGCCAGCGCTTTGTTGGCCCATGCTTGTCGCGACGTGGTGCGGCAGATGGGGGTGCAGGCGGTCATCCTTGGCGGGGCGGGGCTGGCGGGCATGGCCGCCGCGGTGCAACCGCAGGTGGCGGTGCCGGTGATCGACAGCGTGGTGGCGGGAGCCACCTGGGCCCTGCGCGCCCATCCGGTGCCGCCAGAGCGCAAAGTGGCGGGATTCGATGTGGCGTGGGCGGGGGTGTCAGGAGAGATGGCGGCGCTGGGAGGGGCTGGCGTGCTTTGACGAAGAGGAGTGCAGGGTTTAGTATTACGTGTGTAATAACTTGGAGTCGCCCCATGCACACCCTCAAACTTACCCAGGTAGGCAATTCCGTCGGCGCGATCTTCCCCAAGGAACTGTTGGCCCGTCTGCAGCTGGAAAAAGGCGACGAGTTCTATGTGACCGAATCGCCCGACGGCTTGCGCATCACCACCCACAACCCCGAATTCGAAGCTCAGATGCGCGTGGCGCGCGAGATCATGAAAGAGCGCCGAGCGGTACTGCACGAGCTCGCCAAATGAGCGATTGGGTCTGGCTGAACCGCGCTGTCATCATTGCCATTCACGAAGTGCAGCTGGCCGAGCACGGTGGCGGGGCAGGCGTTCGCGATGCGGGCTTGCTTTATTCGGCCTTGGGCAAGCCGCAGCAGCTGAACCACTATGGCGAGCCGCCGCCTGATGCAGCTGCGCTCGCGGCTTCCTACGGCTATGGAATTTCGCGCAATCATCCGTTCATTGATGGAAACAAACGAACGGGCTATGTGGCGGCCGAATTGTTTCTGCGGTTGAATGGCTGGAGGCTTAACGCCGACGACGCATCGTGTGTGCTCACCATGCTCGCCGTCGCCGCTGGCGATATCACCGAGGAGGCCTTTGCCGCCTGGCTGCGGACACATGCAGTCGTCTGCTAACTGAGGTTTCAAGCCTTTTTAGGCTCTAGCGCTTATCTGATAAGCGCTGATAGCTATAAAAACCGAAGCAATTGCTCGGTTTGCTCAACTTAGGGGCGCCAGCGTCTTCGGCTGGTAGTCGCAGTACGGCACCACCAAACACTCCCAGCAACGCGGCTTGCGTGCCTGGCACACATAGCGGCCCAGCAGGATGAGCCAGTGGTGCGAATCCACCGCATAGGCTGCAGGCACGCGCTTCATCAGCTGCAGTTCCACCGCCAGCGGGTTCTTGCCCGGCGCGAGGCCCGTGCGGTTGCTCACGCGAAAGATGTGGGTGTCCACCGCCATGGTGGGCTGGCCAAACGCTACGTTCAGCACCACATTGGCTGTCTTGCGGCCCACGCCGGGCAGGGCCTCAAGTTCCTCCCGGGTGCGCGGCACGACGCCGCCATGCTGCTGCACCAGGATGCGGCAGGTTTCCATCAGGTGCTTGGCCTTGCTTTTGTAGAGGCCGATGGTCTTGATGTAGCCCTCCAGCCCGTCAATCCCCAGGTCCAGAATCGCCTGCGGTGTGCCTGCCACCGGGAACAGTTTGCGCGTGGCTTTGTTCACGCCCACATCCGTGGCCTGGGCGGAGAGCAGCACTGCGGCCAGCAGTTCGAAGGTGGTGGTGTACTCCAGCTCCGTGTTGGGCAAGGGGTTGGCGGCCTTCAGTGTGGCAAAAAAGGGTTCGATCTGGGCGGTCTTCATCGGATTTTTCTTATCGGTATCGGGGGCAGCTAAACAACGCCCCGTGGGGCTGTGCGACTTGTTGGGGGGTCAGCGGCTGCGCTGCACCGGCACGCACAGCCAGCACGGAAACCGCCCTGTGGCCGGGTCCACGGCAAAATCTTCGTCGTAAATCTCCAGCGCGGCGCGGGGACCCCCTTCCCATATTTTCCAGCCTTCGGGGAGCTGCCCCGGCGCTCCCATCTGTGCCCAGGCAGCAGCGATTTCAGGCCCCGTACCGGTGAAGTGCAGGCAGGCGTAGTCGCCCCCTTCATAGTCCATCACCTGCACATCGGGGCCGGTGCGCAGGCCCACGCCGATCTGCACGCAGGCGTCGTACCTGCACTGCTCAGGCGGCGTGCAGGCCGGGTTGTCATGGCTGAAACCGTAGAACTTGGGTGGTGGGTCTGTCAGGCGGTTGGTGGCGCACCAGGCCCCAAACCGCTCCCACAGATCGGTCAGGCCGGGGTGGGCATAGGCGCCGGTGTGGCGCATGGCGGCCAGGCGCATGCGGGGCAGGGTGCGTATCGTCAGGGGCATGGCGTGTCTCGGCGTTGAAGAGCGGCCAGTTTAATGACGCCGCAGGAAACCTGCGCCGCAATTGGCGACAATGCAAAGCTTGTCGCCAACCAACTCCCCGCCCACGCCATGCAATTTGCCGACCGCCTGAACAACGTAGAAACCTCCGCCATCCGCGAACTCTTCAAGCTGCTGGGCAAGCCCGGCATCATCAGTTTTGCGGGCGGCTTCCCGGACAGCGCGATGTTCGACGTGGAAGGCATCCGCGCCGCCAGCAATGCCGCTCTGACTGAAGAGCCCGGCGCTGCGCTGCAATACGGCGCTACCGAAGGCTACACGCCGCTGCGCGAGCAACTGGCCGCCTTCATGACCAGCAAGGGCGCCAAAGATGTGGTGGCCGACAACCTCATCGTCACCACCGGCAGCCAGCAAGGGCTGGACCTGCTGGGCAAGACGCTCATCAGCCCCGGCGACAAGGTCATCGTCGAAGGCCCGACCTTCCTGGCCACCATCCAGTGTTTTCGCCTGTATGGCGCTGAACTCATCAGCGCGCCCATCGACGGCAACGGTGTGAAGACCGATGAGCTGGAAAAGCTCATCGCCGAGCACAAACCCAAGTTCGTCTACCTGATCCCCACCTTCGGCAACCCCAGCGGCGCCATGCTGAGCCTGGAACGCCGCAAGGCTGTGCTGGAGATGGCTGTGAAGCACAACACGCTGATCGTCGAGGACGACCCTTATGGCGACCTGTACTTTGGCGACGCGCCACCCCCCAGCCTGCTCAACCTGTCGGCCACCGTGCCCGGCAGCCGCGAGCTGCTGGTGCACTGCGGCAGCCTGAGCAAGGTGCTCTCGCCTGGCCTGCGCGTGGGTTGGATGATCGCCCCGGCCGAGCTGCTGGGCAAAGCCACCATGTGCAAGCAGTTCAGCGACGCGCACACCAGCACCTTTGCCCAGGCCACGGCCGCGCAATACCTCAAGGCCGGGCGCATGCCCGACACGCTGGCCCGCGTGCGCAAGGTCTACGGCGAACGCGCCCAGGCCATGGGCGATGCGCTGCGCAAGGAGCTGGGCGACGCGGTCGATTTTGTGCAACCCCAAGGCGGCTTGTTTGTGTGGGCGCGTCTCACGGGTGCGGGTGGAAAGGTGGCCGACGGCAACGTGTTGGCCAAACGCGCCATTGAGAAGGGCGTGGCCTTTGTGCCTGGCACACCGTTCTTCTGCGCCAACCCCGACCACGCTACTTTCCGTCTGTCGTTCGCTACGGCCGATGTGGACAAGATCCGCGAAGGTGTGGCGCGTCTGGGCCAGGCCCTCTGAAGCGTCGATGTCAGACGCCAACGACACCGCCAACATCCTCCAGCGCCTGGAAAGCCTGGAGATCAAGGCCAGCTTCACCGAAGACCTGCTGGACCAGCTGAACATGACCATCTACCAGCAGCAGCAACTGATTGACCGGCTCACGCACGAGGTCATCCAGCTGCGGCAGCAGGCGCCGGAAGGTGGGTCGAACGGCTCGCGCAACCTGCGCGACGAACTGCCGCCGCATTACTGACGATTCGGCCCGATTCCCCTCAAACCCCCTACCGTTCGGGCTGAGCTTGTCGAAGCCTCGTGCTGCGCTTCGACCTCAGCGTGAACGGGTTTTGTTTTTTGAACCTTGCGACATCAAGCCCGCACGGCCCGCCACGCCGCATCCGCCAATTCCGCGCGGTAAGCAGTAGGCGAGGGCAGTCCACCCTGGCTTGATCGGTCCGACAGCCATGCCCGGCAGTAACTCTGCACCGGCCCCATCACCAGCGACGGCATCAGCTCGCAAGGCAGGTCGCGCAGCGCGCCCGATTGGCGGTGGGGCTCGAACCAGGCCACCAGCGCCTGGTTGCGGCGCCGCGCGGCTTCTGCCAAATCGGGCGTGCGCGCGCCAGCCGCTACGGCGCCGCGTGCCTGGAACAGAAACCGCGCCCGCTCGGGCTGCGCCACCACCCAGTCCAGATAGCCTGTCACCAAGGCCTGCACGCCCGCTTCGACGCCCTCGGCAGCATCGAGTTGAGCCTGCACGCTGCGCGACTGGTCGTGAAAGATGTCGAAGAACAACGCGGCCACGATGCCGTCGCGGTTGCCAAAGTGGTGATAGATGCTGCCCACGCTGGCCCCGCAGCGGGCGCGCACGCCGTCGATGGTGACCGCATCCACACCGCCTTCGGCCGCGCAGGCGAGGGCGGCGTTCAGGATGTCCTGGCGGCGGTCGGTGGGGGCTTCGGTTGGGGGGATGGAGGGGCTGGGGGTGATTCGGCTTGCCATAGAAGTAGATTCTAGAATAAAGTTCTAGAAAAACCTTCTACTCCCCACGAGACGCCATGCATTCCTCAGCAACCACGCCTACACCTTCTGCCTCCATACCGCCCGCACCCGGCGCCGCCCTGTATCCGCACCTGCTCGCCCCTTTAGATCTGGGCTTCACCACCATCAAGAACCGCGTGCTCATGGGCTCCATGCACACGGGGCTGGAGGACGGGCGCGACCTGTCGCGCATGGCGGCGTATTTCCGCGAGCGGGCCGAGGGCGACGTGGGTCTGATCGTGACGGGCGGATTCGCACCCAACATCGCGGGCTGGGCCAAGCCGTTTGCGGGCACGCTGGCCACCTCGGGCGTAGCCAAGCGCCACCGCGTGGTGACCGAAGCGGTGCACGGCGCGGGCGGCAAGATCGCGCTGCAGATCCTGCACACGGGCCGGTACGCCTACCACCCGCTGGCGGTGGCGCCGTCGCGACTGCAGTCTCCGATTTCGCCGTTCACGCCGTTCGCGCTGTCGGCGCGTGGGGTGGAGCGGCAGATCCGCGCGTTCGTGAACTGCGCCGTGAAAGCGCGCGAGGCGGGCTATGACGGCGTGGAGGTGATGGGCTCGGAAGGCTATTTCATCAACCAGTTCCTGTCGCAAACCACCAACTTGCGCACCGACGCCTGGGGCGGTGACTACAGCCACCGCATGCGCCTGCCGGTGGAGATCCTCGCCCGCATGCGGGAGGCCGTGGGGCCGGACTTCATCATCATCTACCGCCTGTCGATGATCGACCTGGTGCCCGGCGGCAGCGCCTGGGATGAGATCGTCACCCTGGGCAAGGCCGTGGCCACGGGCGGGGCCAACATCGTCAACACCGGCATCGGCTGGCATGAGGCGCGTGTGCCCACCATTGCCACCAGCGTGCCGCGCGCGGCGTTTGCCTGGGTTACGAAGAAGATGAAGGCCGAGTTCGCAGCAGCACGCATTGCCACGCCGCTGGTCACGTCCAATCGCATCAACACGCCCGAGGTGGCCGAGCAGGTGCTGGCGGATGGCTGCGCCGACATGGTGTCCATGGCGCGCCCGCTGCTGGCCGATGCCGACTTTGTGAAGAAGGCGCGAGCGGGCCGGGCCGATCGCATCAACACCTGCATTGCCTGCAACCAAGCCTGCCTGGACCATGTGTTCCAGAACAAGACCAGCAGTTGCCTGGTGAACCCGCGGGCCTGTCACGAGACGGAGCTGGTGTATCGGCCGATTGCCACGCCAGCTGCGCGCAAGCGCGTTGCCGTGGTGGGCGCAGGGCCCGCCGGCTTGACGGCTGCCACCGTAGCGGCCGAGCGCGGGCACGAGGTGCATTTGTTCGATGCCGCTGCCGCCATCGGCGGCCAGCTCAACATGGCCAAGGTGGTGCCGGGGAAGGAAGAGTTTCATGAAATGCTGCGCTATCTGGCCACGCGGGTGGAGGACACGGGCGTGCAACTGCATTTGAACCAGACGGTAGAGGCGGCCGACCTGGCGGGCTTTGATGAGGTGGTGATTGCCACGGGTGTATTGCCCCGCGACCCGAAGATCCCCGGCCAGGATCACGCCAAGGTGTTGAGCTACATCGACGTGCTGCGCCACGGCAAGCCGGTGGGCGAACGTGTGGCCATCATTGGCGCAGGGGGTATCGGCTTTGATGTCGCCGAGTTCTTGACGCACGGCGACCACCCGTCCACCACGCTCGACCTGCCCGCCTGGAAGGCCGAGTGGGGCATCACCGATCCGGCCGAGGCGCGCGGCGGTCTCGCCCCCGCGGGCCCACGCACCACGCCGCCCCCGCGTCAGGTGACGCTGCTGCAGCGGAAGAAGGGCAAGCTGGGCGCAGGCCTGGGCAAGACCACGGGCTGGATCCACCGCACTACGCTCAAAATGAAAGAGGTGCAGATGGTGAGCGGCGTGAACTACGAGCGCATTGCCGACGAGGGCCTGCTGGTGTCGTACGGCGAAAAGCGCGAAGACCCGACGTGGATCGCGTGCGACACCGTGGTGCTCTGCGCGGGGCAGGTGCCGCTTGCCAGCTTGGCGCAGGCGCTGCAAGCCCAGGGCCACAAGCCACACTTGATTGGCGGTGCGCTGGAAGCAGGCGAGCTGGACGCCAAGCGCGCCATCGACCAGGCTGCACGGCTGGCGGCGCGGCTGTAGGCGGAGCTTCTTGTTCCGTGGCTGGTCGATGGTTGGTGACCAGGAATTTGAATGAAATTGGCCTCTAGCGCTTTATCCATAAGCGCTAGTAGCTATCATTTGAGTAGCGTTTCACTGAGTGTTTATGCAGTGCGATCCGCAGCCGGTATCTCCAGCGCATTGAATACCCGTAGCGCCGCCCAGGCATCGTTGGCCGCGTAGACCAGCTGGGCCTCGGTCAGCCGCGCATTGGCCCAGTTCGATGTTGCGGCCTTCTTGGACTTGATGAAACGCTTGTTGAACAGCACAGCCACCGCGCCTTTCACGCCCATGTCCTTGCGGTAGCCGCGTTGGCGGAACACGGTGTTCAGCTCCAGCACATCGGCCGGTTCCACGCCCAGCTTGTGCTGGATGCGTTTGGTGTCGTCCCCCAGGCCAAAGCCCGCCTTGGTCACGCCGCGCAGCGCCAGCAGCTCGGCCACGCGGGCGCGGCAGCCCGGGTCGTGCAGCTGGAACACCCAGGCCGTATCGATCGTGGCCAGTTGCACGATGTGGGGTCCGTCGGACTGCTCCCCCTGCACGAAGGTGGGTTTGGATTCGGTGTCAAACCCCCAGGCGCTGGCGGCAGCCAAAACGTGGCAGGCCTTGTCGGCCTGCTCTGCCGTGGAGACGAGCGTGATGCGGTCGGTGCCCAGTCGCTCGAACGGCTCCAGCAGCGCGATCTGGTCTTTGTCGGGGGTGGGGAGGTGTCCGGCGCGCGGGTGCTGCGGCGAGTTTCGCGAAGGAGGAGGGGATGCCGTCATGCTAGGCATTGTGCCGTGGCAGCCTGGGCGCAGGCCATTCAACCGGCGCTTGGCTCGCCCCTACCGCTCCTGCTCCCGGCGTGCAGGCGTTTTTGAGGCTGCACTAATCGTCCACCGGGTCCAGCGAAGCGATCTGGTCGCGCCCCCGGCGCTTGGCCAGATACAGCGCCTGGTCGGCGCGGTCGAGCATGTCGCGCAAGCTGCGGTCCGATTGGCGAAAGGCCCCCATGCCCAGGCTGGAGGTGATGCGGTAGGTATTGCCCGCATCGTCCGTCAGCTGCAACGCACGGATGCTGGCCATGATGCGCGTGGCGACCTCCATGCCCTCGGCCAGCGCGGTCAGTGGCAGCAACACACCAAACTCTTCGCCGCCCAGGCGCCCCACGGCGTCACTGGCGCGCAGCTGGCTTTTGACGGCTTGGGCAAACTCCACCAGCGCGCGGTCGCCCTCCAGGTGACCAAAGCGGTCGTTGATGGTTTTGAAGTGGTCCAGGTCCAGCATCAGCAGCGTCAGCGGCTCGCCATTGCTGCGTGAGCGCTCGTACACGGCCTCGGCACATTCCAGAAAAGCACGCCGGTTGGCCATGCCGGTCAGCATGTCGGTGGTGGCCAGGCGTTGCAGTTCGCGCTCCAGGTTCTTGCGCTGGGTCACGTCGCGGTAGATGCCCTCGACGCCTGCAAAATGGCCCGCGTGGTCGTACAGAGCGTGGCTGCTGATGGAGATGTCGATCACCGCGCCATCGCGCCGCACCATCTGGCCCGGAAAGTCCGACACCTCGCCTTTTTCCATGATCGCCACTTTGAAAGCGTCGCGGTCGGCGCTGTGGGGGTAGTACGACTCGGCGGTGCGGCCCTCGATCTCGTGCGGCTCATACCCCAGCACCCGCCGCACCCCTGGGCCCACGTGTTGGACGATGCCCAATGCATCAGTGCGGTAGTACACGTCTTGCATGTTGTCGAACAGGCGGCGGAAGTTTTGCTCGCTCTCGCGCAACTGGGCTTCGATCTCGCTCTGATGGGTCATGTCCATGCCACACATCAGCACGGCCGGAGCGCCCTCCCACT
>NZ_JBKBTV010000208.1:0-503 GCF_046291265.1 Acidovorax sp. | reverse complement strand
CAAGCCCACCACGCCGTGACACACGGCGCCCACCACGCCGCCACGCTCAAACACGCCGGCGGCCAGCGCACCCGCCCGCTGGTCCTGCCCCACGTCGAACATGCAGCCGTGGCCGCCGGGGTAGAACACGGCGTCGATGCTGTCCAGGTCGCGGAGGATGTCGTCCAGCCGCTGCGTGTCCTCCATCATGCGCGCCGCGTCGCGATCATCCAGGAAATCGCGGCACATGCCGTCCCCCTTCTCCTGCTCCACGCTGGAGGGATCCAGGCTGATGCGGCCGCCGTTGGGGGACGCAAACACAATGCTGAAGCCGGCGTCCTTGAGCACGCGGTACGGCTTGGCCACCTCCGACAAGTAGTTTCCGGTCTTCTGTGCATCGCGTAGCGCGGCAGCCACGTGAGCGTGCGCACGCAGGCGGCGCCACGAGGCGGCAATCGCTGGCGGCATGCCTTGCCCGAGTTGGGGAAGCGGTCACAGTTGCTGCAGAGGAACACAATCTTCTT
>NZ_JBKBTV010000207.1:0-506 GCF_046291265.1 Acidovorax sp. | reverse complement strand
GAGGTGCTGCAGGAGCAGGAGGAGGCGCGGCGGCGCGAGAACCTGGCCGCGCGCGTGCAGGAGCTGCAGGACAGCCTGCAGGCGCCGGTGGGCATGATGGAGCGCGAGCTGGAGCGCCGCCGCCGCCGCGAGGAGCGGTTGGCGCGGCAGCAGGCCAAGCACGACAAGGCGCAGCAGGCGTTCCGCGCGCGCAGCATCCCGCGCACGGTGCGGCGCGCGTCGCGGGAGGAGGAGGAGCGCGCGGAGGCGGAGATGGCGCGACAGCGGCGCATTGCGCGCGAGCGTGACTGCGAGGCGGCGGAG
Source organism: Acidovorax sp. (assembly GCF_046291265.1). Lineage (GTDB taxonomy): Bacteria > Pseudomonadota > Gammaproteobacteria > Burkholderiales > Burkholderiaceae_C > Acidovorax. Next base: position 203 of record NZ_JBKBTV010000207.1, on the reverse strand, counting down.
CGGCGCCTGATGCGAGCGGAGGAGCTACGGACGTACGCGGCGCTGCGGCGGGAGGTGGAGCAAGGGTGGCAGCAGCGGCGCCTGGAGCAGAACGCGCTGCTGCAAGACCAGCGCCAGCGCGCCATCAGCGAGCTGCGGGGCAAGGACACCCCCGGGACGCCGCCAGCCGCCCCGAGCGCGGCGGCGGGCAGCGGCGCGGCAGC
>NZ_JBKBTV010000206.1:0-507 GCF_046291265.1 Acidovorax sp. | reverse complement strand
GAATGTTGTCCGGCACCAAGAAGCCCACCAGCGAGGCAATCACCACCACAAAGTCGAACTGGTTCCACTGCGACTTGAAGTAGTTCCGCCCCACCGCCACCAGCTTCACCGCCGCCTCCAACGCGAACAGCGCAGTGAAGAACAGGTTGGAAGTGTGCAGGAAACTGTCCCATGCAGCTGCCACGACAAACAACAACAACAACGCCGTCAGCACGCGCCAGCCGCTGGCACGCACGCGCCCCTCACCTGGCTGCCCAAAGTGCCGCGACGCCATCAGCACCGTGTTCACCACCACCGCGCCCATGATGAACCACTCGAACCAGCGGTGCGTGGACAGGTCGTAGGCCGGCAGCCGCCAGCGCTGGTGGGGGGGCGGGAACTTCACGTGCGGCGCACTGCGCATCATCAGCTTCACCGACTGCACCCACCGCCGCTGCGACTGAGGTGCCGGCGCGCACGCAAGCGTCAGCAGTGCACAGCGCCGGCGCAGGCCGACGGCACGCAGCA
>NZ_JBKBTV010000205.1:0-508 GCF_046291265.1 Acidovorax sp. | reverse complement strand
CGGTCGTAAATGGCCTGGCGAAGTCCTGCGGCTAGCCATGCTGATGACCCACTATCGCGAGCCGATTGATTTCACGGTCAAGCGGCTGGAAGAGGCGGTAAACCTTTTGGAGAAGTGGGAACGCGCGGCCGGTGATGCCGAGCCGACGCCTGAACCTGCGGACGAGCTTCTTGATCGCCTGACTGAAGATTTTGATACACCTGGCGCAATTTCGCGCATCCACGCACTGATCCTTGATGAAGGACGGCCTGCAGACGGTCTTGCGCTTGCTCAGCTCATGGGCATCGGCATCAAGCGACAGATCAGAGTTGATAGTGATGTCGCCGATAAAATCGCCGCCCGCCTCGCTGCACTCAACGCCAAGGACTTCGCCGAGGCCGACCGCATCCGCAATGAACTGGCGGAACAGGGCATCGCGCTGATGGACTACAAGGACGAAACCGGACAGCGCGCCACCAAATGGGAAGTGAAGCGGTAAATGTCTGCGCAAGCGGCTAAAACCCCCTCA
>NZ_JBKBTV010000204.1:0-511 GCF_046291265.1 Acidovorax sp. | reverse complement strand
ACGATCACGATCTCGATCGCGGTCCCGTGCGGCACCGTCCGATGACTTGGTCAGCATGTCCCACATCGCGCCAATGCCACTGCGGTTGCTGGAGGCCACCGAGTCCGTCACGCTGTCCGCCGCCTCGTCCTCCGACGCCTGCGTTACGTCGTCCCCCGCCCCCTCCTCCCCCTCTCCGTCTGCGCTCGCAGCTGGCGCGCTGCGGGCCCCCTCGCCAGCAGCACCTTGCGCAGGGCGGATGCTCACATAGCGCTGCCACCCCGAAGGCAGCAGCTCTGGGAACACGGCTGCCGCCGCCCACGCCGCCGCGTCCGTGGTGTCGTCGGGCGCCAGCAGGCTCGTCTCTGCCATGTCCACATCGCTGGGCAGCATGGCCGACGGCTCGCCCTGCGCACCCTCCGCGGCTCGTGGTGCTGCGGTGGGCAGGGGCGCAATATGGAATGCCTGCAGGATGACCTGCACCACCGTCTGGTCCGGCGGTGCATCGCGCGGCCACAGCAGCTCCAGCAGG
>NZ_JBKBTV010000203.1:0-513 GCF_046291265.1 Acidovorax sp. | reverse complement strand
CCGCCCAGGATGCGGAAGGACAGCGACTGCCCAAAGTCGGGGTCGGTGGCGTTCAGCCGCCCCACCGCGGTGCCCACGGGGCTGTTCTCGGGCACGCTCAGCGTGCCGCTGCGCATCTCGGGCGGCTCGTTCACGTCCAGGATGACCACCGTCACCGCCGCCTCCGTCCACAGCGGCGTCGGCTGCCCATTGTCCGTGGCGCGCACCACCACGCTGTACGAGCTCTTCGTCTCAAAGTCCAGCACCGCCTGCGCCACGCGCAGCTGCCCAGTGCCGTCCTCGATGCTGAACACGCTGGCGCCGTCGCCGCCGGTGATGGAGTAGGTCAGCGTCTGCCCAAAGTCGGGGTCGGTGGCCACGATGCGTGCGCCCACCGCGGTGCCCGCTGCGCTGTTCTCCTCCACGGAGCGAGAGGTGGGCAGCAGCACCGGCGCCTCATTCACGTCCAGCAGCCGCACCGTCACAATGCCCGTGGCAGTCATCTGGCCCATGCCATCGTCCTGCGCCTCCACC
>NZ_JBKBTV010000202.1:0-514 GCF_046291265.1 Acidovorax sp. | reverse complement strand
GACCGCGATGAAACCAAGGCCATTGTCGCCGAGATCCAGGACTATTTCCGCGAGGAGCTGGATCAGTCCATCGGCGCCATTCCGGCGGAAATGCTGATGCAGTTCTTCGCCGACAAGATGGGCGCCTATTTCTACAATCGCGGGCTGCATGATGCGCAGGCGCTGGTGCGCAAGAAAATCGACGATGTGAGCGACGAAATCTTCTCGCTGGAGCAGCCGACCAAGGCGCGGTGAGCCGCCAAAAATTCCCGCTTTTCCGCCGCAAAGAGAGTGATACAAGGTCCAGCCGGGCTATGCCGGTTTTCTTGCGGTGCTCACATGGGCTTCAACTTTGCCACGCTGGCCCCGATCGGGCTTTTGATCGCCTCCAATCTCTTCATGACCTTTGCCTGGTATGGGCACCTCAAATTCCCCAGCGCGGCGCTGTGGGTGGTGGTGATGATTTCCTGGGGGATCGCGTTTTTCGAGTATTGGCTGGCGGTGCCGGCCAACCGGATCGGCCATGCCGTCTACT
>NZ_JBKBTV010000201.1:0-519 GCF_046291265.1 Acidovorax sp. | reverse complement strand
AGCAGCGCGTGGCGGAAGCCGCACCTGCCCCAGCAAAGCAACCGCGCGCGCCTGCGACGCATCCAAGGCCAGCCGCAGCGACCGCGCCGCCGACGCCGCCTCGCCCTCCGCGTGCTCCGCCGCCCGCAGCCGCGCGCGCAGCGCCGTGGCCGCCTCCTCCGCCTCCGCGCAGCGGCCGCGCAGCTCTGCCAGCGCGGCGGAGGCGCGCGACAGGTCGCCCTCGGCCGCTGAGCAGCTGCTCGCGCGCTCCTCCGCCAGCCGCGCCAGCGCCTAGCCACCGCGCGCGATTGAGCCGCGCGGGCGCCGCGATGGCGCACAGTGACGCACGGACGCACCTCCGCGCGCTCCGTCTCGTGACGCAGCCGCTCTGCCAGATCCGCCGCCTCTCTGCGGGCCGCCGCCGCCCGCGCCACCGCATCTGCCTCCGCCGCCTCCGCCGCCTCCATCGCGTGCGCGTGGTCGCGCCGCGCCATCGTGGCCGCCTGCTCCGCGGCGGTGGCGCGTGCCTCGCAGGCGGTG
>NZ_JBKBTV010000200.1:0-519 GCF_046291265.1 Acidovorax sp. | reverse complement strand
GGCAAGGGACTGCTGATCGATTTTGGGCTGTCACAGCGCCGGCGAGACTGGGAGCGCGCAGCCAGTGCTGGTGCCGACGTTGCGAGGGAGGCAGCAGTGCTCCAGGTGCCTGGCAATGCCGGTCGTTTTGCCTGATGCGAGGTTGCGCCATTGACACTTGCACGCACGCACGCGCGCGCGCTGCGATAGCGAGCTCGCGCATTGCCGGTGGCCTGCCGGGGAGAGCTGGGCAACGTTCGCCGTATTCCTCTGGATTCAACTGCGCATGTGCCTGCCGACATTGCACGTGATGCGGAGCGAGTGAGACGCAATGTGACCGCCCCCACCGCCCCCACCGCCCCCACCTCCGCGCTACGCACACTTCCCGGGACGGTAGCCACCGGTACGGCCACCCATGACGGGACTGGACCCGGCTGTGGCGTTCTATCAAGCCAGCCGGGGTCCGCCATTCCTTCACAGCGCTTGGGAGCTCGCTCGGCCGCGCTGCCCCGCACGCTGGCGATGGGAGTGCGGCCGCAG
>NZ_JBKBTV010000199.1:0-520 GCF_046291265.1 Acidovorax sp. | reverse complement strand
CAGCCTGGCATTGCCGAACCCGGTTGCCGCCCGGCTCCCTGTCCGCTTGCCCGACTGCCGCAGCGAGGGCACGACGCCGACATGGGCGGCAAAGGCCCCGGCGGACCGAAAGCGGGCCGGGTCGCCGACGATGGCGATGATGCGCGCGGCCGAATTGGGGCCGATGCCGTCGATGCTGGTCAGCAGGCGGCCGACCTCATGGGCGTCGAGCAATCCGCCGATATCCCTTTCGAGCTCTTTCAGGCGGCGGCGCCAGAGGTCGAGATCCTGGCAGATATGGCGGACCTGAAGATCATAGACCGGACCGTGATGCTGGCCGACGGACCGTTTTGCCGCTTCGACCAGCCGCCCGGCCAGATCTTCGCCGACCCTGTGACGCCCGTCATGGCGCAGCTTGGCCAGGCGGCGCGGCGGGGTGCGGGCGAAGGCCGCCGCAGTCGGGCATTCGGAGAGCAGCGCCGTCGCGAGCATCGTGTGCATGCGCTTGACGTAACGTGTGAATTCCGGAAACCCGAGATCG
>NZ_JBKBTV010000001.1:73126-189095 GCF_046291265.1 Acidovorax sp. | reverse complement strand
ACGCCGCGATCGCACCTTGATCGCATCCCCACTGCAGATTCACCGACAAAACCTTTCGTCCATGCAGCTCCACAACTACTTTCGCTCTTCGGCCTCGTTTCGCGTGCGCATCGCGCTGGCGATCAAAGGGCTCAGCTACGACTACATCCCCGTTCACCTGGTGAAGGGCGAGCACAAGAACCCCGCCTACATCGAGCGCATTGGCGATGCGCTGGTGCCCACGCTGGTCACCGACGACGGTGCGGCGCTGTCGCAGTCCATGGCCATCGTCGAGTACCTGGACGAGATGCACCCCACCCCCGCGCTGCTGCCCGACACGCCCCTGGCCCGTGCCCGCGTGCGTGCGCTGGCGCAGACCGTGGCCTGCGACATCCATCCCATCGCCAATCTGCGCGTACTCAAGTACCTGGTGCATGACCTGAAGGTGGACGAGGACGCCAAGAACGCGTGGTACCGCCATTGGGTGCGCAACGGGCTGGAGGTCTTCGAGCGCCAGCTGGCACTGCTGGCGCAAGAGCGTGTTGCGCAGGGCCTGGCCCCGTCGGTGCTGTGCTGGGGAGACACCCCCACGCTGGCCGACTGCTGCCTGGTGCCGCAGATCTTCAACGCCCAGCGTTTCAAGGTCAGCCTGGACGGCCTGCCGTTGACCATGCGCGCGTTTGATGCTTGCATGGCCTTGCCCGCGTTCCAGCAGGCCCAGCCCTCTGCCTGCCCCGACAACGAAGCGTGATGACGACGTTGGCCCGCCAGACTGCGCCGGCCGACTGGCTGGTGCCCGACTGGCCCGCGCCCGCCGGTGTGCATGCGCTGTGCACCACGCGCGCTGGCGGCGTCAGCGAGCCGCCGTATGACAGCCTGAATCTGGGCACCCACGTGGGGGATAGCCCGGCGGCCGTGCAGGCCAATCGCAACACCTTGCAACGGGCTGTGCAGGCCAGGACACCCGGGGCGCGCGCCACCTTTTTGAACCAGGTGCATGGGGTGGGTGTGGCCCACCTGGACGTGTCGACGCCCGATGGCACAGACGCCGACGCCTGCACCACCACCACGCCGGGCGCCGTTTGCACCATCATGGTGGCGGATTGTCTGCCCGTGCTGCTGGCCCACCGATCGGGTGCCGTGGTGGGTGCTGCCCACGCGGGTTGGCGCGGATTGGCCGGGGCAGACGGGTGGGGCGTTTTAGAGTCTGCTTTTAAGTGTTTTAGGGCTCTAGCGCTTGATGGTAAAGCGCTAGCAGCTATCAATAGTGAAGCAAATGCATCGCATGGCGGCGAGGCTTCAGCGGATTACGTAGCCAAGGACACCCTGGTCTGGCTGGGCCCCTGCATTGGCCCCGAGGCTTTTGAAGTGGGCGCCGAGGTCCGGTCTGCGTTCTGCGACGTGGACCCTGCTGCGCAGCATTGTTTTGTGCCGCGCGAGGGCGCACCCGGCAAATACCTGTGCGACCTGGCGGGCCTGGCCCGGCTGCGCGTGCAGGCGCTGGGCATCACCCACATCTACGGCAACAACAGCACGGCACCATGGTGCACCGTGGCGAACGCCTCACGGTTCTTTTCGCACCGGCGTGACAGCGCTGCCCTCGGCGGCAGTGGGCGCTTCGCTGCCTGCATCTGGCTGGGCTGAAGCCAGCCCGGATGCCTGCTGCTGAAGGGCTGCCTGCTCGGCATCGTAAGCAGCTTGCTCTGCGGCTTCGCGCGCCTTGATCTTCCGTTTGCGCGAAGGCGTGCCCAGGATGTACACCAGGATGCTCATGGGCAGCATTCCATACAGCCCAAAGGTGATCAGCGCGCCGAGCACCGTGCCTTGTGGACTGGTGGCTTCAGCCACGGCCATCATGAGGGTGACGTAGGTCCAGGCAATTACGATCAGGTACATTGATTTGTGTTCAGGTGAAGGGTTGAAATCGTTGCCTTGGGGAGGAGGGTGGGCAACAATGAACCCAAGCCAAGTGCCCTGCCGCTGCGAGCGACCAACCAATGAGGAGACAGCATGAATTCTGAATCACCCTGGGCCGAGAGCGCTCAGCAATTCCAGCAGATTTTCGGGCAAAGCTGGTCGCAGGCGCTGCAATCGTTCCAGAAGATGGACCTGGGCACCCCGGGGCCCGCAGCGGCACCTTTGCAACTGTCGCAATCCAAGCTGCAAGCTTTGCAGCAGCAATACCTGAACGAGGCCAAGGAACTGTGGGCCCAGGGTATGGAAGGTAAGCCTGAAGTCAAGGACAAACGCTTTGCAGGCGAAGGCTGGGCCAGCAACCCGGTGGCTGCGTTTTCTGCCGCCGCGTATCTGCTGAACGCCCGCACCCTGATGGGCTTGGCCGACGCCGTCGAGGCCGACGAAAAAACCAAAGCCCGCATCCGCTTTGGCGTAGAGCAGTGGATGGCGGCCATGGCGCCCAGCAACTTTCTGGCCTTCAACGCCGAAGCGCAGAAAAAGGCCATCGAAACCAAGGGCGAGAGCATTGCCAAGGGCATGCAAAACCTGCTGCATGACATCACGCAAGGCCATGTGTCGATGACCGACGAAAGCCTGTTCGAGGTGGGCCGCAACGTGGCCACCACCGAAGGCGCGGTGGTTTACGAGAACGAGTTGTTCCAGCTGCTCGAATACAAGCCGCTCACCGCCAAGGTCTACGAGCGCCCGTTTCTGCTGGTGCCCCCGTGCATCAACAAGTTCTACATCCTCGACCTGCAACCCGAGAACTCGCTGATCCGCTATGCCGTTGACCAGGGGCACCGCACCTTTGTGGTGAGCTGGCGCAACCCTGATGACAGCCTGGCCCACAAGACCTGGGACGACTACGTGGAAGACGGCGCCATGGCGGCCATTGACGTGGTGCAGAACATCACAGGTGCCGAGCAGATCAACGCCCTGGGCTTCTGTGTGGGCGGCACCATCCTGAGCAACGCACTGGCCGTGTTGGCCGCGCGCGGCGATGAGCCCGTCGCAAGTGCCACGTTTTTGACCACGCTCATCGATTTTTCTGACACGGGCATTCTGGACGTGTTCATTGACGAAGGGATGGTGAAGTTCCGCGAGATGCAACTGGGCAAGGGCGGACTCATGAAAGGCCAGGACCTGGCCTCCACGTTCAGTTTCTTGCGGCCGAACGACCTGGTGTGGAACTACGTGGTGGGCAACTACCTCAAGGGCGAAACGCCGCCACCGTTTGACCTGCTGTACTGGAACAGCGATAGCACCAACCTGCCGGGCCCGTTCTACGCCTGGTACCTGCGCAATTTCTATCTTGAAAACAAACTCGTCCAACCCGGCAAGCTCACCGTGTGTGGCGAGAAGATGGACCTTGGCAACCTCACGCTGCCCGTCTATATCTACGGCTCGCGCGAGGACCACATCGTGCCCATCAACGCCGCGTATGCGTCCACGCAGGTGCTGCCCGGCAAGAAGCGTTTTGTGATGGGTGCCTCTGGTCACATCGCCGGTGTCATCAATCCGCCCGCCAAGGGAAAACGCAGCCACTGGATTCGTGCGGACGGCAAGCTGCCGGCCACGCTGGACCAATGGCTGGTGGGCGCCACTGAACACCCTGGCAGTTGGTGGACCGACTGGTCGGGCTGGCTCAAAGGACACGCGGGCAAACAGATTGCAGCGCCCAAGGCCTATGGCAAGGGCACAAAGTTCAAGGCCATCGAGCCTGCGCCGGGAAGCTACGTTAAGCAAAAGTCCTGACCTGAAGGCCTGCGAGAATCATTGGGCGAAAGCCCTGCCTTTTCTTTTCATCCACACCAAAGACAACGGGCCCACTGATGGGCCCGGACCGATCCACTCAGAAAGAAGGACATTCCATGGAAGACATCGTCATCGTTTCGGCCACCCGTACCGCAGTGGGCAAGTTTGGCGGGGCACTGGCCAAGACGCCTGCCACCGAGCTGGGCGCCATCGTGATCCGCGAGGCCATTGCCCGTGCAGGTCTGTCGTCTGACCAGATTGGTGAAGTCATCATGGGCCAGGTGCTGGCAGCTGGCGTGGGTCAAAACCCAGCGCGCCAGGCGTCGATGAAAGCTGGTGTGGCCAAGGAAACCCCGGCGCTCACCATCAATGCCGTGTGCGGCTCTGGCCTCAAGGCCGTGATGCTGGCAGCCCAGGCCGTGGCCTGGGGTGACAGCGAAATCGTGGTGGCCGGTGGCCAGGAAAGCATGAGCCTGGCCCCGCACGTGCTGCCAGGCTCGCGCGACGGCCAGCGCATGGGCGACTGGAAGCTGGTCGACACCATGATCGTGGACGGCCTGTGGGACGTCTACAACCAGTACCACATGGGCATCACCGCTGAAAACGTGGCCAAGGCTTACGACATCTCCCGCGAGATGCAAGACGCCCTGGCATTGGACAGCCAGCAAAAGGCCGCCGCTGCGCAAGACGCGGGCAAGTTTGTCGATGAAATCGTGGGTGTCAGTCTGGCGCAGAAGAAGGGGGATCCCATCCTCTTCAACGCCGATGAGTATCTCAACCGCAAGACCAATGCCGAGGCCCTGGCAGGCCTGCGCCCCGCCTTCGACAAGGCAGGCAGCGTGACCGCTGGCAATGCGTCGGGTCTGAATGATGGCGCTGCCGCTGTGGTGGTGATGAGTGCCAAAAAGGCCGCTGCCCTGGGCCTCAAGCCCTTGGCGCGCATTGCTGCCTTTGGCACCAGCGGCCTGGACCCTGCCACCATGGGCATGGGCCCGGTGCCCGCATCGCGCAAGGCGCTGCAGCGCGCGGGCTGGAACGCTGCGGATGTGGACTTGTTTGAACTGAACGAAGCTTTTGCTGCACAGGCCTGTGCGGTGAACAAAGAACTGGCGATTGACCCTGCCAAGGTCAACGTGAACGGTGGTGCCATCGCCATCGGCCACCCCATCGGCGCGTCTGGCTGCCGTATTCTCGTCACGCTGCTGCACGAAATGCAGCGCCGCGATGCCAAGAAGGGGCTGGCTGCGCTGTGTATTGGTGGGGGTATGGGCGTGTCGGTGGCGCTGGAGCGTTGATTGGTTAAGTTAGACACGCAGTTTTGAACTGCATGCCCTGCAAAAGGCCGCGTATTGACGCGGCCTTTTTTTATCCGTTGAGCTTTTCAGACAAACCAGCGCTGGGCGGGTGTGTACATCACTGAGTGCCGAGCGCTGCGAAGGGGCAAACCCGCCATCCTGTTTTGTAATCATGCGTTACGATAATTGCACATGACGACGACAATTTTTGCCCAGCCCTTTCAGCCCGTTGGATGTCAGTCCTGTCGCGACAAGACCCAGTTGCCGTTTGACTTCACGATGGCGTTTCAGCCCATCATGGATCTGGAACTGGACCGCCCGTTTGCCTATGAGGCACTGGTGCGAGGCGTCGATGGCGAATCCGCTGGCACGGTGCTGTCATGGGTCGATGACACCAACCGCTATCGCTTTGACCAGGCCTGCCGCGTCAAAGCCATCGAACTGGCTTCCCGCTTGGGCTTGGCCGCATTGCCAGACTGCCGTTTGAGCATCAACTTCCTACCCAACGCTGTCTACCGCGCAGAGACCTGTATCCGCGCCACCATGGAAGCGGCCATGGAGTTCAATTTTCCCCACAACCGCATCATGTTCGAGGTGACGGAGGGCGAGCAGGTGACCAGCGGCGCGCACCTGAAGTCCATCTTCAACGAGTACCGCCGCCAGGGGCTGATCACTGCGATCGACGACTTCGGGGCCGGGTATGCGGGCCTGAACATGCTGGTGCAGTTTCAACCGCATGTACTCAAGATCGACATGGAGCTGATCCGCAACATCGACCAGGACCCTGTTCGCCAGGCCATCGTGTGTGGCGTTGCGCTGGTGTGCCAGCGCCTGTCCATCGACATCGTGGCAGAGGGCATCGAAACCACGGCAGAGTCGCTGTACCTGCGGTCCGTGGGCATCCGGTACCAGCAGGGCTATTTGTTCGCCAGGCCGGGTTGGGAAACGCTTCCGCTGGCTCCGCACGCTGTTTGAACCGTGGGTGTTTGGCGCACACGCCAAACACCGCGTTTGGTGGGGACATTGACGCGCATCAAGTGCCGCCTGGCATTTGTTGTAACCCGCTGTATGCACCAAAACGTGGCGCCCACGCCTACGAAGTTCCTGCGTCCGCTGTGTGACGCATGTGGATATGCCAAAAAGGAAACGGCTTCAGTGTTTACCTCCACGGCGGCCTGTGATTTCTTGGTTAGAGTGAGCGTTGAGCACATCACTAACAAGGAGAAATCACATGAGCCAAAAAGTTGCGTATGTCACCGGCGGCATGGGCGGTATCGGAACGGCCATCTGCCAGCGCTTGCACAAAGAAGGCTTCAAAGTCATTGCGGGTTGCGGCCCAACCCGTGACCACGCCAAGTGGCTGGGCGAACAAAAAGCGCTGGGCTACGCCTTTTATGCATCGGTCGGCAATGTAGGCGACTGGGATTCCACCGTGGACGCGTTCAGCAAGACCAAGGCCGAGCATGGCAGCATCGACGTGCTGGTCAACAACGCTGGCATCACCCGTGACCGGATGTTTCTGAAAATGTCCCGCGAAGACTGGGATGCTGTCATCGAAACCAACCTCAACAGCATGTTTAACGTCACCAAACAGGTGGTGGCAGACATGGTGGAAAAAGGCTGGGGCCGCATTGTCAACATCAGCTCGGTGAACGGCGAAAAGGGCCAGGCAGGTCAGACCAACTATTCCGCGGCCAAGGCGGGCATGCACGGGTTCTCTATGGCCCTTGCACAGGAACTGGCCACAAAGGGCGTCACCGTCAACACAGTGAGCCCCGGCTATATCGGAACGGACATGGTGAAAGCCATTCGCCCGGATGTGCTGGAAAAAATCGTTGCCACCGTGCCCGTCAAGCGCCTGGGTGAGCCCAGCGAAATCGCTTCCATCATTGCCTGGCTGGCGTCTGAAGAAGGGGGCTATGCAACGGGCGCCGATTTCTCGGTTAACGGCGGTCTGCACATGGGTTGATTTCCGAAAGCGGGCAGAAATGCCCTTGTCGGACAACAAAAAACCCCGCATTGCGGGGTTTTTTTGTTGAGAGGAGCAAAGAACTTGGGAAGGGGCCGCCATAACGCAGCCACACCTTCAGCAGCGTGCGGGAGCGCGCTTGCGGTCGCGTTCGTCTTCGGGCCAAGCAGTCAAGATTGCGGTGGTATTCATACTGGAAAACTCCTGTGATGTACCAACAACGCGGTCGATCAGCAGTCCGTTGACAGCGTTTCGCAAAAAAATGCAACCGTAAGTGCCTGGGTATTCAGGATGTAAGCCGCTACAAATTTTGCAGCAAGTGATTGATGCCTGGTAAGCGAAAAATCTAATTACTGCAGACTTTTGCTTACACGGTTTTACATATTCAAGCGGTTGCGGAGACCTCGATTTCTTCCAGCAACGCAGAAATTTCCAACCAACGCTCTTCGAGTTGGGCCGTTTCGTCGTGCCCGGCCTTGAGGCGACGGCCGCATTCGGCGATCTCGGCGGGTGGCAGCGCTTCGGTAAGTTTTTGCTCCAACCCGGCGCGCTCCGCCGCAAGGTCCGTCAGCCGTTTGTCGATTTGTTCCCGCTCTTTCTTGAGAGGGCGGGCTTTTTCAGCCTGTTGCTGGCGCGCCTGTGCATCGAGTTTGCGCTGGTCTCGCCCGTCCCGAGAGGCGGGCGTGGAGGGCGCCTGTGTCGGAACGGTGGCCGCAACGGCGACTGGTTTGACTGCCGGTGATGGCGGGGTGAACACCTGGGGTTGAGCGTTGGCCAAAGACGTTTGGGCTTGTTCAGCCAAACGAGCCTCTTCGCGCAAGCGCTTGGACTCTTCCAGCAGATAGCGCTGGTAATCGTCCAAATCGCCATCAAAGGGCCCCACGACGCCTCGGCCCACCATCCAGAAGTCCTCGCAGACCGAGCGCAGCAGCGCACGGTCGTGGCTGACCAGCATGACGGTGCCATCGAAGTCGTTGAGGGCCATGGCGAGAGCCTCGCGGGTCGCCAAATCCAGGTGGTTGGTAGGCTCATCGAGCAGCAGCAGGTTGGGACGCTGCCAAACGATCATGGCGAGCACCAGCCGGGCTTTTTCGCCACCGCTCATGGTGCCTACGGCCTGCTTGACCATGTCGCCTGTGAAATTGAAGCTGCCCAGGTAGCTGCGCAGGTCCTGCTCGCGGCTCGGTTGTTTTGCGTCAGGGCCCAGCTCTTTGGCCAGGCGAATCATGTGCTCCAGCGGATTGTCAGCTGGGCGCAGCACGTCCAGCTCTTGCTGGGCAAAGTAGCCAATGTTCAGGCCCTTGCCTTCGGTCACATCGCCGCCCAGAGGCTTCATGGTGCGCGCAATGGTTTTGACCAGCGTGGACTTGCCCTGGCCGTTCGCACCCAGGATGCCGATGCGCTGGCCTGCCAGCACCGAGCGGTTGACGCCCGCAAGGATGGTGGTGGGCACGCCTTCATCATCGACATAGCCAAACGACGCATTGCTGATGGCCAACATTGGATTGGGCAGGTTGGCCGGTTCCTTGAATTCGAAAGTGAAATCGGCCTCGGCCAGCACGGGCGCGAGTTTTTCCATGCGGTCGAGTTGTTTGACGCGGCTTTGTGCCTGCTTGGCCTTGCTGGCTTTGGCCTTGAAGCGGTCAATGAACTTCTGCAGGTGGGCCATCTTCTCTTGCTGCTTGGAGAAGCTGGCTTGTTGCAGCTCAAGCTGCTGGGCGCGCAGTTCTTCAAACTTGCTGTAGTTGCCACCGTAGCGGTTCAACTCGCCTTGCTGGATTTGCAGGGTGACGTTGGTAATGGCATCCAGAAATTCGCGGTCATGGCTGATCACGATCATGGTGCCCGCATAGCGTTTGAGCCACGCTTCAAGCCACACCAGGGCGTCCAAATCCAAGTGATTGGTGGGTTCGTCCAGCAGCAGCAGGTCGCTTGGGCACATCAGGGCACGCGCCAATTGCAGGCGCATGCGCCAACCGCCCGAGAAGCTGTTGACCGGCTGTTCCAGCTCGCTGACGCGAAAACCCAGGCCCAGAATCAGGGCTTGCGCGCGTGCCACCGCGTCATGCGCGCCTGCATCGTGCAGGTCCGAATAGGCATGGGCAATGGCCATTCCATCGTCGCTGGCCTCGGCCTCCACCAGTTGGCGCTGGACCTCGGCCAGGCGTGTGTCGCCGTCCAGTACAAACGCGGTGGCGGACTGCTCTGTCTCGGGCATGTCTTGCGCGACCTCGGCCATGCGCCAGCTCGTGGGAATGTAAAAATCTCCGCCGTCTTCATGCAGCTTGCCACTGAGCAGCGCAAACAGGCTGGATTTACCCGCACCATTGCGGCCCACAAGCCCGACGTTTTCGCCGGGGTTGATGGTGCCGGAAATGTTGTCGAGCACGACTTTGGCGCCGCGTCGCAGGGTAACGTTCTTAAGGGTAATCATCCGGAATCCGCAAAAAGGCGCACCCGCGCTAGGGCGGGTGGCAGGAAAAAGCTGGGGGTTTCAGCGCTTTTGCAACCGAGGCAAAAGGCTGTGGCGCAACCCTCTATTGTGCCGTGAGCCGAGAATGAGCGGTTAAGGCCTGCCGGGTGACCAGTAAAACCTGGTCTTCCCCGGCACTGGTTTCGAGCCAGAACACGGGTAACTGGGGGTAAGCCGCTTCAAAGTAAGCACGTTCGTTGCCGATCTCCAGCACGATCACCGCATCTTCTCCCATACACGCAGGCGCAGCGGCGAAAAGCTGGCGGATGAAGTCCATGCCGTCATTGCCACCGGCCAGCGCTAGCGCGGGTTCCGCTTGGTATTCAGCAGGCAGCGCCGCCATGCTCGCTGCATTGACGTAGGGCGGGTTGCACAGGATCAGGTCCCACGGGCCGGGCAGGGCGGTGAGTCCGTCGGAGAGCTGCAATTGGATACGGTCCTGCAGCCCGTGTTTGTCCACATTGATGTGTGCCACTGCCAGTGCGTCGGCGGAGATGTCGGCGCCGGTCACCTGCACCTCGGGCCAGGCCATGGCGGCCAGAACGGCGAGGCTGCCGTTGCCGGTACACAGGTCCAAAACCTTGTGGGTCTGATCGCTCAAGAAGTCATCGATGCTGCCATCGGCCAGCAGTTCTGCAATCAGGCTGCGCGGCACGATGGCGCGTTCGTCCACATAAAACGGCACACCTTGCAGCCACGCTTCTTGGGTGAGGTAGGCGGCCGGTTTACGGGTGCGAATGCGTTCTTCAAAAAGTGTAGCTACCAGCGCTTGACTGGCGGGCGCTACAGGCTGATTTGTTATGGAATCTGGCGCATCAGACAGATCGCTGTCCAGCGGCAGGCCCAGGCGCCACAGCACCAGCCACGCGGCTTCGTCGCGGGCATTGGTGGTGCCGTGGCCGAAGGACACTCCGGCCGATGTCAGCCACTGCGCACCGGATTCCACCAGCGCACCCACGGTAGCGCCTGAGAGCGCTCCAGCTTGTGTGGACTCGTTGTTCATGCCGACACCGCAACCGAAGCCAGCGCCTGCGCGTGCAGGTTTTCGAGCGTACGGCGGTAGATGTTCTTGAGGGGCTCGATGTCGGCCACCACCACGTGTTCGTCGATCTTGTGAATGGTGGCGTTGGGTGGGCCCAGTTCTATCACCTGCGGGCAGATCTGGGCGATGAATCGGCCGTCGCTGGTGCCGCCTGTGGTGGAAAGCTCGGTGATGATCCCTGTCTCTGCCTGGATAGCTTGTTGAACCGCGTGGACCAGCTCACCGGGCGTAGTCAAAAACGGTTGGCCGCCCAGTGTCCAGCGCAGGTCGTACTCCAGCTCGTGGCGGTCGAGCACGGCGTGCACACGTTGTTGCAGGGCCTCGGCAGTGGACTCGGTAGAGAAACGGAAATTGAAGTCCACCACCATGTCGCCCGGAATGACATTGGTGGCACCCGTGCCGCTGTGGACGTTGCTGATCTGCCAATTGGTGGGCGGGAAAAACGCGTTGCCTTGGTCCCACACGGTCGCAGCCAGCTCGGTCAATGCTGGCAGGGCCTGATGGATGGGGTTGCGCGCCAACTGCGGGTAGGCGATGTGGCCCTGAATGCCACGCACGGTGAGCTTGCCACTGAGCGTTCCGCGCCGCCCGTTTTTGATCATGTCGCCGGTTTTCTCGACCGAGGTAGGTTCGCCGACGATGCAGTAGTCCAGCGGTTCGCCACGCGCCTTGAGTTGCTCGACCACCACCTTGGTGCCGTCCACCGATGGGCCTTCTTCGTCGCTGGTCAGCAGAAACGCCACGGTCACCAACGGATCCGGCGTGGCGGCCAGGAACTCTTCGACCGCCACCACAAACGCAGCAATCGAGGTTTTCATGTCGCTGGCACCACGGCCGTAGAGCTTTCCATCCTTGTGGGTGGGTACAAAGGGATCGCTGCTCCATTGCGCCAGTGGGCCTGTGGGTACCACATCGGTATGGCCTGCAAATACTACTGTTTTGATAGCTGGTAGCGCTTGATGGATAAGCGCTACAGGCCGTTTTGCCCATAAATTGCTGACGCGGAAATCATCCGGGCCGCTGTCCATGCGCTCGCACACAAAACCCAGTGGTGCCAGCCGATCTGCCAGCAGTTCAAGGCAACCCCCATCCTCGGGCGTGATGGAAGGCAGGGAGATGAGCTGTTCGGCCAGATGCAGGGTACGGGACATTGGGGATATGGAACTCAGGGAAGGCGTTCAAGCAGGTGGTTGTTCAAGGCGCTGTCCAGAAAAATGGCACACACCAGGCCAGTGCCACCGTGGAACTGGCTTTCCAGGTCACCGGTAGCGTCCCCTCCCGGAAGGAGAGGGGGAGGGCGCCGCAGGCGACTGAGGGGGTGTTTCACTTCATGCTGCGGGTTTGACGTCCAGCACGATCTCGGTGAACGAGGGCATGTCATCGGGCGCATCGCGGGCTTCTTTTTGCGCCTTGGCGGCATTGGCGGCCAGAGAGAAGTCGTTCTGCAGGCGCCACATCAGGTTTGTGGGCGAGTCTGCGTAGGCCATGCCTTCTTTGCGGTCGATCTTGGCATCCATGATGAGGCGGGCAAGCGCTTCTTCAAAGGTCAGCGAGCCTTCGGCCATGGACTTTTCCATCGCTTCCTTCACGCCGGAGAAGTCGCCTTTTTCAATCAGCTCGGACACCAGCTTGGTGTTGAGCATGACCTCTACCGCAGGCACGCGGCCGCCGTCCACTGTGCGCACCAAACGTTGCGACACGATCGCCTTCAAGGCCGATGCCAGGTCGCCCAGCATGGTGGGGCGCACTTCAACGGGGTAGAACGACAAGATGCGGTTCAGCGCGTGGTAGCTGTTGTTGCCGTGCAGCGTGGCCAGGCACAGGTGGCCCGACTGCGCATAGGCAATGGCGGCCGACATGGTTTCACGGTCGCGGATTTCGCCGATCAGGATCACATCCGGCGCCTGGCGCAAGGCGTTTTTCAGCGCGGTCTGCAGCGACTGGGTGTCGCTACCAATCTCGCGCTGGTTGACGATAGATTTCTTGTTCTTGAACTGGTACTCCACCGGGTCTTCAATGGTGAGAATGTGACCCGTGAGCGCCTCGTTGCGGGTGTCGATCATGGACGCCAGCGACGTGCTCTTGCCCGAGCCCGTGGCTCCCACCATCAGGATGAGGCCCCGCTTTTCCAGGATGAGGTCGCGCATCACCGGCGGCAGACCCAGCGAGTCGAATTCTGGAATCGTCTGCGAAATGAAGCGGATCACCACCGCATAGCTGCCGCGTTGGCGCATGGCGCTGATACGGAAGCGGCCTACACCGCTGAGCGGCACGCCCATGTTGAGCTCACCGGTTTCTTCCAGCTCTTCGATGCGGTCGGGAGGGATGACCTCGGACAGCAGGTTGCGCGGTGCGTCGGGCGGCAGGATCTGGTTGTTGATCGGCACGCACTCGCCGTTGATCTTGATCAGCGCCGGGGCATTGGCCGACAGGTAAACGTCTGATGCCTTCTTTTCGCTCATCAGGCGAAGAATCCGCTCCATCGTGCTCATGGTGTTTCCCTCTTGTTGTCGGTCGTTGTCGTGGCGCTGATCATGTCGTCTTGCGCGCTGATGATCAAGCGGTGCGGTGTGATCAACGCGGCTCAGTCGCGCAGCAGGTCATTGATGCTGGTTTTGGACCGGGTCTGTGCATCCACCTGCTTGACGATGATCGCAGCGTACATGCTGTAGGGCGCGCCATTGGCGGCAGTTTTGGGCAGATTGCCACTGACCACGACCGAGCCCGAGGGCACACGGCCATAGCTGATTTCGCCGGTGGCGCGGTTGAAGATGGGGGTACTCTGGCCCAGGTACACGCCCATGCCCAGTACGGAGTTTTCTTCGACGACCACACCTTCGACCACTTCGGAGCGGGCGCCGATGAAGCAGTTGTCTTCAATGATGGTGGGGCCTGCCTGCAGGGGTTCCAGCACGCCGCCAATGCCTACGCCACCCGACAGGTGCACGTTGGAGCCGATCTGCGCGCAAGAGCCCACGGTGGCCCAGGTGTCGACCATGGTGCCTTCGCCCACATAGGCGCCGATGTTCACATACGACGGCATCAGGATCGCGCCCTTGGCGATGAAGCTGCCGCGGCGGGCCACAGCCGGTGGCACCACGCGCACGCCGGTGGCCTTCATTTCTTCTTCATTCAGATGGGCGAACTTGGTTTGCACCTTGTCGTAGAAACCCAGGTCACCGGCCTTCACGACTTCGTTGTCTTTCAAGCGGAACGACAGCAGCACGGCCTTCTTGATCCACTGGTGCACGGTCCACTGGCCCACACCTGCACGGGTGGCCACACGCAAGGTGCCGTTGTTCAGTTCGGCGATCACGTGCTCGACGGCATCCTGGATCTCCTTGGGGGCGGCGGCGGGCGAGAGGCTGGCGCGGTTGTCCCAGGCGTTGTCGATGATGGTTTGGAGTTGTTGGGTCATGTTGTTGTCAGTCAGTCTCTAGGTCTGTCGATCAGGCAGTACGGGATTGGATGAATTGCACGATGCGCAGCGCGGCTTCCGCGCATTCTTCGGTTTCGGCCACCAGGGCCATGCGAATGCGCTGGGCGCCGGGGTTGCTGCCCTGGGCCTCGCGGGCCAGGTAGCTGCCGGGGAGCACGGTGACATTGTATTGAGCCAGAAGGGCGCGCGCGAACTCGGCGTCATCCATGCCCAGCGCCTCGGGGACCTTGGCCCAGAGATAAAAACCGGCGTCCGGCAGCGCCACTTCCATCACGCCCGCCAGCAAGGGGGTGACCTGGGCGAACTTCTTGCGGTACATGGCGCGGTTTTCCACCACGTGTTTTTCGTCACCCCAGGCGGCAATGCTGGCGGCCTGCACGATGGGACTCATGGCACTGCCGTGGTAGGTGCGGTACAGCAAAAACGCTTTGATCAGCGCTGCATCGCCTGCCACAAAACCACTGCGCATGCCCGGCACGTTGCTGCGCTTGGACAGGCTGGTGAAGGACATCAGGTTCTTGAAATCTCCTCGGCCCAGTTGCGACGCGGCCTGCAGCCCCCCCAGTGGCGGTTCGTCGCGGAAGTAAATCTCGCTGTAGCACTCGTCCGAGGCGATCACAAAACCATAGCGGTCGCTCAGTTCGAACAGTTTTTTCCACTCCGCAAGCGGCATGACGGCGCCGGTGGGGTTGCCGGGAGAACACACAAACAGCAGCTGGGTGCCCTCCCACACGGCCTCAGGCACGGTGTCCCAGTTCACGGCAAAGTTGCGCGTGGGGTCGCTGGGGGCGTAGTACGGCTTGGCACCTGACAACAGCGCGGCGCCTTCGTAGATTTGATAAAACGGATTCGGGCAGACCACCAGCGGCTGGCCTTTTGACGGGTCGATGACGGTCTGAGCGAACGAGAACAGCGCCTCGCGCGAGCCGTTCACGGGCAGCACCTGGGTGCCGGAGTCCAGCGTGAGCGCGTAGCGTTGTTTCAGCCACTGCGTGAACGCCTCACGCAACCGAGGCTCCCCGGCCGTAGCGGGGTAGCTGGCCAAGCCGCCCAGGTTGTTACAAAATGCGTCTTTGATGAACTGCGGTGTAGGATGGCGCGGCTCACCCATGCCCAGGCTGATCGGGCTGTACGCCGCAGGGGGCGTCACCCCGGCAAAGAGCTGTCGCAGCCGCTCGAACGGGTACGGCTGGAGGTGAGAAAGCAGGGGGTTCATGGGGCGACATTATGGGCGAATGGCTTGTATCAACGGCCAGTTTGAACGGCTCGGGGGCGTTTGACGCCGACGTTGGGCATACCTATCGGAAACCCTCGCCGGGCCCGAATTGTCAATTCGACGTAAGAGCGCGCCCCTAGCATCGCCCGGCACTCGTAAGAACGATAAGGGAGACAAGATGGCAGGATTTTTCGCGCTGCGGCCGGGCCTGTGGTGGATGCGCCGTTGGCATCTGCCGGGCAAGCTGCTGACACTGGGGCTGCTGACAGCGGTTGCGCTGGCGCTTGCGGCGGTGTCCGCCCCTTGGTGGGCCGTGGCGGTAAGTGCGGTGGTGGTTCTGTATGCGTTGGCGGCTCTGTACAGCAGTTTGTCGTCGGACCTGGCGACTTTGGCGCGTGCCATGGATCTCACCACCGGAGGCGATCTGCGTGCCCGTGCGGGTGCCTACGGCAGCGACGAAGTCGGCGAGTTGGCCAGTTCGCTCGACCGCATGGTGCTGACGCTGTCGTCTATGGTGGCCGATATCCGCAGCAATGCGGCCCTGGTCGCCCATGCCGGGCAGAGTTTGGCTGAGGGCAATCGGTCGCTGGCAGACCGCACCGAACAACAGGCGGCGAACCTGGAAGAAACCGCCGCCAGCGTGGAGCAGTTGTCGTCCGCCGTACAAAACAATGCACACACGGCCCAGGGCGCAGACGTGCGCGCCGCCGCCGTGCGCAAGGCGGCCGATGCCGGGTCTGAGGCCATGGCCCGCGCCGTGCAATCGGTCGAGGCGAT
The DNA here is from genome assembly GCF_046291265.1 of Acidovorax sp. GTDB lineage: Bacteria > Pseudomonadota > Gammaproteobacteria > Burkholderiales > Burkholderiaceae_C > Acidovorax. The sequence continues at coordinate 173,194 of NZ_JBKBTV010000001.1, read as the reverse complement.
CCAGCAGGGTGCACGGCGCATGACCGAAATCATTGGGGTCATCGACAGCATCGCGTTTCAAACCAACATCTTGGCCCTGAACGCCGCGGTAGAGGCCGCCCGCGCGGGTGAACAAGGGCGCGGTTTTGCGGTGGTGGCGGGCGAAGTGCGCACGCTGGCCAAGCGGTCGGGCGACGCGGCGCGTGAGATTCGCGAACTGATCGGCGCATCGGTGAGCCAGGTCGAAACCAGCGCGGGCCTGATCCGCTCGGCGGGCGCAGGGATTGCGGATATGGCTGGTGGTATTCGCAGCGTGGCAGACAGCGTGAGCGAAATCTCCGGGTCGAGTGCCGAGCAGAGCACCGGCCTGCGCGAGGTGAGCGCTGCGGTGCAGCAGCTTGACCAGATCACGCAGCACAACGCGCAAATGGTGGGCCATGCGGTGCAACAGGCCGAAGCGCTGGAGGTACGCGCGTCCACCCTGTCCCGCGCGGTGTCTGCATTTCGGCTGCAGCAAGGCACGGCAGAAGAGGCGGTGGTGCTGGTGAACAAAGCCATGGCGCTGCACAAGACCACGTCGCGCGACCAGTTCTTGCGCAGCATCACTGACAAGAACCAGCCCTACCACGACCGGGACATGTACGTGTTCGTGCTCGACGCTGCCGGGACCTACCTGGCGTTTGGGGGCAACCCGGCCAAAGTGGGCACGCGGGTGCAGGATATTCCCGGCATTGCGGGTGACCGTCTGGTGAGTGACATCGTCACCCAGGCAGAGCGCGCGCCAGGCTGGGTGGAATACGACATCACCAACCCCGCCACGGGGGCAGTGCAGACCAAGATGTCCTACGTCAGTCGCGCAGGCGATGGGTACGTGGGATGCGGCGTGTACAAGGCCCTGGCGGCCAAGTAGCCCCGGGGGGGGGGGGGGGGGGGGGGGGGGCAGGGGGCGGGGGGCATAACAGCCTCGCCGCGACGTGTTTGCTCAGCCCGGGCTTTGCGCGCGGCGTTGCCGGGCCCGCTCCATGGCGGCCGCAATCGCCGCCTGTCGTGCAGCAGCGGCGTCCGGTTTCGTTTCAACGCCAGCGTCAACGGCGGGGTTGGTGTCAGCCAACGCCTCTTCGGGGTCCTCCAGCGGCACGCGCACTCGGTGTGTCTGGTAGCGCTGGCGCGCCTGCTGCGCCATGGGCGCTGACCAGGCCGACCAGCCGGTGGCCGTGCCACTCACGTTGTCCAGCTGAATGCAGTCCACCGGACACACGGGAACACACAGCTCGCAACCCGTGCAATAGGGCTCGATGACGGTGTGCATCATCTTGTTGGACCCCACGATGGCATCCGTGGGGCACGCCTTGATGCACAGCGTGCAACCAATGCACCAAGCCTCGTCAATGAAGGCCACCGCGCGCGGGCCCTCCACACCATGTTCAACGCTCAGCGGTACGACCGGGTGGCCCGTGATGGCGGCTAGACGCGCCACACCTTCGGCCCCGCCCGGTGGGCACTGGTTGATCGGCGCTGCGCCCTCGGCAATGGCTTGCGCGTAGGCAGCGCAGTCCGGGTAGCCGCAGCGCGTGCACTGCGTCTGCGGCAGCGCAGCATCAATTCGCGCCGCAAGCTGTGCCAGGGCGGTCGGTGCGTGGATTTCCGGTGCGCGGGTCAACCTTTTCGCACTGCGCGAGCGCGGGGTGCGGGCGCAGCGGCCTTGGTCGTGCCCAATTCGGCTGCAGGCGCTGCAGCGGCTCCGGTAGGCTGTTCGCCCGCAGGCTTTACCCAACGGGTCGCAACGGCAGAGGCCGTGGCAGCCGCTTTCGGCACCACTTTTGGCGTGGGCTTGGCAACAGGTTTTGTGGTTGCCACTGCTTTGACGGGTGGGGTTGCCTTTGGCTTGGTCCGCTTGGGGGCTTCGGCCGGTTTTGCTTTGGGGGCAGCGCGGGCCGATGTTTTGGCAGGAGCGGCTTTCAACGCAGGTTTTGCAGCCGGCTTGCTCGCAGCCACCGCCTTGCGGACTGGTGGGTTGTCATCCGGGATTTCGATGGCGGTGGCTACTGCGTTCTTTTGGGGCACTTCGTGCTCCAGGATGAAAGCGCGCACTTGGGGGTACACCAGATCGCGCCAGCGGCGGCCGCTGAAAATGCCGTAGTGGCCTGCGCCCTTGGCCTCCAGGTGGCGTTGCTCCTTGCGCACCACACCGCTGCACAGGTCGTGTGCCGCTTCGGTCTGGCCCGAACCGGAGATGTCGTCCAGTTCGCCTTCCACCGTGAACAGGGCCGTGGTGGTGATGTCTTGCGGGCGCACGCGTTCGACGTTGCCTTCGGGTGAGCGCACGTCCCATGTGCCATGCACCAGCTTGTAGTCCTGGAACACGGTCTGGATGGTTTCCAGGTAATAGTCCGCGTCCATGTCCAGCACAGCGTTGTACTCGTCGTAGAACTTGCGATGGGCTTCGACGCTGGTGTCGTCGCCTTTGATCAAGTCCTTGAAGTAGTCGTAATGGCTGGTCGCGTGGCGGTCCGGGTTCATGGCCACGAAGCCGGTGTACTGCAAAAAGCCGGGGTACACGCGCCGGCCAGCGCCCGGGAAGTTGTCCGGCACGCGGTAGATCACATTGTTTTCAAACCACTCGTAGCTGCGGTTCGTGGCCAGGTTGTTGACCGATGTCGGCGACTTGCGGGCATCGATGGGGCCACCCATCATGGTCATGGTCAGTGGCGTGGTCTCGCCACGGCTGGCCATCAGCGACACGGCAGCCAGCACCGGCACCGTGGGCTGGCAGACGCTGATAACGTGGCAGTTGCCATAGGTGCCTTGCAGGTGGCGGATGAACTCCTGCACATAGTTCACATAGTCATCCAGGTGAAACTCCCCGTCGGACAGGGGCACCAGGCGGGCGTTCTTCCAATCGGTGATGTAGACCTTGTGGTCCTTGAGCATGGTGCGCACCGTGTCGCGCAGCAAGGTGGCGTAGTGGCCTGACAGCGGCGCAACGATCAACACCACGGGCTGGGTCTTGAGCTTGATCAGCGTGTCCGTATCGTCCGAAAAACGCTTGAAGCGGCGAAGCTCGCAAAACGGTTTGTCCACCTCGATGTGCTCATGCACCGCTACCCCTACACCGTCCACATCCACCGTGTGGATGTCAAACGTCGGCTTCTCGTAGTCTTTGCCCAGGCGGTACATCAGGTCGTACCCGGCGGACATGCGCTGTGCAAGCGGGCTCTGGCTGAGCGGGGACATCGGGTTGCTGAAGAGCTTGGCAGCCGCCTGTGCGAAGTCCGTGAAGGGCTCCATCAAGGAGCGCTGGGTTTCGTAGAGGTGATAGAGCATGGGGCGAAACTCCGTTATGTTGCAGTGCAATATAGCAGCACTTGGTAACAAGCGCATGGAGGAAAACCACCAATGACGAGTCACCTTTGTGACAAGGCGCGTGGCTTTCCAGGAAGATTCGTTTCTCGCGTGAGCAGCGCACCCAGAACATCAAAAACAATAGCTACTAACGCTTTATCCATAAGCGCTAGAGGCACTTTTGACTCAATATTATTGGGGTTTGGGCTCCGCGTGTTCCAGCAGCCACGCTTCAAACGATTCGCGGGCTGAATTGCGCAGCGCCGGGCGAAAAGCGGCCTTGTTACTTAGGTACAGGCAATGCCGGATCACGGTGTACGGGTTGAAGGTGCCTTGCGGGTTTTGCTCCTCCAGGTGCTGCTTGTAGCGTTTGACCACACCCACCGTCTCGCGCATCAGCGCGTTGAAACGCGCGCGGGTCATGCCCGGCGACCAGACCTGGATGTCGTCCACAAAGCCGTCCACCTTCGATGGTTCGAACTCAAAGTCCTTGAAGAAATGCGTAGCAATCTTGAGAAACGTGAACGCATTGAGCTCGCTGCTGCTGGCTGCGGCCTTCTGGGGCGCCAGTGCGTCAAGTTCGGCATCAAAGGCCGGTTCGGCGGTTTCGTCCGGCGCCTCCAGCAGTTCGGCGGCGGTGGCGTCGCGGATCTGGCGGAACTCCCGGTCGGCCAATTCGAACAAGGCAGACAGCACATTGATGCGCCGCTTGAGCTGGCCCGGGATGGATTTTTTGTACTTGATCTTGTGGTCCAGCACGCTCCACGAGTCCTGGATGATGGTGCGCACCTGCAGCTCAAAAGGCAGGTGGGCATAGGCGGCGTGCTCGGGCAGATCGCGCTGGGCCGCGCTGAGCTTGAGGTCCAGGTGCAGGCCCTTGTAGCCAAACGAGGCTTCGGTGCTCTCGACCGCGGTCACCTTGTCGGTGACATCCATCACCGCAAAGTGCGCTCGCACGATCTGGGCGATTTTTTCCAGTTCGTCCTCATACAGGCACACCACGCGCACGCCGACCAGGTCGGTGATGTAGCTCTGAATGTCGAACGGGGTGTTGCTTTCTTCCAGCGCAGGCCGGTACTTGCGCACAAACTTGCGAATGCACTCGTCTGCGTCCTTGACGCGTCCCTCGACCTTGGCGATGTCAACGCCACCCGCTTGCGCCACCACCTGGGCTACCACGCCGGCGAGGGCTTCGCAGGCCTCGTTCAGGGCGGCACATTGCTGCGCATAAAAAGCGCGAAAAAGGGATTCCTCCCGGTCGAAATCAAGCGATGGCATGCCGTTCAATGTCCCATGGGTTGTGATTGAGGCTCTGTGCGCAGCGCGCGCAGCCGGGGTCGGCGTGCAGCATATCCAACAAGCCGGTCACCCCGGGGGTAAGTCTGCACGCAAATGCACCTTGGCAGTGCGGGACAGATGCTCATAATGGTGCAGTGGTCCGGCTCACCCCATGGTGTGCCTGCACCGCCAGGCCGCGCCACGAATCAAATGGGAACGCAATGACCCCCTCACACCCGTCCGGGACGGATGCCTCGCCCGACGAAAGCCCCAGAGGCCCACTGCGCGACGCGGGTTCGCGCGGTGGCCGGGGTGCGGTGAGCCACCGCTGGGTGCCGGTGGTGTTGCCTCCGCTGGTGGCGCTGCTGACGTTGGGGTTCACCTTTCTGTATTGGCAGGCGGAAGAGCGGGGCGCGCGGGCAAAGCGGGCGCAGAATTTTCAGGTAGCGGCCGACCACATTGCCTACAACCTCAAAGACCGCATGGCGACCTACGAGGTGGTATTGCGGGGGGTCAAGGGCTATTTTGAAGGCTCCGAGCGCATCGACCGCGAAGAATTTCGCGCCTATGTGGGCGCCCTGCAGTTGCAGGAGACGCGCCCTGGTTTGCAAGGGGTGTCGCTCATCCTGCAGTTGCAATCGGCAGAACTCGACGCCCACATTGCCGACATGCGCAGTCGCGGCTTCCCCGAATACACCGTGTGGCCTGTGGGCGAGCGCAGTGCATACGCACCCATCACCCACATCGAGCCCTTCAAGGGCGACAACCTCAAGGCCCTGGGGTTTGATGCGCTCACCATCCCGGCCGCTCAGGCCGCCATGGACAGCGCCCGCGACACGGGCGAGCTGGCGTTGTCTGCGCCATTGGCGCTCCAGCAAGACAAGTCTTTGCCTGGCACACCCGGCCAGCCAGCCACCGAGCCCGTGACCGAGCCCGTGCCTGGCTTGGTGATGTATTTGCCCGTCTACCAACCCGGCGCCATCATCAGCGATGAAGCCCGCCGCCGTGCAGCCCTGGTGGGATGGGTATCTGCACCGTTCAAGTTAGCCGATGTGATCAGCGGGATGGCGAAGGAGTTTGATTCGGACATTGGGCTGCAAGTCTTTGATGGCCGCGAGGCGAATGCAGGCAACCGCTTGTATGGCAGCGCTGTTGGCACCGCCGCTTCTGCCACGCCTGCCACGCCTGCCGCCTCAGACGCTGGAGCACCTAGCGCACAAGACACCCGCTTGTTGGCGGTGGGCGGGCGCCACTGGCTGCTGCAGATGTCGCCGTTGCCCGCCTTTGAGCAGCGCTACGGCGACAACGGCCACTACCCCGTGGCAGTGGCGGGGGGCGTGTTGAGCCTGTTGTTGGCCTGGTTTACCTGGTTGCTGGCCACGGGGCGCGAGCGGGCTGTGGCAGTTGCGCGGGGCATGACGGCCGAGCTGCGCGCCACCCGTGACGACCTGGAGAGCACCCTCAACGCCATTCCCGACCTGCTGTTCGAGCTGGGCCTGGACGGCCGCATCCACCACTACCGCTCGGCCCGCTCTGAAGTGCTGGCCATTCCACCCGAGATGTTTCTGGGGCGGCTCATCACCGATGTGGTGCCGCCCCATGCTGCCGCAGGCTGCCATGCCGCCCTGGATGCGGCCCACCGCACGGGGTACTCCGCAGGCCACCAGTTTCAGCTGGAGCTGGATGGCAACACGCACTGGTTTGAACTGTCCATCGCGCGCAAGGAAAGCCCGGCCCCTGGTGACGCACCGCGGTTCATTGCCCTGTCGCGTGACATCACCGAACGCAAGCGCGCCGAGGCACGCACCCACCAGTTGGCCTATTTCGATGCGCTCACCGGCCTGCCCAACCGGCGCATGTTGCTGGACCGCATGGAACACGCCCTGCTCAGCGCCCAAAAGGCAGCGCAGGTGGGCGCCGTGCTGTACATCGACCTCGACAACTTCAAGCAGATCAACGATGCCCGGGGCCATACCGTGGGCGACGCACTGCTGATGCAGGTGGCCCAACGCCTCACCCTTCAACTGCGGCCCGGTGACACCGTCGCGCGCCTCGGGGGCGACGAGTTTGTCGTGCTGGCACACAACCTGGCACCCGATGTGGAAACCGCTGGCCGCGCCGCGCTGCTGGTGGCTGAAGATGTGCGCACCGTGCTGGAGGCGCCGTACGCCATCGACACCCACCTGTACAGCAGCACCGGCAGCATCGGTATCACCTTGTTCCCCAAGCGCGGCGAGGGCGTGGAAGACCTGCTGCGCGAGGCCGATACCGCCATGTACCGCGCCAAAGACCTGGGCCGCAACCGCATCCGCTTTTACGAAGCCGCCATGCAGGCCGACGTGCAGGAGCGCCTGGCGCTGGAGCAAGACCTGAAAAAGGCGCACGCCGAAGGCCAACTGGCCGCGTTTGTGCAAAACCAGGTGGACGCAGCAGGCACTGTGGTCGGCGGCGAATTGCTGATGCGCTGGACACACCCCACGCGCGGCAACGTGCCGCCCAACCGGTTTATTCCCATCGCCGAGGCCTCGGGCCTGATCCTGCGCATGGGCGACTGGATGATCCAGCAGGCCTGCGAAACCCTGGCCAGTTTGCAGGCCGCTGGGCGCGAGCTGTCGCTGTCGGTCAACGTGAGCGAGCGGCAGTTTCGCCAGGACGATTTTGTCGAGCGCGTGCGCCATGTGCTGGCCCACACCGGCGCCCACCCCACCAACCTCATCCTGGAGGTAACGGAGAGCCTGCTCATCGAAGACCTGGACGACACCATCGCTCGCATGACCGAAATCGTTGGCCTGGGCGTTCGGTTTTCCATCGACGACTTTGGCACTGGCTATTCCAGCCTGGCTTACCTCAAGCGGCTACCGCTGTACGAGCTGAAGATCGACAAGAGTTTTGTGGACGACACCCCCGACGACCCCAACGACACCGCCATCGTGCAGTCCATCATCTCGGTGGCACGCCACCTGCACCTGCGTGTGGTGGCGGAAGGCGTCGAAACCCGCGCCCAGGCGGATTTTTTGGTGGAAAGCCAATGCGAATGTCTGCAGGGCTACCTGTTTGGGAGGCCGGAGCCACTGGCGGTGTGGTTGGGGCGGCTGACTACGACCGCATGAGGCAACGCAGTAACCGTGATGACGGTGGCTAACCGGCCACGATGGCCCAGCGCTCGTGGTCGCACCAGCGACCATTGATCTTCAGATAGCGCGGTGAAAAACCCTCTTGCGTGAATCCACAGGCCCGCACCAGCGCGACGGAGGCCGTATTGCCGGGCTGGATGTTGGCCTCCAGCCGGTGCAGTTTGAGATGCCGAAAAGCATGGCGCACCACCTGTTGCAGCCCCGAGCGCATCACGCCCTGGCGTTCGTAGCCCGCGAAAACGTAGTAGCCCAGGTACGCACTGCGAAAGTTGCCCATCACAATTTGCGAAAGATGGATGGCGCCCGCGATCTGCTCACCGTCGTTACCACCCGCTGCGAGGCCCGGCAGGCAAATGAGAAAACTTTGGTTTGCGGGGGCCTCCATCTGCGCCAAGTAGGCTGCAAATGCTTCTGGCGTAGACGGTGCAGAGGTCCAGGGCGCGTGCAGTGCGCGACTGCGCAGAGCCAGAGCGGTGAACGCGGCCTGATCCGTCGCCACTGGCACGCGCAGGACCGTGCGCATGAGGGCCGCTTTAGTCATAGGGGCACATCCTCTTCTTTGCTGGAATCAGAGCGCTGTCAGCGCGGTGTCAAACCAGCAGCGTCTGTGCGGGTTGCTCTGAAGAGGATTCCGGCGCAGCGCTGGCATACGACTGCACCGCCAGCGCATGCACCTCGCGCGCAGGGCGGTCCTTGAGCAGATGGTTGCTCCACACCTGGCGCCAGATGCGGGCGCCGGGCAGGCTGTGGCGCAGGCCCAGCATGTGGCGCGCGATGTGGGGCCAGGGGGTGCCGTACTGGGCCGCCTCGCGCTCCATGTACTCGACCATCTTGATTTCGACCTCTTCGCGGGTCAGGGGGCAGGGGGCGCCGCCTTGTTCACCGTAGTAGAGCTGGTCCCAGCGCGCCATCCACCAGGGGTTGTGGTACGCCTCGCGGCCGATCATCACGCCGTCCAAGTGCTCCAACTGTTCCTGCACCACCACATCGGTGGTGATGCCACCGTTGATGGCGATGGTGAACTGGGGGAATTCCGCCTTGAGCTGGTGCACCACCTCGTACCGAAGCGGTGGAACGTCCCGGTTTTCTTTGGGAGACAGGCCCTGCAGCCAGGCGTTGCGCGCATGCACGATGAACACGGTGCACCCGGCGTCGGCCACGGTGCCGACGAAGTCGCGCACAAAGCCGTAGTCCTCCACCTTGTCGATGCCGATGCGGTGCTTGACGGTGACGGGCACATTCACCACGTCCTTCATGGCCTTCACGCAGTCGGCCACCAGCTGGGGCGACTTCATGAGGCTGGCGCCAAACGCGCCGCGCTGCACGCGGTCGCTGGGGCAGCCGCAGTTGAGGTTGATCTCGCCGTAGCCCCACTGCGCGCCCAGGCGCGCGGCCTCGGCCAGCTTGTCGGGCTCGTTGCCGCCCAGTTGCAGGGCGACGGGATGTTCTTCGGCGTTGAAGCGCAGGTGCCGCTCGGTGCCGCCATGGATGATGGCGCCCGCGTTCACCATCTCGGTGTACAGCAGGGTCTGGCGGGTCAGCAGCCGGTGAAAGTAACGGCAGTGGCGGTCGGTCCAATCCATCATCGGGGCGACGGACATGCGCCAGGGGCTCAGGGTGGGTTCCACGGGCAAACTAGAAAGCGGGGAGGGTGGGGGTTGCAGTGGGAGCCCTGTATGGCTGAAGGCGCCTGCAGGGCTGCAACCGGAAAGCCAGGATTATCCCACCGACCTTGCGGCCAGTGCCAGCGTGTGGTTTTGAATAAAAATGGGCTCTAGCGCTTATCCATCAAGCGCTGATAGCTATCAAAAGAGAAGCGTGCAGATAGGCTGAATCAGCGCCTTGCTCGGTGGCGTCGGTCGGCTTGCACTTCCAAGGGCAGCGCCCCGTCGCGCAGCCCATAGCGGCGCACCACCTGGGCGCGCTGGCGCGGGTCGATGTTGATGCGGGTGGCATCGCGCCCCGCCATGGCCAGCAGGCGCGGGTCCATCACGCGGCGCCACAGGGACGGCACATAGGCCAGGGTGAACATGCCGAAGTAGCCAATCGGCAGCTGCGGCACCTGGTCAAAATGCCGCAGCGACTGGTAGCGACGCAGCGGGTGCGCATGGTGGTCGGAGTGCCGCTGCAGGTGAAAAAGCGCCCAGTTGGAGAACAAATGGTTGCTGTTCCACGAATGGTGCGGCTGGCAGGGTTCGTAACGGCCGTTGGCGTCTTGTGTGCGCAGCAGGCCGTAATGCTCGACATAGTTGGCCGATGTGAGCTGAAAGTTGGCCCAGAACGAGGCCACCAGCAAAAACGGCAGCACGGCCGGGCCGAGCCACAGGGCCAGGGCGGTCCACAGCAGCAGGGTGATCAGCGCGGGTTGCAGGATTTCGTTGTGCCAGGACAGTAGCGGCAGTTGCTGGCGCGCCAGCCGGTCTTTTTCAAGCGCCCAGGCGCGGCGCAGGGCGCCGGGCATTTCGCGCAGCACAAAGCGGTAGATGGACTCGCCCATGCGCGACGACGCCGGATCAGCCGGGGTGGCCACATCGCGGTGGTGGCCCCGGTTGTGTTCGATAAAAAAGTGCCCGTAGGCCGTGGGCGCCAGCACCAGCTTGGCCAGCCACCGTTCGAGCTTGGAGTTTTTGTGGCCCAGCTCATGCCCCAGGTTGATGCAGAACCCACCCACCGTGCCCGTGGTCAACACCATCGCCAACACACCATGCCAGGGCAGGGGCTGCGTGGCCACAAACCAGGTGCTGAAAATAAAAGCGGCCCACAGCACCGGCACCAGCAGGTAGGTGATGCGGCGGTAGTAGCGGTCACGCTCCAGCGCGGGCACGGCGGATTCGGGCGGGTTGCTTTGGTCCAGGCCCAGCAGCCAGTCCAGCAACGGTGCCACCAGGTAGAAAAACGCCACCGGTGTCCACAACGCCAGCGGCTCACCGGTCCACAACATCAGCGCGGGGCCTGCGCCCACGGTGCACGGCACGACCAGCGACAACAGCCACGCATACCGCTTGCGGTCGCGGTAGGTGGTGTCGTCGTAGCGGGTGGCTTTCAGCATGGTCCAGGGCGGGTCGAGGCGTGGCGGGTCAGCTCCGGGGAAGGGGAGCCATGCCGATCATTCTGGTCCGGCGGTTTTTAAACACCAGATTTTTTTGACCAAAGTGGGCCCGGGAAAAGATTGTTGACAATGCCGCCGACGGCGCTTTTCTGGGGGCAAAGTTGCCCTGCCCCAAAACCGGGCATAGGGGCTATCGGCGATACTCCCCGCGCCTGCGATTGATGGCGGCACGACAGCCGCCGTCCTGTTTTCTGCTTCCCCCTCATGCACCACACCATTTTTGACACGCCGGTTGTCAACACGCTCCTGCGCGCTGCGTCCCGATTCACCTTGCGCATCACCGGCTGGAAGATTGAAGGCGCCTTGCCCGCCCACGCTGCCAAAAGCGTGCTGATCGCGGCGCCCCACACCAGCAATTGGGATCTGCCGTACACGTTGATGCTGGCGTTTTCACTGCGCCTGCGGGTGTACTGGATGGGCAAACAAAGCCTGTTCAAGGCGCCGTTTGGTGGGGTGATGCGCTGGCTGGGCGGCATTCCGGTGAACCGGGGCCAGTCCAGCAACCTGGTCGCGACATCGGCCCAGGCCATGCGGGATGCGGATGGGCCGATGCAGCTCATCGTGCCGCCCGAGGGCACGCGCGGGAAGACGCGGCACTGGAAGACGGGCTTTTACTTCATCGCGCAGCAGGCAGGCGTGCCCATCGTGCTTGCGTTTGTGGACTACGGCCGCAAGGTGGGCGGCCTGGGCCCGGTGTTTGAGCCCACCGGAGATCTTGACGGCGACATGGCGCGCATCAAGGCGTTTTATGCGCCCATCCAGGGCAAGAACCCCACGCAGTTCGACGCCTGAGGTAGGCTGCCAAAATTTGAATGAAATTGGCCTCTAGCGCTTATCTATTAAGCGCTAGCAGCTATCAAAAGCGAAGTGAATGCGCTGGCAAAAGCCGCCTTCACGCCCCCACACTGCGCCGGTCGATCTTGCGGCTGAGCACGATGCTGGTCTGGGTCTGGTGCACGCCGTCCAGTTGCCCCACCTTGTCGAGCAGGGTGTCGAGCTGCTCATGGCTGGTGCAGCGCAAGAACACCAGGTAGTCAAACGGCCCGCTCACGGCGGATACCTCTTCGACCTCGGCCATGGCCTCCAGCGCGTGCAACACGGCGGGCGCCGTTTTGGGCAAAACGCTGATGGAGCACCACGCGCGCACCGTCGTGGCATCCAGCCGGGTGCCCAGCCGCACCCCGTAACCCGCGACCACACCCGAGCGCTCCAGCCGCGCAATGCGCGCCACTACGGTGGTGCGGGCCAGCCCCAGCTTGCGCGCCAGCGTGGCCGTGCCTTCGCGGGCGTTGGCCTGCAGCAGGCTGAGCAACTGGCGGTCGGTGTCGTCGAGCGAAGGTAAAGGGGCTTGATGGGCTGGAAAAGTCATAGCGGCCATCATATTCGCCGTTATGACAAAACATAGAGTAGTTTTCGACGTTATGGGCGCTACACATTGACAGCACCCTTGCCTAGCATCAAGGCATCTTTATCCCGCTCTTGGCGCCGCGCCACGAGCACCCACCGGAGTACCGCCATGACCACCGTTTCCACCCCCACCAACGTTGCCACCCGCCGCGCCGTCACCATCTTGGGCGCAGGTCACATTGGTTTTGCGATGGCGTTGCTGCTGCAGCAGGCTGGCGACTATGACGTTCTGGTAGTGGACCGCGACCCGTCACGCTTGGCCGAAGTGACTGCGCTGGGCGTGTCCACCCGGCTGGCGACAGACGACGCCAGCCTGCAGGCAGCCATCGAAGGCCGTTTTGCCGTGCTCAATGCGCTGCCATTTCACCGTGCCGTGCCGGTTGCCACGCTTTGCGCCGCCGCGGGAGTGCACTACTTTGACCTGACCGAAGACGTGGCCAGCATCCAGGCGATCCGTGCACTCGCTGCCAACGCCCACAGCGTGCTCATGCCCCAATGTGGCCTGGCACCAGGTTTCATCGGCATCGTGGGCAACGACCTGGCGCGCCGTTTCGACACCCTGCACACGCTGCGCATGCGCGTGGGCGCGCTGCCCCGTTACCCGCAAGGCGCCCTGCGCTACAACCTGACCTGGAGCACCGAAGGCCTCATCAACGAATACTGCAACCCCTGCGAGGCCATTGTGGACGGCGTTCGCACCACGGTGCCCGCGCTGGAGGGGCTGGAAACCTTTGCGCTCGACGGCGTGGAATACGAGGCCTTCAACACTTCGGGCGGGCTGGGCACGTTGACGGAAACGCTGGCGGGCAAGGCGCGGCAGGTGGATTACCAATCCATCCGCTACCCGGGCCACAACGCCATCCTCAAGCTGCTGCTCAACGACCTGCGCCTGCGCGACCGGCGCGATCTCCTCAAGGACATCCTGGAAACCGCCATTCCCACGACGGACCAGGACGTGATCGTGGTGTTTGCCACCGCATCCGGCCTGAAGGGCGGGCGGCTGGTGCAGGACTCGTACTCCGCCCGCATCGTCGGCACGCAGGTGGCGGGGCACACGCTGAGCGCTATCCAGTTCACCACGGCGGCGGGCATCTGCACGGCGCTGGACCTGGTGGCCCACGGCCATTTGCCGCAGCAGGGTTTTGTGGGGCAGGAAGCGGTGGCGCTGACAGACTTTTTGGCGAACCGCTTCGGCGCGGCGTACGCGGAAGAAGGCGTGCTGACCTTGTGACTCAGCGACCCCCAGGTTTTTGGTACATGCCCTCAATCGCCTGGGCAAAAAACGCCATCAGGTTGTTGCGTTTGAGCTTGAGCGTGGGTGTCATGAAGGTGTTTTCAATCGTCCACGGCTCCAGCGTCAGGTGCACGGCACGCGGCACGGCGTAGCGGGCAAAGCTGGCGGTGTTCTTCTCGATGCGGGCCAGCACGGCGCGGTGCACGCTGGGGTGGTTCAGGCTGTCGGCGTCTTGTGGGCTCAGACCCAGGTCGGCCGCCAACCGCTGCCATTCGTCACGCTTGAGCACGGCCACGCAGGCGATGAAAGGGCGGTTTTCGCCCACCACAAAGGCTTGCTCCAGCAGCGGGTCGGCCAACAAGGCCAGCTCCAGGTCGCCGGGCGGCACCTTTTCGCCGGTGGAGGTGACGATGATTTCCTTGATGCGGCCCTTGATATAGATTCGGCCGTTCACGATCTCGGCCTGGTCGCCCGTGCCCAGCCAGCCGTCGGCGCTCAGTATCTTGGCGGTGTCGTCAGGGCGCTTCCAGTAGCCCTTCATCACGATGGGTCCGCGCACCTGCAGCTCACGGTTGTCGCCGATGCGCACCTCCACGCCGGGCAGCGCCTTGCCCACGCAGGCGGGGTCGTTGTCATCCAGAGAGTTGACCGACACCACGGGCGCGGTTTCGGTCATACCGTAGCCCTGGATCAGCGGCAGGCCCAGGCCCAGAAAACATTTGGCAATGGTGGGCGACAACGGCGCGCCACCGCTGACCGCCACCCGCACGCGGCCGCCAAACTGGGCCAGCAGCGGCTGGGCCACCAGGGCATTCAGCACCGGCCAGGGCAGGGCGGCCATCCAGCCTGCGGCGCGGCCATCTTCGGCGGCCGGTGCGGGCAGCCCTTGTGCGGCGCAAAAACGCGCCCAGCCTTTGTGTTGTGCGGCTTCGTACAGCTGCATCTTCCAGGGCGTGGGCGACAGCTTTTCGAGCAGCTTGGCGTGGATGCGTTCGTAGATGCGCGGCACCGACACCAGCACTGTGGGGCGCACGGTCTTCAGGTCTTCGGCCAGTTGGGGCACGGAACGGGCATAGGCAACGCAGCTGCCCGCCGCAATCGGCAGGTAGTAACCGCCCGTGCGTTCAAAGGTGTGCGACAGCGGCAAGAACGACAGAAACACGTCGTCCACCGTGGGCGCAATGCGGTCCAGCACGGCTTTCACGTCGCTGATCACGTTGTGATGGGTGAGCATCACGCCCTTGGGTTTGCCGGTGGTGCCGGATGTGTAAACGATGGCGGCCAGGTCGTCTGCCTCTGGTGCTTTTGGCACAGGGGCGCTGCCTGCATGCGCCGCTCCGGCCAGCCACTGCACCAGCGATCCGACCGCTGGGCCATCGCCGGAAGCGGGTGTTGCGGCGAGCGAGGCGGCGTCGTCCGTGATGACTACCGCGCGCAGGGAGGGAAACGGTGTGCCCACGGCCTGGATCTTTTCCCACTGCTCTACGTGGCTCACAAAGAGCATGGACGCTTCGCAGTCGGCCAGGATGTACGCAATGCTGCCCGGGTTGTCGATGGCATGCAGCGGCACGGGCACGCAGCCGGTGGCCAGCGTGGATTGGTCAGCGCACATGGCGTTCAGGCCGTTGGGCAGCAGGATGGCCACACGCGCCGCAAGGGGCAGCTGCATGGCAGCCAGTGCCTGCGCCCATGTGCCGACGCGCTGGGCTGTTTCGGCCCAGGTCAGGCTCGTCCAGGCCTGGGAGGTGGGGTCGAAGGCTCGGTATGCCTCTGCAGTGGGGGTGCGGGCTGCGCGGTAGGCGAGGAGCTGGGGCAGCGTGTGAACGCTGGCGATATCGGTGGGAATGGGGGACATGGAACCTGCGGTGGAGGCTGTGCGCGCCAAAGCCGCACAGTCTCAGTGAAAACCCGCAGGATCATACCGAGCGAACCTGTTGGGCCTGCCTTGACCCACCCCGCATGTGTTGCAAATGGTGCGTTCTGAATTTCGGAATGATCTACCGCTGCCACGCTGCGGTTGCTGGCTGGGGTGATATTCATGGTGGTGGATGGCGGTGTCGGCCACAATGC
This sequence comes from Acidovorax sp., assembly GCF_046291265.1. Taxonomy (GTDB): domain Bacteria; phylum Pseudomonadota; class Gammaproteobacteria; order Burkholderiales; family Burkholderiaceae_C; genus Acidovorax. Next base: position 157,641 of record NZ_JBKBTV010000001.1, on the reverse strand, counting down.
CCCACCCGTGGGTTTTTGCCGGAGAGTGCGCCGAAGCTTCCACATCCTGTCACTTCTTTTTGCTGCTCCCCCAGACTGCGCCTGCCGCCATGGATCCCGTAACCGTCTTCGTCGTTGCCACGCTCATGATGCTGGCCAACGGGTGGGTGCTAGGCCTTGTGCGCAAGGATTTTCCGGCGTCTCTGCGCCCCTGCGCAGAGACTTGGCGCATTGCCACATTGCTGCTGGCGGGCGGCTCAGTGACCTACGCCTTTCGCGATCAGTTGCCGCTGGGGCTTGCATCGCCCCTCGCCAATGGCCTGGTGCTGCTCGGGTGCACAGGTTACTGGCGCGCGCTGCGGCAGTTCTATGGCCTCCCAGACCTGTGGTGGATGTTGGCGCCCGCCTTGGTGGGCATCTCAGGCATCCTCTGGTTTGCCGTGCTCAACCCGGACACCCGCATGCGTGTGTTCGTTCTTTCGACGTGCTGTGCGTTTTTGCTGGGGGCGAGTTTTGTATTGCTCATCACCCAAAAATCGCCCGAAGGCCTGCACAGCCGCCGCGTGATGGCCGGCCTGTTCGCCCTGGTGGCGGTGTTCACGGTCTTTCGAGCGGGTTTCATCCTGGTGCGGGGAATCAGCCCGTCGTTCGACATCACGGGCCACGGGGCCTGGATCAACATGGCCAGCCCCATGATCGCGGCGCTGCTGCCCGTGGTGGGTACCACGGCTTTTCTGCTCATGTGTTCTGAGCGCATTGGCCGCCAGTGGGAACAGGCGGCGTCTACCGACTACCTCACGGGCCTGCCCAACCGCCGCACGCTGACCACAGCGGGGGAACAGTGGTTTGCGCATTGGCACCATCAAAAGCGCGGGTTTGCGCTGGCGGTGATTGATATTGACCACTTCAAATCCATCAATGACCGCCATGGCCACGAAGTGGGCGACGTCGCTTTGCGGCACGTGGCCCAACACCTGCAGTCCGCATGCCGGGGCAAGGATCTGGCCGCTCGCCATGGTGGCGAGGAGTTTGTGATGCTGTGGGACGGCATGGACGCGGCCACCGCACTGGCTGCCGGGGAACGTTTGCGCGCACTGGTGGCTCAGGAGCCGCTGCGCAGGGCGGGGGAGCCCATTGCGATGACCATCTCGATGGGTGTGGCGGTGGCCACCGAGGGCGACAACAGCTTCAATGACCTGCTGCGCCGCGCTGACGAAGCGCTCTACGCTGCCAAGGCGGCGGGGCGCAATCGGGTGCAGGTCGCGCAAGCCTAAGAACCTGAACAGGTTCTAAGGATCAGGTCGCCGCTTCCAGCCCCTGCGCAAAGTGCGCCTTCATCGCCTTCACCGTGGCCTTGGCATCACGTGCCACCATGGCGGCCAGGATGGCTCGGTGTTCGTTCAGCGAATCTTCGATGCGCCCCTGCTTGAGCAGTGAGTTGTGGCGGTTGAGCTTCATCACCTTGCGCAGATCGGCCACCATCTGGCCGCGCCAGCGGTTGTCGGCCAACTCCAACAGCAGCATGTGAAAGCGCTCGTTCACCGCAAAAAAGCGCTCGCGCTCGGCTGCAGCGGCTTCCAGTTCGGCGTGCAGGTCCTGCAGCTCTTTCAGTTGTTCTGGCGTGGCGGTGGTGGCGACCACGCCTGCCGCGTCGCTCTCCAGCAGGCTGAGCAGGTGGTACACGTCGCGCAGGTCTTTTTCGCTCATTTCGGTCACATAGGCGCCACGGCGCACCTTCATCGTGACCAGGCCTTCTGCGGCCAGCACCTTCAATGCCTCGCGCAGGGGGGTACGGCTGATGCCGAATTCTTCGGCAATTTTCAATTCGTCGATCCAGCTGCCGGGCTCCAGCTCGCGGCGGAAGATGCGCTGGCGCAATTGCTCGGCCACTTCTTCGTAAAGCGCGCGGGGAGTGAGGGTGACAGCGGACATGGGGCGGATTGTAAGCCGGGCAGAATATTTTGAATCAATAATTATGAATGATGTAAACTCGCCGCCACATTGGGGCATGCCCCAACAGTTTTCTGCGCCCCAACGCCATCTTCGGAGAAGCCTTCGCCATGAGTGACACCCCCACCCACAACGCCTCAGAGTTCGCTGCATCTTCGTTGGAAGCCTGGGCCAAGGCCGCTGCCAAGTCTGCTCCAGGAGGCGATGTGACCGCGCTGAACTGGGTCACGCCGGACGGCATTACCGTCAAGCCGCTCTACACCGCCGAAGACACGGCCAACCTGCCTTACGCCAACACCTTGCCGGGTTTCGAGCCCTACCTGCGCGGCCCCCAGGCCACCATGTATGCAGTGCGGCCGTGGACCATTCGCCAATACGCAGGTTTTTCGACCGCTGAAGAATCCAACGCCTTCTACCGCAAGGCCCTCGCTGCGGGCGGGCAGGGCGTGTCTGTGGCGTTTGACCTGGCTACCCACCGTGGCTACGACAGCGACCATCCCCGCGTGACGGGCGACGTGGGCAAGGCCGGTGTGGCCATCGATTCGGTGGAGGACATGAAGATACTGTTCGACCAGATCCCGCTCGACAAGGTGTCCGTCTCCATGACCATGAACGGCGCCGTACTGCCCGTGCTGGCGGGCTACGTGGTGGCGGCCGAAGAGCAGGGCGTGTCGCAAGACCAGCTGTCTGGAACCATTCAGAACGACATTCTGAAAGAGTTCATGGTGCGCAACACCTACATCTACCCGCCCAAGCCGAGCATGCGCATCATCGGCGACATCATTGGCTACACGGCCAGGAACATGCCCAAGTTCAACTCGATCTCGATCTCGGGTTACCACATGCAGGAAGCCGGGGCCAATCAGGCACTTGAGCTGGCCTTCACCCTGGCCGACGGCAAGGAGTACGTGAAGACCGCTATCGCCTCGGGCCTGGATGTGGACGAGTTCGCCGGGCGCCTGTCGTTCTTCTGGGCGATTGGCATGAACTTCTATTTGGAAGTCGCCAAGATGCGCGCCGCTCGCCTGCTGTGGTGCCGCATCATGAAGGAGACCGGCGCCAAGAACCCCAAGAGCCTGATGCTGCGCACGCACTGCCAGACCTCGGGCTGGTCGCTGACCGAGCAGGACCCCTACAACAACATCGTGCGCACCACCATCGAGGCCATGGCCGCGGTGTTCGGTGGCACGCAGAGCCTGCACACCAATGCACTCGACGAGGCCATTGCCCTGCCCACCGAGTTCTCCTCGCGCATCGCGCGCAACACGCAGCTCATCATCCAGGAAGAGACGCACATCACCAACGTGGTCGACCCCTGGGCCGGCAGCTACATGATGGAAAAGCTCACCCAGGACATGATGGATGCCGCCTGGAAGATCATCGAAGAGGTCGAGGCCATGGGGGGCATGACGCAGGCCGTGGACAGCGGCTGGGCCAAGCTCAAGATCGAGGCCGCCGCCGCAGAGAAGCAGGCGCGCATCGACAGCGGCAAGGACGTGATCGTGGGCGTCAACAAGTACAAGCTGGCCAAGGAAGACCCGGTCGACATCCTGCAGATCGACAACGTGAAGGTGCGAGACGGGCAGATCGAACGCCTGAAAAATATCAGGTCAAAACGCGACCCAGCGCTTGTCCAGCAAGCGCTGGATGCTCTCACTTCTGCAGCAGAAGACGGCAGTGGCAACCTGCTGGACTTGGCCATCAAGGCCGTGCGCCTGCGCGCCACGGTGGGGGAGGTGAGCGATGCGCTGGAGAAGGTCTATGGCCGCCACCGCGCCGATACGCAAAAGGTGACCGGTGTGTATGCAGCTGCCTATGACTCGGCCGAAGGCTGGGACAAACTCAAGACCGAAATCAACGAATTCGCCGAAGACCAGGGCCGCCGTCCCCGCGTGATGATCGCCAAGCTGGGGCAAGACGGCCACGACCGCGGCGCCAAGGTGGTGGCCACAGCGTTTGCCGACCTGGGTTTTGACGTGGACATGGGCCCGCTGTTTCAGACCCCCGAGGAGTGCGCGCGCCAGGCGATTGAAAACGACGTGCACGCCGTGGGCGTGAGCACCCTGGCCGCAGGCCACAAGACGCTGGTGCCCGCCATCATCCAGTCGCTCAAGGACCAGGGTGCGGACGACATTATTGTGTTTGTGGGCGGGGTGATCCCAGCGCAGGACTATGAGCATCTGTACGAAGCGGGCGTGAAGGGCATTTATGGACCTGGTACGCCGATTCCTGCCAGCGCGAAGGATGTGCTGGAGCAGATTCGCAAGGCGGTGGCGTGATCACTTGCGCCATCAAACCCCGAACCGTTCGGGCTGAGCTTGTCGAAGCCGGGGCGCAAGCCTGTGACGGCCTTCGACAGGCTCAGGCTGAACGGTCTGCGGTGGTGTCGACGCGTTCCTCGCTGACTCACTGAACATGCGCCCTTTCTACGTCTACATCCTGCATTGCGCCGACGGTTCTTACTACGTCGGTCACACCGATGACATGGTGCTGCGCATGCTGCAGCATGAAAGCGGTGAGGTGGGCTACACGTCGACGCGCAAGCCTGTGGAATTGATGTGGCAAGGTGAGTTTGAAACCCGCGAAGGGGCTCTGGCTTTTGAATTGCAGATCAAAGGCTGGTCGCGGGCCAAGAAGGAAGCTCTGATAGCGGGTGATTGGGAGCGAGTGCAGGAGTTGGCCCGGTCGCATGGCAAGGTTGCTGGCGCGCCCAGGCTTCGACAGGCTCAGCCCGAACGGGTGGGGGGAGGAGCAGAAGCGGGCGATCCACCCGCTGACGAAGTCCGCACGCTTCAATCCGTAGAAGCCCACACACCCCAAACCGTTCAGCCTGAGCTTGTCGAAGGCCGGCCCAAACCTTCGCAGGACTTGCTTCTCGGAATCACTGGCAATCCTGGCCCCCTCCAGCGCCGCGCCATGTCCAAGGCCATCACGCTGCTCGAATCCACCCGCGCAGACCACCGCGCGCAGGCTGACGAGCTGCTCACCCGGCTGCTCCCCCACACCGGAAAATCCTTCCGCCTCGGCATCAGCGGCGTACCCGGCGTGGGCAAGTCCACCTTCATCGAGGCGCTAGGCCTGTACCTCATCGCGCAAGGTCACCGCGTCGCGGTGCTTACCATCGACCCCTCCAGCACAGTCTCCGGCGGTTCCATCCTGGGCGACAAGACGCGCATGGAACACCTGTCCGTGCACGATAAAGCCTACATCCGCCCCAGCCCATCGAGTGGCACCCTGGGCGGAGTCGCAGAAAAGACCCGCGAGGCCATGCTGGTCTGCGAGGCCGCAGGCTACGACGTGGTGATCGTCGAAACCGTGGGCGTGGGCCAGAGCGAGATTGCCGTGGCGGGCATGACGGACATGTTCGTGCTGATGCAGCTGCCCAACGCCGGCGACGACCTGCAGGCCATCAAGAAGGGCGTGATGGAGATTGCCGACCTGGTCGTCATCAACAAGGCCGACATCGACAAGAACGCCGCCACACGCGCCGAGGCGCAGATCACCTCCAGCCTGCGCCTGCTGGGCATGCACGGCAATCCCGACCACGCGACACACGGGGCCCTTTGGCAACCCCGCGTGCTGCAGATCAGCGCTTTGCTGGGGCAGGGCGTGGATGCGTTCTGGACGACTGTGACGCTGTTCCGCGAGATGCAAGCCACCAATGGCCGCCAAGCGTCCCGTCGAGAAAAGCAATCGCTCGCCTGGATGTGGGAGCGCATCGACGCGGGTCTCAAGCTCGCGTTTCGCCAGCATCCGCGTGTCAAAGAGCTGCTGCCCCAATTGCAGGCCGACGTGGCCGCCGGGCGCGTTGCAGCATCAACTGCAGCACGAAATTTGCTGCTAGCGCAATCCAGTCAAGCGCAGACAGCTATCAAATAAATAGTAAACAAGCAACCAAATTCACCAAAGGACGACCATGCAAGACATCCTGGAGCAACTGGAGAAGAAGCGCGCCCTGGCGCGCCTGGGCGGCGGGCAGAAGCGCATCGATGCGCAGCACGCCAAGGGCAAGCTCACGGCGCGCGAGCGCATCGAGCTGCTGCTGGACGACAACACCTTCGAAGAGTGGGACATGTTCGTCGAGCACCGCTGCACCGACTTCGGCATGGAGGACAACAAGATCCCCGGCGACGGCGTGGTCACCGGCTACGGCATGATCAACGGCCGCCTGGTTTTCGTCTTCAGCCAGGACTTCACCGTCTTCGGCGGCGCCCTGAGCGAAACCCATGCCGAGAAGATCTGCAAGGTGATGGACCAGGCCATGAAGGTCGGCGCTCCGGTCATCGGCATCAACGACTCGGGCGGCGCGCGCATTCAGGAGGGCGTGGCCTCCCTGGGCGGCTATGCCGACGTGTTCCAGAAGAACGTGCTGGCCAGCGGCGTGATCCCGCAGATCAGCATGATCATGGGCCCCTGCGCCGGCGGCGCCGTGTACTCGCCGGCCATGACGGACTTCATCTTCATGGTCAAAGATTCGAGCTACATGTTCGTGACCGGCCCCGAGGTGGTCAAGACCGTGACGCACGAGGAAGTCACGGCCGAGGAACTGGGCGGCGCCGGCACCCACACCACGCGCAGCGGCGTGGCCGACATGGCCTTCGAGAACGACGTGGAGGCGCTGATGATGCTGCGCCGCCTGTACAACTACCTGCCGCTGAACAACCGCGAAAAGGCGCCCGTGCGCCCCAGCAACGACCCGGCCGACCGCATGGACAGAAGCCTCGACACCCTGGTGCCCGAGAACGCCAACAAGCCCTACGACATGAAGGAGCTGATCGCCAAGGTGGTGGACGATGGCGACTTCTTTGAGCTGCAGCCCGACTACGCCAAGAACATCGTGATCGGCCTGGCGCGCATGGAAGGCCAGACCGTGGGCATTGTCGCCAACCAGCCGCTGGTGCTGGCCGGGTGCCTGGACATCAAGAGCTCCATCAAGGCCGCGCGCTTCGTGCGTTTTTGCGATGCCTTCAACATCCCGGTCGTCACCTTCGTGGACGTGCCCGGCTTCATGCCCGGCACCAGCCAGGAGTACGGCGGCATCATCAAGCACGGCGCCAAGCTGCTGTATGCGTATGCCGAGTGCACCGTACCCAAGATCACCGTCATCACGCGCAAGGCCTATGGCGGCGCCTACGACGTGATGAGCTCCAAGCACCTGCGCGGCGACGTGAACCTGGCCTGGCCCAACGCCGAGATCGCCGTGATGGGCGCCAAGGGCGCGGTGGAGATCATCTTCCGCGAGGACAAGAACGACCCGGTGAAGCTTGCCGCGCGCGAGGCCGAGTACAAGGAGCGCTTTGCCAACCCCTTCGTGGCCAGCGCCCGCGGCTTCATCGACGACGTGATCCTGCCGCACGAAACGCGCAAGCGCATCTGCCGGTCGCTGGTGATGTTGCGGGACAAGAAACTCGAAAACCCGTGGCGCAAACACGGCAACATTCCCCTTTGAGCGGCACTGCCACAGCCCTTGGGGCGTAGTTGCCGGACCTTGTCGTAGCGCTGCTACTGCCTGCGGTCCGGCGCCTAGCCCCAACCGCTTCGCTGGGCTGTGCCAGCACCTAACCCAATACGTTTCGGGTAAGAGCCCTTGAAAGAGACACAACATGTTTACCAAAATCCTGATTGCGAACCGCGGCGAGATTGCTTGCCGAGTCATCGCCACCGCTAAAAAGATGGGTATCGCCACCGTCGCCGTCTATTCCGACGCCGACAAGGAAGCCCGCCACGTCAAGCTGGCTGACGAGGCCGTCAACATCGGCCCCGCACCCAGCCGCGAGAGTTATCTGCAAGCCGAAAAAATCATTGCCGCCTGCAAGCAGACCGGCGCGCAGGCCGTGCACCCTGGCTATGGCTTTTTGAGTGAAAACGAAGCCTTCGCCAAGCGCTGCGAAGACGAGGGCATTGCCTTCATCGGCCCCAAGGCGTTTTCGATTGCCGCCATGGGCGACAAGATCGCGTCCAAGAAGCTGGCCAACGAGGCCAAGGTCAACACCATCCCTGGCTACAACGACGCCATTGCAGGTCCCGAGCAGGCGGTGGAGATCGCCAAGGGCATCGGCTACCCCGTGATGATCAAGGCCTCGGCCGGTGGCGGTGGCAAGGGCCTGCGTGTGGCGTTCAACGACAAGGAAGCCTTCGAGGGCTTTACCAGCTGCCAGAACGAAGCGCGCAACAGCTTTGGCGACGACCGCATCTTCATCGAGAAGTTTGTGCAGGAGCCGCGCCACATCGAGATCCAGGTGCTGGGCGACAGCCATGGCAACGTGATCTACCTGAATGAGCGCGAGTGCTCCATCCAGCGCCGCCACCAGAAGGTGATCGAAGAGGCGCCATCGCCCTTCATCACCGACGCCACGCGCAAGGCCATGGGCGAGCAGGCGGTGCAACTGGCCAAGGCCGTGAAGTACCAGAGCGCCGGCACGGTGGAGTTCGTGGTCGGCAAGGACCAGGATTTCTACTTCCTGGAGATGAACACCCGCCTGCAGGTGGAGCACCCGGTGACGGAGTGCATCACCGGCCTGGACCTGGTGGAGCTGATGATCCGCGTGGCCGCTGGCGAGCCGCTGCCGCTGACCCAGGCCGACGTGAAGCGCGACGGCTGGGCCATCGAGTGCCGCATCAACGCCGAAGACCCGTTCCGCAACTTTTTGCCGTCCACCGGCCGTCTGGTGCGTTTTCAGCCGCCGGAAGAATCGATGTTCCAGTCCGATACGACCAAAAAATTGGGCGTGCGGGTGGACACGGGCGTGTACGAGGGCGGCGAGATCCCCATGTACTACGACTCGATGATCGCCAAGCTCATCGTGCACGGCACCGACCGCAACGATGCGATTGCCAAGATGCGCGCGGCACTCAACGGCTTTGTGATCCGTGGCATCAGCAGCAACATCCCGTTCCAGGCCGCGCTGCTGGCGCATCCCAAGTTCGTGACGGGGGACTTCAACACCGGCTTTATTGCCGAGAACTACGGCAAGGGCTTCCACGCGGAAGACGTGCCGCACGCCGATCCGCTGTTTCTGGTGGCGCTGGCCGCCTTTATGAACCGCCGCTACCGCGCACGCGCCTCGGGCATCAGTGGCCAGCTGGCCGGGCACGAGGTGAAGGTGGGCGAGCAGTTTGTGGTGGTCACGCTGGGCGCCGAGGGGCAGAACCAGCACCACGAGGTGACGGTGTCTGATTTTGAAGACAAATCGGGCTCTAGCGCAGTATCTGTAAGCGGTACCAGCTATCAGATCAGTAGCAACGCCACTTTGGGGCAGATTCGCGTGCAGGGCGCGTGCAACGGCCAAGGCTTTACCGCCCAGGTGGAGCGCGGCGTGGGCAAGAACCCGCTGGCGCTGCGCATTGCGCACAACGGCACGCAGATTGACGCGCTGGTGCTGTCGCCGCTGGGCGCGCGGCTGCACAAGCTGATGCCGTTCAAGGCGCCGCCGGATCTGTCCAAGTTCTTGCTCTCGCCCATGCCCGGCCTGCTGGTCGATGTGGCGGTGCAGCCCGGGCAGAAGGTGCAGGCGGGTGAAAAGCTGGCGGTGATTGAGGCGATGAAGATGGAAAACATCCTCTTTGCCGCGCAGGACGGCGTGGTGGGCAAGGTGCTGGCGGGCAAGGGTGAGTCGCTGGCGGTGGACCAGGTGATTCTGGAGTTCGCTTGATCCAGGCAACGTCGTCGGCGGTCACGGCGGGCGCACGTCCGACTCAACCGCCAGCGGTTGCCAAGCCCGCTTGGCCATGGGGGCGCGTTGCCAGCGTGCTGGTGGGCGGCCTGCTGCTGGCAGATGCCTTGGTCTTGATGGGCCAGGGCTTTTTCATGGTCGGCGTGACCGTGCCGGGTGTGTTGGGGTTGGCGCTGGGTGCGCTGGGATTTCGTTGGCACAGCGTGCGAACCTGGCTGCAGGGCCAACGCTGGGGCACCGTGGTTTGGCGCGGCGGCTGGCTGCTGCTGGCAGCGTGGGTCGTGAGCGTGGCCGTGTTCTGGGCCTGGCTGGCGCAACAAGTACGGGCCTTTGAAGGCGCTGCCACCGCCGCGCCCGTGCAAGCCATTGTGGTGTTGGGCAGCGGCACGCCCAACGGGCAACCATCCCCGGCGCTGCGCGCGCGGCTGGCCAAGGCGCGCGAATTGGCGGCTACCCATGCGCAGGCTTGGGTCGTGGTCTCGGGCGGTGTGGACTTTGGTGAAACGCTGAGCGAAGGGCAGGTGATGGGCAATTACCTGCGCGAGCAAGGCATAGCCCCGGCGCGCATCCTGCAAGAAGAACGCAGCACCAGCACCGAGTTGAACCTGCAATACAGCCTGCCTTTGTTGCAACAACAGGGGCTGGGTTTGAACGCTGCCGTGGCCGTGGTGACCAGCGACTTCCACACGGTGCGCGCCCAGCGCATCGCTCGCAAGATCGGCTACACGCAGGTCGTTCCCGTGCCTGCGCCGACACCGCTTTACATCCGCTACAACGCCTGGCTGCGCGAGTATTTCGCCATGGTCAGCAGCTGGGCGCTGCAAGAGGTGTGAGCGCCGCGTTGGCAAAAATTTCAAGCCAAATTGGCCTCTGGCGCTTATCCAATAAGCGCTGATAGCTATCAAATCAGGAGTAAAAAGACATGACTGCCAGCACCCGCCCGTTCAAAGTCCTGGGCATCCAGCAAGTCGCCATTGGTGGCACCGACAAGCAGCGCATGAAAACCCTGTGGGTGGACATGCTGGGCCTGACACAGACCGGCACGTTTCAGAGCGAGCGTGAAAACGTCGACGAAGACATCCTGGCCATGGGCAAGGGCGCCTTCAAGGTCGAGGTGGACATCATGCAGCCGCTCGACATCGACAAAAAGCCCGCGGTGCACACCACGCCGCTCAACCACATCGGCCTGTGGATTGACGACCTGCCCACGGCGGTCGAATGGCTGGCGGCCAAGGGCGTCCGTTTTGCGCCGGGTGGAATCCGCAAGGGGGCTGCGGGGTACGACATTACGTTTTTGCACCCCAAGAGCAATGACGAATTTCCAGTTGCGGGGGAGGGGGTGTTGATTGAACTGGTGCAGGCGCCGCCGGATGTGATTGCTGCGCTGAGCTGAGCTGACCACAAAACCGGGCGTGCTCGGCATCTTCAGCGTGAGGCTCCGCTGACCCTCGGGCCCATGGCAGGCTTAAACCTTGAGCAACGGCTTGTATTGGCACGCAAACGAGCCCTGTTCAAGGCCCCAACTGCACGCATCTCCGCGCCCTGCGAATTGACGTTGTACATGGATTGACCGCAGTTGCGCGCTGATGGCGCTGGGTAGAAATGCCCGTTTGCAGGTTGCCGCTAAAAGACGGCAATTAGCCCTCAAAAGTGGATATTTTGCGGTGAGTCTGCAGCGTATTTGCCGTGTGTTGTCGCACCATTTTTGTTGGCACTTTTTGTGACCCCACAGTGCACTTTTGCACCTGCTTCCGCTTCAAAATCCGCACACCGTCACTGCGCAACGGTCAAACCTGAAGGGGTCTGAACGGTGCGCGCTGTGTAACTTCTGCCTGATGACTGACTGCTGTGCGCAGCGATGTTCAGGCGGACGCTTTGAAAGAGAACAACACCATGTCTACGTCCACCATGGCCGCTTCGGCCGCACCTCAAACAGTTCAGTTGCACCGCCGCCCCTCACCATCGCCGCAGCCTGCCGCAGATGCGTGGACGGTAGAGGCCATTGAGGCGCTGCTCGACAAACCGCTGATGGATCTGTTGTTCGAAGCCCAAACGGTGCACCGCCAGCACTGGCCCGCGGGAGACATCGAGCTGGCCACCTTGCTGTCCGTCAAAACCGGCGGCTGCCCCGAAAACTGTGGCTACTGCCCGCAGGCCGCCGAGTTTGACACCGGCGTGAAAGCGGACAAGCTGATGGAAGTCCATGAAGTGGTGCGCGCCGCCCAGGCCGCCAAAGACGCGGGCGCCACACGGTTTTGCATGGGTGCCGCATGGCGTGCCCCTAAAGACCGCGACATAGAGAAAGTCAGCGCCCTGATTGGCGCAGTGAAGGGCCTGGGCCTGCAAACCTGCGCCACGCTGGGCATGCTCGAATCGCACCAGGCGCAGGCCTTGAAAGACGCAGGGCTTGACTACTACAACCACAACCTCGATACCGTACCCGAGTACTACACCGATGTTGTCAGCACCCGTGCCTACCAAGACCGGCTGGACACCTTGCAGCATGTGCGCAGCGCGGGCATCAGCGTGTGCTGCGGCGGCATTGTGGGTATGGGCGAGGCGCCCGTACACCGCGCCGGGCTGATTGCGCAACTGGCCAATTTGCAGCCTTACCCGGAATCTGTGCCCATCAACAGCCTGGTGCGCGTGCCCGGCACACCCCTGGCCGACAGCGAACCCATCGACCCCTTCGACTTTGTGCGCATGATCGCCGTGGCCCGCATCACCATGCCTAAGGCACGTGTGCGGCTGTCTGCGGGTCGCCAGCAGTTGGGCGATGCGGTGCAGGCCTTGTGTTTTATGGCAGGGGCCAATTCGATTTTCTATGGAGACAAGCTGTTGGTGACCGGCAACCCCGATGCCGATGCCGATGTGCGTTTGCTGGCCAAGCTGGGACTGAATGGTCACCGCACCACGACCACCACCAAGGATGAGGAGCAGTTGCTCCCTGCTTGAAGCCCGTGCTGAGCACCGTTGTGGAACCCCATCGTCTGCAGGGCGGGGAAAGCTATTGAGTTCAGCCTTTGCGCAGTTGTGCAGTTGCTCACGTGGCGGTGGTTGTGCCTTGTATGCGTAGCAAATCTGCCCGCAGTTGCTGCACTTCGCTGCGCAGTTGCGCGTTTTCACGCAGCAAGTCGAAGTCTTTTTGCAGCTGCTTGCGGTGCTCCACATAGACCATCAGGTTGCTGACGCGCAGCCGCAGCAGGTCTGGGTCGATGGGTTTGAACACGTAGTCAATCGCCCCCAGGCTGAGGCCCTTGTGGCGTGCCGCTTCGTCCGTGACGGCGGTTACAAAGATGATGGGGGTGCATTCCGACGCATGGTGTTCGCGCAACCTGCGCGCCACCTCAAATCCGTCCATGCCAGGCATCATCACGTCGAGCAGGATCACATCGGGCGGCGCGTCGGACTGGCAGATGCTCAGCGCCTTTTCGCCGCTCTGTGCGACTTTGACTTTGAAACGTTCGCGGAACAGTCCTGCCATCAGCTGGAGGTTGTCGGGCGTGTCGTCTACCACCAGCAGGGTGGCGCGGTCAGCATTTCCGTCGTCTGGGGCGGCGGGCTGGGCGATCTCTCTGGTGAGCACACGCTGCATGCGTTCGAGGAGTCGTCGCACCGTAAAAGGTTTGACCAGCAAGTCGCTGATGCCCAGCTGGATGGCCTTGGCAGCAGAGGTGCGGTCAAGCCCGCTCGACATCAAAATGAAGGGAACGCCCGCAAGTCGTGGTTCGGCACGCATGGCCTCCAGCACCTCCAGTCCGTTGTGAACCTGCATGTCCATGTCAGCCACCACCACCTGCACGGGCTCGGACCGCAAGATCTGCAGCGCGCGCAAGCCATCTTTGGCTTGTAGAACCTGGCCAAAACCGACGCTTTCGAGTTGACTGGCCAGCGCCTGGCGCATGGCACCAGCGCCTTCAGCGAGCAATACCGTCGTTTTTGCGGGTTGCATGGGCACTGCCTTTATTCGTCGCGCACGGTCAATTCGATGCGTTCCGTCGGCACATCGGCGGCAAGGCGTTCTATCTGGGCCTGGAGCACCGGCGCACTGTCGGCAAAACGCTGGGCGATGGCCCGAAACTCTTCGGACAGCACCAGAAAGGCGTCCACCATGTCCGGGTCAAAGTGGCTACCCCGGCCGTCCCGAATGATCTCGACAGCCGTTTCGTGGCTAAACGCGGACTTGTAGACACGCTCCGAGATCAGCGCGTCATACACATCCGCCACCGCCATCAGGCGGGCCGACAGCGGAATGGTGTTGCCCATCAGTCCTTCAGGGTAGCCAGAGCCATCCCACTTTTCCTGATGGCTGTAGGTGATCTCCTTGGCGTAGCGAAAAAACGGGTTGTCCAGCATCGCGTCCGTCTCGGCAGCCACGATGGCGTCCCGGCCGAGCGTGGTGTGGGTTTTCATGATCTCGAACTCTTCTGGCGTCAGCTTGCCGGGCTTGAGCAGAATGCGATCTGGAATGCCGACCTTGCCGATGTCGTGCAGGGGGGCGGACTTGAAAATCGTCTCGATGGCGGCATCGGTCAGCTCGTCTTTGAATCGCGGGTGGTCTTGCAGCTTGCGCGCCAGTGCTTCGACATAGTGCTGCGTGCGACGGATGTGGTTGCCGGTCTCGTTGTCACGTGTTTCTGCCAAGGACGCCATGGCGCGGATGGTGGCGTCTTGCAGTTCGGCCAGGGCGCGGGTGCGGTTGGCGATTTCTTGTTCGAGAAAATGGTTGTGGTGCGCCAGATAATCGCGTGCGCGTTTGAGCTGCAGGTGATTGCGCACCCGGGCCATCACGATGGCGGGGTTGATGGGCTTGGTGATGTAGTCGACCGCACCCAGCTCCAGTCCGACGCTCTCGTCATCGGCCGCACTCATGGCGGTCAAAAAAATCACGGGAATGTCTTCGGTGTCCGGGTTGAACTGCAGGCGGCGAAGCACCTCGTAGCCGTCCATCTCCGGCATCATGATATCCAGGAGGATGAGGTCTGGCTTGCTTTCGCCCGCAACGATCTGCAATGCACGCTCGCCGCTGGTGGCCAGTTTGACTTTGTAGTCCGTCCGCAGCAGATCGCTCATCAGCGACAGGTTGTCGGGGGTGTCGTCGACGACCAGCACCGTGCACTTGCCGCTCAATTCCAGTGGATTGTTCATGAACCGGTTCCTCCTTGTTGTGTGTGGTTGACGGTGGCCTGGCGCAGCACGGCCAGCGCTTGCACAAAGTCGTAGTTGTCCAGCGCTCTTTTGATTTCGGGGTGGGCTGTACCCAGCAAAGCTTTCAGAGAGGTCGATGAGTCTCGGAAGAGTTCGATGGCGTCGGAGTCGTCGTCGGCCAGCAGTGCGTCTAGCTGAGCCACCAGCTTTTGCGCGGCCTCTGCGTCTATCGGCTCGCCTTCACGGGGTGTGGCACTGTCTTCTTCGGGCGGCAACGCTTTTTGCAACGCGGCCACCAATGCCTGGCAGGCATCGTCTACCGGTTGCAGCAGTGGTTCCAGCGCTTGGGGCGTGGCGTTGTGCCCGATGGCGTGCTCAACCGCCTGGGCCAGATCGGCCAACGGGCCTGCGCCAATGGTGCCCGCGGTGCCTTTCAGCGTGTGCATGGCCCGCAAAGCATCGTCCCGCTGGCCGGCCAGGAGCGCAGTGCGGGTGTTTTGCACCGCATGTGCCTGCCCTTCAACGAATTTGCGCAGCATGCTCTTGTAGGCGGCGTGCTTGCCCAGCACGCGCTTGAGGCCAGCGGTTGCGTTCAGTCCTTCGATGTTGCGCAGCGCCTCGTCTAGTGCAAGGGAATTCGCGGCCTCGGTTTGCACCTCTGCCACGGCCCCTTGCTCTGGTGCTGTGTGGTGCGGTGTGTAGTGCGGTGTGATCCATTGCAGGAGGCTGGCAAACAGTTCGTCCGGGTCGATGGGTTTGGCCAGGTGGCCGTTCATACCCGCTTCGAGGCACCGGTCTCGGTCGCTGGTCATGGCGTTGGCGGTCATGGCCAGCACGGGCAGGTTGGCCCACGCGGGGTTTTCTCGCAGTCGGCGTGTAGCGGTCAACCCATCCATCACAGGCATCTGCATGTCCATCAGTACCAAGTCGTAGCTCGCACGGGCCAACATGTCCAGCGCGATCTGGCCGTTGTCGGCCACCTCCACCACCAGTCCCGCGCCGGTCAGCAGTTCGGCGCCCACTTGTTGGTTGAGGTCGTTGTCGTCCACCAGAAGCACCCGTGCGCCGCGAACCGCCGACATGTCCAGCGCCGTGCCTTTGCGTGGTGGGTGTTGCGCATCGGCCAAAGGGGCGGCGCCCCCGAGCGCACGCATGGCGGTGTCAAACAACTGCGAAGGACTCACGGGCTTGGTCAGCATCAGTGCGATGCCCGCGCGGCTGAGTTCTTTGAAGACATCTTCGCGTCCATGCGCCGTGACCAGAACGGGGCAGGGCGGGCGTGGCAGCAGCGCGAGCTGGCGGTAGGTCTCAAACCCATCCATGCCCGGCATCTTCCAGTCAAGAAACGCGATGTCAAAGGGGCGCCCTGTTGCATCCGC
This sequence comes from Acidovorax sp., assembly GCF_046291265.1. GTDB lineage: Bacteria > Pseudomonadota > Gammaproteobacteria > Burkholderiales > Burkholderiaceae_C > Acidovorax. The sequence continues at coordinate 141,512 of NZ_JBKBTV010000001.1, read as the reverse complement.
CTCCTTTGCACAAGCGATAGCGGCTTCGCCAGAGCTGGCCGTGACCACGTCGAAACTCATGCTGCCCAGCAGCCCGGCAAGAATTTGCCGGGCCTGTTCACTGTCGTCCACCACCAGCATGCGGCGGCCTCGCAGGTCAGGCTCGGGCAACAGTGCGCGCTGCTTGGTGAGACCCAGCCCCAGGTCCAGACGCGCCGTAAACCAGAACGTACTTCCTTGGCCCGGGGCGCTCTCAACACCCACATCGCCCCCCATCAGTCCTGCCAGTTTCTTGGAGATGGCCAGGCCCAGCCCCGTGCCACCATACTTGCGGGTCGTTGAGGTGTCGGCCTGCTCAAAGGATCGGAACAGACGGGATTGTTGCTCTTGGGTCAGGCCGATTCCGGTGTCGTGGACTTCAAAGCGCATGAGAACGCCGCCAGCATCGCGCGCTGCCTCCAGCACGCGGATGACAATCTCTCCCTCGTCGGTGAACTTGACCGCGTTGTTGCCGTAATTGACCAGAATCTGCCCCAGGCGCAAGGGGTCTCCGCGCAGGTCGTCGGGCAGTGCGGGGTCCACGTCGAACATCAGTTCCAACCCCTTGCTGTAGCATTTCTGACCGATGAGGTTGGCTACGTTGTCGAGCACGCTGCGCAGCTCGAAATCGACCACCTCGACTTCGAGCTTGCCTGCCTCGATCTTGCTGAAATCGAGAATGTCATTGATCAGCCCTAGCAGGTGTTGGCCTGACCGCTGGATTTTCTCGACGTAGTCGCGCTGGCGGGGCGTGAGGTCAGTGCCTAAGGCGAGATGGCTCATGCCAATCACCGCGTTCATGGGTGTGCGGATCTCATGGCTCATGTTGGCCAGAAAGTCCGACTTCATTTGGGAAGCGTCTTCGGCCTTGGCCCGCGCAATCTCCAGCTCTTCCTCATGTTCGCGCAGCGCCACGTTGAGCGTCTGTAGTTCTGCGGTGCGCTGCGCTACGCGGGCCTCCAGCGCCTCTTCGTTGCGTTTGAGGGCTTCGACCAGTTCGGCCTGGGCTGCCAAGGCCAGTGATTTGGCCTTTTCTCGTTTGAGAAACTGCCGTGCCATGGCAAAAGCCAGCAAAAACGTGAGCACGGCCTGAAAGGCGGTGAGGCCGGTGGTGAGCAGGGTCTGGTGCTTGACCTCCGCATTGCGTGAATCGCCCAAAAGAGCAGAAACGCGAGAGGCATTCAGCGAAAGCTCTTGCACCGTGTCACGCAAGGTGTCGAGTTCAGCGCGCAACATGCCCATGTACTTCTGGCTGGAAGCGGTGTCGACGCTCTGCCCAAAGTACATGTCGCCTGCGGCCACAAACTTTTGCAACGCGGCCAGCGCTTTTCCGTAAATGGCCTCCTCTTGCATGAGCGTGCGCGCTGTGCCGCTTTCCAGCGCACTGAACCGGCTCAGAAAAAGGTCGTAGCGCAGTTCCAGTCGGTCCATCGGCAGGCTGGCAGGGTCCAGCGTGAACTGGTGCAACGCATGGTCCAGCTTTTCGTACTCGACATTGAGCTGCAGAAATGACCAAAGCGCGTTGACATCGCCCCGGCGCATGACCGCTTCGACGCTGCGGTATTGGTGGTATTGAACCGCTGCAATGGCAACGTAGGCCACCACCAGGCCCGCAATGATCAGTCGCAGAAGGTGTTTGCTGCGCAGCATGCGTCAAGAGGTCCGTGCGGCTTGAATGCGTTACTTGATTCGCAGCACGTTGAGCTGCCAGGCTGCACGGTTGTAATACAGCTCGGTGCGCAACTCGGCCTTGGTGTCAAAAGGAAACACGATAAAAAGCGGTCCCTTCTCGCGCACGGGCATGGGCCGGTTGTTCATCAGCCGGGCCACGATCACGTCGTGTCGGGTGGCATCGTCAAAAGGGATTTCGGTCTTGTAGTCGTTCAGCGCCACCGCCGTGATCTTGGTGCCTTTGGCGCCTACTGCCGCCAGCACGTCGCGCAGAAGGGGGCCCGTGAAAGTCACGGCATCGGGGTACCAGGGTGTCTTGGTCGAGAAGCTGTGTTGTGGCAGCTTCTCGAGCATCTTCATGTCGAACTGCGCCTGCGGGCCGTTGTTGGTCTGGCTGATCGTGCCTTCCACGGTCAGGATCACCCGCCCCGCAGGCTTTTCAAGGGCAAACGCAGCGGGCGCTGTCAGTGATAGCACACAGACAATGATTTTGCCCATACACCGCGCAAACCAATGCGCTATCGAATACCTGGCGATTGCGAACATGTCGACCTCCCCTTGAATGCAACAGTCTGATGGACGGTTGATCAAAATGTAAACTGATTTTTACCAACCGGTGGCTATTTCAGTTTGGGAGGTGTTGCCGCGCAGCGCCTATCGAGGCGATGTCTGCCGTTGCATCTACCTGTTCATGGGGCAGGTGTTGATGCCAAGCAGCGTATAGGCCGGGCAAAAACGAAAGAGGCCAGTGGCCAAGGGCACTACGCCCAGCCAGCCCCACCACCCCACGGTGTTGGTGGCAGCCAGGGCGATGAGCACCAAGCCCGCTGCGATGCGGGCTACCCGGTCCAGAGTTCCTACGTTGATCTTCATGGTGTTTCCTTTGGGTGACAACGGCCCCCGGGACGAGGGCCTGTTCTTGCACAGATGGCCGAGAGCCTCTTCATGGATGTCCCTGGTCTGATGAAGCCGGGGTGCAGGCGCGATGGGCCGAATCAAGGGTGTCACAACGCGTTGACGGGGATCTTGAGATAGGTCACGCCGTTGGCTTCAGCGGGGGGCAACTCGCCCGCGCGGATGTTGATCTGCACCGAGGGCAGGATCAGCACGGGCATTTCCAGCGTGGCGTCGCGCCGCGTGCGCAGCTCCACAAAAGCGTTTTCTGTGACGCCCTCGTGCACGTGGATGTTGTGGGCTCGCTGGTCCGCTACCGTGCTTTGCCACGTGGCGTCGCGCCCGGAGGGCGGGTAGTCATGGCACATGAAAAGGCGTGTTTGCGCGGGCAAACTCAGCAGCTTGCGCACCGACTGGTACAAGGTATGCGCGTTGCCACCGGGGAAATCGCAGCGGGCTGTCCCCACATCGGGCATGAACAGCGTGTCGCCTACAAAAACAGCATCTTCGACTTGGTAGGCCATGCAGGCCGGGGTATGGCCTGGCACCGCGAGCGCCTTGGCGGTCAATGCACCAATCTGGAACACCTCATCGTCGTGCAGCAATTGGTCGAACTGGCTGCCGTCCGGGCGGAATTCTGGCTCCAGGTGGAAGACGCCTTTGAACACGTCTTGCACCTCTGTGATGGCTGCGCCAATGGCAATCTTGCCTCCGAGCTTTTTGCGCAGGTAGTGCGCGGCAGACAGGTGATCTGCATGTGCATGCGTCTCCAGAATCCACTGCACGGTCAAATTCCGGCCTTGAACAAATTCCACGAGGCGCTCGGCAGAGCGCGTACTGGTACGGCCGGATTTGGGGTCGTAGTCAAGCACCGAGTCCACAAGGGCGCAATGGCCGCCAGGCTGGTCAAAGACTACGTAACTCACGGTCCAGGTGGCATCGTCAAAGAAGGCTTGTATCTGAGGCTTCATGGTGGGCTCCGTGTTTCGATTTCAGTTCTTATAGTTTATTGACGGATATATTGTTAGTCAATAGAATATGAATAACGAAATTGAAAAGGAGTGCATCCCTATGCTCACCGATACCGCCATCGACCTTGAAAGCCTGCGCCGTTCGGCAGACAGCGCGTGCCGCCTGATGAAGGTTTTATCCAACCCTGATCGCCTGCTATTGCTGTGCCAACTCAGTCAGGGCGAAAAGAGGGTGGGGGAGCTGGAGGAACTGGTCGGCATCTCTCAACCTACCTTGTCCCAACAACTGGGTGTGCTGCGCGAGGAAGGTTTGGTCAACACGCGTCGCGACGGCAAGAACATCTATTACGAAATCGCCAGCCCGCAGGCGATGGCCGTGATGAACGTGTTGTTTGAGCAGTTTTGTGGCCCGGCCAAGGAGACTCCCCCATGCTGATTGACTGGAACCATTTCACGCCTTGGGCTGCTTTGGCAGGGGGCGTTCTGCTGGGCCTGGCGTCGGCAGCGTTTGTTCTTTTCAATGGCCGCATTCTGGGCATCAGTGGCATCGTGGGTGGACTGCTGCGTCCCCGCGCAGGCGATGTGGGCTGGCGTGTGGCGTTTGTGCTGGGCATGCTGGCGGCCCCGGCGCTTTATTGGATGGTTGCGGGGCCGACGCAACCACGTATCGATGCGGGTTGGGGAATGGTGGTTGCAGCGGGCCTGTTGGTAGGTGTTGGAACGCGCTATGGCTCGGGCTGTACCAGTGGACACGGGGTGTGCGGGCTGTCGCGCATGTCGCCTCGTTCATTGATTGCCACGTTGGCCTTCATGGGGGCCGGATTCATCACGGTGTTTCTCATGCGCCATGCACTCGCCTGACCGGCACCCCACTTCATCGGAGCACTGTTTTGAAACATCGAATCTCGGAATTTTTGGTCGGCCTAGTGTTTGGCCTGGGCCTCATCGTGTCTGGCATGACGGACCCCGGCAAGGTATTGGGTTTTCTGGACCTCGCCGGTTTGTGGGACCCATCCCTGGCGTTTGTGATGGGAGGCGCCATCGCAGTTGGTGTGTTTGCGTTTGCCGTTGCGCGAAAGCGCACCACGAGTTTTTTGGGTGGTGGCATGCATTTGCCAACCTCCAGTGATATTGATCGTCGCCTGGTCATTGGCAGTCTGGTCTTTGGGGCAGGCTGGGGACTTGCGGGCTTTTGTCCAGGCCCGGCCATTGTGTCCGCGGGCGCCGGTCAGCCCAAGGCCATCGTGTTTGTCGTGGCGATGCTGGTTGGCATGTGGCTGTTTGAAGTGGCCGAACGCCGTGCCCGCATCAGCTCATCCAACAACGCGGGAGCGCACTGAAATGAACTTGCAAGCCATTGCACGGGCCCCTGAGTTTGCCGTGACGCCGCAGCTGTCGGCGGGTGACTTCGCCTGGGCATGAAAGTCATCCCCACCTGGATTCGCAACTACCAGAGGTCCTGGCTGTCGGGCGATGTGCTTGCCGGAGTGATCGTCACCGTGATGCTGATCCCCCAAAGCCTTGCATACGCGCTGCTCGCAGGGTTGCCGCCTGAAATGGGGTTGTACGCCAGCATCCTTCCCATCCTTGCCTATGCTTTGTTCGGTTCGAGCATGACCTTGGCCGTAGGCCCGGTGGCCGTGGCCTCGCTCATGACGGCGAGTGCGCTGCAACCACTGGCGGCCGCCGGTTCTGCCGACTATGTGGCCATGGCGATGCTGCTGTCGCTGTTGTCAGGTGGCATGTTGTTGGTGTTTGGCGTGCTCAGGCTCGGTTTCCTGGCCCACTTCCTGAGCCATCCGGTTATCAGCGGCTTCATTTCGGGTTCGGCCATCCTGATTGCGGTCGGACAGCTTAAACACCTGCTGGGCGTACCAGCAGGCGGCGCGAGCGTGTTCGATACGCTGATCCAGTTGGTGCACGCCATTCCCCACACCAATGGCGTCACCTTTGGCATTGGGGCAGGGAGCGTACTTTTCTTGGTGTTGGCGCGCAGATACCTTGCGCCATTGCTGGTTCGTGCTGGGGTCAGCACCCCGTTGGCCGACATTGCCTCGAAGCTGGCCCCCATGCTGGCGGTGATCGTGTCCACCGCATTGGTTGCATTGTGGCGATGGGACGAAACCGCAGGCGTCAGCATTGTGGGTGTGGTGCCCAACGGGCTTCCCACACTGGGTTTGCCACATCTGTCTGTATCCGCCATCGGGCAGCTGTGGCTGCCTGCCTTGCTGATTTCTTTGGTGGGATTTGTCGAGAGTGTGTCGGTGGCGCAGTCGCTCGCGCTCAAACGCCAGCAGCGCATCAACCCCAACAGAGAACTGCTGGGCCTGGGCGCAGCCAACGTGGCGAGCGCGCTGTCGGGCGGGTTTCCGGTTACCGGCGGGTTTGCGCGCTCGGTGGTCAACTTTGCGGCGGGTGCCTATACGCCCTTGGCAGGCGTGATTTCTGCCGTGCTGATGGGCGCCGTCATCGCCGCGATGACGGGCCTGTTTCACTATCTGCCTCACGCTGTACTGGCAGCCACCATCGTGGTAGCCGTGGTGTCACTGATTGACCTACAGACCTTGCGTGAGGCTTGGCGCTACGACAAGGCCGATGCGCTGTCCTTGCTGGCCACGGCGGGAGGCGTCATCGTGTTCGGTGTGGAGGTGGGCATCCTGACGGGGGTTGCCCTGTCGCTGGGCACCCTGGTATGGCGCAGCAGCCATCCGCACATCGCCGTGGTGGGGCGCATCCCGGGCACAGAGCACTTTCGCAACGTGGCGCGCCACCCCGTGGCCGTTGAGCAAGGGCTGATTGCCGTGCGTGTAGACGAAAGCCTGTATTTTGCTAACGTGGATGTATTGCAAGACACCGTCGAATCATTGGTGGCCGCACAGCCAGAGGCCCGATTTGTGTTGTTGGTGTGTTCGGCAGTCAACCAGATCGACGCGACCGCATTGGGCGTGCTGACCCATCTGGAGCGCAGCCTGTCGCAGCGCGGCATTGCGCTGTTGTTGGCAGAAATCAAAGGGCCAGTGCTCGACCGCCTGCAAAACACGGCGTTGGGCGAGCGGATGCAGGGAAGGGTGTTTTTGAGCACCCACGATGCCTTTGTGTTTGCACAACATAGCGCGGTGAAGCGTCCGCCGGTGGTCGATGGGCTGTCTACTTCGACCCTGTGACGCTGTGACCGTTCAAAGCCGACTTGCGGCGGTATTCTTGGCGTCCTTTCTTCCAGACAATCCGCCGAGCCTTTCATGCGCATCAACCTGATCACACCTTTTGCAGAAAAAGACGCCGCCAAAGCCCTCGGCGCCCGCTGGGACTCAGCGCGCAAGCTCTGGTACGTGGTGGATCCTCAAGACCTCACGCCATTCATGCGGTGGATTCCTGACATGGACGCTGCGACGGAAGACGCAGCCGTCGGTGCCAAAGGTACAGCGGGTGCAACTGCCGCAAGCTTGGCCCAAGTCGTGCCCAAAGAAAAAGCCAGCGTCGTGACTGGGCCTGCGGGCGAAATTGCCCATTGCGGTTGCGATGTACTACCGTGGATCGATTGCGCGCATACAGCCACACAAGTGCCAAGGTGACAGCACAGTCCATTGAACAAACGCCCAGATTGACGTGTGCGTTCTTTTGTAATTTTACATAATATACATCGTATATAGTCATGGGTAGGTTTTACGACTGACCACCTTAAGCGCTTCGGAGCCTCACAGAACTGCTGCTTTGCCTTCCGCATTCCCCCAGATGCCAAAGACTATCCTCGACCGCTACCATCCCCGACCATGACTATTTCCACCCCAGCACCTTCGACATCCTCCATCCACTTCGGCCACCAGGGCCGTGTTTGCATCGTCACTGGCGGTGCACAAGGTATCGGTGAGGCTTGCGTCCGCCGCTTTGCGGCCGAAGGTGCCAAGCCCGTGATCGTCGATGTAGACGATGGCCGCGGCCACGCTTTGGCGCAGGAGCTGGGAGCGCTGTATGTGCGATGTGATGTGGGCGACAAGGCGCAGGTGGATGCGCTGGTGGCGCAGACGCTGGCAGCCCATGGCCGCGTCGATGTGCTGGTGAACAACGCGGGCATCTTTCGGGCCGCAGACTTTTTGGACGTGACCGAGGCCGACTTTGACGCGGTGCTGCGGGTCAACCTCAAGGGCTCGTTCCTGGTGGGCCAGGCGGTGGCGCGGGCCATGGTCGCGTCGGGCGGCGGGTCCATCGTCAATATGAGTTCAGTCAACGGCGTGCTGGCCATTCCCAATATCTCCAGCTACAACGTCAGCAAAGGCGGCGTGAACCAGCTCACGCGGGTGATGGCGCTGGCGCTGGCCGACAAGAACATCCGCGTGAACGCGGTGGCGCCCGGCACCATCGCGACCGAGCTGGCCGCCAAGGCGGTGCTGACCAGCGATGAAGCCAAGCAGAAGATCATGAGCCGCACACCCATGAAGCGGTTGGGTGAACCGTGCGAGATTGCCGATGTGGTGGCCTGGCTGGCCAGCGATGCGGCCAGTTATGTGACCGGCGAGATCGTCACCGTGGATGGTGGCCGCATGACGTTGAACTACACGGTACCGGTCTGATTAATCGCAATCCCCTCTCAATACTATTCAATTGATAGCTGCTAGCGCTTGATAGATAAGCGCTAGCGGCCAATTTGACTCATATTTTTGTCAAGACTGCGGCATGCGCTGCAGCAGCCCGGCCATGCTGCGTGGCCAGCCCACCGCGCCAAACCACGCGCCGCCCGCCACCGCCCAGGCGTTGACCACGCCGTACAGCACCAGCGCCACGGCTTGCGCGGCAAACACGGCTGCCAGACCGCCGCCCCAGCGCAGTGCCAACCAGCCGCCTGTCACGGCCACCACCAGCCGAACGATGTTGCCAATCACAGGCCAGAGCAAGCGCCCTGCCCCTTGCGAGGCAAAGTACAGCACCAGGCCCAGACCGAAAAATCCGTACAGCGGCCCGACGATGCGCAGGTATTGCGCGCCCGCCTCCACCATGGCCGGGTCGCTGGTAAACAACGACAGCCACGCGGCCGGAAACGCCGCCGCCCACAGGCCGATGGCTTCGGCCATCACAAACGCGATGGCAGCACCGATCCAGGTGGCGCGCAGAGCGCGTTCGCGCTGGCCTGCGCCAATGCAGGTGCCCACCATGGCCACCAAGGGCGCGCCCAGGCCAAACACCAGGGGCACCAGCAGGTACTCCAGCCGCGATGCGGTGCCATACCCGGCAATGGCCGCCGTGCCAAACCCACCGACCAGCGCGGTGGTCACGCCAATCGCCACATTGGTGGCCACGGTCGACACGGTGCCCACCAGCCCGACCCGCAAGATGTCTTTGAACAACACCCAGCGAAACCGGATGTGGGCAAACGACGGCTGCAGCAGGCTGCGTGGTGACCACAGATACGCCGCCAGCACCAGGCTGCCGACCAGGTAGTACGCCATCAGCGCAATCGCCCCGCCCGCAATGCCCAGGCCGGGCACCGGCCCCCAGCCAAAGATGAGCAGCGGCGACAGTGGCACCAGCACTACGGCCCCCAGCACCGTGACATAGGCAGGCACGGCCATGTTGCCCGTGCCCCGGATGACCGCCGACAGCGTGTTGAACAACCACACCAGAAACGCGCCTGCGAACACCCAGTTGGAATAGACCAGCGCTGCATCCAGCGCGCCGCCGGTGCCGCCCATGCGGGTGTAAAGCCAGCGCCCTCCTCCCACCACGCCCACGGTAAAGATCAGTGAGAACACCGCCGCGATGGCCAGCGAGTGCAGCACCAGCGCATCGGCATCTTCTCGCCGCCGCGCGCCCAAAGCGCGGGCGATGGCCGACGCGATGCCGCCGCCCATGGCCCCCGCAGACGTCATTTGCATCAGCATGACCACCGGGAACACCAGCGCCATGCCCGCCAGCGCATCGGTGCCCAGCTTGCCAACAAAGTAGGTCTCGATGAGCCCGACGCCCGCCTGCGCCAGCATCACCAGCACATTGGGCGCGGCCAGCCGCAGCAGCGTGGGCGCAATGGGCGCCTCCAGCAGCATGCGGGTGCGTGGGTTCAGCGCTTCGGTGGTCATGCGGTCACCACGGCGTCAACGGCTGGTTTGCGTGGCACCACGATGCGCACGGTAGAGACTTGGAGCACATCGCCATGCTGGTTGCGGGTTTCGCTGCGCACGGTGACCATGCCACGGTCGGGCTTGGACTTGGAGGGCGCAATCTGCACCACCTCGCTCACCACGTGCAGCACATCGGTCGGCCGTGTGGGCCTGGGCCAGCTCAGTTCGCCCCCTGCCCCGACGATGCCGCCCGCAATGGGCAGCCCGCTGGTCACCTGCAGGCGCATGGTGATGGCCGCCGTGTGCCAGCCACTGGCTGCCAGCCCACCGAACAACGTGGCGCGGGCAGCGGTGTCGTCCAGGTGAAAAGGCTGCGGGTCAAACTGCGTGGCAAAAGCCTTGATCTGGGCCTCGTCCATGGCGTGTTCGCCGCTTTTGAACTGGTCGCCGACGGCAAGATCATCCAGGTACCTTGGCTGCATCAGTGCCGCTACAGATGGGTCAGGGTGGCTGCAAGCGTGGGTGTCCGTCATGGCGTGGGCGTTTTCGTTGGAAGGTGGATGTGAGTGATGGGGCGCGCTCAAGCAGTAGCCGGGCGCACCAAACGCGCTTCACGGATCGGCAGGTTGACCAGTGCCGCGCCCACGGCCAGCACGATGTCGATGTACCAGACCCAGTCATAACTGCCCGTGGCCTGGAACACCGTGCCGCCCAGATAGGCGCCAAAGAACCCGCCAATCTGGTGCGCCAGCATCACGATGCCAAACAGCATGGCCATGTTGGCGGTGCCGAACATCTTGGCAACCAGGCCGACCGTGGGCGGCACGGTAGAGAGGAACGTCACGCCCATCACCGCTGCAAAAATCAGCACTACTGCGGGTGTCTTGGGTGCAAACAAAAAGACCAGCACCGCCAAACCGCGCGTGGCATACAGCAGCGACAGCAGCGACTTCATGCGCCAGCGCCCCACGGCCCAACCCATGGCCAGGCTGCCAACGATGTTGAACAAACCAATCATGGCCAACGACCATCCGCCGATCTCGGGCGGCAGACCACAAGCGGCGATGACACCCGGCAAGTGCGTGGCCAAAAACGCCACGTGAAAGCCGCACACCAAAAAGCCGGCTGCCAGATACCGGTAGCTGGGCGTCGCCAGCGCCTGGGCAATGGCCTCGCGCGCCGTCAGCGCCTTTTGGCCCGATGCCGCGGCGGCCTGCGCGGCCATGGCATTGGAGTTGCCCTTGAGCACCCACACCGCAGGCAGCGCCAACAGCACCAGCACTCCCAACCACTGCATGGCACTGGCCCAGCCCACAGCCGCCGTCAGGCCGATGGCAATGGGCGCCATCACAAACTGACCGAACGAACCGCCCGCGTTGACGATGCCGCTGGCCAGCCCGCGCTTGTTCGCAGGTACCAGCCGCGCGGTGGCCGCCATCAACACCGACGGCCCTGCCATGCCCGCACCACCTGCGGCCAGCACGCCAATCGCAAAAATCAACCCAGCTGTGGTGGTCATGTAAGGGGTGATGAAGGTGCCCAGCGCCACCAGCGCCACGCCCAGCAAAATCACCCGGCCGGTGCCAATGCGGTCGGCCACAGCACCCGCAAAAGGCTGGGTCAGGCCCCACCAGAGCTGACCAAACGCAAACGCCAAGCTGATGCTGCCAATGCCCAGCGCGGTGGATGTATTGAGAGACGAGAGGAACAAGCCCATGGTCTGGCGCGTGCCCATGGTGAGCGCAAAGGCGCCAGCGGCGGCCAGCAGCACCAGCCACAGGGCCAGTGGCGCGACAGGCTTGGCTGCCGCTTGAGGGGTATCGTTACTCGTCATGGCCCACCTCCTGCGCGGGCAGCGCCGCCAGCAAATCCATGGATTCGTCCACCAGCGCATGCAGCGCTTGCACCCGCTCGGCGCCCAAGGTTTCATTCAGCGCCAGTTGGGCGGCCTTCCAGTGGAGCTTGGCTTCCGCGCGCTTGTCGCGGCCCGCGTCGGTGATGTGGGCCAGGCGGCTGCGGGCATCGGCGCCCGCCTCCAGCGTCACCCAACCCGCGTCGACCAACGGGCGCAGGTTGCGGGTCAGCGTGGAGGCGTCCATCTTCATGGCTACCGCCAGGTCGCCAGGCCGGATCGGCCCCAGTGTGAGCACATGCGACAGCAGCGAATACTGCGTGGTCTTCAGCCCACACTTGGCCATTTCGGCGTCGTAATGGTTGGCCACACGGCGCATGAGCTGACGCAGTTTGAAGTTGGTGCAGCCCTGCGGCAGTGCCGTGAAGACGGGTGGCTCAGCAGGTTCGAGGGTGGTGTGTTCGGCTTGCATGGATTTGATTGTATCTGCAATAATTGCATATGCAATACTTTGAGTTCGACCCCACCTTCAACGAGGAAACCCCATGACCCAACACAACCACCTGGAAGACTGGCTTGCCCAAGAGCGCGAAATACTGGTCCGGCTGGATGCGGGCCCCGGCCCGGGCGTGGCCAGCCGAGAGCAGATCGCGCACCTGAACGGCCTTGAGCAAATGCAGGCCATGCTGCGCGGCGAGCTGCCCTACGCCGCCATTGCCAAGACGCTGGATTTTTTGATCGTGGAAGTGTCAGAAGGCACCGCCATCTTTCAGGGCACGCCGCGCGCGGAACACCTCAACCCCATGGGTACCGTGCATGGCGGCTGGTTTGCCACCCTGCTCGACTCCGCCCTGGGCTGTGCCATTCATACCCGCATGCTGCCCGGGCGTGGCTACACCACAGCCGAGCTGGGCATCAATCTGGTCAAGGCCATCACACCCAAGGTGCAGCGCGTGCGTGCCGAAGGCCGCGTGATCCACTCCGGGCGCCAGTTGGCCACGGCCGAGGCGCGCCTGGTGGGGCCGGATGGCACGCTGTATGCCCACGCCACCACCACCTGCCTGGTTTTTGACATGCCTGCACAATCGAAAGGATGAAATTCCTCCACACGATGCTGCGCGTTGGCAACCTTCAACGCTCGATTGATTTCTACACCCAAGTGCTCGGCATGCAACTGCTGCGCCAGTCCGAGAACCCCGAGTACAAATACTCGCTGGCGTTTCTGGGCTTTGACGGCGGCAACCCCGGCCAGGCCGAGATCGAGCTGACCTACAACTGGGGCACCGAAAGCTACGACATGGGCACGGCCTATGGCCACATTGCGCTGGGTGTGCCGGATGCGTATGCGGCGTGCGAAAAGATCAAGGCCTCGGGCGGCAACGTCACGCGAGAAGCGGGCCCCGTCAAAGGCGGCACCACGGTGATCGCGTTTGTGACCGACCCCGATGGCTACAAAATTGAGCTGATCCAGCGCGCCGAAGGCACGGGCGGCGCAGGTCTGCGTTGAACGGCGCCAACATATACTATTAAATTTATAGCTGCTAGCGCTTAATAGATAAGCGCTAGAGGCCAATTTGACCAATAAAAAACCCGGCAATGCCGGGTTTTTTATTGAGCGACCTGCAGAAGGTCACTGCGCGTCATTGGGTGGGCATTACGCGCCCAGTGCCACTTCCACGCGGCGCGCTTCAGCGTTGCTGCCGCTGGCGGTGGTGACTTCGGGCTTCTTCAGCTCGATCTTGTCGTCGGCCACGCCCAGGGCCTTGAGTGCATCACGCACAGCAAAGGCGCGTTGTTTGGCCAGTTCTTCGTTCAGAGCGGCGTCGCCCGTGGCGTCATGGAAACCCGACACCACAGCCTTTTTGCCTTCGGCCACGCCCTTGACCACGTCGGCCAGAGCTTCGTTGGCGCCCGCGGCCACGTCGGATTTGGCGGTGGCAAAGTAGAACTTCACCACGCCGTTTTCGACCCGCACGCTGGCGGCGTCGGCAGCTGCCGGGTCAGCCACCACTGCGGCTGGCGCGTTGCTTGCAACAGCGGTGGTTGCAGGGGCCGCGCCCTTGCCGCCCATTTGCTTGACCACGACCGTGCCCACCACGACAGAGATGATCAGCGCAATCAGCGCGAACAGGAAACCGAGGGCAAAACGTTGTTGGCTGTCGTCGTCAGAGCTGGACATATGGGAGACCCCTTTTTTGGTGATGGTGAGAAAGAAACAATGAACCGTCGCCGCCTTGAAACCTGCCAGTGCAGAGGCCCCAGAGCGCCGAAGCAAAGCTTTCGATTGTAGAGTGACCGCATGACGAATCTCCCCGCGCCGCTGCGAGACCCCGCCCCGATGCTGGAGCGCGCCCTGAGCGAATGGGGCGGCCACCAGGACCTGTGGGTGTTTGGCTATGGCTCGCTGATCTGGCGGCCCGATTTTGACTACGCCGAACGCCGCGCCGCCAAGGTTCATGGCTGGCACCGCGCGCTCAAGATGTGGAGCCGCATCAACCGCGGCACGCCCGAATGCCCGGGCCTGGTGTTTGGCATGCTGTCGGGCGGCAGCTGCCGAGGCATGGTGTTCCGGGTGGACAAGGCGCATGCCCGGCAGGTCATGATCAACCTGTGGCAGCGCGAGATGATCACCGCCGTGTACGACCCGCGCTGGCTCACCTGCCAGACCCCCCACGGCCCCGTGCAAGCGCTGGCCTTCACCCTGTCGCGCAAAAGCCCCAACCACACGGGTGAGCTGCCCGACCACGAATACTGCCGCATTTTTGAGCAGGCCAGCGGGCGTTATGGCACCACCATCGACTACGCCCAGGCCACCTACGACGAGCTGCGCAAACACGGCATCCATGACCAGGCGCTGGCCCGTTTGATCGCGCTGGCAAAAAAAGAGGTGTAGTTCGCGCCCTGCGCAGATACGATGGCGTGCCACCGCTTGCGGGCGCCCGCAACGATCTGCGGTTTTCCTCTATCGTCTATGTTTTAAGGAGATTGGGCTATGAAAGTTCGTTTCACCCTGTCGATTCTTGCGTCCGTTGCTGCACTGGCCCTGGCTGGCTGCGCATCCCACCATGTCGATGCCCGTGCCACCGCCAAACTGGAGCCCACACGCGGCAATACCACCAGCGGTACGGTCACTTTTGCCCAGACCCACGATGGCGTGCGCGTGTCCGGAGAAATTCGCGGCCTCAAGCCAGACTCCGAGCACGGCTTTCATGTGCACGAAAAAGGCGACTGCTCCAGCGGCGACGGCATGAGCACTGGCGGGCACTTCAACCCCACAGGCAAGTCCCACGGCAACCACGGTGCAGGCGAGCACCACACGGGTGACTTGCCCAGCCTCAAAGCCGATAAGTACGGCGTAGCAGCATTCAGTTTTACGTCGAACAGCATCAGCCTGACGCGCGCGACGACCGAGATCATCGGCAAGGGCCTGATCGTTCACCGCGACCCCGACGACTACAAGACCCAGCCCACAGGTAACGCGGGCCCACGCCTGGCCTGCGCCGTGATCACGGCGGTGAAGTAGTCACCTTGGTCACCTCAGTCAACTGCGGGCAGGTTTCACCAGGCTTCATTCATTCTTGAGTCGGCATCTTTGACCTTGAAACACCCGTTCGGGCTGAGCCCTTCGACGGGTTCAGCGAGAGCAGTTTCAAGGGGATTGATGCAGACGCCATAGCCTGATCAGGCAGTTCTCAAGCAGTCAGCTACCGCCGCGCCGCCAGCAACCGCTCGGCGCGGTCCAGGTCCTGCACGGTGTCCACGTCGGTTACCGTGCCCACGTCTTCCACCTCCACCAAAAGCACCCTGCCCTGTTGCGCCTGCTGGCGCACCACGCTGGCAGCACCCTGCTCTCCCGCCAGGGCCAGCAGCCCAGGCAAGCATTCGGCTGCAAAACCCACGGGGTGGCCGCGCTCGCCCTGGTGCACCGGCACCGCCACCGCGCAGTCCGCCAGGGCGGCGGCGATGGTGCGTAGGGTTTCGGGCAGCACCAGCGGCAAGTCCCCCGGCAACACCAGCCAACCCGGTGCTTCCGCCGTAGCGCGCACCGCTGCGGCAATCGAATCACCCATGCCACCGTGCCCCGCATCCTCCACATGCCAGGGCAGCCCGCTGGCGCGCACGGCATCCAGCGTGTGCTGCAGCACCGGCTTGCCCGCCAGCAAGGCTTGCAACTTGTGCACGGACCCGCCAGATGCCGCAAAGCGCTCGCCCCGACCAGAGGCCAGGATCAGGACGGTGGGAAGATGGTGTCGCATGGACGGGATTGGCGATGGGATCGGAAGAAGTGCCGTTTCCTTGCTTCTCATACGGCAGAAAGTACGAGGCAATGAAGGGCAAATCGCTTCTGAGTGCTACTGGTGTACGGAAGCTTGGGCAATCTATGTTTTGGCCAGAAACGCCTGTTGGATCTCGTCAAACATCGTCTGGACGGTTTCTTCAATCCGGAAAATCAATTTATTATTTTCCGTGGTTCGCACAATTGCGTCGCCATGTTCGGAAACTTGAAAATAGATTTTGCCCGCTCATTTATTTCCAAATAGCTCGTCAGCTCGCTGAGCTTGCCATAGAAAGTGGCGCGTCCCCCGAAGTACGCCGTGTGCGCGCCGCCGGGCGATACGCCGAAGCGGCTTCTTTATACCTTCGGGTAACGCCGGAAACCCACCCACGCCAGCAAGGTCGCCAGCAGTGCCAAGGCCCATTGCGACAAAGTGGGAATTTTGCTGGCAGTATCGGTTGGCACAACGGGTTGAATCTCCACCGCCCCCATATCGATGGTGCCGCCCACGACTCGCGTCAATCCGCGCTGGTCGGTCGCAGCCACGGTCACGAACGTGTTCGAGCCCACATTGCGCGCTGGGCTGGTGTTGGCAATCAAGCGCGTGAGCGTGGCGCCGCCATTGTTGCCCAGCGCGCCTAGCTGGGGATCTACGCCAGTGACATTGTTAGCGCCCACCACCGCTGCCGACGACGTGTCTTGCAGCAGCGAGTAGTTCATGTTGATGGTGGCATTGCCCTTGTTGATATCGGGGCCAGTAGGTGCAGTGCCACCAGCGATGATGGAATTGGTGATGTTGATGGTGTTGGCGCTGTTTCCACCGTCTAGATTGCCACCGGAGCCGCTCGCCGTGTTGGAGGCTATCGTGGACGAGCGTATGTCGGTCAACTGGCTGCCACCAAAAGAGCCCTTCAAATAAATGCCGCCACCTTTACCAGCGGTGGCAGTATTGCCCGATATGGTGGTGTTTTCCAAACGCAACGTGGAGTTGGTTCTGTAAAAAAAGAAACCGCCCCCTTGGCCTGCGGTGTTACCACTGATCGTCGAGCGCTCTACGGTCAACGTGCCAGGCGCTGACGATTTGTAAAAGAACACACCACCACCACGACCATTGCTGTTGCTATTGCCCGAAATCGTAGTGTTGCTGATCGTCAGTGGCGCATTGATTTTGTACAGAAAGATACCGCTACCTCGAGATCCGCCGGAATTGCCCGAAATCGTCGAGTTGGTGATGCTGCTGGTGCCAGCCACGTTGTAGAGAAACAATCCAGCTCCACCAGAGCCTGCCGTGTTGCTGCTGACCGTGGTGTTGCTGATACTCACGCCTCCCGAGTTGGATCTGAAAAACAGCGCCCCCCCTTTGCTGGTTGACGTATTGCCTGTGATGACGGACTGGTCGATCGTCAAGCTGCCCGATTGCTCAAAACGAATAGCAGCACCATTGCTGTTTCTACCGCCGGTCAGCGTCAGTCGGCTGATCGTGACGCTCACACCAGCCGTTCTGACGTAAAAAATACGCGACGTATTGTTGCCATTGATGGTGAGTGTCCCCGCAGTCGGGCCTTGCACTGTGGCCGAATCGGTCAGGCGCAAATGGGTACCACCCAATATGATGGCGCCAGTCAACGCCGACAAGTCAATGGTGTCGGTGCCCGCACCTGCAACACAATCCCCCCCAGTGGTGTCGCCGTCAGCGTTGGCGTTGCTCACCGCCTCGCGCAGCGTACACAAGCTGTCGCCTGCCGTCACATCGTCAGCCAAAGAATCGACCTCAATGACCGCTGCCGATGCTTGCCCTCCCGCGGCTGCTAGCACCGCGCCTGCAGCCAGTGCCGCGCTTTTACCTATCCGTTTGGTATCTGGCCCACGATCCCATGCACCACCTTGTGTTTGGTATACCGCCATATCCCTCGCCCTTTAGTGATGTTAACTTTGCCGTTAGTGAGATTCTAAGAATACTGGGCACCAACCTAGCCGGTGCCTTACCCTTATGCGCCTGAACACAGAGTACATCCAACTGCCCCTGGCCTTTGATGCCGCCCGCTTGGCCAGCGAAATCAGCGCCCTGCCTGAATCAGTGTGGCAGCCACACCCCGAAGGACACGCCGGAAATGCGGCCTTGCCGCTGATGGCGGTGGGCGGCGACCCCTTGAACAACGGTGTCAAAGGAGTCATGCAACCCACACCACAGCTTCACAATTGCCCGTACCTGCAACAGGTGATATCAGCACTGCAAGCGCCCATTGGCCGCACCCGCCTGATGCGCATTGACGGCCGTGCCGAAGCCAGCTTGCATGTGGATGTCAATTACTACTGGCAGCAGCATATGCGCGTGCATGTGCCCATCGTGACCGATCCTGCGGTGCAGTTTATCTGTGGCGGCCACGCGCTGCACATGGCGGCCGGTCAAGCATGGGTGTTTGATACCTGGCGCGAACACAACGTCATCAACCCCACCCCCTTGCAGCGCATCCACCTGGTGATAGACACCACGGGCTCGGCCGCACTGTCGGCGCTGCTGGCGCAAGGCGGCCGCCCCACGGACCCGCAAGCGCCAACCATGGGCCCGGTTCGCACGGTGGCCTTTGAACCCAGTGCCCGCCCCAAAATTTGGCATGAGGTGGACAATTTTCCTGTGGTGATGTCCCCTGCAGAGCAGCAAACGCTGTTTGCGAACATCCAAGCCGTGCTGCCCAGCACAAACGCGGGCGCAGCCTTGTGTGCCGAAGTGACCGGTTTTTTCGACCAATGGCGACAGCTTTGGGAGCAGCACCAGTCAGCCCCCTCGGGTTGGCGCGCTTATGCCGATCTGCTGGAGGGCACCAGCAACAAAATGGAACGACTGCGCAGCAGCGTGACGCTTTCCAACGGCGTTGATGGCGCGTTCGCGGTACAGCAAATCATCTTGACACCAGCCCTGAACACAGATTTGGCCGAGCGCGTGGTGCCCTCAGTGCGCGGCGCACAAACGCGATTTGATCGGCCTGTTTTCATCGTCTCTTCCCCTCGCTCAGGATCATCGCTGTTGTTTGAGACGCTAAGTCAAGCGCAGGGTGTGTTCTCCATTGGCGGCGAAAGCCACGCACTGATCGAGGGCATCGAGACGTTACACCCCAGCGCGCACCAATGGCACTCCAACCAGCTGAGCGGCGCAGATGCCACGCCCGAGGTGATGCAGGAACTGGCAGCACGCTTTGCCACGGCCGCCCATGACCGCGAAGGGCGTCCCACCACGGACCAGGGTCGCTTTCGGTTCTTGGAAAAAACGCCCAAAAACAGCCTGCGCATTTCTTTTTTGCGCGCCATGTTTCCAGATGCCATCTTCATCTACCTGTACCGCGATGAGCGCGCCACCATCAGTAGCATGCTGGATGCTTGGCGCTCGGGGCACTTTGTCACCTACGACTTGCCTGGCTGGCGCGGCACACCTTGGTCGCTGGCTTTGGTACACGGATGGCGCGATATGGCAGGCATGTCCACGGCAGAAGTTGCTGTGCGCCAATGGGAGTCCATTACCCGCACCGTGCTTGATGACCTGCAAGCGCTGCCACCCGACAGCTGGTGCGTGACCAGCTACGACCAACTGGTGGCGCACCCGGAGCACGAAATGCGCAGGCTCAGCCAGTTCGTTGGCCTGGCGTGGGATCGCGCCTTGACTGCACCGCTGCCACCCTCGCGGCATACCCTCACACCAGCCAACCCCAACAAATGGCAAGCCAATGCCGCCGAAATCGAGCCTCTGATGCACCTGGTCTCGGCCACCGCCGAGCGCGCACGCGCACTGTTTGCCCACGAGCCCCTGCGCCGCGTTCCCACCACGCTGGCGCCACCCGCGCCCACGCACGTTGCCGCCCCTGCACCTACCCAAAACATGCCAACCCACGCCCCTAGCGCAGTCCCCGCTCAAACGCATGACACCCTGGACTTTCGCAGCGTCCACACCACCTCCTTGCCCCAGCTGCTCAGCGAGCTGGGTGCATCGCTGTTGGTGACCACCTATCAAAGCGGCCGCCTCATCACCCTGCGCGCAGATGGCCCCAAGCTCAACACCCACCTGACCTACTTTCCCAGCCCCATGGGCATGGCCTACGATGGCAACCGGTTGGCCATAGGCACGCTGCAAGCCATCTGGGACTACCGAAACATGCCCGATGTCGCGGCCCGTCTGCACCCCAACAAGCACGACGGTTGCTTTATACCGCGCAACATGCACGTCACTGGCGACATAAGGGTGCATGAGCTGGCTTTTGATGCGGGCGGCGAGCTGTGGGTGGTCAACACCCGGTTTTCGGCGTTGTGCACGCTCGACCGTGACCACAGCTTTGTGCCACGCTGGCGACCATCGTTTATCACCGCGCTGGCCGCCGAAGACCGCTGCCACCTCAACGGATTGGGCATGCGCGACGGCGTCCCCACCTTGGTCACGGCGCTGGGCAACACCAACATTCCCGAAGGCTGGAGGCACAACAAAGCGCAAGGCGGCATCGTTATGGACATTGCCAGCAACGAAATCGTCACCCAAGGCCTTGGCATGCCGCACTCCCCGCGTTGGCACAACGGCCATTGGTGGTTGCTCGAGAGCGCCAAAGGCACGCTTATCACGTTCGATCCAACTACCGGAAAAACACAAACCATCGCCCAAATGCCCGGCTTTACCCGAGGCCTGGCCATGCATGGCTCGTTGGCCTTTGTGGGACTGTCCCAAGTGCGCGAGAGCGTGTTCGACGGAATTGCCTTGAGCCAGCGCCTCAAGCCTGAAGAGCGCAGCTGCGGCGTGTGGGTCATTGACCTGAACACCGGCAACACCGTGGGCTTCATTCGCTTTGAGGGCATCGTGCAGGAGATTTTTGACATCCAAATACTGCCCGATCTGCGCTACCCCGAGGTATTAGAGCCCGATGCCGATGTCATTGGTGGCGCGTTCGTCTTGTCGGACGAGGCGATGAAAGATGTGGTGATGGACTGATGGTTCTGGCCAAAGTGCACCGGATAAGCTGCTGAATCCAGTCGATAAGAGAGCCCCATGCAAAGCCCTGCAACACCACACGTATTCTGGCAAACCACTGCCGTCAACAAAGCCCAGCGCAGCCAGCGCTGGGGGCAAACGCCTTTGGTGGTGTGGTTAACAGGGCTCAGTGCCGCAGGCAAAAGCACCATTGCGGTCGCGCTGGAGGCGCAGCTGCACCAGCGTGGCTACGCCACCTATTTGCTCGATGGCGACAACATCCGCCACGGCCTCAATCAAGATTTAGGATTTTCTGAGACCGAGCGAGCCGAGAACGTGCGTCGCATCGGCGAAGCGGCCAGACTCATGGTAGATGCAGGCTTGATTGTGGTGGTCTCCTCCATCTCACCGTGCCGCACCCAACGCGAGGCTGTGCGAGCACGCTTTGAGCCCGGCGAGTTTCACGAAGTATTCATCAGTACCCCGTTGCAAGAGTGCGAGCGGCGCGACCCCAAAGGCCTCTACAAGCGCGCCCGGCTAGGTCAAGTGCTGCAATTTACCGGCATCAGCGCCCCTTACGAAGCACCCAACCATGCCGATGTCGTCGTGGACACCACTGACCGACCATTGAGCGATTGCGTGCAACAGGTCACCACCTACATTTTGGCGCTGCAAAGTTCGCAGGTTTAGGGAGGGCGGCTTTTCTCTGCGTCTGTTTGCCATGCGCAGCTTGGAAAAATGGCACTAATCCGACACACTGTCCCGTATTGCCGTTGAAATCGGCCGCTTAGCAGCCGGGCCACCCAAGGCCCGGCGTCTTCACTCATTCAAGCCAGCTTGAACGGCAGCTCGCGCGGTGTTTTGCCTGTCAGCTGCGCAATGGCATTGGCAAACGCCGGTGCCAGTGGCGGCAGGCCGGGCTCGCCCATGCCCTTGGGTGGATCGGCACTCGGCACGATGTGCACCGTCACCTGGGGCATGTCGGTAATACGCGGCACGGCGAAGTCGCCAAAGTTGCTTTGCTCCACGACACCGTCCTTGAGCGTGATGGCGCCGCCGGGCAGGCACATGGACAGGCCCATCAGCGCCGCGCCCTGCACCTGGGCTTCTACGCTTTTGGGGTTGACCACCAGGTTGCAATGCACGCCGGCCGTGATGCTGTGCAGCTTGGGTGTGCCGTCCTTGACGGACGCCTCGACCACATAGGCCACCACCGATACAAACGACACGTGCACCGCCACCCCCCAGGCGCGGCCAGCGGCCAGCTTCTTTTTGCCATAGCCCGACTGGGCCACGGCCAGCTGCAGCGCGGCCTTGTGGCGCGGGTGCTTGTCTCCCATCAGGGCCATGCGGTAGGCCACGGGGTCTTGTTGGCTGGCGCGGGCCACTTCGTCGATGAGGGTTTCCATGACGTAGGCCGTGTGGGTGGATCCCACACTGCGCCACCACAGCACCGGCACGTTCACGTCGGGGTGGTGCACCGACAGTTTCATGGGCACGTTGTACGGCTCGCCCATGCCTTCGGTGGTCGTGGCGTCGATGCCGTTCTTGACCATGAAGGCCTCGAACGGCGAGCCCTTGGTGATGGACTGGCCCGCGATGGTGTGGTCCCACGCCAGGATCTTGCCCTGGGCGTCGAAGCCGATCTCGGCGCGGTGCACGTGCATGGGGCGGTAGTAGCCGCCCTTGATGTCGTCCTCGCGGCTCCACAGGGTGCGCACCGGGGCGGTGATGCCCGCCGTGCGCGCAGCCTTGGCCACGCCGCAGGCCTCCACCACGTAGTCGCTGGTGGGAATGGCGCGGCGGCCAAAGCCACCACCGGCCATCTGGGTGTGAACCTTGACGTTCTGCGGCTGCAGGCCCAGGGTTTTGGCGGCGGCCATGGCGTCCAGGCCGGGCATCTGGGTGCCCATCCACAGCTCGGCCTTGTCACCATCCAGCTTCACGGTGCAGTTGAGCGGCTCCATGGGCGCGTGCGCCAGGTAGGGGAACACGAACTCGGCGCTGATCTTGTGGGCAGCGCCCGCCAGCGGCGCCATGTCGGCCTGCATGGCCACGTTGCCAGGCTTGGTGGCCAGTTCGCGGTACTGCGCCAGCAGTGCCGTGGTGTCAGGCTTGCCCACCGCGCTGGTGTCCCATTCCACCTTCAGCGCATCGCGCCCCTGCTTGGCGGGCCAGTAACCATCGGCCACGATGGCCACGCCCTCGCCACCCCGGTCGGTGGGCACGCGCAGCACGGCTTTCACGCCCTTGATGGCTTTGGCCGCGCTGTCGTCCAGCGTCTTCACCTTGGCGCCAAACACGGGCGGACGTGCCACCACGGCCGTCAGCATGCCGGGCAGGCGCACGTCAATGCCGTAGTCCTGCTGGCCGCTCGATTTGGCCTTGGCATCGAG
Source organism: Acidovorax sp. (assembly GCF_046291265.1). GTDB lineage: Bacteria > Pseudomonadota > Gammaproteobacteria > Burkholderiales > Burkholderiaceae_C > Acidovorax. The sequence goes on along the minus strand of NZ_JBKBTV010000001.1, from coordinate 118,439 downwards.
TCGCCCGGTGGGCTTGCCGATGAGGCGGAACTGCTTGGGGTCCTTCAAGGTGACCTTTTCGGGCACAGGCTGCTTCATGGCCGCTTCGGCCAGCGCGCCGTAGCCCAGCTTCTTGCCCCCGGGGCCGACGACAAAGCCGTTGCTGGTGCGCAGCGCCGAGGCATCCACGCCCCACTGCGCGGCAGCGGCCGAGACCAGCATGGCCCGGGTGCGGGCACCCAGTTCGCGGTACTGGGTGTACGAGTTCTTGATGGAGTTGGAGCCGCCCGTGAGGTGCATGCCCATCATCGGGTCGGCATAGGCCTGGTTGGCGTCGCCGTGCACGCTGCGCACTTTGCTCCAGTCGGCATCCAGTTCTTCGGCCAGGATCATCGGCAGGCCGGTCTGCACACCTTGGCCGAAGTCGAGGCGGTTGATGGTGACGGTGACCGTGCCATCGGCGTCGATGCGGACGAAGGCTGAAGGCTGCTCGAACGGCTTGAGGCCTGCGGGGGCTGCTGCTGCGGCACCCTGCGCGGCAGCCACCAGCGGAAACGCGCCCAGGGCAAAGCCCGACGCCGCCGACACCTTGAGGAAGGTGCGGCGAGCCAGGCCTTCAATACCCTCTATTGCGTCGTTTACTCCTGAATTAGTAGCTGCTTGCGCTTTATCCATAAGCGCTAGCAGGTGTTTGGGCATAAAAATATGGGCTTGGCCCTGCAGGGCATGAGCATCAAAGTGCATGGTGTTCTCCTTCAATCAAGCCAGGGTTTTGGCAGCGTCATGGATGGCTGCGCGAATGCGCACATAGGTGCCGCAGCGGCACACATTGCCTGCCATCGCCGCGTCGATGTCGGCGTCACTCGGCTTCTTCTTGCCCTTGAGCAAGGCAGTGGCGCTCATGATCTGGCCGCTCTGGCAGTAGCCGCATTGCGCCACATCGTGTTTCACCCAGGCCGCATGCACAGCCTTGCCCACCTTGTCGCTGGCCGTGACGGCTTCGATGGTGGTGATCTTCTGGCCCGCTGCCGCCGAAATCGGCGTGATGCACGAGCGCACTGGCGCGCCGTTCAGGTGCACCGTGCAAGCCCCGCACAAAGCCTGGCCACAGCCAAACTTGGTGCCGGTCATGCCCAGCGTGTCGCGCAGGGCCCAGAGGATGGGGGTGGATTCATCGGCATCTACAGCCGTGTCTTTGCCATTGATGTTGAGGGTAGGCATCGTGGAGTTCTCCGTGGGGAAAGGTGTTGTTGTGTTGCAGGAGGCGGTTGAAGGGAAAGGGATGGCGTCAGCGACGCCATCGGCCATGAAACGGTTGGAGCGTGGTGTGTGACATTTTTAAGAGAATATAAATTCGTTTAAAAGATCAGTCTGCGGCAGGAAAAAGTGCATCTCCGTCTCCTACCTAGGCCTTCAAGGCATCCCAGCACAGCCCAAAAGCCATCTGGTGCACAGCGTCTTCGTCGGGCAGCACCTTGGTGCGGATCAGGTTGCCCGTCTCGCGCACCGACCCCACCAGGCTGGCGGTGAGCAGCGGAATCGGCACGGCTTTCAAGATCTCTTGTTGCTGGCCTTCTTCCATCAACGCAAAAAAACCGGCCATCAGACGGGTCGAGAATTCGCGGTTGCCCTCAGTGAACCAGGGCGAGTTGTAGTACTGCTCCTGAAACACCACCTCGGCATACTGGTCCAGCCGGTGCCGCAGCAGGTTGCCCCAGGCGCGCCGCACGCGAGCGCGGTAGGGCATGCCGGGCGCGATGCCTTCCATGATGCGGGTGGCCGTAACCGTCTTGGCATTCTGGTAGAGCTGGCTGATGAGTTCATCCTTGGACGGGTAATACACATACAGCGTGCTGGTCGCAATGCCCGCAGCGCGGGCAATGTCTGCCAGGGTCAAGCCGCTCAGGCCGGTCTGGGCCACCAACTCGAAGGTGGCCTGGGCAATGGCACGCTGCTTTTCGTCGTCTTTGGGTTTCATCGGTGCGGCAATATAAGCGAATAGTTATTCGGTGACAACCGAGAACCGCAAAACCCCACGTTACCCCCATCCCGCACGCCCGTCACCCCCTTTGCCATGTGCCCGCCGTGGCTGGCAACCGCCCTGCCCCCACAGGCACAATCGGCCCATGACCACCTCCATCGCCGACCTTCGCAAGAGCTACGAGCGCGCCGAACTCAACGAAGACGCCTCGCACGCCGCCCCCCAGCAGCAGTTTGACCAGTGGCTCAAAGAAGCCATCAGCGCCGAAGTGCCCGAGCCCAACGCCATGACCCTGGCCACCGTGGGCAGCGACCTGCGCCCCAGCACCCGCATCGTGCTGATCAAAGGCTATGACGAGCGCGGCATCGTCTGGTTCACCAACTACGACAGCCGCAAGGGCCGCCAGATCGCGGGCAACCCCTACGCAGCCCTGCAGTTCCACTGGGTAGAACTGGAACGTGTGGTGCGCATTGAGGGCGTGGTGGAGAAGGTCAGCGATGAGGAAAGCAACGAATACTTTGCCAGCCGCCCGCTGGATTCGCGCATTGGCGCCTGGGCCAGCCCACAAAGCCAGGTCATCTCTGGCCGGGGTGTGCTGGTGGCCAATGCCGCCAAGTACGGAGCCCAGTTCATGCTGAAGCCACCCCGCCCGCCGCACTGGGGCGGATATCGCTTGAAGCCCGACCAGTGGGAGTTCTGGCAAGGGCGCAAGAGCCGGTTGCATGATCGGTTGCGATATCGGATGGATGCGGGGGAGTGGGTGCGGGAGCGGTTGGCGCCCTGATCCTCCAATACGCCATCCAGCCACGCGGCAACCCCACACGACCACCCAGGAGCGCACCATGTTCTCGCACATCCACATCGGCGTCACCGACTTCGACCGCGCCCTGGCGTTTTATCAACCGGTAATGGCTGCGCTGGGCATCGAGCCGCGTTTTGTCGACGTCGCCCACCCCTGGGCAGGATGGCAAAGCCACCCGAATCCGCGCCCCCTCTTCCTTATCGGTCGCCCCTTTGAAGGCGAACATGCACCGGGCAACGGTCAGATGACCGCCTTCGCCGCCAACACCCGCGCGCAGGTGGATGCCGCGCACGCCGTCGCCCTGGCCCACGGCGGCCATTGCGACGGGCCGCCCGGTCTGCGGCCGCAGTACCACGCCAACTACTACGGCGCGTACTTTCGAGATCCCGACGGCAACAAACTCTGCGTGGCGTGCCACGGGCCGGCGACCGCTTGAACCTTGGCCCACAAAGGCGTTTCGATCGACAGCTTCAACACTTGGCGCAAAGCCATTTGCAGTTTGGGCCGCATCATCGTATGATGTGCGTCATGCGAAAAACACCTGTCAACCAGCGCACCGCCGCCAAGGAAGCCTCGCACGAACGCATCGTTGATGTCGCGTCGCGTGCCATCCGCCGCAGCGGGTACGGCGGCACGGGTGTCGCTGACATCATGAAAGAAGCAGGCCTGACCCACGGCGCCTTCTACGCCCACTTCGATTCGCGCGAGGCCATGCTGGCCGAGGCCGCCGACCGGGCGGGCGCCGCCGCTAACGCCGCCGCCGCCGATATCGTCGCCGCGGTGCCGCCAGAGCAGTCCCTGCGGGCACTGATGAAGGCCTATTTGTCCAAAGAGCACATCCACGGTATCGAGCACGGGTGTCCGGTGTCTGCGCTCGGGTCTGAAATGCCTCGGCAATCGCCCGAGGTGCGCCGAGCGGCCACGCTGCGCATCAAGGAAATGATCGATCTGGTGGCGCGGCAGATGCCCGACTGGGGACAGCCCAGCGCCCACGAGCGCGCGCTGGCCACTGTGGCGTCGATGGTGGGGACGCTGATGCTGGCGCGTGCAGTGGACGAGCCCACGTTGTCCGATGCGTTGTGCGCCGCAACCCTCAAAAACCTGGACAGCACAGACTCCGCGTGACGGGGCTTCATTCCACACGCGGTTTTTTTGGCTCATAAATATGACGACCATCATGCGAATTTGCGTAATTAACGATCCACAGCGTTTTGCAAGTCCCATCCATTTCAACAGGGAATCAAAATCATGAAAGTTTTCATCGTTGAGCGCTACGGAAAAAATCAGAGCCTCAAAGCCACAGATATTCCCGAGCCGGAACTCCGTGAGAACGAGGTCCTGATTGAAGTTCACGCCGCCGGTGTCAACCTGCTGGATTCCAAAATTCGCAGTGGTGAATTCAAGCTGATCCTGCCTTATCGCACGCCCTTTGTTTTAGGGCACGACGTTGCCGGGGTCATTACCCAGGTGGGCCGCCGCGTTACGCGGTTCAAGGTGGGGGACGAGGTTTATTCACGGCCCGACGATTTTCGAATCGGCACCTTCGCAGAATATGTGGCGGTGAAGGAGGATTCGGTCGCCCTCAAGCCGCGCAATCTGACCATGGAAGAAGCAGCGTCCATTCCCTTGGTGGGATTAACCGCGTGGCAGGCGCTGGTCGAAGTGGCTCACCTGAAAAAAGGACAGAAGGTCTTCATCCAGGCCGGGTCTGGTGGAGTGGGCACCTTTGCCATTCAGCTGGCCAAACACTTGGGCGCCACCGTAGCCACCACCACCGGGCCCGGCAACATTGCCTGGGTTCAAGGCCTAGGTGCCGATACCGTTATCGACTACCGAAAGGATGATTTTGAGAAAGTCCTTCACGACTACGACTTGGTATTGAACAGCCAGGACGGCGAGACGCTGACCCAATCCGTCAACGTACTCAAACCCGGCGGACGCCTCATTTCCATCTCTGGCCCGCCCGACCCGGCATTTGCAGAATCCATCCGTGGCCCCTGGTTTCTGAAGCTGGCCACCCGCATCCTGAGTTGGGGTATCCGCAAGAAGGCCAAGGGCCGCAACGTCCAGTATTCATTTCTCTTCATGCGTGCCAATGGCCGCCAATTGAGCCAGATCACGCCGCTCATCGAATGTGGCGCGATCCGCCCCGTGGTGGACAAGGTATTTCCGTTTGACTCGACCAACGAAGCCCTGGCCCACGTCGAAAGCGGACGCGCCAAAGGGAAGGTGGTGATCAAGGTGCGCTGAGGGATCAAGGCAGTTGCTAGGTTCAACAACACGCACTCTGATATGACGTTCATCATATTTAGTTGCTTTTTCAGTTGATTTTTTATACCCAGGAGTTTTTCATGAATATCCAAAACGCAGTCGTTCTCGTCACAGGCGCCAACCGTGGAATCGGTTTGGCGTTTGCCCGCCAGTTGCTCGCCCGGGGCGCGCGCAAGGTTTACGCAGCCGCACGCGACCCGTCCACCGTGGCGTTGGCGGGCGTAGAGGCCTTGCAGCTCGACGTGACCTCTGTTGAGCAGGTCCAGGTGGCTGCCCGGCAGGCGTCGGACGTGACCCTGGTCATCAACAACGCAGGCATCGCCCAGCCCGGCGGCTTTCTGGCAGAAGACAGCGATGCCGTGACGCGCCGCGTTTTTGAAACCAATTTCTTCGGCGTGCTGAACATGAGCAAGGCCTTTGCGCCCGTGCTCAAGGCCAATGGGGGTGGCGCACTGCTCAACGTGCTGTCGGTTGTATCGTGGTTCAACGCGGGCGAACTGGCGGCTTATTCGGCCAGCAAATCGGCAGCATGGTCACTGACCAACGCCCTGCGCTACGAACTGGCCGGCCAGAAAACCCAGGTGCTGGGCTTGCACATGGGCTACGTCGATACCGACCTGACGCGCGGTTTTGACGTACCCAAAACCAGTGCCGACGAGATTGTTCAGCGCGCGCTCGACGGCCTGGAGGCCGGGGCCGATGAAGTGCTGGCCGACGAGATCACCCAGCAGGTCAAGCAAGGGCTGACGGCGCCACGCCCGGCCTACCTGCCCCAGGTGCAGTAGTCACCGGCACGGCGTCCACGGCTCGATCTCGGAGCTGTTGGCCCTCGCTCCGGGGCGGAGGTGTCGCGGCAAAGCCGTCAGCCCACCACCCACCGCGTCACCGCCAAAATCACCACCGGCATCGTCACCAACGCCAGCGCGGTCGACACCGCCACGCTCGCCGTCACCTCGTCTTCAGCCACCGCATAGCGCTGCGCAAACAAAAACACATTGGCCCCCACGGGCAGTGACGCTGCGACGATCATCACCGCCAGCGGCATGCCCGACAGGCCCAGCGCCAGGCCCAAGGCGGCCAGCACGATGGGGTGCACCACACACTTGACCAGCGCTATGCGCATGGCGGCCTTGAAATGGTGGCCGACCTTGGTAAACGCCAGCGTCACCCCCACCAGCAGCAGCGCAATCGGCCCCAGCGCCTGGCCCAGCAGCAGCAAGGGCTTGTCGACCACCTGCGGCACCACCAGCCCGGTCTGCGCAAACAGCAGGCCCGCAATGATGGGCAGTGGCACCGGGTGCACGATGCCGTTGCGCATGGCCTGCAGCACCGTGCGCCACATGGGCTGCTGCGCCGCTCCGTCCCGCCCGGCGTTTTCGCGGGCAGCGGCCAGCTCGAACACCACGGTGGCAGCGGTCAGCAGGATGAGCGAATGCACCGAGATCAGCGTGAACAGCGTGACCAGCCCCGCATCGCCAAACACCAGGCCCACCAGCGGCACGCCAATCATCAGCGTATTGCTGAACGTGTTGGCCAGCGCCCGCGCCGCCGCCAGCGTGTTGAAGCCCTGCAGCACCAGCGTGGCCGCGTACACGATGCCAAACGCCACAAAGTAGATGCCCACCGGGCCAAAGTCGAGGTCTTCGATGTGCACCGTGCTCATGGTGCGAAACAGCAGCGCGGGCGTGAGCACCATGAACACCAGGTTGGCCAGGTCCTTCACCGCGGTGGCTCGGATCCACTGGCGCCGCCCCACATAAAAGCCGATGGCGATGAACAGGATGACGGGGATCAGCGAGGTGAAGACGGGCGAGTTCAAGGTGCGGTGGCTCGGTGGGCAGGCCTGCGCGCCGCTAAGCGCTTGGCCTGTTAACTATGATTTTGATAGCTACTAGCGCTTTCACATCAAGCGCCAGAGGCCATTTTCGCTCAATAGTTGCCACTCATCCGGAGCCCTAGGCCATGGGGCGCCGCACGGACGGCTAGATCTTGATGAAGTTCGTCGAAGCCAAAGACCCGAACGGCAGCTCTGCCAGGCGCCCACCCACGGCGAGCGAGCCCAGGTCCACCGCAAAGTAGCCCATGCCGTCCAGCATCTTGCGCACTTGTGCCTTGGCGTCGGCGTCGTCGCCCGAATGCCCGCTAGATAACGTTTTATGCAAAAAAGATAGCTGCTAGCGCTTTATGGTAAAGCGCTAGAGGTCAAAAACACTTGATTTCTGGGCCTGCCGAAGCCCTGCACGAACGACGCTTCGCAAGGCATACCAAGGCCTGAGCGCCGCCCTGGTGAACAGCCACAGGCACATCCCGTTGCCCAGCCTTTTAAAACCCAAAAGAATATTAAACGTCTGTCACATATAAATTGGGTTATACTCCGCCGCGTTGCAGTCACCGCTCTTAGCGCGTGCAGTCACCGCAACGCCTGCCCAGAGACGCAAGTCTCCCCACGCAGGCCGCCTTTTGCGACCTTTGTTTGGTCGCCCAGTGGATCTGCAGAGCTGCAGCCCACCGCGTCCCTCGATGCTCATGCAGGCCCGTTATCAAGCCTGCCACCTGATTGAATCCGATTTCACAGACCGCCATTTCCATGGGCCAATACGTCGTTTCGCCCTCGACACACCCGACCGACTGTGGCCGCTTTCGCGCCTCCTTCTCGGTCCATCGATCCCAGGGCAACGGCAGCTACTGCCGCGTGTTCCGCTTTGACAAAGCCTTTGCCTCGCGCGAAGCCGCCCGGCTCTTTGCAGTCACCCAAGGCTGGCTGCAAACGTGCATGCAGCACCCGCCCACGTGCTGACCGGCAGATCGTTTCATTGATTGGTTCACGGGTGATGTTGACCTGCCCTCCGCAGATCCAACAACCATCTATCCACCCCCTTCCCGACTGCTGCGGATTTTCAATCCGTACGCTCGTACCCCAACGGTGCGCCATTCGTTGCACACCAAAATCTAGAAAGGCTCTACTTCCATGAGTATCAAAATCTACGTGGGCAACCTGCCCTACTCCGTGACCGATTCCAGCCTGGAAAGCAACTTCGCCGAATTCGGCTCCGTCTCGTCCGCCAAGGTCATGATGGACCGCGAAACCGGCCGCTCCAAAGGCTTCGGTTTTGTCGAAATGGCCACTGCTGAAGTGGCCCAGGCCGCCATCACCGCCCTGCACGGCGTGTCCGTCGACGGCCGCTCGATCGTGGTGAACCTGGCCCGCCCCCGTGAAGAGGGTGGCGCCCGTTCGGGCGGCGCGGGCGGCTACACAGCCAGCAAGCGGGCGGACGTTGGGTATGGCACGGGTGGCTACGGCGGCGGTCGTTACTGATCCCGGTAACCCTCTGTGAAGAACCGGCTCTGAGGAGCCGGTTTTTTTTTGCCGCGCACCCCTAAGTCCACTGAATCAGAGAAATCGGCGGTGCAGGCAATTGAATTGCCCCTGGCACGCTTTACTGAAACACGCACACGCCCAATGACTGACTTTTGGCCCGGTACATGGCGGTGTCTGCAGCGCGCAGGTAATCGTCGACCGTCGCCAGCCTGGATGCGCTGCTGGCCAATCCGATACTCGCACCACTGATCACGGTGCGCCTGCCAATCACGTAAGGTGCTTCCAGGGCGGCGGCAATCTGCCCTGCGCGTTGGCTGGCTTCAGCGGGATCAATGGACTCCAACAGCACATTGAACTCGTCGCCACCCATGCGGGCGACCAGGTCCACCGCCCGCACGCAGGATTCGAGCCGCCGCGCCACCTGCTGCAATAGCTGGTCGCCCACCTGATGCCCGTAGCTGTCATTGACGGCCTTGAACCCGTTGAGATCCAGCAGCAGCACGGCGAACATCGTGGCTCCATCGCGTGTCGGCACGCCACCACCGTTCACCACCTCGTTCTGGTGCAGCGCGATGAGTTGCGCGAGGCGATCGCGGAACAATGGCCGGCCGGGCAAGTTGGTGAGCGCATCGTAGGAACTGCCACGTTCGGCCAGATCGCTCAACGATCCCGCCATGCGCACCGCAACGCCGTCTTCGAACTCGGCGAGCCCGCGCCAATTGACCCATACCAGCCGCCCAGCCCCGTGGAACGCGCGGAAGTCCACCGAAAAGTTCGGGCTGTTTCCCGACAGGTGCCTGCGGTAGGCCTCCTGCACGCGCCCGCGATCCTCGGTATCGATGAGTTGTTCGAGAAAGCGCCAGCCTCCGTCATGCACAAGATCGGCGCTACCCAGCCCGACGATCTGAAGAAAACGCCCGGACACATGCAAAGCGTCCGTTCGCAAGTCCCAATACCAGATGCCGTCATTGGATCCGCGTGTCGCCAGCGAATAGCGGTTTTCGGAGCGCAACAACTCGAGTTCGGTGTTCTTCTGCTGGGTGACATCGATCATCAGGCCGATCATGCGGTTCGGTCGCCCCGGCTCGACCACTGCGCGGCACAGATCACGCACCCACACGACCTTGCCAGACTTGGCAATCAGCCTGTAATTCATCTCGTAGGCATGGCTCTGCGTGGCGTTGTATGCGGCATCGTCGATACGCAGGGCCTGCGCCAGGTCATCGGGATGCACATGCGCCCGCCAGAAGCCCGGGTCAGACCGCCACTCCTCGACGGAGTAACCGAACAAGCGCTCGACCTGCGGGCTCAGAAAGGTATTGCCCACCCCGATTTCAGCCTCCCACACCACGCCATCAATGGTTTCCAGCAAGCGCAGAAAGCGCTGGCGAATTTCCACCAGCACCTGCTCGGTGACCTCGGTGATCTCGATCAGGACACCCTGGCGGCTGATCACCCGATCCGCCGCATCCGTCTCCGGGTGAAGCTGCAGACGCACCCAGCGATAGTCCGCGTCGGCAAAGCGCAAGCGGAACACCGGCATACCCGAGCGCATGGTGCCGATGTCGTCGGGATGCACGAATTCAAGCAAGGACCTGCCGAGCGCCGCCGCCACCGAATGGCCGGTGAGCTTGTGCCACGCCGGATTCAGATAAGTGATCTCCCACAGCGCATCGGTTTGCACCACCGCCTCGGGTAACAGTTGCAGCAGTTTTGCGGACGGCGGGGGAGTGGTGGGCATGCAGGGCTGTTGCAAAAAAAGGGAGCGAAATCAACCACGTGAGATTAAGTATGGCACGGGTTCCGGGCATTGGAGCCCCCTTGATTTCGGTGGTTTGGGGCAGCGAAAGAGGGCAAGCCAGCAACGCCCTCCCCCGCCGCTGGTTCGCTCACATCACGAGGGCATAACCCGTCAGAACGCCACCTTCACCCCCACCGTCACATTCCGCCCCATCAGCGGCGCCGCCTTCTTGTTGAACGAGGTGTGCGCATACGCCAGGCGATCCGTCAGGTTGTTCGCCTTCAAATACACCTGCCACGGCGTGCCGCTGCTGAACTGGCCGTTGTAGCTGACGCCCAGGTTCAGCATGCCGTAGCCGGGTGTGGCGGTTTCAAACTGTGCCACGCGGTTCTGACGGGCCACTTGGACCCATTCGACCTGGCCTTCCCAGGCTTGCCAGTTGGCGTCCAGCCGAACACCGGCGCGGGTGGCGGGGATGCGGGGCAGTCGGCCGCCGCCTGCGTCTAGCGTGGCGCGCACGGTGTCGCCGAACAGGGTTAGCCCCAAGTTGCGGGTGATGCGCTGGCGCACCTGGCCTTCGATGCCGGTGAAGGTGGCGTCGGCTTGGCTGTATTGCAGCAGTTGCAGGCCATCCACTTCATCGAGCGTGCGGCCATAGATGTAGTTGTTGATGCGGTTGCGGAAGACGCTGACGCCAAAGGTGGTGTCGCCCGCCGTCTTTTTCAGGCTGACGTCGATGTTTTGCGAGATCTCGGACTTCAGGTTGGCGTTGCCGCGTTCATACGTGCTGGTGGCCATGTGCAGGCCTTGGGCGTACAGCTCTTCGGCTGACGGGGCGCGGCTGGCGCGGGTGAAGGAGGTGCCGACCTGGTAACCGGGCGTGAACTTCCACACCGCGCCCAGTGATGCGGACGTGCCGTTGTGGCTGCGTTCGATGCCGCTGGTTTGCGCTTCGGCCGTCTGGCGGTCGTGGCGCAGGGCGGCTTCAAAGCGCCAGTCGCCCAGGCGGTATTCCTCTAGTGCGAAAAAGCCGAGCTTGCGGGTGATGGTGGGCTCGACATACGCCTCTTCGCCCTCCGCGCTGAACTTGCGTTGCGAGGTTTGCAGGCCGATGAGGCCTTTAAAGCCTGCAATGGGTTCGTGCTGCAGCTCGATGCGGGTGTCGTAGGCCTTGTTTTTGAAGGTGGTGGCAATGGCGCCCTCTTCGACCTCGTCGTGCACGTAGTCTGTGACGCCCGCGCGCAGGCGCAGGGCCGAAAATCCGGCAAACGGGTTGCGCAGCTCGCCCCGGATGTCAAAGCGTTCGCTGCGCAGGTCGACCACAGGCACGTCACCATGTTCGGCGTCGTGGTCATGGTCGTGGCCGTCTTCACCTTCTTCGCCTTCGTGGGCGCCGCAGTGCAGGCTGTTGCCGTGGGTGTGGCAGCCTTCAAAGCTGTGGTTGTGGCCCGGCAGGCCGTATTGGGCGGCTTGGCGGGTGTAGGCGGCGCCCAGGTAGCCGCGGTCGCCCACCCACGACAGGCCGACGCTGCCGGTGTCGGTGCGTTTGAAGCTGCCCAGCACTTTGCGGGTGGGCTCGCCATCGGGCGCCCAGCCTTTGCCCACGCGGTAGTCGCCCGCGTCGCGCGCCACGCCTTCTGCGTGCACGGCCAGGTTGCCCGCGCCGCCGGTCAGCGAAAAGGCGCCTGCCCCTTCGCGCGCGCCGGTGTTGGCGCGCAGCTCGGCGCTGCCTTCGTAGCCTTTTTGCGGGATGGCGGTGGGGATTTTTCCGTCGAGCACGTTGACGACTCCGCCCACGGCGCCCGCGCCATACAGCAGGGCCGATGGGCCACGCAGCACTTCGATCTGGGTGGCCAGCAGGGGTTCGGACACCACGGCGTGGTCGGGGCTGATGGTGGAGGCGTCGTGCAGCTCGGCACCGTCGCTCAGCACCTTGACACGCGGGCCGTCCATGCCACGAATGATGGGCCGGCTGGCACCGGCGCCGAAATGGCTGCTGGTGATGCCGGGTTCGCTGTTGAGCGTTTCGCCCAGCGTGGCCTCGCGGCGGCGCACGAGTTCGTCGCCCTCCAGCACGGTGACGGGCGTGGTCATGTCGTTGGCACCCAGTTGCAGGCCGCTGGCTGAGACGGTGACGGGGGGCAGGCTGGAGGCGGCTTGGGGTGTTGCCTGGGCGTTGGGCTGGGCACCAACCTGGGCATGTGCCAAGCCAGTACCAGACAGCGTGAGGATGGCGGCCAGCGCCACCGGATGCAGGGCTGGGTGGCGGCTTGCGGTGCGGCGGAGAGCAGACCGGTGGATGGGGTTGTGGTTGGGGCTGGTGGGTGTCATGGCTGCAATGCAAATAAGGGGGCGTGCCAAGCGGCATGCGGTTGACGGCATCAAGGCCATCAATGAGAAAAATATGAGTAAAAAGTGCCTCTAGCGCTTATTGAATAAGCGCTAGCAGCTATCAAAACAGGAGTAGTGGTGGTGACGGGCCCACGCCACGGCATGCGCAAAGGCTTCAGATCGACACCGGGGATCGACACGGACTGATGCAGCAAACCCGTCTGCTGGCGCTGCGCTTTGTCGAAGGGCTTCGACAGGCTCAGCGCAAACGGGGTGCGCCGAATCAACGGTGCCTGATCAGCTGGAATGCAGATCTGAAGCCACGCGCGGTGCGTGGGGGGCCGTGCGGATTCGCCTCAGTCAAAAGTCTGCCCGTGAGCCTTGCAGCGGATCACGCAGATCGCACAGCAAAAGGCAGCAGACAGCCCTGACCGGCTGAACCCGTCACGCCAGCGCAGGCGGGCCGCGGGCCTGAAAAAGCGCAACATGCCGGACCGCAGCAGTGGCGGCCGGGTGCACCAGTGGCGCCTGCGCGGGCACCGGGGTGGCAAGCGCCGCAGGGGCGCTGTGCAAGGCGTCGCCCAGCGCGAGCTGGTCGAGCAAGAGGCAGTCCACCGGCGCGTGGTGCGCCAGCAGCACATCGAGCAGGTTGTGCGCGTGGGCTGGGTGGTTGTGACTTGCTGCCGGGTCGTCGGCTTGGGCGGTGGGGGTGTCTGGTGTCGCAGAAGCAGCAACGTTTTGGCTCTGGCTGGGGTTGTCACCTGCATCGGCAAACCCCGCCGACGGTGAAAGCGCATGCACCTGCAGCGCCGGGGCATGTATGACCTGGTGCAAGCGCCCCAGTGTTGGCACCAACACCAGCGCCAGCAGCAGCCACACCAAAGCGGCCTGCGCCCACAGCTGGCGGCTTGTTTGACCTTGCAAAAGCGCGCGCAGCCCTGCCCTGCGGGCCACGGCTTGCGGGGGGGCAAGCCGTGCCGTGGCGGCGGGTGGATGGGCGCGGGCGCGGGTCACAGGGCGGGGTTCAATCTACGAATCAGTCAGAAGCGGGGCAAGAAGGATGGCGGGTTGCTTTACTTCACCGGCACGGCTTCGACTACGCGGTAGTACAGGCCGTACTGGTCGTTGGTGAGCACGGTGAACTTGCCCTCGACCACCACGGGCTCCATGGAGTAGCGCACGGGGGTTTTGGCTTTCACCTCGATCATGCTTTCGGGCCCGCCCGGGATGCAAAACGAGCAGGTGAGCGGCACCGCGGTGAGCAGAAAGTGCGTCTGCGTGGCCTTGGCGTCCAGCGGCATCATGAAGCCCTGAAAGCGCTGAACTGTTTTGTCCATGCCCTTTTGCGCGTCGTTGAACACGGGCAGGATGCCGTCCTTGGTGGTCTTTTTGGTCAGGTCGGTCAGCACCGACCATGGCACCACGTCGTTGCGCTGGGGCAGCGGCGCGATGGGGCTGTTGGGGCTGTGGTAACCGGCGCCCGAGCCCGATGGCATGGCAGTGCCTGCGCCTGCCGGCAGCGGCGAAGAGAGCACCGGCGCCGCCGTGGACGTTGACGCCTCTTTGGCACGCTCGAAAGCGCCCGGCGCGGGCTTGGTGGCCGTGCCCTGCTGCTGCGCCTGCGCGCCGCCAGCCAGTGCCAGCGCGGCAGCCAACCAGGCCAAGCGGAGCATTGGGCCGCTGGCGGGTGTGGGGGTCAAAGCGTGGGACATGGCGGGCAACCTCTACAAAAAAATGAATGGCAGGAGCGGCGATCAGTGAACGTGCTTCATGCCGCAGTATTTACCGATAGCCAGACCCTTGCAGGCGGTCTGGAGTTCCTTCTGGCACACGTCGTGGCCCTTGCCGGATTCCAGGCACTTGGCGGCAGCCTCGTGCGCGGCGGCCATGGCACGGTGGCGTTCGGCGTCGGCCTTGGTCTCTTTGTCGCTGTGGGCCTGGGCGTGTGCCAGGGCGCCGACGAGCAGTAGGGGGGCCAGTGCGAGTGCGGTGAGGAGCTTTTTCATGGAGAGCCTTTCAGGTATGTCGATGGATGGGTTGATTGGTTTGAAAAATTTGGCTGGCGGGTCAGAGGCTGAGAGTTTGGTAGCCGAGCCCGAAAGGCGCGCGAAAACGCCTCGGATCTAGGCGCAAAGCACAGACATAGCTCGGGCTATGGCGAGCATTTGCAACGACGAGCCGGGGCGTTTTGGCGTGCAAGGCGGGCATGGATATAAGACTCTCAGCCTCTCAGGGCTGGCTGAGCAAATCGGCCACTTCGGTGCGGTAGGCCTGCATGGCGGGCAACAACGCCGCCAGCGCCGCCACACCTGCCGCCAGCAGCGGCACACCGGCCTCGGCAGGCAGCCAGATCCAGCCGGTGACGGGCAGCAGCCCCTGCGCCTGCAGCGCCCAGCCCAGGCCATGCGCCAACGCGTGGCCCATCAGCAGGCCCAAAACCGATGCCAGCGCGGCCAGCCACAGTGCTTCCCACAGCACCAGCCCGGCCACGCGGCCCGGGGGCGCGCCCAGCATGCGCAGCATGGCCAGGTCAGCGCGGCGTTCGCGCACGGCGTTCCACAGCGCGATGAACACACTCAGCGCCGCCACGGCCAGCAGCACGCCGCCAAAGGCGCGCAGCACATCGGCCCCCACGCCCAGCAGGCGCAGCAGGCGCGTGACCTCGATGGCGGGCGCGGCCGCCTGCATGGCTGTGTCCGCGTTGATCTGGCGTGGCAGCGTGATGGCGGCCATGGGCGTGCGGTAGCGCACCAGGGCCACGGTCACTTCGCGCTCTTCTTTCAGTATTTCCAGGTCTTCGGCGTCGTTGGCCGTGGCGGTCTCGTGCACCATCCAGACGGATTCGGTGCTGGTTAGGATGAGGCGGTCCAGCACGCAGCCGCAGGGTTTGAGCACGCCACTCACACGATACGGGTGGTTGCCGTGCGCGTGCCCTCCTCCGCCCAGCCCGTGGCTGCCGACAAAGGTGGCGCCCACCAACGGCGCACCTGCATGGCTGGCTTTGACAATGCCGCGCGCCACCGTAGCGCCCAGCACCGCATCCATGGGCTGCTGCCACAGCGCGCCTTCGGCCAGCGTGGTCTCGTAGTGCGTCACATAGTCGAGCGTGGTGCCCACGATGCGGTAGCCCTGGTAGCTGTCGCCCAAGCTGAGCGGAATGACCTGCGCCACCAGCGGGTTCTTCTGCAAAGTCAACACCTCTTGCAGCGGGATGTTGCCCGTGGGCACGTCGATGTGGAACACGCCCGCCAGGATGAGCTGCAGCGGGCTGCCTTTGGCACCCACCACCAGGTCAATGCCGTTCAGATCGCGCTCAAACGCCTTATCAAGCTGCGTGGCCACCAGCAACACCAGCGTGATAGCGGCCAGGCCCAGGGCGAGCACCAGCAGGTTCAACACCGCAGCCAAAGGCCGGGACCACAGGTAGCGCCACGACAGGCGGGCGAGTTTGAATACTCCTGAATTCATAGCTGCTCGCGCTTATCCAATAAGCGCTGGGTGCCAATTTCATTCAAATTCAGCGTCTGCACACCACCCAAGGCTTGCACCACACGCTGGTCGTGCGTGGCAATCACCAGGCTGGCATCGCACGCGGCGGCGCTTTGTTGCAGCAGCGCCAGCGCGTCGGCGGCGGCCTCATCGTCCAGACTGGCCGTGGGCTCGTCGGCCAGCAGCAGCTGCGGCGCCAGCAGCACAGCCCGCGCAAGTGCCACCCGCTGCGCCTGCCCGCCCGAGAGCTGGTGCGGCTTGCGCGCGGCCAGCTCGGCCACCCCCACCTGCCCCAGCGCGCGGGCGACGGCCGCATCGTCGCGTGGCAGCCCGGCGGCAAAATACACCAGCGCCAAGTTATCAGCCACCGTGAGCGCGCTGCTGAGGTACAGCTTTTGCGGCAAAAACCCGATGCTGCGCGCGCGCCAGGCATCGATCTCGGCCCCGCGCTGCGTGCCCAGCTGCGTGCCCGCCACAAACAGATCGCCGCCGCTGGCACCGCGCAGCCCGGCCATCAGCGCCAACCAGGTCGATTTGCCCGAGCCCGAACGCCCGCGCAGCAGCAAGGTGCCGCCCTGGCGCAGGTCCACATCGGGGAACCGCAGCGGCTCTGCGCCGCCCGTGGCATAGGTATAGGAGAGGCCCCGGGTGCGGATCATGCGGCGGCACCTTCAGCCGGGTGCGCGCAGTCGACACAGCGCCCGTGGACCGCGATGTCCACCGCCAGGCTCTCATGCCCGGCGGTGGCCAGCGCCTGCAGCACCTGCTTGAGGGCGGTCTGCACCTTGGCAGATCCCTGGGACAGGCGGAACTGGCGGTGGCAGTCGTCGCATTCAAATCTGGGGGCGGCGCCCTCTTCCCCTTGGGGCGCCAGTGCATACCGGGTCACGCGGGCTGCATCGACTTGCTTGTGCAGCAGACCGGCAGCGGCAAAGCGGTCAAGCAGGCGATAAACGGTGACTTTGTTGACCGGGGCGCCAGCGGTGGCGAGGGCGGCCTCGACTTCGGGTTCGGTGAGGGCTGCGTTGGGACGCGTTTCATACAACTGCGCCAACGCCCGCGTGGCGCGGGTGGCGCGCATACCGGAGGGGAGTGCCCAGGGCTGGCGGTGTGGGGAAGATGAAGCTGGGGTGGAGGGCATGGCGGGGTGCGGTGGCAGGCAGTGTCTGTAACGCAATCGGTTTGCATTATGCCTTTGGTTCTTCTTAGTTCGGAGCCTTGACAGCCATACCCGTCCAACGAAGACCCGCTGGTGCGAACCGAGCCGCAGCAGCTATTCAGGCACCGGTCCCCCAACATCAAAGAGCTTCAATGCGCCTGGGCCTCCGGATAACTGAAGTTTGACTACCTCTGGGCGCTTGACAGGTTTCAAATCAACTTCATCTTGCGACAACACACCTTGAGCGACGAGCTGGGGCTGAAGGCTATTTGCGACACCGACAACCAGTTTCGCCCTCTCCCACACCGCCGATATTAATGCTACCTCGAAAATTTCTGCCCCCATTTTTTCGCGGTATTCATCTGCGAGAGACATCTTGTCCTGCTCGATATGAAAGTATTTTGAATAGAAACCTACTGAAATTATCCTGTCAGTTTCAACTGGGAGATCCTCAGCCTTCATCCCCATGCCACCCCAAAATACGGCATCGCGCCAGCGTTTTCTGAGAGACTTGGTCCAAGGGCGAACTTTTGGATTCCTTTTATCCAGAAGAGATAATAAATTCATGAAATTTATTTTTTCATTCTGTGCAAAAAATGGCCTAAAACGTAATGCCAAAACCTCAAACTGGGCCTCTGGCAACGTAGAAAAAAATATTTCTAAATTAGCCAAAGAGGCTAACTCGAGAGTCTTTTCAAGCGAGCCCATATTTTTTGCGCCTTGAATTTTCAATGAAATCGGAAAACTCTTTACACTCGGCAACTCGTCGGTCACCAACCGTAATCGCATCGCCGCGCGCCAAAACATCAGCAGCGTTCGCTCACTGTCTACTTGATTGTCAAATTCAAGCATTCAAATAATTTCAGGCATTACTCTTAGGGATAATTCCACGGTGCCTCGACTTCCAAAAGGTGCCTCAGCCCAGGGCTTGCGTCAGGGAGACGCGTCCAGCATGGCGGTGAATTGCTTGAACTTATCAGCATCCAGGCTAAAAAGGACCTGGTCGAGCACCACGGCCTGTGCGCGGTCGCAAGCAGCTTCAAGCACGAATGCCGAGCGATTCATGCCGAGCAACCGGGCAGCGCGGTCGATCAGGGCACGTTGCTCAAGCGATGCCCGAAGGGTGATGGCTGCGTCACGCATAGAACTTATGCCTTCAAATACCGCGCAAACGTCTTCCTGAACTTCTCCACCTTCGGCCCCACCACAAACGCGCAGTACCCCGCGTTCGGGTTGTTCGCAAAGTAATCCTGGTGGTACGCCTCCGCCGTGCTGTAGTTGTCCAGCGGCTTCACCTCGGTGGTGATGGGCGCGCCGAATAGCTTGTCCTGCGACATCTGGCGGATCATGTTGTTGGCCACCTCGCCGTCTTCGGGCTTGTCGAAATAGATACCGCTGCGGTACTGGGTGCCCACGTCGTTGCCCTGGCGGTTCAGGGTGGTCGGGTCGTGGGTGTGGAAGAAGATTTCCAGCACTTCTTCGAGGCTGATCTCGTCGGCGTCGTAAGTCAGGCGCACGACTTCGGCGTGGCCGGTATCGCCCTGGCAGATCTGCTCGTAGCTGGGGTTGATGGTCTGGCCGTTGGTGTAGCCGCTTTCCACGTCGGTGATGCCACGGACTCGGTCAAAGACGGCTTCGGTGCACCAGAAGCAGCCGCCGCCCAGAGTGATGGTTTGCAGGTTGTGGGCCATGAGGGTCTCCATGCGGTGAAGTGAGGGGAAAAATGCTCACGGCATGGTACGCGGCCTCGCCCGGCGCAGGGCGGGCGGGGGCTTTGGGCGCCGACCGGCGGCCCGACCCCGGATTACTCGTACTGGCGGCCCTGCGCCATCAGCTCGGGCGTGCCGATGAGGGCGTTCAGGCCGTCGAAGTCGAGCATCTGGTCTTTGAAGGGCGCGGTGGTCTGGTGCGTGTGCAGGCTGGCGTAGTACGCCTGTAAGGTGTGCGCCACCGCGCGGGCGGTGCCGCCCGGAAAGATGGCAATGCGAAAGCCGCGTTGCCCCAGCTCTTCAGCGCTCTGCACAGGGGTCTTGCCGCCTTCGACCATGTTCGCCAGCAGCGGGATGCGGTGCGCAAAGCGCTGGCAGGCGGCGTCCATCTGCTCGGGGGTGCGCAGCGCTTCAATGAACAATGCGTCCACACCGCAGGCCAGGTAGGCCTCGGCGCGGTCGAAGGCGGCTTCGATCCCTTCGACCGCCAGGGCGTCGGTGCGGGCGAGGATGAGGGTGTGGGGGCTGTGGCGCGCGTCCACGGCGGCTTTCAGCTTGCCGCACATTTCGGCCACGGGGACCACGGTTTTGCCGTCGAGGTGGCCGCAGCGTTTGGGAAAGCCCTGGTCTTCGATCTGCACCATGGCCGCGCCCGCGCGCTCGAAGCCGCGCACGGTGCGCTGGGTGTTGAGTGCGTTGCCAAAGCCGGTGTCGGCATCGACGATGACGGGCGTGCGCACGCGCTCGGTGATGCGGGCCAGGGTGTCTTCGACCTCGGTGTAGGTGGTCAGCCCCACGTCGGAACGGCCGAGGCGCGTGTAGGCAATGGAAGCGCCCGAGAGGTACAGCGCCTCGAAACCGGCTTGCTCTGCCACCAGGGCGCTCAGGGCGTCGTACACGCCAGGGGCGAGGATGGTGCGGGGTTCTTGGAGGCGCTGGTGGAAGGGGGTTGTGGTCATTGCGGCAGCGATCTGCGTGGTGAAGACGGTTCTCTTGAAATACCCCAACCGTTCACCCTGAGCTCGTCGAAGGGTTGGCGCAGGTGGTGGCCCGGCTTCGACAGGCTCAGCCCGAACGGGCGGGGGGTGGGCGGTGGGGTGGACTCGGGACAGGCGCCGTGTCCGGCTCGCCTGAACGGTTGCTTGGAAACGGAAAAGCGAAGGTGCAGGTGCATCAGGCGCCGTTCAGTGGAAGAGCCGCCGTGTGCGCGGCAATGTACCCACCGGCCACCGCGCTGAGCAACCCATTGCCCGACAGATACCCCCACACCACATCGCCCGACACGCCGCGCGCCGCGCCGCCTGCGGCCAGCAGATTGGGAAACGGCTGACCGTCGGCGCCCAGCACACGGCATTGGGCGTCGATGTCGAGCCCGCCCTGGGTGTGGAACAGCGCGCCGGTGACCTTGACGGCGTAGAACGGCGCCTGCAAGGCGCGTTGAAACACACGCTCATGGGCAAATTTATGGTCTTTTTGACCGCTAGCGCTTGTCACGCTTGAGAGAGTAGCTATCAATTTTGATTTTTCGCAACCGACGGTGGCGGCCAGTGCCGACACGCTTTCGCAGCGCTTCACGGCCCCCGCGGCTTCGGCGTCGGCAAAGTCCGGGAAGCTGCGTGCCAGCGCCAGGATGGGCGCGTCAAACACGTTCCACGCCACGCCGCCGGGTTGGGCCAGCACATGTACCGAGGCTTCGGAGTAGCCCTGGGTTTCGTCATGAAAGCGCTCGCCCCGCGCGTTGACCTGGATACCGCCTTCCATCATCAGCGCCCAGGAGATCAGCGCGCCTTGGGGGATGGCCCAGGAGCCGTGGCCCTGGTAGCCGCCCAGGTCGGCCAGCCGCGCACCTAACTCTCGTCCCCACCCGATGGCGCTGCCGTCGTTGCCGGTGTGGCCCGCAAACAGCGCGTCGCGCATCTCGGGCAGTAGCTCGCGCACCATGGTGGCGTTGCCGCCAAAGCCATTGCAGGCCAGGATAAGTGCGTCGCACGACAGGTGTTCCAGCGTGCCATCGGGCCGCTCGTAGCCCACGCCGATCACGCGCTGCTGGGCGTTAACCCACAGCTCGCGCACGGTGGCGTCCGTCACCAACGGCACATCGGCCGCCGCCACCGCGTTGGCCAATCGGCCCATCAGGCCTGCGCCGGTTTTCTCGGGCGTGGCGTGCATGCGGCGCACGCTGTGGCCGGGGTACAGAAAGCCGTCGAGCACCTGCCACTGCAGCCCATGGCGCGTTTGCAGCGCATCCAGCGCGGGGCCGATGGCATGGGCGTAGGCATCGACCAGGTGCGGCGCCGCCCTGCCCTTGGCCTTGGCGCTGATGTCGGCGGCGAATTGTGCAGGGCTGTCGTCGATGCCTGCCGCGCGTTGCACCTGCGTGCCGGGCGCGGGGATAAAACCGGACGACAGCGCCGACGAGCCCGTGGGCGTGGCGTCGCGCTCCAGCACGGCGCAGTCCACGCCGGCGTCGTGCAGCATCAGCGCGGCCGTCAGCCCGCAGGCGCCGCCGCCCACGATGACCACGGGCACATGCGCGTCTTGCGCCACGGTGCCTGGCATGTGCTCTGCGTGGCAGATGCGTGGGATCGTCATGCCGCGGATGCCGACACGGCAGCAGAAAAGTCAGCACAGGTGAGCACTTGCGCCACGTTGGCCATGTCGGCCAGCGAGGTGTCGTGCACTTCCTGCTTGAAGGCCGCGCAGCCGTCGGACAGCACCAGCGTGCGGTAGTCGCGCATGTGGGCGTCTCGCACGGTGCTGGCCACCCCCCCGTTGGTGACGATGCCGCACACGGCCACGGTGGTGATGCCCGCGCGGCGCAGCACCCAGTCGAGCTGGGTGTTGAAGAAGGCCGAATACGCGACCTTGCACACCGCCACATCGACCCAGGGCGCAATGTCGGAGACCATCGCCTGGCCCGCGCTGCCCGGGGCGAAGTCGCCGCGCCGCAGAAACGGGCGCAAGGCTTTGAGATGGGGCGAGATCATGGGCTCGCCCTGCGCGTCGGGCCACAGGGTGAACTGGCTGCCAACGACCATGCCGCCAGCGGCCTTTAACGTTTTGGCCACGGCGGCCACGCGCGGGGGCAAGGCCTGGGCAGCGGGACTGACGGCACCGCCCCGGGCGTAGGCGCCTTCCGGGGCCAGAAAGTCGTCCTGCAGGTCGATGATGACCAAGGCGGTGTGGCGTGGGTCGAGCGCAGTAGCCATGCTCATGCTGCGGCCTTCCCGTCTGCACGTACCAAGAGGTTGCCCAGGGCGTCCACCGTGGCGCTGAAGCCCGGCTCCAGCCACACGGTGGTGTCGGGCTGTTCCAGGATGGCGGGGCCGTCGATGCGGGTGCCCACGGGCAGGTCCAGGCGCGCGTGGCGCGCAGCGTCCCACCAGCGGCCCGCGTGGAACACGCGCTGCACGCCCAGCGATGGGTTGACCGTGGTGGTCTGCGGTGCCAGCACCGTCAGGTCGAACTTGGGGCGCACGCCCACGCGGGCGTAGCGCAGGTTCATCACCCGCACGGCAATGCCGTCGAGCACGCGGCCAAAGGCGGCGCGGTAGGCGGCCTCGAAAGCGGCGCGGATGCCGTCTAGGCTGAGCGCATCGGCGGCCACGGGCACTTGCACGGTGTGGGTCTGGCCTGCGTAGAGCATGTCGAGCGCAATGACCTCCTGCACCTGAACGAACTTCACGCCCGCCGACTCCAGCCGTTGCTGGCAGGCGGACGCGAGCGTGGCCACGCGCTGGCGCAGGTCGGCCACGTCCAGATCGGCCAGGGGCTTGTTCAGCGTTTGCACCGCGTCGTGGCGCATGTCGGCCATCACGCAGCCCAGGGCCGACGTGACGCCGGGGTAGCGCGGCACGATGCCCGTGCCCACGCCCACCTCGCGCATCATGGCGCACACATGCAGCGCGCCGCCACCGCCGAAGGGCATGTAGGCGAACTGGCGCGGGTCGTGCCCGCGCTCGATGGACACCACACGCACGGCGCCCGCCATCTTGGCGTTGGCCACCGTGAGGATGGCTTCGGCGGCGGCCATTACGTCCAGGCCCAGGGGTTGGGCCACATGGGTGTCGATGGCATCGCGCGACTTTTGCGCGTCCATCGCGGCCAGCAGGCCACCGCCCAGGGGGCGGTCGGCGGCAATGCGGCCCAGCAACACATTGGCGTCCGTCACTGTGGGGCGCGTGTTGCCCCTGCCATAACAAGCCGGGCCAGGGATGCTGCCCGCCGACTCGGGGCCTACCTGCAACATGCCGCTGGCGTCCACCGAGGCAATGGAGCCGCCGCCCGCGCCGATGGTCTCGATCTGGATCATGGGCGAGCGCACCACCATGCCAAATTCAATGGCGGTCTGCGCGGCCAGGGCGGCCTCGCCGTTGGCAACCAGGGACACGTCAAACGAGGTCCCGCCCATGTCGCCGGTAATCGCATCGGGGAAACCCGCCGCCCGCGCAATGGCCGCGCAGGCGATCACGCCCGCTGCTGGGCCCGATAGCGCAGTGCGCACCGGCACGTCGCAGGCCGTCTGGCGCGACATCACGCCGCCGTTGCTTTGCACGATGAGCAGCTCGCCGCCAAAGCCCTGGGTGCGCAGGTCGCCTTCCAGCCGCTCCAGGTAGCTCCCCACCACGGGCTGCAGGGCGGCATTGAGGGTGGCTGTGGAGCAGCGCTCGAACTCGCGGATCTCGGGCAGCACCTCGCTGGCCGCCGTCACATGCGGGTTGGGCCACAGGCTGCGCACGGCGGCCACGGCGGCCTGCTCGTTGGCGGGGTTGGCGTAGGTGTTGATGAAGAACACGCAGACCGCCTCGCAGCCTGCGTCCAGCAAGGCCTGGGCCTGCGCTTTGACCTGTTCGATGTTGACGGGGGTGTGCACCGAGCCATCGGCCAGCACGCGCTCGTCCACCTCCAGGCGCAGGTTGCGCGGCACGATGGGCTCGAAGCTGCCGCGCAGGCCCCAGGTCTGCGGGCGGTCGCGGCGGCGCATCTCCAGCACGTCGCGAAAACCGCGTGTGGTGATGATGCCGGTGCGGGCCACCTTGCGCTCCAGCAGCGCGTTGGTGCCCACCGTGGTGCCGTGCACGATGGTGGCGATCTGCGCGGCCGAGTCGGCCACGCGCGCCACGCCGTTCATGAAGCCGCGCGCCTCCTCGCCCCGGGTGCTGGGTACCTTGACGATGCGGGCGCTGCCGTCGCGTTCGTCCAGCACGAACAGGTCGGTGAACGTGCCCCCCACGTCCACGCCGACCACGTACGACGCCTCGCTCGAAGCCTGATCCGAAACCTTGCCGTTCATTCCTTGCCTTTCAGTGCTTTCAGTGCGGTTGGGGCCGTCACATAGCCCATCGCCAAATCCTTGTCACGCGCTGCGGCAGCCCGTGCCGCAGGGGCGCCGTAGCCGCCGCCGCCGGGGGTTTCCAGCCGCACGCGTTCACCCTGCTTCAGGCGGATGCCGATCATCTTGGAGCGCATGGGTGGCTGATGCCATTCACTATCATTTTCATAGCTAAAGACGTTTACTGCACTAGCGCTACCGCCCGAAATGCCTTGAGGTGCCGCCTTGCCGCGCTCGCCAAAGATGAACACCTCGGCGTCCTGCTCCAGCAGCTCGATTTCATAGATGGCACCCAGGCCACCCCGGTGCTGGCCGTCACCGCCGGAGTCGGGTCGCAGCGCCCACTGGGTGAAGCGCACGGGGTATGCGGCCTCCAGGATTTCGAGCGGCGGGATGGTGGCGGTGGAGATGGGTGCGTTTCCATGGCTCAAGCCATCGCCATCGCTGTGACCGCCGTGGCCGCCACCGAAAAAGCTGAACATGACCCAGCGTTGTCCTTTGCGCGCGGCATCGGTGCGGTGGCCTGCGATGGACAGCGCGTTGATGGTGCCGTAGGCCTGGGCCATGGCGCGCTTCGGGTCGGCCTGCGCCGTGGCGCTAAAGATCACATCGATCATGCGCAAGATGGTTTCGGTGTAGCCCCCCACGGGGCGCGGCCGTGCGGCGCTGATGACCAGGCCTTCGGGGAGCACGAAGTCCACCGCGTCCAGCACGCCCGCGTTGGCGGGCACGTCGGGGAACAAGTGCTTGAGCGCCACGTAGCAGGCCGCAATCGCGGTGGCGCGCGAGATGTTGACCGGCCCCGCGCACTGCGGTGAGGTGCGCGAGAAGTCGAGCGTGAGGCGCTCGCCCTGCACCGTCATGTCCAGCGCAATGGTCAGTGCCTCGTCCTTGACGCCGTCGTTGTCCAGGATGTCGCTGAAGCTGTAGCGACCATCGGGCAGCGCTGCGATGTGTGACTGCATGAGCTTGACGGCGCGTGTGCGCAGCTCACCCATGGCCTGATGCACCACGGCGTCGCCGTATTGGTCCAGCAAGTCATGCAGGCGGCGCTCGCCCAGGTCCAGGGCGGCCAGCTGGCCGTTGAGGTCGCCCCACAGGCTGTCGGGCAGGCGGGTGTTGGCTTTCAGGATGGCGAGCACGTCATCGTCAAACACGCCGCTGCGCACGATGCGAACGGGCGGGATCTGCACTGCCTCTTGCCAGCATTCGGTGGCCGCCGGGTTGTAGTTGCCGGGCACGTTGCCGCCCACGTCGTGCCAGTGCGCGGCCGATGCCAGAAAGCAGTACAGCTTGCCGTGGCGAAAGAAGGGGCGCACCAGCTTGAAGTCGTTGGCGTGCGTTCCACCTTCGTAGGGGTCGTTGAACAGCCAGGTGTCTCCCGCCGTGATGCCACCGCGCTCGGCCGCCACGCGCATGGCCGCACGCACCGCAAACGCCATGGCGCCCACAAACACGGGCAGGCCCGATTTGCCCTGCACCAGCGTGTCGCCACTGATGGCGTCGTACAGGCCGTGGCAGGCGTCGTGCGCCTCTGCAATGATGGGGTTGAACGCGCTGCGGTACAGCGTGGCGTCCATCTCGTCGGCGATCTGCTCCAGTCGGCCGCGCAATACGGCCAGGGTGACAGGGTCCATGCGGGACGGTGCGGTGTGTGCGGTCGTGTTGTGTTCAGCCATTGAGGGCCTCCTTACCAAAGCGGGTGCGCAGCTGGTTCAGCAAACCGCCAGCGCGGACCATGTCCATGAGAAACGGGGGAATCGGCTCGCAGGCCAGCGCACGGCCCTGGGGGGTGATGACGGCGGGCGTCTGCCAGTCGAGCGTGATGGCATCGCCTTCACCCAGCGCACCCACCGCATCGGCTTCTGGGCAAGTGAGCAGAAGCAAGCCCAGATTGAACGCGTTGCGAAAGTAAAGCCCGCTGAACGACGGTGCGATGACCGCCACGATGCCTAGGCGTACCAGCACGGCGGCAGCCTGCTCGCGCGATGAGCCGATACCGAAATTGGGCCCAGCCACGATGACATCGCCCTTTTGCACGCCGCTTACGAAGTCGGGGCGCACGGATTCGAGACAGTGGCGAGCGAGCACGTCGATGCCGTGCTTCATGGCGTGTCCGGGGGCCAGCACATCGGTGTCGATGTCGGCGCCCAGCTTCCAGACGCGGTGGGTGTTTGTCATGCCAACACTTCTCTCGGGTCGGTGATGAAGCCGCGCAGTGCTGAGGCAGCCACGGTGTAGGGCGACGCGAGGTAGACCTGCGCAGTGGCCGAGCCCATGCGGCCCTTGAAGTTGCGCGCGGTGCTGGAGATGACGGTGGTGTTGTCGCCCACCGTGTCGCCATACCCTGCGCAGGCGCCGCAGGTGGTGGGAAAAAGCTCGGCCCCAGCGTCCTGCAGCACCTGCAGCACCCCTTCGGCACGCGCGGCAGCCTGGTCCTGCTGGCTGGCGGGGGCCACCATCAGGCGCACGCCGGGCGCCACGCGTTGGCCACGCAGCACGGTGGCAGCGGCGCGCAGGTCGTCCAGCTTGGCGCCGGTACACGCACCGATGTAGGCCACGTCAATCGACTGACCGGCGTGCTGGGCCACGGGTGCGGCGTTGGCGGGGCTGTGGGGGGCGGCGACTTGGGGCGTGAGCGTTGTCGCATCAAACGCATGGCGCGTCAGGGGTGCGCCCTCGTCCGTGTGCCAAGCATCCAGCCCTTGCAATGCGTCGTCGGGCACGCCCGCAGCGTGGAGCCAGTCGCGCGTGGTGGCGTCAGGCGCAATCAGCCCGGCCTGGGCGCCCAGCTCCGCGCTCATGTTCGAGAGGGTCATGCGCTCTTGCATGCTGAGCGCCTGCACGGCAGGGCCTGCAAACTCCACCGCCTGGTACTGGCCGCCGTTCATGCCAAAGCGGCCGATCATGTGCAGCATCATGTCCTTGGCCGTCAGGCCGGTGCCCAGGCGCCCGCTCCAGTGCATTTGCAGCGTGTGGGGCACGCGCAGCCAGATCTCGCCAGTGACGACCACGCCCAGCATCTCGGTGCTGCCGATGCCGAACATGTAGGCGCCAAACGCACCGCCCGTGGGCGAGTGCGAGTCGCCGCCTACACAGAACATGCCGGGGCGGATGTGACCGTGCTGGGGCACTACCACGTGGCAGATGCCCTGGCCGTCGTAGACATGGGGCAAGGCCTGCTCGCGCGCCCAGTCGCGGGCAATGCGCACGATGCGGCGGGATTCGTCGTCGCGCTCGGGCAGATAGTGGTCCATGACGAGGACCACGCGGGATTTGTCCCAGATTTGCGCGCCCAGCTCGTCGAGCATGGGTTTCAAGCGCCGCGGACCGGATGAGTCGTGGAACATGGCCAGGTCCACCCGGCAGTTGACGATTTCGCCGGGCGTCACGCTGCTGCGGCCACTCGCGCGGGCCACCAGCTTCTGTGCCAAGGTGCTGGGCGCGCGGGTCGTCATTCAGGCTTGGCTCCGGAAAACTGCACGACCTTGGCCCAGCGCGGGATTTCGGACTGCACAAACCGAGCGAATTCCTCGGGGCTGTTGCCCACGGGCACGGCGCCTTCGTGCTCCAGGCGCTTTTTCACATCGGGCGAGGCAATGGCTTGCCGCGCGGCGTCGCTGATGCGTTTGGCCAATGCGGGATCCATCTGCCCGGGGCCAAACAGTCCGAACCAGGCGCTGGATTCATAACCGGGCAATACCTCGGCAATCGCAGGCACGTCGGGGAACGCAGGCAACCGCTTCGCACTGGTCACGCCCAGCGCCTTGAGCTTGCCCGCGCGAATCTGCGCCTGGGCGTTGCCTACGGCGGCGAACATCAGGTCCACCTGCCCTGCCAGCACATCTTGTAGCGCCGGGGCCGTGCCGCGGTAGGGAATGTTGACGATGTAGGCGCCCGACTGCATCTTGAAGGCATCGCCCGCCAGGTGCAGCGACGAGCCTACGGCGCCAATCGCAAAGTTGAGCTTGCCGGGTTTTGCCTTGGCGAGCGCAATCAGCTCGCGCACGTCCTTGGCGGGCAGCGACGGGTGGGCGACCAGCACCGAGGGCGAGGTGGCCACGCAGGTCAGCGGTGTGAAGTCTTTGATGGGGTCAAACGGCAGTGTCTTGTACAGGCTGGCGTTGATGGCGTGGCTGGTGAAGCTCATCAGCAGGGTGTTGCCGTCCGGCACCGCCTTGGCCACGGCATCGGCGGCGATGTTGCCGCCCGCGCCAGGGCGGTTCTCCACGATCACGGTGCGACCCAGCAAGCGCCCCATTTCGGTGGCCAGGGTGCGCGCCAGTGTGTCTGTGGACCCACCGGCTGGGGCGCCCACCAGGATGCGGACGGGCGCTGTTTGCGCAAGCGCGTTGGCGCTGTGCAGTACGGCGGGCACAGGGCTCAGTGCAATAAGGACGTGGCGGCGTTGGATCATGGTGGGTGGTCTCCTGCAAGTTTTTGTACGGGTGCAGGCATCGGCGTGCCCTGTTTTTCTTCTGGTGCGCTTTCGTATTCGCTGGGGGCGCAATGGCTAGAGCCCCAGGTAGGCGCGGCGGAGGTCGTCGCTGCGCAGCAGTTCGTCGGGCGCGCCAGTGAAGCGGATGCTTCCGTTTTCCATCACGTACGCGCGGTCGGCAATCTCCAGCGACTGGCCTACGTTTTGTTCTACCAGCAACACAGCCAGCCCGGTGGAGCGCAACTGGCGGATCAGGCCAAACATCTCCTCCACCAGCAGCGGCGACAGGCCCAGCGAGGGCTCATCCAGAATCAAGAGCCGCGGCTCGGCCATGAGGCCGCGTCCAATCGCCAGCATCTGCTGCTCGCCCCCGCTCATGGTGCCCGCCAGCTGGGCTGTGCGCTCCTTGAGGCGCGGAAAGGTCGCAAACACCTTGTCGATGTTTTCAGCCCGGCGCTCACGGGCACGGGTAAAGCTGCCCAACGACAGGTTCTCCAGCACGCTGAGGTTGGGGAAAATCTTTCGCCCCTCGGGCACCTGGATCAGCCCGGCCTTGACCACCTGGGTGTAATGCGCGCCGCTGAGGTCGCCACCGTCAAACAGCATCCTGCCCGCCCAGGCGGGGTAAATGCCGCACACCACGTTGTTGAGCGTGGACTTGCCCGCACCGTTGCTGCCCAGCAGCGCAACGGTTTCACCGGGATTCACATGCAGGTCGACCCCGCGCAGCACCTCCACGCGGCCATAGCCACCGCGCAAACCCTTGATGTCGAGGAGTGGTGTTCTTGGCTTCACAGCGTCGGTTGTGTTCATGCCGTGGCCCCTTGCGTTGTCGGGGTGGCTGCGGCGCGCAGCCTCGCGGCAGTGCCATGGCCCAGGTAAGCCTCAATCACCCGTTCGTCGGCCGTCACCTGTGCGGGGCTGCCCTGTGCAATCAGTTGCCCCTGGGCCAGCACCCACACGTGTTCGGCCAGGTTCATCACAGCCTGCATCACGTGTTCGATCATCAGCACCGTCACGCCGCCATCGGCAATGCCGCGCACCACGGGAATCATCTCGGCAATCTCCTGGGGGTTGAGGCCGGCCAGCACCTCATCGAGCAACAGCAGACGCGGCTGGGTGGCCAAGGCGCGGGCCAGCTCCAGGCGCTTGCGGCCTGCCACCGTCAAGTCGGCGGCGGGTTTGTCGAGCTGCGGCAGCAGCCCCACGCGTGCGGCCACGTCAGTAGCCAGCCCCAGCGCGGCGCGGCGGTTGGGCTCTTTCAGGTGGGCGCCCACCGCGATGTTCTCGCGCACGGTTTGCGCGGCAAAGGGCTGCACGATCTGAAACGTGCGCGTCATGCCCAGCCGTGCGTTGACGTGCGGTGCCTGGCCCGTGATGTCCGCGTCCGCAAGCCGAACAGTGCCGGTGTCAGGCCGCACAAAGCCCGACATCAGCGCGAACAGCGTCGTCTTGCCCGCGCCGTTGGGGCCAATGAGGGCCGTGAGCGAACCCTCTGGCACCGACAGGCTGACGTCCTGCACCGCCTTCAGGCCGCCGAAAGATTTGCTCAGATGCTCAAGCTGCAGCAGGTTACTTGCCATCACGGCCTCCCGAGCGTTTCCACACAGCCACCACCGATTGCCCGATGCCCGCTATTCCGCGCGGCAGGAACATCACGATCAGCACCAGCACCACGCCGTAAATCACCATGTTGATGCCGGGCAACTGGCCGAACAGGTTGCGCGTGACATCCGCCAGCACATGCAGCACCAGGGCGCCCAGCACCGGCCCCCAGATGGTGCCGATGCCGCCCACGATGGCGGCCACCAAGGCTTCCACCGACGTGACCGAGCCATAGGCAATGCCCGGGTCGATGTACTGGAACACCTGCACATAAAACGCACCCGCCGCGCCCATGAAGCCGCCCGACAGCGCAATCGCTCCCATCTTGACGTTGAATGGGTTCACGCCGATGGCGCGTGCGGCGTCTTCGTTGTCGCGCACGGCCTGCAGCCAGGCGCCAAAACGCGAGTTCTTGAGCCACCAGCTCACCAGCAGCGCCAGCGTGACCAAGGCCAAGATCAAAAACACATAGCCCTTGCGCGAGCCGAACTGCATGTTGCCCACCGACTCGCTGAGAGGAAGCATCAGGCCCACGCCCGCTCCGGTGAAAGGCACCGACAGGGCCAGGATGCGGAACACCTCGGCAAAGGCCAGCGTCACCAGCGCAAAGTACGAACCCTTGAGCCCGTAGCGGAACGACAGCCCACCCACGAAAAGGCCGACCAGCGCACTACCCACCACGGCCATGGGCAAGGCCACCCAGGGGTTGATGCCGCCCTGCATCTGCGCAATGGCCTGGATGTAGGCGCCCGTGCCAAAAAACAGCGCGTGGCCAAACGAAAACTGCCCACCAAAACCACCCAGAATGTTCCAGGCCTGGGCCAGCAAGGCTGCGTAGAGCGCCATCATCACGAAGTTGAGCAGCACGCCCGATTCCGAAATGCCGGTGACAGCTGCCACCACGGCCGCAAACAATCCAATGGTCCAGAGTTGCTTCACGGCTTGGCTCCAAAAAGGCCCTGCGGGCGAAACAGCAGCACCGCAATGAAGATGGCAAAAATGCCGATCTGTCCCAACGATTCGCCCAGATACAAGCCGCCGAGCGACTCCACGACCCCAATCAACAGGCCGCCCACCAGCGCCCCCGTAAAGCTGCCCATGCCGCCCAGCACCACGATGGTGAAGGCCACCAGAACAAAGCCGCTGCCCACCTGCGGGTTCACGTAGTACGCTGGCAGCAAAAAGCAGGCGGCTGCGCCCAGGCAGGCCAAGCCAATGCCAAAGCTCATGGCGTACACATGGTCCACGTTGATCCCCATGAGCTTGGCGCCGTGTTTTTCACGCGCCACAGCGCGGATCGCGCGGCCCAGGTCCGTCTTGCCGACGATCCACAGCAACACACCCGACACCACCAGCGCCCCTGCAAAGGCCACCAGTTTCGGCAAGGCAATCATGGCGGGGCCCACGGCAACGGTGGTCAGCGTGTACGCGGTCTCGATGGTGCGGGTGTCTGACTTGAAGAACAGCAGCGCCAGGTTCTCCATGACGATGGAAATGCCCAGCGTGACGAGCAGGATGTTCTCGTCCTTGCCGTGGCTGGCTCGGTTGATGACCAGGCGTTGTAGTGCGTAGCCCAGCGCAAACATGCCGGGCACCAGGATGGGCAAGGCCAGATACGGATCCAGCCCGAAGTGCTGTTTGAGCAGGTACACCGCGTACAGCGCCAGCATCAGCGATGCGCCGTGCGCAAAGTTGATGATGTGCAACACGCCGTAGATCAGCGTGAGGCCGAGCGCGATCAGTGCATAGACCGCGCCCGTCGTCAGGCCGTTCAGAAGGGAGGGGAAGAGGATGCTGAGCTCAAACATGGGTGGGATGTCCGGTTTTCAGGCAAAGGCGCGGCCTGGCACCAGGGGTTCTGGCGCCTTGCTGGCCCATGCATGCATGGCCGGTGAGTGAGTGGGTTCAGGCCTTCAGCGGGAAGAGAGGGTCCGTTTCGCGGTAGTCGCGCGGGATGATGACCTTGATGTCCTTGTTCAGCACCTGGGTCATCAGCGGCTGGGCGCCCTGGTTCTGGCCATTGACGAACTTGGTGGCACCGTACGGCATGATGTGATCGGCAAACGTGCTCTTCTCCAGCGCGTCGATGATGGCGGCGCGGTCTACCGACTTGGCGCGTTCCAGCGCATCGGCCAGCAGCCACATGGACGTGTAGGTCATGAACAGCTCGTAGCTGAAGAACAGGCCCTTGGCCTCCACGCGCTTCTTGAGGTCTTGCGCCCGCTTGTCCTTGGGATTGAACCAGTGGTTGCAGTCGATGATGCCGTTGGCAGCGTCCGGGAATTCCTTGACGAACTTGTAGCTGGATGCCGCACCACCCAGCACCGAATAAATCGCCTTGGGCGTGACCTTTTGCTGCTGCATGGTGCGCACCAGCAGCGCGTATTCGTTGTAGTAGTTGGCCGGGATCACGATGTCCGGGTTGATCGCCTTCATGCGCAACACGATGTTGTTGAAGTCGCGCGTGGGGTTGGCGTGTTTGACGATCTCCTTGACCTCATAACCGTAGCCCGGCAGTTCGCGCGCCAGCAACGCGGCTGTGCCCGAGCCAAACAGCGACTCCTCGTGGATGATCATCACGGTCTTGGCGGGCTTGCCGGCCGAGGTGTTCAGCACGTGCAGGTTGGCTACGGCCGTTTCTGCGCATTTTTTGTAGCCGGGGCCAAAACGGAAGGTGTTTTTGAGGCCCCGCTCCACGATCTGGTCTGCCACGCCCACGTCCACGATGTGCGGGAGGTTGTACTTGGCAGCTGCCTGCGTGGTGGCCAGGCAGATGGCCGATGCAAAGGCGCCGACCACGGCAGATACGCCTGCCTCGTTCATCTTTTCAATTTCGGCCGCGCCGGCCTGTGGTTGCGACTGGGCATCGCCCAGCAACGCCTCGATCTTGGCGCCCCCCAGGGACTTGATGCCGCCGGCCTTGTTGATGTCCTCGATGGCCATCATCGCGCCCTCACGGCACTGCTGGCCCGAATACGCCAGTGCACCGGTCACCGGGTGCAGCACACCGACCTTGATGGTCTTTGCCTGAGCCCCACCCACCAATGGAAAGGCCATTGCAGACGCTGCAGCGGCCGACTGGGACATGAAATGGCGGCGAGTACTCATGGGCATTCTCCTGACAAAGATGGGGTTGGTTGGAGTTAGGGACGGGAAAGGGAATCAATGGAACTGGGCGGACAGCTCTTTGCTGACCCAGACCTTGGCGTCGATGCTGCCCACACGGGACAGCTGCATTTCGTATTCGTAGCGGTCAGGGCGATACAGCCCGTGCAACCACTGCACAGGGCGCTCCTGATCGTCATAAATGAGGCGGCGCACTGCCAGCAGCGCTGAGCCCACCGATATGTCGAGATGGCGCGCCACCACGGCATCGGCCAGCTTGGCCGAGATGGTCTGGTGGGCCCGGCCGACCTTGACGCCGGATTCTTCCAGCAGCACCAGGATGGGTTTTCGCGCCAGCTCGCGGCGTCCAAATTGGCGCGCAATGTCGGCAGGCACATAGGTAGTGATGTGGGAAAGCGGGCCTTCTTTGGTGCTGCGCACCCGCACTGCCTTTTGCACGGAATCGCCCACGGCAATCTGCAGGGCCCCGGCCACGGCGCGGGACGCGGTGACGGTGTCCACGTCCAGCACCTTGACGGATGTGCGCAAACCCATGCTGACCAGGTTCTCCAGCAAACCCGTCAAGTGTGCGCGGCTGCTTTCTCCGTCGGCCCCCGTACCAGTGGTTAGTGTGGGTGCGGACAACAAAGGGCGGGTACCCCGGCCGGGCTCGCGCGAAATCATGCCCTCGCCTTCCAGCAGCTCCAGCGCACGGCGCACCGTCACGCGTGCCACCGAAAACTGCTGCATCAGCGCAAATTCACCCGGCAAACCGTCTGCAAAACGCCCTTCCTGCAGTTGTTCACGCAACACCAGATAGATCTGGTGGTACTTGGGCAGCGGCAGGTTGTTGGATGGCATGACTGTCATATTAGGAATAGTTCTAATGTCCTGTCAATAAGACATTTAGAGGCGAAATCGCCCTTAGGGTAGACATTTGCGTAAGGGCGTGGCGTGCCACAACCCATGCAACCACTGTGCCAACCCACCGGCTCTGCGCGCAGAGGGTTTTGTAAAGCAGCGCATTTTTTTCTGTCGATGCGGCCGGGTGCGATTGACGCTCTCCCGGGCATTGACTACATTACTAACCAGTCAGTCATTAACGAAGCCGCCGTTGTCCCCCACCTCGACCCCGTCCCAGCCCCATCCAGCGACCAAGCGCGAACGCCGCAAAGAGGCGCGCCCTGGCGAGTTGCTGGAAGCGGCGCTCGACCTTTTTGTGGAAAAAGGGTTTGCGGCGACCCGGGTAGACGAAGTGGCGGCGCGGGCTGGGGTGTCCAAGGGCACCCTGTTTTTGTACTTCCCCAGCAAGGAAGAGCTTTTCAAGGCCGTGGTGCGCGAGAACATCGCTGGTCGTTTTGAGGAGTGGAACGCCGAGCTGGAAACCTTTGTAGGCACCACCAGCGATGTGCTTCGCTACTGCTACCAGGTCTGGTGGGAACGCATTGGAAGCACCAAGGCGTCTGGAATTACCAAGCTGATGCTGAGTGAGGCCCAGAACTTCCCTGAAATCGCCCAGTTCTACCAGCAAGAAGTCATCTTGCCCGGGCAATCTCTGGTTCGGCGCATTCTGGAGCGTGGCATTGCGCGCGGTGAGTTTCGCGCCATCAATCTGGACTACGCGGTGTACCTGGTGCTTGCGCCGATGATCTTCCTCATGATGTGGAAGCACTCGATGGGTGCCTGCGTGCCTGACGCACAGAACCTCGCGCCCGAGGTCTACATCGACACGCAGATCGACAACATCCTGCACGGCCTGTGTGTACGGCCCGATGCACCCCCCTCCTCCCCTCCTCCCTCGGCCTGACCATGAAACGCTGGATTCCCTGGATGGCTGCAGCCATTGTTGTCGTGCTGGTGGGTGCAGGCGGCTGGCGGGCTATGGCGGCGCGCCAGGCCCAGCAAAAGGCGCTAAACGAGGCTGCAACGCAGCGCGCAGACGCCCCCTTGCAGTTGGGCGCTGACGAAGTGTTGGCGGTGCAGCCACAAAGCCTATCGCTGGGTGTGCCGGTCTCCGGGTCATTGCGCGCTGTGGACTCCGCCATGGTCAAAGCGCGTGTGGGCGGCGAGTTGCAAGGGTTGACCGTGCGCGAGGGTGACAGCATCAAGGCGGGGCAGGAAGTCGCTCGCATCGACCCCACCGAGGCACGCGCACGACTGCGCCAAGCCCAGCAGCAAGCGGACGCAGCCAAATCACAGGTCGACATCAACCAGCGCCAGTTCGCCAACAACCGCGCCCTGGTGGACCAGGGGTTCATTTCAGCGACGGCGCTGGTGACATCGCAAGCCAGCCTGGATGCCGCGCAATCCACCTACCAGGCCGCGGTTGCTGCCGCGGACGTGACACGCAAAGCGCTGGAGGACACGGTGTTGAAGAGCCCCATCAGCGGGCTGGTGGCGCAGCGACTCGCACAACCCGGAGAGCGCGTGGCCATCGACACCCGCATCATCGAGGTGGTGGACCTGTCGCGCCTGGAGCTGGAGGCGCTGCTGAGCCCTGCGGACTCAGTGGCTGTGCGCGTGGGGCAGAAAGCATTGCTGACCATCGAAGGCGCCTCGGTGCCGGTGTCTGCCACGGTGGTACGCATCAATCCCAGCGCGCAGGCGGGCAGCCGCACGGTGCCGGTCTACCTGCGGGTCGATCAAACCAAGGCAGACGCGCCGCTGCGCCAAGGGCTTTTTGTGCAGGGCACGCTCGACACGGGGCATGCCGATGTACTGACCGTACCGCTCGACGCTGTGCGCACCGACAAGCCCGCGCCGTACCTGCAGACGATCAAAGACGGCCGAATCGCCTACGTGCAGGTCAAAACCGGGACGCGTGCTGTCATCAATGGACAGACGCTGGTCGCGGTGGAGGGAGTGCCAGCAGGCACGCCCGTGATTGCAGGCCGCATTGGCCAGCTGCGCGAAGGCACGGCCGTGTCGGGCGGTTTGGGAGGCGCGGCGGTTGCGCCTTCCGCTCCTGTCGCACCGGCTGCATCCCGCGCGGCACCCTGATGCGCTGACCCGCCATGTGGTTCACCCAAGTCAGCCTCAAAAACCCCGTGTTCGCCACGATGGTGATGCTCGCCATCGTCGTGCTGGGGTTGTTCTCGTACCAGCGCCTGAAGGTCGATCAATTTCCCAACATCGACTTCCCGGTGGTGGTGGTCACCGTGGACTACCCCGGCGCATCGCCTGAAATCGTTGAGAGCGAAGTCACCAAGAAGATTGAAGAAGGCGTCAACTCGATTGCCGGTATCAACGCCCTCACCTCGCGCAGCTACGAGGGCACTGCGGTGGTCATCATCGAGTTCCAGCTGCACATCGACGGCCGCAAGGCCGCCGAGGACGTGCGTGAGAAGGTGGCCACTGTGCGCCCTTTGCTGCGCACCGAGGTCAAGGAGCCGCGCGTGCTGCGCTTCGACCCCGCCAGCCGCGCCGTGTGGTCGCTGGCCGTATTGCCCGAAGAGCAAGCCGGTGTCACCCCGCGCAGTGCGGTAGAGCTGACCACCTGGGCCGAGCAGATCCTGAAAAAGCGCCTTGAAAACGTGCGCGGCGTGGGCGCCGTGAACCTGGTGGGCGCCACCAAGCGCGAGATCAACATTTACCTGAACCCGCAGGCGCTCGAAGCTTTTGGCGTGACACCCGACCAGGTGGCGCAAGCCGTGCGCAACGAGAACCAGGACCTGCCTGTGGGCTCCATCCGGTCGCTGGCGCAAGAGCGCGTGGTGCAGATCGACGCCCGCATGCAGCGGCCCGAGGACTTCGGCAAGATCATCGTCGCCCGCAAGAATGGCGCGCCGGTCCGTCTGGACCAGGTTGCCCGCGTCAACGACGGCGCGCAGGAGGTCGAGAGCCTCGCGCTTTACAACGGCCAGCGCACCCTGTTGCTGTCGGTCCAGAAGTCGCAGGGCGAAAACACCATCGAGGTGGTGGACGGCCTGAACGCTGCCGTGGTGGAACTGAAGAACCAACTCCCGCCCGGCGTGCGGCTGGAGACCATTGGCGACAGCGCCCGCCCCATCCGCGTGGCGGTGAACAACGTGCGCCAGACGCTGATCGAGGGCGCCATCCTCACGGTGTTGATCGTCTTTCTGTTCCTGAACTCCTGGCGCTCCACGGTGATCACCGGGCTGACATTGCCGATTGCGCTGATCGGCACGTTTTTGTTCATGAACATGTTCGGCTTCACCATCAACATGATCACGCTGATGGCGCTGAGTCTGTGCGTGGGCCTGTTGATCGACGATGCGATCGTGGTGCGCGAAAACATCGTGCGCCACGTGCAGATGGGTAAATCTGCCTACAACGCGGCCATGGACGGCACGCAGGAGATCGGGCTTGCCGTGTTGGCCACCACCTTGTCCATCGTCGCGGTCTTCATGCCCATCGGGTTCATGGGCGGCATCATCGGCAAGTTCTTCCACGAGTTCGGCATCACCATCGTGGCCGCCGTGATGATCTCGATGTTCGTGAGCTTCACGCTCGACCCCATGCTGTCGAGCATCTGGCACGACCCGAGCATTCACAGCCACGGCAAAAACGTGGCGCCCGTCACTTTCTACGACAAAACCATAGGCCGCGTCACAGGCTGGTTCGACCGTGGCACCGACGCGCTGGCCGAGGGCTACCAGCGCATCCTGCGATGGTCGCTGGTGCACAAGCTGGCCACCATGGGCATTGCGCTGGCCATTTTTGTATTGAGCATCTTCATGGTGCCGCTGCTGGGCACCGAGTTTGTGCCCAAGGCCGATTTCTCCGAAACGTCCCTCAATTTTTATACGCCCGTGGGTTCGTCGCTCGAAGCCACCGAGGCCAAGGCCAAGCAGGTCGAAGGCATCCTGCGCGAGATGCCCGAGGTGCGCTACACGCTGTCCACCATCAACACCGGCAGCGCCCAGGGCAAGATCTACGCCAACATCTATGTGCGGCTGGTAGACCGCAAAGACCGCAGCCGCAGCGTGGACCAGATGTCAGACGTGCTGCGGGAGCGCCTGAAGACCGTGCCCGGCATCACCATCACCCATGTGGGCCTGCTGGACGCAGTCGGCGGACAAAAGCAGGTGGAGTTCTCCCTGCAAGGCCCCGACCTGCAAGAGCTGGAACGCCTCACAAAGATCGTCACCGAAAAGATCCGCGACATCCCTGGCCTGGTGGACCTGGACACCAGCGCCAAGCCCGACAAGCCCGTGATCGCGCTGGAGATCAAACGCGATGCCGCGTCAGACCTGGGGCTGTCTGTGGCACCCATGGCCGCATCGCTGCGCACACTGGTGGCGGGCACCACAGTGGGCAACTGGCGTGCGCCGGACGACCAGACCTACGACGTGAACGTACGCTTGGCCCCCGAGGCGCGCACCGCACCGCAAGACCTGGAGCGCCTGCCGTTTGCCCTGACCGCCGCCGACGGAACCACGCGCATCGTGCGCCTCAACCAGGTCGCCAGCGTCACCGAATCCACCGGTGCCAACCAGATCAACCGCCGCGACCTGACCCGCGAAGTGGCCGTGAACGCCAATGTGGCCCAGCGCTCTGCGGGCGAAGTGTCGACCGACATCAAAAAGGCGCTCGATAGCGTCACCTTTCCGCCCGGCTACCGCTACCAGTTTGGTGGTTCCACCAAAAACATGGCCGAGTCGTTTGGTTATGCCATCTCTGCCCTGGTCATGGCGATCATCTTCATTTACATGATTCTGGCGAGCCAGTTCAAGAGCTTTTTGCAGCCGCTGGCGCTGATGACGTCCTTGCCACTGACATTGATCGGCGTGGTGCTGGCGCTGCTGATGTTCCGCTCCACGCTGTCCATGTTCTCGATCATCGGCGTGGTGATGTTGATGGGCTTGGTGACTAAAAACGCGATTTTGCTGGTGGACTTTGCCATCCGCGCCCGCGACGAGCACGTGAACGACGAGGGCCAGACCGTGCCAGGCCTGCCCCGTGCAGACGCCCTGCTGCTGGCTGCCCGCGTGCGGCTGCGCCCCATCCTGATGACCACGCTGGCCATGATTTTTGGCATGGTGCCGCTCGCTTTTGCGCTGTCCGAAGGGTCAGAGCAGCGTGCGCCCATGGGCCAGGCCGTGATTGGCGGGGTCATCACCTCTTCGCTGCTCACACTGGTGGTGGTGCCGGTGGTGTATTGCTACATGGACGACTTGGCCCAGTGGGCCCTTCGCAAGATGGGACGCGCCCCGGCAGCGCCTAAAATCGAAAGTTTGTCCTGATCGTCCCGATCGGCCTTGCATCTGCCCCACGGAGAAATTCCATGAACATGCCCCTGAACACGTCCGCCAACATCAGCGATCCTATTGCCCAGGCCCGCTACAACATGATCGAGCAGCAGATCCGCCCCTGGAACGTGCTCGACTTCGACGTGCTGGAACTGCTCGCCGTGGTGCACCGCGAGAACTTTGTGCCTCCTGCCTACCGCAGCCTGGCGTTCATGGACATCGAAGTGCCCCTGCTGGGCGACGACGCCGAAGAGGCCGTCCGCCTGGGCCTGAGCATGCTGCAGCCCCGCGTGGAAGCGCGCATTCTGCAAGACCTGCAAATCAAATCGACCGACCGCGTGCTCGAAATTGGTGCGGGTTCGGGCTACATGGCGGCCCTGCTGGCCTACCGCGCAGAACGCGTGGTGTCCCTTGAAATCAACCCCGAGCTGGCCGAAATGGCGCGTGAAAACCTGCGCGATGCGGGTGTGCAAAACGCCGATGTGCGCCTGGGCGACGGCGCACGCGACGTCATCACCGATGGCCCGTTCGACGTGATCGTGCTCAGCGGCTCGGTGGCCGAAGTGCCCACCGCCCTGCTCTCTTTGCTCAAAGATGGCGGCCGCTTGGGCGCCATCGTGGGCAATGACCCGGTCATGCGCTTCACCCTGACCCGCCGCACCGGCGACCGTTTCGAAACCACCTCGCCCTGGGACACCATCGCGCCGCGCCTCGTGGGTTTCCCCGAGCCGTCCGGTTTCACGTTCTGACCCTGGCCTTCTGAGTCCTTCTTTCGGAGTTTTTTGCATGATCGATCACGTCCGCCCCGCCCAGCTGTTGGTCTGGTTTGCCGCTGCCCCCGAAGGCAGCCAGCCCCTGGTGCTGGACGTGCGTGAGCCTTGGGAGCTGCAAACCGCCAGCGTGCGTGCGGACGGCTTCGAGCTGGTCGCCATCCCCATGGGCGAGTTGCCCACCCGCCTGGACGAGTTGAACCCTGCACGCCCCATTGCCTGCCTGTGCCACCACGGCGCACGCAGCCTGCGCGTGGCAGCGTTCTTGCAACACAACGGGTTTGAGCAACTGGCCAACATCACCGGTGGCATTGACGCCTGGTCGCACGAAAACGACCCCGCTGTCCCCCGTTACTGATGGCGTTCCTCGATCGCACCGCCCCTATACCGAATCGCAGACTCTTCCGAAGGACTTTCATGACATCGCACCGGCCGCTTATCCCGTCCCTTCTGACCCTGGCGCTGGTCGCAGCGCTGTGTGCGCCCGCGCACGCCCAGAGCCTGACGGAGCTGGTGGAATCGGCCCGCACCTACGACACCAGTTGGCAAT
This sequence comes from Acidovorax sp., assembly GCF_046291265.1. Taxonomy (GTDB): domain Bacteria; phylum Pseudomonadota; class Gammaproteobacteria; order Burkholderiales; family Burkholderiaceae_C; genus Acidovorax. The sequence goes on along the minus strand of NZ_JBKBTV010000001.1, from coordinate 77,646 downwards.
CGGCCCGCGCCCAGCTCGATGCGGCCGCACGCCGTGCCGACCAGGCCCGCGCCGGCCTGCTGCCCAGCGCCGCGCTGTCGTCCGGCATCAGCCGTTCCAACGTGGACGTGAGCCGCCCTGCCATCGAAAACTCGGGCACGACCCAAACGCTGGGCGTCAACGCCTCGCAACCGCTGTACCGCCCTGCCAACCGGATCAACCTGCAGCAAGGCCAGCGCGGTGTGGATGTGGCGCAGGCGCAGCTGGACGCCGCCACCCAAGACCTGCTGGTGCGTGTGAGCCAGGCTTACTTTGACGTGCTGGCCGCCCAGGACACCCTGACCTTCGTCCAGGCCCAAAAAGCCGCAGTGTCGGAGCAACTGGCCTCTGCCAAACGCAACTTTGAAGTGGGCACCACGACGGTGACCGACTCGCGCGAAGCCCAAGCACGTTACGACCTGGTCATTGCCCAGGAGATTGCGGCCGAGAACGACCTGCGCGTAAAACGCCTGGCGCTGGACCAATTGGTGGGCATCACCGGCAGCAAGCCACAGCCCCTGGCACTGCCCGTGCAACTGCCCGGCGTGTTGCCCGACAACATCGCCACCTGGGTCGACACCGCCCGCGACCAGCAGCCCGGAGTTCGCCAGGCCGCCATTGCCCTCGAAATTGCCCGACTGGAAACCAAAAAGGCCGAAACCGGCCACCTGCCCACCGTGGACCTGCAGGCGGGCTACAACATCACGCGCAACCCCAACGGCACGATTACATCGCCCGGCGTGAACAGCCGCACCAACAGCGCCAGCGTGGGGGTGGCGCTGAACCTGCCGTTGTTTGCTGGTTTCTCGGTACAAAACCGCATCAAGGAAACCCTGGCGCTCGAAGAAAAAGCCACTGCGGACCTCGAAACCACCCGCCGCAACGTCGCCCAGGCCACGCGCGCCGCGTTTTATGGCGTGCAGTCTGGTCAGGGCCAGGTGCAGGCACTGGAAGCCGCCGAGGCGTCCAGCCAGAGCGCACTCGATGCCAACAAGCTGGGTTATCAGGTGGGCGTGCGCATCAACATCGACGTGCTCAACGCACAAAGCCAGCTCTTTCAGACCAAACGCGACCTGGCCCAGGCCCGCTACAACGTGCTGCTCGGCACGCTGAAGCTGCGGCAGGCGGCGGGCACGCTGACCCAGCAGGACATTGAGGCGATCAACGCACTGCTGCTCAGGCCCTGAGCGGTTGAATCGGTCGGGCGGGGCTTGCAACGGCCAGGCCCACTACTCCCGAGGACTTCGTAACCGCCGCGCGTTAACTACCGGGCGGCAGGCACCGCCGGATGCACCATGGCCAGAATGGCGGCCACCGTGGCTTTGGCCGCGCCCCGGTGTGCATTGGCAAACCGCGTTGCGCGTTCGCTGGCGGCGTGCTGCTTGTCCGCATCGTGCACCAGTTGCGCAGCACGGGACATGCCTGCACCCATGTCTGGCACCCGCTGCGCCGCACCCGCCGCACACGCCAGCTCAGCCGCCTCGGCAAAGTTGAAGGTGTGCGGGCCCAGCACCACGGGGCAGCCACAGGCTGCGGCCTCGATGAGGTTCTGCCCGCCCAGCGGCGCGAAGCTGCCACCCAGCAGCGCCACGTCGGCCAGACCGTAGTACAGCGCCATCTCACCCAGTGAATCGCCCAGCCATACGTCCGCAGAATCGGGGCCAGCCGCCCAGGTGCTGCGGCGCGAGACGGTCAAGCCAGCGTGTTGCAACAGTTGGTGCACCTCGTCAAACCGCTGGGGGTGGCGCGGAACGATCAGCCACTGCACGCTGGATGCTTCACTATTGATAGCTATAGGCGCTTTATCCATAAGCGCTAGAGCCTTATTTCGCTTGAAATTCTCCAACCACAGCGATTCCTCGCCTTCGCGGCTGCTGGCCAGCATCACCACGGGCTTGGGTGACAACCTGCGCCACGCCTGCCCCCGTGCCTGTTGGGCGGCATCGGGCACCACGTCAAATTTGAGGTTGCCAAACACGCCGCGCACCGGGGCGCCGATGGCGCGCAGGCGGGTGGCGTCCTCTTCCGTCTGCGCCCACACGGCGGTCAACCCGCCATACGCAGGGCGGGCCAGCGCGGCAACACGTTGGGCTTTGCGCAAAGAGTTTTCGTTGAACCGCGCGTTGGCCAGCACCAGCGGAATGCCACGCTGCTGGCAACCCGCCACCAGGTTGGGCCACACCTCGGTTTCCATGAGGATGCCGATGGCAGGCCGGAACTTGCGCAAAAACCGCGACACGGCGCCGGGCGTGTCCCACGGCTGCCACACCTGTAGATCGCCCGCCTGCAGCAGTTTTTCGCCTTCTGCCCTGCCCGTGGCGGTGCCGTGGGTGAGCAGCAGGCGCATGCCGGGCAACTGCTCGCGCAGTTCTGCCAGCAAGATGGCAGCGGCACGGGTCTCGCCCAGCGACACCGCATGCACCCAGACAAACCGCCCCAAAGGGTCGGTGCTGCTGTGGGGCATCAGGCTGTCGATGGGCGCGGGGTAGCGGCCAAAACGTTCGCCCATCGCATGGCCATAACCTGGCTCGGCCACCGCGCGGCGGCGCAGCTTACGGCGCAGCAGGGGCTGGCCGCACCAAGTGACCAGCGAATACAGGGCGCGCGCGGCGTTCATGCCGCTGCATCCACCGGCAGTACGGGGACCACGCGGCCAGACCAGGAGCCATTGCGATCCCGCTGCGCCAGCACCAGGCAATCGCCAGCGCCAGGGGCGGCCACCACCAACGCCCCCCCGGGTGCCCAGAAGGCACTGCGGCCCGCACTGACATAACCGCCGGACGGCCCGCCATGGTTGGCCAGCAGCACGGCCATGGCGTGGTCACGCGCGTAGCCCTGCAGCTGGGCGGACTCCGGGCCGTACCCTTGTTCAGAGATCAGGGCGCCGCTGGCGTACAGCACAGCGCCTGCGGTGGCCGCCGCATTCGCGTGTTCCGGGTGTGTGGCGTCTGCGCAAATGGCGAGCCCGGTGGGTGTGTCGGCCAAGGACAGCACCAGCGAGTCGTCCGCGCCGGCACTGGCAAATTGCACCTCGCTGCCATGCAAATGCCGTTTGCGGTACAGCGCCACCGAGCCGTCTGCGTTCAATACCCAGGCGCCAATCGCAGGCAGCCCTTCACCACGGACCGGTGGCGCCGGGGCTCCAACGACGAGCGTCATGCCATGGTCGCGCGCGGCCTGGCGCAGGGGGGCCAATAGCGCGTGCTCGGCGTCCACCACGTGGGCGGCCAACTGCGGCAGCTCATAGCCCGTGAGCGACAGCTCTGGAAACACCAGCAGTTGCACACCCTCTTGGGCCGCCGCCCGCACAAAGGCCAAGTGCGTTTGCACATTGCGTGTCACATCGTGGGCCACCACCGTGGTTTGGGCCGCAGCAATCAACAGAGGGCGAGAGAAAGAAGGGTTCACGCAGGGCCAAAAAATCAAAGAAAGGGATCGGGCGGCGGCCCCCAGCAGCCTGTGGAGCCAGGGGCGCCCTGGCCCCTTCAGTTCAGATGTGTGTCCGATGCGGTTCAGTGGCTGGCCGCGCCCACATGGGCATCGGGCTTCACGCGGTGCAGCAGCGCCAACATGGCCGCCTCAATGCGCGCCAGGGCCTCGGTGGTGTGCCCTTCAAAACGCAGCACCAGCACCGGGGTGGTGTTGCTGGCGCGGATCAGGCCAAACCCATCGGGCCAATCGACCCGCAGGCCGTCGATGGTGTTGATCTGTGCGGGGGCCGCAAAGGTTTCGGCCGCCAGGGCCTGCAGCTCGGCCGTCAGACGGTGCGGTTCGCCCTCGGCGCAGGCCACATTCAGTTCGGGGGTGGAGTGGCTGGTGGGCAAGGCGTTGAGCACCGCGCTGGGGTCGGCGCTCTTGCTCAAAATCTCCAGCAAGCGGCAACCGGCGTAGGTGCCGTCGTCAAAACCGTACCAGCGCTCTTTGAAGAAGATGTGGCCGCTCATCTCGCCGCCCAGGGGCGAGTTGGTTTCCTTCATGCGCGCCTTGATCAGCGAATGCCCGGTCTTGAACATCACCGGCACGCCGCCCGCAGCCGCAATGGCGGGGGCCAGGCGCTGCGTGCATTTGACGTCGAAGATGATCTCGCCACCGGGTGCCCGCGAGAGCACGTCTTGCGCGAACAGCATCATCTGGCGGTCGGGGAAGATGTTGGTGCCTTCTTTGGTGACGATGCCCAAGCGGTCGCCGTCGCCGTCAAACGCCAGGCCCAGCTCGGCGTCGCTGGTCTTCAGGGCCTCGATCAGGTCTTTCAGGTTTTCGGGCTTGCTCGGGTCGGGGTGGTGGTTCGGGAAGTTGCCATCCACCTCGGAGAACAACTCGATCACCTCGCAGCCCAGTGCGCGGAAGATATCTGGCGCCGATGCCCCTGCAATGCCGTTTCCGCAGTCGACCACGATCTTCATGGGCCTGGCCAGTTGGATGTCGCCCACAATGCGCTCGCGGTAGGCAGGCAAGACGTCCACATGGTGCACCGAGCCGCCGGGCACCAGTTGCCAGCTCTC
>NZ_JBKBTV010000001.1:0-73116 GCF_046291265.1 Acidovorax sp. | reverse complement strand
GCGCAGGCCCTGGATTTCTTCGCCGTAGATGGCGCGGCCGTTCAGCACCATCTTGAAGCCGTTGTAGTCCTTGGGGTTGTGGCTGCCCGTGACCTGAATGCCACTGGCGCACAGCGTGCTGGCCGCAAAGTACAACAGCGGCGTGGTGACCAGGCCCACGTCAATCACCTCGATGCCCGCCTCGACCAGCCCTTCTATCAGCGCGGCCGACATGGCCGGGCCGGACAGGCGCCCGTCGCGCCCCACCGCCACGGTGGTTTGCCCTTCAGCGCGGGCGGCGGTGCCAAACGCACGGCCCAGGCCCAGGGCCACGGCTTCGTTCAGGGTGGACGGCACGATGCCGCGGATGTCGTAGGCTTTGAAAATGGCGGGCGTAGGTTGCACGTAAAGGGGCCTTTCGCGATGGGGGTTGAAAAGTCCGCTGCATTGTAGGCGGCAGCTTTTGCACGCTCCCGTCAGCCGATGCCGCGCGCGCCGCCGGAGTATCTGTGGGGCGTCTGGCGCACGGCCAGAGGCACAGGTCCGAAAACGGCCAGTTCCAAACTGGCAGGCTCCTATCATCCGCCCATGACCTTGCCACCAGCGCCCTCCTCCTCACCCGCCTCCCCGGGGGCTGCCGACCCGGCGACGGACGAGGGCCGCTATCTGGCGCTGCTCGCACGGGACGCCCGTTTTGACGGGCACTTTTTCACCGCCGTCACTTCCACCGGCATCTACTGCCGCCCCGTGTGTGCGGTGCGCACGCCGCGGCGCGAAAACTGCCGCTTCTACACCCTGGCCGCCCAGGCCGAAGGGGCGGGGTTTCGCCCTTGCCTGCGCTGCCGCCCCGAACTGGCGCCCCGGGCGCTGGTGTGGTCGGTGCAGGATGCCAGCGGCATTCTGGTGCAGCAGGCCGTGCGGCTGCTGGATGCGCCCGACCTGTGGCCTGCACCCGCTTCACCGGTCAAGTCGGCCGAAGGGGCCACGGTGGCGCGCCTGGCCGAGCGGCTGGGCGTGAGCGACCGCCACCTGCGGCGCATTTTTGAATCGGCACTGGGCGTGTCGCCCTTGCAATACCTGCAGACCCGGCGGCTGCTGACGGCCAAACAGTTGCTGACCGACACCGCCATGCCCGTGACCCAGGTCGCGCTGGCCAGCGGTTTTGCCAGTGTGCGCCGCTTCAATGCCGCGTTTTCAGGGCACTACGGACTGAACCCCACCCAGCTGCGGCGCAGCGGCACACATGCCGGCGCGGCTGCGGGGACGGGCCGCAACAACAACAATGTCAACGCCTTGCGCCTGGCCTGGCGCCCACCGTTTGATGTGTCGGCACTGATGGCGTTTTTTGAACGGCGGCAGTTTCATGGCGTGGAATGGGTGGTGCCCGGCAGCGACGCGCCCACCTTGCGCCGCACGGTGCGCCTGCCAGCGGCCTGCACGGGCCTGCCGCACGAAACCACCGGCTGGCTGAGTGCCCGGTTTGATGTAGAGCGCCGTCTGGTGCTGCTGCAGACCAGCGACAGCCTGTACCCGGTGCTGCCTCTGGTCATCCGCCGCGTGCGCGCCATGCTGGACCTGGACGCCGACCCCGCCGCCATCAACGCCGTGCTGCACCCGCATTTCCCGGACGGCGATGGTTTGCGTGTGCCGGGCGCGTTTGACGGGTTTGAACTGGCCGTGCGTGCCGTGCTGGGCCAGCAGATCACCGTGGCCGCGGCCCGCACGCTGGGTCAGCGCCTGGTGGAGCGGCTGGGCGAGCCCATCAGCACCCCCTGGCCCGAGCTGAACCGCCTGTTCCCCAAGCCCGCCACGCTGGCCGCCACCGACGGTGACGTGCTGGGCCACATGGGCATCGTGCGCCAGCGGCAGGCGGCCATCGTGGCGCTGGCGCGCGCGGTGGAAAGCGGCACGCTGGCCTTACATGCCGGTGCCGAGGTCCACCAGACCACCGCCGCGCTGTGCGCCCTGCCAGGCATTGGCGACTGGACGGCGCAGTACATCGCCATGCGGGTGCTGCGCTGGCCCGACGCCTTCCCGGCGGGCGACGTGGCGCTGCACAAGGCGCTGGGCGTGCAAGGGCACAAAAGCCCGGCCCGCGCTGCCACAGAGGCATCACAAGCCTGGCGCCCCTGGCGCAGTTATGCCGTGCTGCGCGCTTGGGCGGCTGGCACCACGGTGGTCCCCCGCCCCGAAAACCCAGAACTATCAAAACAATAGCTACTAGCGCTTATCCATCAAGCGCTAGAGGCCAATTTGGCTATAAATTCACTCCGACTCACCATGGTTTTCCATCCCCACACCGTGCAAACGCGCACGACCACGCAGCTCGGGCCGGTGCGCCTGGCGGCGTCGCCCTCCGGCCTGGCAGGCGTCTGGTTTGAAGGCCAGCGGCACGAGCCCGGCGTTTGGCTCTATGGCGCCAGCGCCTGGTCAGACACCCCCGATCACCCGGTTTTGCAAGAAGCCGCCGCCCAGCTGCAGCAATACTTTGCGGGCGAGCGCACCCACTTCGACTTGCCACTGGATTTATCGGGCGGCACCCCGTTTCAGCAAAGCGTATGGCACGCGCTGCTCACCATTGGCCGCGGCGCCACCACCAGCTATGGGGCGTTGAGCCAGCAACTGGGCAACCCCCGCGCCGTGCGCGCGCTGGGCGCGGCCGTGGGGCGCAACCCGCTGAGCGTGGTCGTGCCCTGCCACCGGGTGGTGGGCATGGACGGCAGCCTCACCGGCTATGCCGGTGGCCTCGACCGCAAAAGGGCCTTGTTAACCCTGGAGAATGCGCAGCTCGCCGCCCCCCACAAAAACAAAGGATTTGCATGAACAGCCCGGGAACCCAGCCGGTATCGACCTGGATCGGAGAATTCATCTTGCTGGCAGCGTTGTGGGGCGCGTCGTTTCTGTTCATGCGCCTGGGCGCCGCAGAGTTTGGCCCCTTGCCCATGGTGGGCCTGCGTGTGGGGCTGGCCACCGTGTTCCTGTGGCCCATCATGATGCGCCAGGGGCATTGGCCCGCGTTGCGCCAACACTGGCGGCCCATCATGCTGGCGGGCCTCCTCAATTCGGCCATTCCGTTCGCGCTGTTTGCCTGGGCGGTGATGCACATCCAGACAGGGCTGACCTCCATCCTGAACGCCACGGTGCCACTGTTTGGTGCGTTGGTGGCCTGGATCTGGCTAGGCGACCGCATCAACCGCCTGCGGTGGGTGGGCCTGGCCCTGGGTTTTCTGGGCGTGGCCCTGCTGGCATGGCAGGCACCTGCGGGCACCGGGTTCAAGACAGACCACGCCCATTGGGCGATTGCAGCGTGTCTGGTGGCGTCGGGGTTTTATGGGGTGTCGGCCAGTTTTACGCGGCGCTACCTCACGGGCATTCCGCCACTGGCCACCGCCACCGGCAGCCAGTTGGGCGCAACCCTGGGGATGGCGCTGCCCACCGTGTGGTTGTGGCCCGCCACAATGCCCGGCCTCGGCGCCTGGGCAGCCATTGCCGCCATTGCCGTGCTGTGCACGGGCATCGCCTACATCCTGTACTTCCGGCTGATTGCGCACGCGGGGCCGAGCCGGGCGCTGGCGGTGACCTTCATCGCGCCAGTGTTTGCGGTGTTTTACGGCATGCTGTTTCTGGGTGAAGTCGTCACGCCCTGGATGATGGGCTGTGCCCTGGTCATCGTGTGCGGCACGATGTTGTCAACCGGACTTATCCGGGCGCGGCAGGCCCGCGCCACCCCTGCAGAACGGGCCTAAACTCGGTGGATGGGTTTTGCGCCGGGTTCCTCTACATCTGCACCCGCTACGGTGAGCCCGTGGCGAGGGGTGGTTTTTTCGACACCCCGCGAACAGGCAGCCCTGCGCTGCAACGCATCTCCGTACCCACTCGAACGGGCCCTGCACGATGGCCCATAACGCGCTGCTGGCAGGTGGCCTGCTGATCCTGATTGTTCTGGTGCTGGCGCACCTGCAGCCTTCTGAAATCCTGCGCCCCTCGCGGCGCTCCCAGGTGCTGGTGGGCTTGGTGGGCGGCGTGGTGTCTGCGCTGGTGCTGGTGGTGCTGCAGCTGAACGCCCCGGAACTGGGAGTGGTGGCCTACCCCACCGCCACGGCCTTTGTCGGGCTTTACTTCGGGCCGCTGTCGGCCGCCCTCACCGCGGCGATTGCGCTGCTGGCCTTGGCTTTTGGCGGCGACACCACCGATTGGCAGGCGGCCATTACCGTGCTGGGAGGGGCGCTGTTGCTGGCGTTGGCCTGGCGCCGGGTAGACGCGCGCCAGCCAGAACACCCCTGGCTGAGCATTGCAGGTTTGGCCTTGACCCTGCCACCCACCGTCATGGTCTGCCTGGCAGCGGCTGGCAAGGCCGAGGTTCCGGCATCGGTGGTCGACGGGCTTTTGCAACTGCCCTGGTACCACGGCGCAGGCATCCTGATTCTGGGAACGGGGCGGCAACTGCTGGTCGGCAAGGCACAGTCGGCCATTGCGCTGCAGGCCACGCACCACACGCTGGAAGACCGGGAGCAGCAGTTGCGCCTTGCCTTGGACTCTCTGGGCGGCGGGCGCTGGGAATGGGACGTGACCCACCGCGAGTTCCGGTGTTTTGGCGTGTTTTATGAAACCTTCGGCATCACGGCTGCAGATGCTGGCTCTGAGGCGGGTGCCCCGGACGTGTGGCAGCGCTGGTACGCCCTGCGCCACCCGCTGGACGCAGAGCGCAACGCCGCCAAGCTCGGCCGGGCCATGGATGGGCTGGAAGAAAGCTACGAGGCCGAGTTTCGGGTGATGGACACCCAGGGCCAGTGGCACTGGCTGATGTCGCGCGGCACCGTGGCACGGCGCGATGCCCAGGGGCGCCCCACGGCCTTGATTGGCATGGACGTCGACATCACCGCCCACCGCGAGGCCGAAAACGCGCTGCGCTCGTCCGAAGCCAAATACACCACCTTCTATCAAACGCTGCCCGACCCGGCGGGCATCTCCCGCATCTCTGACGGGCGCTACATCGACGTGAACCCCGCGTTTTGCGACGTGTTGCGGATGCAGCGCGAGCAGATCATCGGTCACACGTCCACCGAACTGAAGATCTGGGCGTCCGAGCAAGAGCGCACGCGGTTGGTCGAGACGTTTCGCCGCGACGGCAAGGTAGACCGCCTGCCGCTGGTGGCCCAAAGCCACGGTGTTCGCATTCCGGGACTGATGTCGGCACGCTCCGTGCTTATCGATGGTGAAAACTGTTTTGTTTTCGTTTTCCACGATATGACCGAAGCCCAACGCACCAGCGACGAACTGCGGGCCCTCAACAGCCTGCTCCAGCAGGCGGGCCGACTGGCCCGGCTCGGCGCGTGGGAAGACCAGCGCGGCAAAGGCCTGATCTATTGGTCCGATGTGTGTTTTGACATCCACGGACTGGCCGTGGGCTCTCCCCTGCCCACCGACTACATTGACCGCCTGGTGGCGCCCGCCTACCGCGAACAGTTGCGCGACAACTTCCGCCTGAGCATTCTGGAGCGCCGCGAGTGGAGCATGGAGATCGAGGTGTTGCACGCCGACGGCCGGATGGTCTGGGTGCGGGCCATGGGCGAACCCGTGATCGAACACGGCCGCGTCACCCGCGTGCGCGGCGTGATGCAGGACATTGATGAAGCCAAACGCTCCGGGCAGCGGCTGCGCCAGTCCGAAGAACGGTTTTCGCGCATTTTTCACCTCATGCCCTACCCCATGGGCCTGTCGCACCGCAAGGATGGGCGGTATGTAGACATCAACCCCGCCTGGGTGGACATGCTGGGCATTCCGCGCGAAGAGGCCATCGGCCGCACCGCCGTGGAGATGGGCATTTTTACCGCTGAAGACCGCCAACGCCTGATCGCGGCTGCAGAAAGCGACAACAACCTCGGCGGCTATGAAGTGACGCTGCAGGTGCGCGGCGGCCCCCCACGCACGGTGCTGCAGTCCATGCGCGCCACCGAGTTTGATGGGGAACCCTGCTGGCTGTTTTCGGTGCACGACATCACCGACCGCAAACGCAACGAGCTACAGGTACGCGAGCGCGAAGAGCTGCTGTCGCTCACCATTTCGGCGGCATCGCTGGGCTTGTGGGACTGGAACCTGCAGACCGGCACCGTCACTGGCGACAGCCGCTGGCACGATATGCGCGGCCTGCAACCGTCAGACAACCCCCTGGCGCCCACGCTGTGGACCAGCGCGATCGCGCCCGAAGACATCGACCGCATCACCGACGAACTGGCGCGCCACACCGCCCACCCGGGCACGCCGTTTGATGCCACCTGCCGCTTCAACCAGAGCGGCGACGCCGTGCGCTGGGTGCGCAACCTGGGCAAGATCGTCAGCGTGGACAGCACAGGCCAGCCCGAACGCATGCTGGGCGTCGCCATTGATGTCACCCCGCAGCGTGAGCAAGAAGTGTTGTTGCAGCGGCTGGCGCTGTTTGACGCCCTCACCGGCCTGCCCAACCGCGTGCTGCTGGCCCGCAAGCTGCAAGAGTGCATGGACCTGGCACGCACCAAGAACACGTTGCTGGGCGTGGCCTACCTGGACCTGGATGGTTTCAAACCCGTGAACGACCGCTTGGGCCACGGCGCGGGCGACCGGCTGCTGGTGGTGGTGGCCGGGCGCCTGACCCGCGCGCTGCGGCCCCTGGACACCGTGGCGCGCCTGGGTGGCGACGAGTTTGTGATCCTCATGCCCGAACTCGAATCCATCGACGACTGCGAGCGCATGCTGCACCGAGTGATGGAAAGCATCTCGGCCCCCTACACACTCGACACCGAGCGCGTGGTGGTAACCGCCAGCATCGGCTACACGGTGTTTCCGCTCGACGACGCCGACGCCGACACCCTGCTGCGCCATGCCGACCAGGCCATGTACGCCGCCAAACAGGCGGGCCGCAACCGTTTTCACCAGTTCGACGCCGCCCAGGAACGCGCGCTGCAATTGCTGCGCGAACAGGGCCGCTACATCCGCGACGCACTGGCCGACCAGCAGTTCATGCTGTACCTGCAGCCCAAGGTGGACATGAAAAGCGGCACCGTGGTCGGCGCCGAGGCCCTGGCCCGTTGGCAGCACCCCGAACGGGGCATCGTGTCGCCCGGCGAGTTTCTGCCGCTGCTCGAAGGCACCGAACTGGAAATCGGCTTTGGCGAATGGGTGGTGGACGCGGCCCTGGTCATCCTGGAGCAACTACAACACCGCGGCATGCCCATGCCGGTCAGCGTCAACATCGCGGCCCAGCACCTGCAACACCCCGGTTTTGCCGACTGGATGGCCCAGTGCCTGGCCCGCCACCCCAGCGTGGCCGCACACATGGTGGAGATCGAAATCACCGAAAGCGCCGCCCTGTACGACCTGGCCGCCGTCGCTGGCGCCCTGACCGAACTGCGAGCCCTAGGCGTCAGCGTGTCGCTGGACGACTTTGGCACAGGCTACTCATCGCTGACCTACCTGCGCCGCCTGCCCATGGACACGCTCAAGATCGACCAGAGTTTTGTGAACGGCATGATGGGCGACCCCGGCGACCTGGCCATCGTGCAGGGCGTCATCGGCCTGGCCCGCTCGTTCGGCTACCGCGTGATCGCCGAGGGCGTGGAAACCGTGGAGCAAGGGCAGATGCTGCTGCAACTGGGTTGCACGCAGGCGCAGGGGTACTGCATTGCACGGCCCATGCCCGTGGATGACTTTGTGCTGTGGACGGAAAAGTGGCAACCGCCGGCGGGGTGGCATCGGCAGCGGCCGGGCTGAAATATGAGTCAAAACAGGCTCTGGCGCTTATCCAATAAGCGCTAGTAGCTTCTGATTTGGTAGCAAATTCACCCGCTGGATACCCTGCTGGCCTCCGAACGGCGCAGCTCTGAAGCGCCGGTTACCCTACCAAATCCTTGACCTGTTGCAGCGCAGCCGGGTCTTCCATCGTCGTCAGATCGCCGGGGTCGCGCCGTTCGGCCACCGCCTGCAATGCACGGCGCAGCAGCTTGCCGCTGCGGGTCTTGGGCAGCACGGTCACAAAGTACACCCGCGACGGGCGGGCCACGGCGCCCAGCTGGTTGTCCACCTGCTTCATCACCTCGCCTTCGAACTTGAGGCGGGCGGCATCTGAATCGAGCCCTGAGGCATCGCGCGCCACCGCAAATGCCATGGCGACTTGGCCCTTCAAGCTGTCGGCCACGCCCACCACGGCCACTTCGGCGATGTTGGGGTGCGACGAGATGCTTTCTTCGATCTCTCGCGTGCCCAGGCGGTGACCCGCCACGTTGATCACGTCATCGGTGCGGCCCAGGATGAAGTGGTAGCCGTCGGCATCGCGGATGCCCCAGTCGAAGGTGCTGTAGACCAGGCGGCCGGGGATGCTCTTCCAGTAGGTGTTCACAAACCGCGCATCGTCGCGCCACACGGTTTGCATGCAGCCGGGGGGCAGCGGGCCTTCGATGGCGACCACGCCCTTCTGGTGGGCGCCGATCAGCTCTTCGCCGTTGCTTTCGTCGATCAGCTTGACGTGGTAGCCGTACATGGCTTTGCCCGGGCTGCCGAAGCGCGTGGTCTGTTGTTCCACCCCGTTGGCCAGGGTCAGGATGGGCCAGCCGGTTTCGGTCTGCCAGTAGTTGTCGATGATGGGCACGCCCAGCGCGTCGCTGATCCATTGCGCCGTGGGCTCGTCCAGCGGCTCGCCCGCCAGCCACAGGGCCTTGAGTGTCTTGACGTTGTATTTCTTGAGCCAGCTCGCGTCCTGCTTCTTGAGCACCCGTACCGCCGTGGGGGCCGAGAACATGTGGGTAACCTGGTACTTCTCCACGATGCTCCACCACACGCCCGCGTCGGGCCGCGTGGGCAGGCCTTCGTACATGATGGTGGTCATCCCCGCGATCAGCGGGCCGTAGACGATGTAGCTGTGGCCCACCACCCAGCCAATATCACTCGTCGCAAAGTAGGTGTCGCCCGCTTTGGCATCAAAGATGTGCTTCATGCTGGCAGCCAGCGCCACGGTGTAGCCGCCCGTGTCGCGCTGCACGCCCTTGGGCTTGCCGGTGGTTCCGCTGGTGTACAGCGTGTAGCTGGGGTGGGTGGATTCGACCCATTCGCAGGGCACCACCGTGTTCAGGTGCTTCTCGCGCAGCGCTGCCCAGTCGTGGTCGCGGCCTGGTTGCAGGTGCATGGGCGCCAGGCCCCGGTTCACCATCAGCACGGCGGTGGGCTTGTGTTTGGACAGGGCAATGGCCTCGTCCAGCAGCGGCTTGTAGGGCACCACCTTGCCGCCGCGCGACCCGGCATCGGCGCTGACCACGGCCACCGGCTCGGCGTCTTCAATGCGCGAGGCCAGCGAGCCCGAGGCAAAGCCGCCAAACACCACCGAATGCAGCGCGCCAATGCGCACGCAGGCCAGCATGGCAAACGCGGCCTCGGCAATCATGGGCATATAGATGAGCACGCGGTCGCCCTTTTTCACGCCCAGGCCCCGCAGCACCGCCGCCATGCGTTGCACCTCGGCGTGCAGCTCCGCGAACGTGTAGCTGCGCTCAGTGTCGGTTTCGGTGGAGATCGCGATCAGTGCGGGCTGGCTGGCACGCGTGGCCAGGTGCCGGTCGACCGCGTTGTGGCACAGGTTGGTGGTGCCGCCCACAAACCATTTGGCAAACGGCGGGTTGCTGTAGTCGCACACCTGCTGGGGCGGGGTGTGCCAGTCGATCAGTTGGGCCTGCTCGCGCCAGAAGGCGTCAGGCTGGTCGATGGACTGGCGGTAGAAATCAGCGTAAGCGGTCATTGTGGGTGTCTCCTCGGCATCTCTCTCGCCCTGCCAAAACAGCAGGTTTTGAATTCATAATTATTCATAACGGGCTTGCGGCAAACTGACGCTGGCCTTTGTGTCGACCTGAATCAGCAGCAACGCTGGGCTGCAATGCCTGGGACAAAGCGGTTCTGGCACGCATTGCGCCAAGTCTTGCGGGCCGCTTGTGCCTTTCTCCGTGGTGCTCCCTTGTATGACCAGAAGCAGCCGGTGCGCAAGGATTCTTTGGTGACAACGATTGTTGAAATAGACATATCTATTTCAATATTCAACGCATATACTTCAAATCCATGTGGTCCACCCTCATCATGACGCTGCCCACGCAGCCCAACGCCGTGCGGCTGCGCATCTGGCGCAATCTCAAAGCACTGGGCTGCGCCGCCCTGCGCGACGGCGCCTACCTGCTGCCTGAAGAACATGCGGGCCTGCTGGCGCCCATCGCCGCCGAGGTGCGCGAACACGGCGGCACGGCCATGCTGCTGACGCTGACCGCCCCTGACAACGCGCAGCGCCAGGAGATCGAAGCGCTGTTCGACCGCACCGAAGCCTTCACGCAGTGGCGCAACACAGCCACCGCCTTGCAGGCAGAACTGGCACAGATCACCGAAACCGAAGCACGCCGCCGCCTGCGCAGCGTTGCAGACGCGCTGCACTCGCTGCACCGCACCGACTACTACCCCAGCGGCGCCGCGGCGCAGGCCGATGCCGACCTGTCCACCCTGCGGCAGGCACTGGACGCCAACTTCTCGCGCGGAGAGCCCGCCGCCCTGCCCGCCCATGGCATCACACGCCTTCACACCGTCCAATTCCAGAACCAGCGCTGGGCCACACGCGCCCGGCCCTGGGTGGACCGCCTGGCCTGCGCCTGGCTGATCCGCCGCTTTATCGACCCGGGCGCGCGGTTCGTATGGCTGGCCGATCCGGCATCACCGCCTGCCGATGTCCTGGGCTTTGACTTTGACGGCGCCCGGTTCACCCACGTGGGTGCCCTGGTGACCTTTGAGGTGCTGATCGCCAGCTTCGGGCTGGAGGCCGACCACCGGCTGCAGCGCCTGGCCCGCGCCGTGCACTACCTGGACACGGGCGGCATGCCCGTGCCCGAGGCAGCAGGGCTGGAGGCCGTGCTGGCCGGCCTGCGCGAAGTGCATGCCGATGACGATGCGCTCACCCAGGCCGCGGCGCAAGTGTTCGACGCCTTGTATGCCGTGCCGACCGCCCTCCCATCCTCACAGGCCCCGCTGCCCAGCACCGCACCATGACCACCCCCACTTCTG
The DNA here is from genome assembly GCF_046291265.1 of Acidovorax sp. Classification (GTDB taxonomy): domain Bacteria; phylum Pseudomonadota; class Gammaproteobacteria; order Burkholderiales; family Burkholderiaceae_C; genus Acidovorax. Next base: position 62,079 of record NZ_JBKBTV010000001.1, on the reverse strand, counting down.
CGAACGCCGCCTCCGCCCTGGACCGCCCGGCCCCCGTGGGCTTTGGCGAGGCCTTCCTGTTCTGGCTCAAGCTCGGTTTCATCAGCTTTGGCGGGCCTGCGGGGCAGATCGCGATCATGCACACCGAGCTGGTGGAGCGCCGCCGCTGGATCAGTGAAAAGCGCTTTCTGCACGCCCTCAACTACTGCATGCTGCTGCCCGGCCCCGAGGCGCAGCAGCTGGCCACCTACATCGGCTGGCTCATGCACCGCACCTGGGGTGGCATCGTGGCCGGGGCGCTGTTTGTGCTGCCCTCACTGTTCATCCTGATCGCGCTGTCGTGGGTGTACCTGCGGTTTGGCGATGTGCCAGTGGTAGCGGGCATCTTCTATGGCATCAAACCCGCCGTGACGGCGCTGGTGCTGCATGCGGCCCACCGCATCGGCACGCGGGCGCTCAAGAACGGCTGGATGTGGGGCATTGCGGCTGCGTCCTTTGTGGCCATCTTTGCGCTCAACACCCCCTTCCCGGCCATCGTGCTGGCCGCCGGGCTGATCGGCTACTTTGGCGCACAACGCTGGCCTGCCGTGTTTGCGCTGGGGGGCGGCCACGCCAACGGCAACAAAGGTTACGGCCCCGCGTTGATCGACGACGACACGCCCACACCTGCCCACGCCCGCTTCTCCCGCAGCCACCTGGCCAAGGTGCTGGCGGCCGGGCTGGTGCTGTGGCTGGCGGCCATGGCCGTGCTGGTGGCCACGCAGGGCTGGCAGGGCACGCTCACGCAGATGGGCTGGTTTTTTACCAAGGCCGCGCTGCTGACCTTTGGCGGTGCCTATGCCGTGCTGCCCTATGTGTACCAAGGCGCGGTGGAGCAATACCAGTGGCTCAGCGGCCCGCAGATGATCGACGGCCTGGCGCTGGGCGAGACCACACCCGGCCCGCTGATCATGGTGGTGGCCTTCGTCGGCTTTGTGGGCGGCTGGCTGCAGCAGGTGTGGGGCCCAGATGCGCTGTTTGCAGGCGCTGCTGCCGCCGCCACGGTGGTTACGTTTGTGACCTTCCTGCCATCCTTCATCTTCATCCTGGCGGGCGGCCCGGTGGTGGAGGCCACCCACGGCAAGCTCGGTTTCACCGCGCCACTGTCGGCCATCACCGCCGCCGTGGTGGGCGTGATCCTGAACCTGGCGCTGTTTTTTGCCTACCACCTGCTGTGGCCGCAAGGCTTTGGCGGGACGTTCGATGCCGTGTCGGCTGTGATCGCCATCGCGGCGCTGGTGGCACTGTTCCGCTTCAAGACCGGTGTGATGCCTCTGCTGGGCATGTGCGCGGCGGCGGGGCTGGCGGTGACGTTTCTCAAACCCTGGCTTGCCTGAGCCGCCATTCAGTCACCCTCTCCCCGGAGCCCCGCCATGCAAGCACACCCCCAAGCCCTTCCTTTTGACCCGGCCAACTTGCTCGGGCTGTCTGAAAAACTGCTGCGCAGCCACCACCAGAACAACTATGGCGGTGCCGTGTCACGGCTCAACGTCATTCGGGCGCAGCTATCGGGGCTGGACTTTGCATCCGCGCCCGGCTTTGCACTCAACGGGCTCAAGCGCGAGGAACTGATTGCCAGCAACTCCATGCTGCTGCACGAGCTGTACTTCGCCAGCCTGGGCGGCCAGGGCGCGGCTCCCGCCCCGGGCATGGCGCTGGCCCTGGCGGCCAGCTTTGGCAGCCCGGAGCGCTGGCGCGAAGAATTCGTCGCCATGGGCAAGGCGCTGGGCGGCGGCTCGGGCTGGGTGCTGCTGGTGTTTCAGCCGCGCGAGGGCACGCTCGTCAACCAGTGGGCCAACGACCACACCCAGGCCGCCGCGGGTGGCGTGCCCATCCTCGCGCTGGACATGTATGAACACGCCTACCACCTGGACCACGGCGCAGCGGCGGGCGCGTATGTCGATGCCTTCATGGCCAACATCGACTGGGCTGCTGTGTACGAGCGCTACCAGCGCGCGGTCCACGCCGCCAGCGAAGGCTTGGAGGCATCGGTGCAAGACGCGCAGCAGGCACGCCATCGCATCGACGTGCGCCGCGCTGGTGTTTACGACGCGGCCACTACCATCCTGCCCAATGCACCCTGGCGCGACCCAGCGGTCATCGACGCCTGGGCCGGTGAGCTGCCCACCGACGAAGAGGTGGTCGTGTATTGCGTCTATGGCCACGAGGTCGGCCGTTGCACTGCGTTGCGCCTGCGTGCCGCAGGCATCAAGGCGCGTTTTCTGCAAGGGGGCATCGACGGCTGGGTCGCGGCGGGACAGCCGGTGCAGTTAAAAGCGTCTGCATTGCCCACTGGTTGAGCCGGGACTGACTGGGCACTACGTTCACGGCTTTGCAAAGTTGCTGAAAATGATAGCTAGAAGCGCTTTGTGGATAAGCGCTAGAGGCCAAAAACACTTGATTTCTTAAATGCCTCAGATTTGCCCCCCCAAACCGTTCGGGCTGAGCTTGTCGAAGCCAGGCCGCTTTCTGCGAACAGCCCTTCGACAGGGCGAACGGTCTATCTGAGGCAGGTACCCAACCAAAAAACACTCACATATCTACTGACACCCCCATGCGCAGCGATGCTCGGCATTGGACCCATTCAATCCGCCGGAACATTGCCTTACGCAGAGGCGACCGCAACCTCTACCCTCTCACGATGCCGGTTCAGCCACCGCCCGGGTGCGCAGCCTGCGCTCATAGGACTCCCGCTCGCTGAAAGCCACAATGCGCCGCCCGCGGTATTGCGCGTATTCGTCGACAAAGGCCTGCACGCTGGCGTACGGCCCTGCGATGTGGCCCGGGCGTTTGGAGTCGGCAAAAAAGTAATGCTGCCCGCCCCGTTCGAACGACACCAGCCAGTGGCGGCGCAGCGTGTTGCCGCGCACGGAGACGGGGTCGAACTCGATCATCAGGTAGCGCGGCTGCACGGCGGGTTGCAGGGTTTGTAGCGTCTCCAGCGCAAATCGGGCCAGGTCCACACACACGCCGCTGGGGGCTGCAAAAAAGGCGTCGGGCGCCACGATGGGCATGCGGCCGTTGGCCTGGCGCTGCGTCTCAGACAGCTGCATCGCGCGGTCGGTGTCGTACCGGAACCGCGCGCCAATCCAGGCGTTGATGTCTTCTGGGCTCTGCCAGCGCTGCAGTGCTTCGTTGTACGTCGGCGCGTCGATGAAAGGGCCACGCGGGGCGAACGCCGCCTCGGGGGCGTCGGAGCTGGGGTCAACGGCCTGCGGGACTGCACTGCAGCCACTGAGCGCCGTCGCCGCGGTTAGCGTCGCCAATGCCAGCCATGCACACGACGCAAAGAACGACCGCCGTGCTCTTCCAGGCGCCGTACTGCGAAAGTTGCCCCAAAAAGCAGAAATAGAAAAACGTCTCAGCATGAAAAAAACCACCTTGTTGTGCTGCCAAGCATAGGCTTTGGGCGCTAGGAGCCTGTAGATAGATACCCCGCGCTACCTCAATCCGCTGCCCCACCCCACCGCGCTGGGTCCGGCGCCCAGCCGTCGTTGTCGACCATGTCCAGTAACGCCCCCACACTGCGCCCCAGGTCGATGGACAACACCTCGACCGCCGCTTGTGCCCCGACATCGCGGCGTTGTGCGATGGTCACAAAAGCGGTAAACGCTGCCCAGTCGCGCGCCATGTGGTCCACCAGAATGCGGGCCAGCTCGTACGACAGCAGGTTGCCGTCGTCGGTGCGCTGAAACGACGTGCCCGCCCAGAACTCCTGCATGCGCTCGGGCGTCCAGAAGCGCTGGTGCAGGTGGTGCAGCTGCGCGGGGGTGTGCTGTGCCGGTGGCGCGCCCTTCAGGCGGCGCTCGGTGTTGACGGCCAGACCCTCGTCCAGCCAGGTGGGCAGGTGCAGGTGGGCCAGCGCGTTGTGTGTCATCTCGTGCGCAATCACCGGTTCGATGTTGGCCAGGTCGGCCGCCACCACCACAAAATGCGGACAGCCGAAGTGGATGAACATGCCGCCGCTGCGCGCAAACTCGCCGTCCTCGCCGTAGAACTGCGCGACGTAGTGGTAGTAGGTGTCCTCATCTTGCAGCACCAGCAGGATGCTTTTTTCTGCCACAGGGAAATGCGCCATGCCCGCCAGCAGCCGGTCGATGCGCTGGCGCGTGGTGGTCACATAACGCGCGGTGGCGCGGGCCACCGACGGATCGAGCGGCGACAGGATGAAACAGTCCGCCCCTTCGTGCAGGTGCATGTGCGTGCCGAGCGCATCGCGCAGGTGCAGCAGCCAGGCGCGGCGGCCCTGGTTCAGGGCGTCGGCCACGGCCTCTGGCGTGCGATCGCCCGCGCCATGGGCCCAGGTGTCCAGCGCGGGCCAGTCCAGCTGCGGCAGATCCTGCGGGTTTTGCAGATGCGCCCGTACGTCAAAACCCGCACCGCCTGGCGCCTCCAGGTGCGCAGGGGCTGGCTCGGCGTCCCCTGCACCAGATTCTCCGGGCGCTGAAACTGCGGCGGACTGCAGGTGGGTCTTCACCAGCCACGCACCCAGAAACGGCAGCACCCACACGCCACCCATCAGCATCGCCTTGCGAAAGCCTTGCTCGCCGCTGCGCACCATCTGGCGGGTGGCCTGGACATTGATGACCAGCAACACCACGAGCAGAACCAGACCAATCAATTCAGGGGACATGGGTGAATGGGAGCCAGCAGCGCCAATGTGGGTGCCCTGAAAAAACTATGATTTTTATAGCTACTAGCGCTTGATGGATAAGCGCCAGAGGCCAAAAACACCTGATTATTTGCATGCCTCGGATTTGCCCCCAACCGTTCGGGCTGAGCTTGTCGAAGCCAGGGCGCTTTTGCGAAAAGCCCTTCGGCAGGCTCAGGGCGAACGGTCTATCTGAGGCAGGTACCTCAGCAGGCAAAAAGACTCAAAAAACTGCTTACTTGATCAAGCCCAGCACATCCTTGAACGCCGGGTGCTCGCAGCTGCCCAGCCATTCAAACGCCACCATCTCGGTGGTCACCAGCTCGGCGCCCGCGCCGGCCAGGCGGTCAAACGCTGCGTCGCGGTTGCGTTCGGTGCGCGAGCCGCAGGCGTCGGTCACCACCCACACTTCAAACTCGTCTTCCAACAGATCGAGCGCGGTTTGCAGCAGGCAGACATGGGCTTCGCAGCCTGCAATCACGATGGTGCCGCGCTCGTCGCCCTGGGCAGCGGCGGGTTTTTGCAGGTGTTTGGGCAGACTGCGCGCGTTGCCGCCCTGCTGGGGCTTGGCCGGTGGGCGCAGCCATTCGCCCAGGCCCTCTTCGGCGGCGCTGAAGTGCATCTTGGCCAGGGTTTTCTGGCACAGGGCGCGCAGCGCAGCGTCGTTGGCGCCCAGGCGCGAGGGGTTCTGTTCGGTGCCCCACACGGGCACCTCCAGCAAGCGGGCGATCTCGGCCAGGCGGCGGGCGTTGGCCAGCACGGCGGGGCCTTCAAAGATGGCGGGCATCAGGCGCTCCTGGTAATCGACCAGGACGAGTTGGGATTCGGTGGCGTCAAGCAGCATGGTGTGGTGAGTGGTTTGTGGGTGGGTCCGCCCGCTCGGTGGCGGTGTTCGGCGCGGTCGCGCATTGTCGCAGCCCGCGCTGCGGGTCGGCCCGCTTCACCCGCCGCTGGGGCAAACCCGGACCACCTCTCAGTGCACTTGCCAGCCCTTGAGACCGTGCACACGTCCTCAGTTCGGCTGCAAGCGCAGCAATCGCCCTTGTGGGCTGTCGGTCACCATATAGAGCAAGCCGTCGGGCCCCTGGCGCACGTCGCGAATGCGCTCACCGTTGCCTTGGAGCAGTTTTTCCTCGCGCTGCACCTTGCCGCCCGCCAGTTCCAGCCGGTGAAGCGTGCCGAACTTGAGCGATCCGACGAACAGGCTGCCCTGCCAGGCTGCGCCATACCGGGTGCTGGTCAAAAACGCCATGCCCGAAGGCGCAATCGACGGCACCCAGTGGTGCAGCGGCTGCTCCATACCGGCCTTGGCCGTGCCCTCGCCCAGTTTGCCGCCGCCGTAGTTCTCGCCGTAGGTGATCACCGGCCAGCCGTAGTTGCGGCCCGGCTGGGGTTGGTTGACCTCGTCGCCACCCTGGGGGCCGTGTTCATGCATCCACAGCTTGCCGTCGGGCGCGAGGGTGGCGCCCTGCGGGTTGCGGTGGCCGTAGCTCCAGATCTCGGGCAAGGCGCCGGGTTGTTTGGCAAACGGGTTGTCTGGTGGTGCGGCGCCGTCGGTGGTGATGCGGATGATCTTGCCGTGGTGGTTGTCCAGCTTTTGCGCGTCGTCCTTGCGGTGGTAGCGGTCACCCAGGGTCAGAAACAGATTGCCGTCCCCGGTCTGCACGATGCGGCAGCCAAAATGCAGTGCGCTTTCGACCTTGGGGCGCTGGCTGAAGAGGATATGCACGTTTTGCAAGCTGCGCGCATCGGCCGACAACGTTGCCCGCGCAAGCGCCGTGCTGTTGCCACCACCACCACCACCACCGCCTGCCGAAGCAGCGGGTTCAGAAAAGCAAAAGAAGATGCGGCGGTTGCGCGCAAAGTCCGTATCGGTCACCACGTCCAGCAAACCGCCCTGCCCGCCCGTCGCCACCGCGGGCAGGCCTGTCAGCGCGGGGCCAACCTGCCCGCTGGCGCTGACGGTGCGCATGCGGCCCCCCCGTTCGGTAACCAGAAACTGGCCGTCCGGCAGAAAGGCCAGAGCCCAAGGGTTCACCAGCCCGGTCGCGACAGGAACGAGTGAAACGGGCGCTGAAGCCGTGTTTTGAGCCACGCTGTTTGCAGTGGCGCCAATCGCTACCAAAAACATAGCTACTTGCGCTTTATTGGTAAGCGCCAGAGGCCATTTTCTTGCAAATTTCATGACAAATATCTCCGCCAGATGAGGGGTAAAGACCCGTGGATTGACACCCACCCGCCGTGGGCAAAACTGTGCGCCTCACAGCAAGCAATGCACTTGCGCCCAGCCTGCCTGCAAGCCCGCAATGCGGTTTATCTGAAGCAAATCAACAGCTTGCAATCGCGCCGGTTTTTGGTAAGTGAGCGTAGCGTGTTACCCTTCGCCCCCATGTCCCGATGGTTTTGTGTCCTTTTACTGGCCTGTGCCACCGCCGCCCAAGCTGCGCCCCAGGCGTCGACGCCTGACGAGTTTGATCGTTTTGTCGCCGACAAAGGCTTGCTGACACGGCTGGAAGACGCCAGTCACAAAGTCGCCGACAAGGTGGCTGACAAAGCCCATACCGTGGCCGACCAAGCCTCCCATTTGGTGGTCAACGCCATGGGATTTCTGGGTGTTCCGTACAAGCGTGGCGGCAACAGCGCCGACACCGGGTTTGACTGCAGCGGCTTTGTGCGCGCCATCTACGAGCAGACCGTAGGCCTGTTGCTCCCCCGCCGCGCCGACCAGCAGGCTGCGGCCACCCAGGTCATCGACAAAAAAGAACTTCAACCCGGCGACCTCGTGTTCTTCAACACCATGCGCCGCAATTTCAGCCACGTGGGCATTTACGTGGGCGATGGCAAATTCATTCACGCCCCGCGCAGCGGCGCACAGATCCGTGTGGAAGACATGGGCGTGTCCTATTGGGCACGCCGTTTCAACGGCGCGCGCCGCGTAGCCGCTTCAGCGGGCGAAGACACGGCCTCGGCCAAGCAGTAAGCGGTCAGCAGGTCGCTCGGCCCGCTCCGCTCCTCGCATTACTTTCGGATCTCGTACACCGTCTCGGTGCTGCGGATTGGCCCACCCACCACGTTGACTGGCCCTGCCGAAGGGTCGCGGAGCATGGCTTTGGCCGCAGCCATGTCGGCTTGGTAGCGTGATCGTGCCTGGGACTCGCACGCTCTGCGCTCTGCCGTCACCATCGCGCGGCACTCTTCCAGACTCACTTTGAGCCCGCCACCGGCTTCGCGGATGGCGGATTGGTAGCGCTGCTGTGGCGTCACATCGGGCACTGTGCCCCGCTGCAGCGAGGCTTCTTCGCTCTGCGCCAGTGCAACAGAGGGCGCAACGGCCAAACCGCCCAAAGCCAGCGCTGCGGCGAACACGAGGGAACTGCGGCTAAAAATGATTTTTGTCATGGGGTGCCTTTTCGGGTCGCTTGCGGGAGTGTGAGCGGCTGCAGCTTCAGCGTGCAGCCAATCAATCGGCCGATGATGGTCCAGCTTGGGGCCATAAGCCGCAAGCAGCTGCCGCGCTACGATGTCAGATACCTCCCACAAGCCGCCGCCATGCACGCCCCTACGCCCATGCCCGCTGACGTGAACTCGACACACCCCGCCTCCAACGCCCACAACAAGGCGTTCTTGCGGCAATTGCTGTCGCAACGCAACCAGGCACCGTCGAACGCTGCGGCGATTGATACGGCCATCGCGCAGGCGTTTGTGCGGGATGTCGCGATTCTGGTGCTGGACATGTGCGGCTTCTCGCGCATCACGCAAAGCCACGGCATCATCCATTTTCTGGCGATGATCCATCAAATGGAGCAGGCCGCCTGCCCCGCCATCACGGGGAACGGGGGCGAAGTCATCAAGCAGGAAGCCGACAACCTGTTCGCAGTTTTCAGCACGCCGGAGCAAGCCCTCGATGCGGCCCTGGACACGCTGCGAGCGCTCGACGCCATGAACGCCGTGTTGCCACCCGAGCGCGTACTGAACGTGAGCGCGGGCATTGGCTTTGGGCCCACGCTGGTGATCGCCAACGAAGACCTTTTCGGCGCAGAAATGAACTGTGCGTGCAAGCTGGGCGAAGACATTGCGGTAGCGGGCGAAATTTTGCTGACCAGCGCCGCGTACGCCGCGCTGCCAGCGGGCAGGTATGCATGCGCGTCCAGCCGCTACCAGGTGTCGGGACTGACACTGGACTCACACCGGTTTGAACGGTGCCTGTACAACCGTCCTCTGGGCCCTTGAATTGAGCGCAGCTCAGTCGCACAGCGGCTGCAAAACCATCCGCCGCATCGGACTGCGGGACGCCTTCTAAGGGTTTTGTCTGACAGGGGCGTGACCCCTTGATCCGTAAAGTGACTTCATCGTCATCACTACAAAAAAGGGAAACAACATGCTGTCACTGTTGGGAATGTTATTAATCGGTCTGGTGGTGGGGTTCATCGCACGGGCCGTCAAACCCGGAGATGACAAACTGGGTTGGATCATGACCTCGCTGTTGGGTGTGGCGGGGTCTTTTCTTGCCAGCTACGTGGGCATGGCCATGGGCTGGTACCAACAAGGTGACGCAGCGGGCTGGATTGCATCGGTGATCGGCGCCATTGTTCTGCTGGTACTTTTCAGCCTGATCAAAAGCAAGTGAAACCCCGTAGAAACCAGCGTCGAAAGACCGCGGCAACGGGAGCAACGAGGTACAAAGGGTAAAAAACCATGGTTGAATCCACGCCTTCGTTTGCCGGGGAAAACGCCAGCCGCGCGTCCGACGACCACATTCATTCAGCCAGGCAACGCAGCAACCGCCTTCTGCATCGGCGGGCTTTGGTAGCGGCTGTCGCGAGCGCTGTGCCAGTGCCCGGTCTGGATTGGGCGGTAGACGCAGCCCTGCTGTCGCGATTGTTGCCACAGATCAGCGCGGAGTTTGGTCTGTCGGCCGAGCAAATCGACCGCCTGGATCCGGGCGCACGCGAGCGCGTGCAAAAAGCGGTGGGTCTGGTGGGATCGGTGCTGATTGGCAAACTCATCACGCGGGACGTGGTTTTGCGGCTCGCGCAAACGGTGGGAGTGAGGCTTACCACCAAGCAGATCGCCAAATACGTGCCCCTTGCGGGGCAGGCGGTGTCTGCGGCTTTGGGCTATGCCATCTTGCGGTATTTGGGCAACCAACACATACGGGATTGCGAGAGCGTGTGCCGGGCAGCGCGACTGCAACCACCCACCTCCTCGGCTGCCCGAACAACTGGGACGTAAACGCCCTCAGAAGGCTCCATCGAACGCGTCAAGGCGCCCGATGCGTCGACTCGGACCGGCTGCAAGCCAAAAATCGCAGCCCACACCGCCCCCGATCGCCCACATCACGGGGACTTGCTCGTGTGTTCAGGCTGCGTGAACTTTGGAGGCAACGCCGTGCTTCCCAGCCAGCCAAAACCCACCCGCACGGCAGCCAATAGATAGACGACGCCGCCAGGAATCCACATCACCAAACCCGCAAGCTGCTGGTCCCACAGCTCGCGCGACTCGCCCGCATACAGCACCACGGGCGCAAAGGTCAGCAGTGCACCCAACAGGCCGGTGTGCATGACCGTAAACAACAGTGCCAACGTGGCCTGAACGGCCCCAGTCGTTCCCGGCCGCAATACCGACCACCAAAAGAGCCATCCGGTAAGAAGAAAACTGGCGTGCTCCAGCACATGCCAGCCGTTGGACAACACTGCTGCCATGTAAGGCCCCGGTGCATGCCATATCCAGATGGCGGCTGCGTGAAGCAGCGCGCAGGCCATGGGGCGGCGCGTGAGCCGCTGAACCCCGCGCCAGACCACATCCACCGACGGGCCCGCACAAGCGCGCCACTGTGGCAAGGGGCGCGCAAGCACCGCCAAGGGCGCAACCACGGTGATCAGCAACATGTGCTGCACCATGTGCCAGGCCGTACTGCTGCCCGCCATGTCGTCGAAAGGCCCGAACAACGCCAAGCCCGCGACCAACATGGCAGTGTGAAAGAGCGCCCGTCGGAGGGGTTCAGGTCGCCTGCGAATGGCTCCGAACAAATAGCCGAACCATGCGGCGACAAACAGGATTTGCGAGGCCCAGATGGGTGCGTGCGCCCCTTCGCCGGTCAACACGTTGCCGTGCGCAGCGGCTGGGCCCGCAGCCACCTCCAAGATGCCGACCGCGAACAGGCGCGCTAAATGCACGGCGCCAGCACCAGCAAGGGCAGCGCCACCACTACGGTAGACACCGCAGCCACACCATGCAGCACTGCCGCCGCTGACGCAAAAAACCGCTGTCGCACCACGCCCTGCTCTGCCCCCGCCAAGGCAGCCGCTGCGCGTGCCGACCGCCGTGCGGCCACCAGAAACCCCGCAGCGAACAACACCGTCAGGGCCAGCAGGGCACCGTTCACCCAGTTCCACGGCCCCGCTTGCGCAGGGGGCGGAGCCACCGCGCAAGCAACCGCCGAGCCGCCGTAAACAAGACACAGCCACACAAACCAGAGCGTCAGCCCGGTGAGCAATTGCGCCGGATGACCCTGACCAACCCTCATGCAGCCCCCGCCCGGAAAGCCAGTGGCAGCAGCGCCATCACCAGCCATGCCACCACCGCAGCACCCGTGGTGAAACGCCACCACAGCGCAACCACCAACGGCTCGTAAGGCGCATGCACGCCCACGTAGCCCAATCGCACCCGCCATGCCTGGAGCCCAGCCAACACCGTTGCCACCGCCGCATGCACAAGCAGGAAATACAGCGTAAATGTCAGCACCGCATCGTGTGCCAGCCGTGTGGGTTCCAGCGGGGCCAGCGCCAGCAGCGCAACCAGCCCTGCACTGGCACACGCCCCGAAGGCTGCCGCCAGGCCCAGGCGCGCGGCCAGGCCCGCCGCGCAGGCGGCTTTCAAGCCCGCCACCGCACGTTGCATGCACCAGGTGCCTGCGCCCAATACCACCGCGATGGCAGCCAGCGGCCAAACACCCAGGGGCGACTGGGCAGGTGGCTCCCAATGGGGGGCCACAGTCCACAGATAGACCCAGCCAAAAAGCAGCGACGTGAACAGCGCCGCATCCGCCAGCAAGGTCAACCCCATGCCCCACAGGCCGGGCCCGTCAAAAGTGCGCGAGTGCAGCTGGAGGCCCGCTGGCAGGTCATGCGCCTCGCCCGCCGCGGCAGCGGGATGCGCGCCGTTTTCCCACGACCATCGCAACAACACCACCACAGCGGCCAACGCCGCCCCGGCGGCGAACCCATACGCTTTGAGCAGCAAGAGAATGCACAGCAACGCCAGACACAAGCCCGCAATCAGTGGCCACCAGGAATTGCCCGGCAGATGAATGACCTCGCGCGGGCGCCCGGTGACCGGGTCGCTGCCCAGCGTTTCCCGCCGACCGTGGTGCGCACGGGGCAAGGCGTGCTGCCCGGCTGCAATCGTGTGCGGCAGGTTGGGGTCATCCCACAGCGGATGTCGGGTAGACAGCGGGGGCTGGCTGGCAAAGTTGTAAGAGCGTGGGGGTGTTCCGGAGGCCCACTCCAGCGTGTCAGCGCCCCAGGGATTGAGGGGTGCACGACGGCCTAACTTGAAATGCAACACGACATCCAGGATGACGGTAGCCACCCCAAAGGCCATGACAAAGCTGAAGATGGACGACACGAGGTTGGGAAGGTCCCAGCCCAGCCCGGCCTCGTAGGTGTAGACACGCCTGGGCATGCCCAGCAGCCCCGTCCAGTGCATCACCAGAAAGGTGCCGTTGAACCCGATGAAGCTCAACCAGAAACCCACCTTGGACAAGCGATCAAAAGGCATGCGACCGCTGAAATGCGGCAGCCAGTAATAAACACCCGCCACCAGCGGAAACAGCATGCCGCCGATCAACACATAGTGAAAATGCGCGACCACAAAATGGGTGTCGTGGACCTGCCAGTCAAACGGCACAAAAGCCAGCATCACGCCGGTCAAACCGCCCGCCACAAAGATGAACAAAAAGCCCGCCACCCACAGCATGGGCACAGACCAGACGGGCCGCCCGGTCCACAGCGTGGCAATCCACGCAAAAACCTGTACGCCCGTCGGTATGGCCACCAGCATGCTCGCCAATGAAAAGAAAGCCATCGCCATCGCCGGGATGCCGACCGCGAACATGTGGTGCACCCACAGCCCAAAGCTGAGAAAACCAATGCTCACCAGCGAGATCACCACCCAGCGGTAGCCCACCAGCGGGCGCCGCGCAAACACCGGCACGATGGTCGACACAATGCCCGCGGCGGGGATAAAGATGATGTAGACCTCCGGGTGGCCGAACAACCAGAAAAGGTGCTGCCAGAGCACGGCGTCCCCGCCGCGCGTCGGGTCAAAGAATGCCCATCCTGCAGCACGCTCCAGCTCCAGCAGCATCGAGCCGAGGATGAGTGGTGGGAAGCCCGTGATGATCATCATCGAGGTGACCAGCATCGCCCAGGCAAAAATGGGCATCTGGTGCAAAGCCATGCCCGCCGCCCGTGTGCGAAGGATGGACACCGCGATCTCGATGCCGGCCGCCATGGTGGATATCTCCACAAACGTCACCCCCAAGAGCCAGAAATCAGAGTTAAGCCCCGGCGAGTAATGGCTGCTGGACAGCGGCGTGTACATGAACCAGCCCGCGTCCGGTGCCAGCCCAAAAAGCAGGCTGCTCGTAAAAATGATGCCGCCAAACACGTAGCACCAATAGCCAAACGCCGACAGCCGAGGAAAGACCAGATCACGCGCGCCGAGCATCTTGGGCAGCAGATAGGCGGCCAGCCCCTGCAGGATGGGCACGGCAAACAGAAACATCATCATCGTGCCGTGCATGGTGAAAGCCTGGTTGTAGGCTTCCGACCCCATGAAAGTCTGCCCCGGGCGGGCCAACTGGGCGCGCAGCAGCATGCCCAGCAGCCCAGCCAGAAGAAAGAACACCCCTCCGGTCAGCAAAAATCGCGCGGCAATGCTGCTGTGGTTGACCATGCTCAGCGCGCGCCAGCCCGTGGGGTTGCCCCAGACGGCTTCGAACTCTGCGTGCAGGGCCTCTGGGTCGCTCACCGGCGGGTGCGCGGTCGTTGGGGTTGAAGGCTTAGACGGCGTAGAAGGCGTTGGATGGGTCATTGCGAAGCTGCTGCAGCAGGAGCGGAGACGGGAGCGGGCTGGCGTGAAGCTGCGGAGGCGAGCCAGGCCTCGAATTCGGCGGCTTCCATGGCAATCACCGTCATGGTCATGTGCGCATGGTCCCGGCCGCAAAACTCGGCACATTGGCCGCGGTAGACACCGGGTTTGTCGGCCTGCAGGCGCACGCGAAAGGTCCGCCCCGGAACGGCATCCAGCTTGCCGCCCAGCCGCGGTACCCAAAACGAATGAATCACATCTGCGCTGCCGGTCAGCACATCCACTGGCCGTCCGGCAGGGATGCGCATCTCGTTGCGCAGCGTCACACCGCTGGCCGGATAGGTTAGCTCCCACCACCACTGGTGCCCGATGGCCTGAATCTCCAGCGGCGCGGGTGCGTCGCGCAGGCCACCTGGCAAGGGCAACTGGTGCAGACCTGCAGGGGACCCGAACGCCACCAGCGCGGCAATGCTCACACCCGGCAACACCAGGCCACCCCACACCAGCCAACGCCGCTCCGAGCGTGCCCCATCAGGCTGCAGGGCTGACGTTGACGCAGCGCCGCGGCGCATTGCCAGCAGCCACGCAGCCACCACCCCAATAAGCACCAGCACCGCCACGGCAAACATCCACCACCACACCGTTGCAATGGCTTGCGCAGAGGGACCGGCCGGGTCCAGCGTGGATTGCGGCCCTTTGCAGCCCGCCACCGACAACACAACCAGCGCAGGCAGAATGACTGAATGAACCCGACACCCGAGCCCATCCTGAGCCGCGCCGCCATTGCTGGGCACCCGCTTCACCCCATGATGATTCACTTCCCTGTGGCGGCACTGATCGGGCTGGTGGCGGCCGATGGCGGCTTTGTCTACACCGGTGATCCCTTCTGGGCGCGGGCGGGTGTCTGGCTGGCCGGGGTGGGCGCCCTGGGCGGCTGGGGCGCCAGTCTGGCGGGTTTGGTGGATCTGTTGACGGTCGGGCGCATCCGACGCCTCATCACGGCCTGGGGACATGCCTTGATCGCGGTCATGATGCTGTCGCTGGCTACGCTCAACTGGATGCTGCGGCTGGGGGATGACCCCGGCGCGCTTGTCATGCCCTGGGGCCTGGGGTTGTCGATACTCACCGCCGGTTTTATCGGGCTTGCCGCCTACCTGGGCGGGCGACTGGTGTACGAACACGCAGTCGGCGTCGACACCAGCGAATAAGGGACCTCGCGTGCGTTGCGTGTGTCGGGTGCGGTAAGAAAGCCGTTTCGCGCGCGTTCGCATCAGAACGGCTTTCTCAGCACCAGCCAGGCCACCAGCGCAATGGCGGCCATGCTGAACACAGTGACTGCTGTGCAAAGGCCCGCCAGGCGGGTTTCGCCCCGTTCAGCCTTCAGCACCAAAAGACCACAGCTGGCATGCGCCAGCACCAATAGCCCCACCACGGCAAGCTTGGCAATCAGCCAGAGCGTGAGCGGCCCCATGAACACAAAGATGGCCGTGCCCGATGCAATGGCGATCAGCGCAGCGGGCGTGACCACCAGCATGAACAGGCTGCGAAGCAGCCGCTGGTGCGCGTGCTCGAACACAGGGGCCTGCCGCGACCCCGTGGCCGATGCGATCAGTGTGGGCAGGTACAGCAGGGTGCCGCACCAAACGATGACCGCGCTGATGTGCAACAGCTTCAGCCACGGCATCCGCAGGCTCCCCTGTGCCCGCGGGCGCTTGTTGTTTGACAGTCGTTTGGGGTTTTCGTCACGGTCCGCACAAGCTCTTTCATCATGGAGGTGTGGTGCCTTGCGGCCGTGACGATGATAAAGACGGTAGTCCCCCTTCCCGTCAATTGGCGAATCTGTCTTACGCGGCAGTCAAACGGCTCATTTCCCGTTAATCCGCCTTGAACCCCGTGGCGGCCACTGCTTTGCCCCAGGTCACCGTGTCGGCCGCAATGATTCGGCTGAACTCCTGCTGGCTGGTGCCTGTCACCCGAAAGCCCGCTTCTTCCATCTTGGCCTTGCCCTCTGGCGACTGCACGGCTTTCAGGATGTCTGCATTGAGCCGCGCAATGATCTCGGGCGGGGTCTTGGCAGGGGCGACGATGCCAAACCACGACGAAAACTCCAGGTTGGCGTAGCCCTGCTCCTTGATGGTGGGCACATCGGGCAGCGTGGGCGTGCGTGTGGCGCCGGTAGCGCCCAGCGCAACCAGCTTGCCCGTCTTGACCTGGGGCGCGGCCAGGCCCACGCTGGCAAACACGCCGTGCACATCCCCGCTGAACAACCCGCCCAAGGCGTCGGCGGTGTTCTTGTAATGCACTGGTTCGGGCTTGAGCTTGACAGCATCCCCAAACATGAAGGCGCCAAAATGGCCCGGGGTGCCCGCCCCAAAGGTGGCCAAAAACAAGCCCTTTTGCTGCTGGGTCCATTCCACAAACTCTTTGACATTGCGCGCAGGCACTTTTTGCGGGTTGACCAGCAGCACAAAGTCCGACGTGACGACCTGGCTTACCGCGGCAAAGTCCTTGGCCGGGTCGTACGGCAGCTTGTTGTAGCTGCTGGGAGCAATGCTGAGTTGGCCGGTTTCGCCCAGCATGATGGTGTAGCCGTCTGGCACAGCCCGTGCGGCCTCGCCCGCAGCAATCAAGCCGCCTGCACCGGGTTTGTTGTCCACGATCACGCCCAGGTTGCCCCAACCTTCAGACAACTTTTGCGCCAGCAAGCGCGCGACGATGTCTGGCCCTGTGCCAGCCGGGAAGCCCACGATGATGCGGACCGGCTTGTTGGGGTAGGCCGCACCGCCAGCGGTCTGTGCCTGCGCGGCTGCCCACGGTGTGGCCAGGGTGGCGGCCACAGCGGCGGCCAGCAGGGCGCGGCGCCCGTGGGATGCGAAGGGGGCGTTGAAAAGAGGCTTCATGTTTGTCTCCGGGTGGTTGTTGTGAAGGAAATCAAGAAAGGGAGAAAAGAAAGCAGGCAGGCAGGCAGCGAGTCAAACTCAAGCCAGTTCAAAGAACCGCATGGCGACGGCGTCCGGGTAGCGCGCGCCGGAGCCCACAAACATGCGTTCTGCGATCCAGCCCAGCGATGGCGATGCGGTCTCAAAACTTGGGCTGCACCGGAAATAGATGTGCGCCGGGTCCACCGGCTCGCCGCGCACCAGCCGCGCGATCAGCTCCGGCTGCCCCGAGCGCACCGCCCGGTTCTGCACATAGATGAAATCACCGCCATCGGTTTCAAGCACGTAGCGCGCATCCAGCTCAGAAAGCCGGTCGTTCACGATGAGCTGAAAATCCGCCCCCCCGGGCAATACCCGGGCGCTCCAGCCATCGCCCGTGGCTGTGCCGCCGGTGATGGGGATCAGCCTGCGCAGTCCATGGGCGGTCTGGCCCACCTCCTGCGGCACGCCCACCTGCACGCGCAGGTCGGCAAAGAATTTCAGGCGGGGTTCGGGCAGTGAAGGGTCGGACATGGGAGGCAAGGCACCACAAAATTAGTTATGAAACTAGCGTAAATCCGGTTGCACCAGAGGCCTGTCATCCCAGAGGATGACAAGGCCATGAACCAGCGCTCCACCGCCCACCCCCTCGCTTGCCGCCACCGCTACCGGTACGGCGGCCCCCGGATTCACCCATGAGGCAATGGCTCCCCTCCGCTCGCCCCGCTTCCGGCCCGCAGTCCACCTCGGGCCCTGCGGGCCAGGCCTTGGCAGGCATGGTCCATCGGCTGGGCGAGCCCGGTTTTGCGCCGGGCCTGCTTGAAGACCTGGCGCCCGTGCTGCCCGCCGCGTCGTGGTCGGTGTACCGCACCGGCCAGCGCTGCAAACCCACGCTGTTCATGTCCGCCAGCCGGGGCGTGCCCGACACCACCCAAGACTGCTGGTGGGCGTACCTCTCGGGCCCGTACCGCAAGGACCGCACCTGGGGCCGGGCGTTTGACGACCACACCCCCATCGAACCCCTCACCCGCCTGTGCCACGTGACGGCGACCGAGGTCGAGGGCGAGCACCGCGCCCGCGTGTATGACGCGCATGGCGTGGCCGAGCGGGTCTCTGTGGTCGACTATGAAAGCGATGGCTCGGTGTTTGCGGTCAACTTCTACCGCCACCAGCACCAAAAGCCGTTTCGCGATGGCCAGATCGGTGACTTCGAGGCGGTTGCGCCCGTGTTGCTGGCGCTGGCCCGCAAACACATCCGCCTGGCGCGCCCGTTGGCCTGGCCGATGCACGACGGCGGACAGCAGGTGCTGCCCGCAGCCGACGACCGAGAGGCCGTTTTGCCCGCCCTGGCGGCCCTGCCCCAAGGCCTGCCCGCTCTGCGCGAACGCCTGCTGCGCCTGCACCACGACCTGACGGACCGTGAACTCGACGTGTGCGCCCGCGTGCTGCAAGGCATGACGCACGAAGGCATAGCCAGCGACCTGGGCCTGGGGGTGCCGACCGTCAAGACCTACCGCAACCGCGCCTTTGCGCGCATGGGCATTCACTTTCGCAACGAACTGTTTGCGAAGGTGCTGCGCGGGTAGGCTTCAGGGTTGCCATATCAAAAAAATGTTGGCTACCGAAACACCATGTCCAAGACAACCACTTCTACACCCACCCCCAAACCCTCCCGAATCGCCCCGCTGTGTATTGCGGCGCTGTCGGGCCTGACGATTGCATTGCCGGCCCACGCCGAAGCCCCCATGTCCACGGACGATGCCGGGACGCTTAGCCAAGGCACCATGAAACTCGAAACCGTGTTCAGCCGTGACCACAAAACCCACGGTGCGGCGCTGTTGTTCGGCGCCGGGGTTTGGCCCCAGCTGGAGATGGAAGTGTCAC
Source organism: Acidovorax sp. (assembly GCF_046291265.1). Classification (GTDB taxonomy): domain Bacteria; phylum Pseudomonadota; class Gammaproteobacteria; order Burkholderiales; family Burkholderiaceae_C; genus Acidovorax. The sequence goes on along the minus strand of NZ_JBKBTV010000001.1, from coordinate 43,515 downwards.
TGGCCAGAGCCAGAGACTCGCACCCCAGCCCGTCCACCACCTTGCAGGCACAGGGCCTGGGCGTGAAATGGGTGCCGTACCAGAACGAGCTGGGTTGGTCCCTGGGCGCACGGTGGGACCTGGGCAGATTGCAGGTGCGGGACCGGGTCACCCCCAGTCACTTCACCGAACGCGGCTACCACCTCACCGCCCTGGCCAGCTATCGGCGGGCCAACGATCAGGTGCTGCATCTGAACGCGGGCCACAAGACGGTTCATTCGCCGGGCGCCCGTCACCGCGCCGCCACTTGGGCTGCGGGCTACGAAGTGCCTTTGGCAGACGCCCTGCAGCTCACGATGGAAGTGGTGGGCGCACAAAGATCACGCCCCGACAAGGCGGTCGGCGTGCGCTACGCCATCAACGACCAGATCAAGGCCTCTGCTGCCATCGGCCGCGGCAACGGCCGGTCGTTTGGGCAAGTCGGCGCCGCCTGGGAGTTTTGAGGCGGGCCCTGGCCGATGGGTGGTCCGCAACCCCGCGAGGCACGCGCACCGGCGTTCGCGGCGCCACGGCACAATCTGCGGCCTATGCCCGCACCCGGTGACCGACCTTCAGAACCCCAGCCCCCCCGGTCCGACCGCGCAGCGCTGATCGCTGCATGGGTGCACGCCCTGCGCACGCGCGCCGATGCGTCCCGGCTCAAGGCACTGGCGCCCCTGACCGATGCCGAAGCCGCGCGCGTGATGGCTTTGCTGCGCGAAGAGACACCCCCACCCGACTCCGCCAAGCGCCCGGCAGCGGACACACCCGGCATCACCACCGGCCACTTTCGCCCGCGCATCACGCTGATGACCCTGGGCCGGGGCGATGGTCTGCTCGGTCTTAAACCGCAAGGCAAGATGGGCCCGCGCGGCGACAGCGTGACGCTGGCCCAGATCGACTGGACCTACCGCACCGACGATGGCGCCCACAACACCGTGGCTTGGCAAACGCCTGCGCCCACGTCCATCCTCAACTCCCGCCCGGCTCCGCTCCAAGACCTTTACGACACCGGTGGCCCCGTGGTGCGCATGCAGCGCGACCTGGCGGCCGAGTCCGACGCCATGGACCTGGTGTGGGACCTGGGCTTGCTGCCAGTGGACGCACGCTCGCTGCAGTGGCGCAACCGCGATGCCGCCGCCAGCCTGGGTCCGCTCTGGACCTTGGCGCAGGAGGCATTTTTTGGTGACTTCTGGGCCGAACAGGTGCCGCGTTTACAAGCCAAGGGCTGGAGCGTGGTGGTGCAGCCCGGCTTTGCGCACGAAAGCGTGCCGGTATCGCGCTGGAAGCTGCTGATTGCCCCGGACACAGGGGAATTGCTGGGCAAAGAGGTGGATGGGCCGCTTGGCCCCAAAGAGCGCCCCGTCCAAAAGCTGCAACTGCCTGAAAGAGAAGGCGCCTGGCTGCTCAGCCTGGGGATCGAGATCGACGGCGAAACGCTGGACCTGGCCCCCATGCTGGCCGACCTGCTGCGCCGCGACGCGCGCTGGCTCAACGCCCGGCAGATGGCGTGCATCGACGACATGGCCATCATCTCGCTGCGCGCCCCGGGTGGCAAGCGCATCGACGCACCCGCTGGGCCACTCAAGGCCATCGTGGGGGCTATGGTTGACCTGCTGACCGACCCGACCCGTAACCAGCGCAAGGACGGCGACCCGCTGCACCTGGGCGCGTGGGAGGCCCGCCGGATCGAAGCCCTGCGTGTCGGGCTGGTGTTGGCCCACCGCGTGGGCACGGTCAATGGCTGGAACAACGACTGGCAACTGCAGGGCGATCTGGGTCTGTCGCAACTCGCAAAGCGCCTGCGCACCATCGGCACGCCCCAGCCCGTGGCCGCACCGCAGGGCTTGCAGGTGCAACTGCGCCCCTACCAGCTCGAAGGCCTGGCCTGGCTGCAGTACCTGCGTGCCCAGGGCCTGGGCGGCATCCTGGCCGACGACATGGGCCTGGGGAAAACCGCGCAGGCCCTGGCCCATGTGCTGCTCGAAAAGGAGGCCGGTCGCCTGACCCGCCCCGCCTTGGTCGTGCTGCCCACCTCGCTGCTCTTCAACTGGCAGGCCGAGGCCGCGCGCATGGCCCCCGGCCTGCGGGTGCTGGCGCTGCACGGCGCCAGCCGGGGCCAGCGCTATCTGCAGATTGCCGACCACGATCTGGTGCTGACCACCTACCCGCTGCTGTGGCGCGACGTGGAGGCACTGGCCGCCGAGCCATTCCACCTGCTGATCCTGGACGAGGCCCAGATGGTGAAAAACGCGGGCAGCCGCAGCGCCCGCGCCTTGCGCAAGCTGCAGGCCCCGCACCTGCTGTGCCTGACGGGCACGCCGCTCGAAAACCACCTGGGCGAGCTGTGGGCGCAGTTCGACTTCTTGATGCCCGGTTTTCTGGGCGACGTGCGCAGCTTCAACGCCCGCTGGCGCAAACCCATCGAAGAAAACGGCGAAACCCTGCGCGCCCAGTTGCTGTCCCAGCGCGTGCGCCCCTTCATCCTGCGCCGCCGCAAGCAGGACGTGGCGACAGAACTGCCCCCACGCACCGAAGTCATTCAGCGCGTGCAATTGCAAGGCAAACAGCGCGAGCTGTACGAAGCCGTGCGCACCACGGCCGACAAGCATGTGCGCCGCGCGCTGGAGCGCCAAAGCTTCGAGGGCTCGCAGATCACCATCCTGGACGCACTGCTGAAACTGCGCCAGGTCTGCTGCGACCCGCGCCTCGTCAAAGGCACCACGAAAACAGCGCAAACGATGGAGCGCGCCAAGCTGGAGTTGCTGGCCGACATGCTGCCCGCGTTGGTCAATGAAGGCCGACGCGTGCTGGTGTTCTCGCAGTTCACCGAAATGCTGGGCCTGGCGGCCGAGCTGCTCGACACCTTGGCCCTGCCCTACCTCACCCTCACGGGCCAGACGCCGCCGCGCCAGCGCGGTGCGGTGGTGCGCCAGTTCCAGGCGCAGGACGAGACCAGCGCCTCCATCCTCCTCGTCAGCCTCAAGGCCGGCGGCCTGGGCCTGAATCTCACGGCCGCCGACACCGTGATCCACCTCGACCCGTGGTGGAACCCCGCCGTGGAAGAACAGGCCACCGCCCGTGCCCACCGCATCGGGCAGGACCAGCCGGTGTTTGTCTACAAACTGGTGGTGGAAGGCAGCATCGAAGAACGCATGCTGGAACTACAAGCCCGCAAGGCGGCACTGGCCCAGGGCGTGCTCGGCCACGACGCCGAGGGTGCCATCAAATTCAGTGAGGCCGACCTGCGCGCACTGCTGGCGCCACTCACCGAACCAGCCAACAACCCGCTGGGCATTCCGGGCGAAGACGCGCTGCGCTGGGGCGGCACAGGCAAACGGCGGCCTCGGCCGCTGCAGCCGCCCGAAGTTTGAGTGTTTTTGGCTTCTAGCGCTTATCTATCAAGCGCTAATAGCTATTAATTTAGTAGTGAACTGAGTCTGAGACCCTTGCCCCCGAAAAGCGCAGAATTCAAAAGCAAGCTTCGGAGTGCGCCCCACACCCTCCGTCCCTAGAGTGCATGGCATCGCAACCCCCTTGTGAGCCATGCACCATGAACCTGAACGCCATTCCCAGCAGCGCCAACGACCTGGCCCGCCCTTTCACCACCGTTGTTGCCATGCCCAACCGCGCCACACCGTCTGCAAAAGCCGCACAGGCCGCCACCACCCAGGCCGACCCACGCTGGGCAGCAGTGGCGGCGCGCAGTGCGGCGGCAGACGGCAGCTTCTGGTATTCGGTGCAGACCACGGGCGTGTACTGCCGCCCCAGTTGCGCGGCGCGCGCGCCCCGGCCCGAGAACGTGCGGTTTCATGCCAGCTGCGCAGAGGCGGAAGCCGCCGGATTTCGGCCCTGCCAGCGATGCAAGCCGCAGCAGCCCACAGCGCTGTCGCACCACACTGCCCTGGTTACCGAGGCCTGCCGCATCATCGAAGGCGCTGCGGCGGACGGCGTGCCCACCCTTGATGCACTGGCGGCACAAGTGGGCCTGAGCGCATCGCACCTGCACCGCGTCTTCAAGCAGGCCACGGGCCTCACGCCCAAGGCCTACGCGGCAGCCCAGCGCGCACATCGCCTGCGCAGTGCGCTCGGCAACGCGCCCACGGCCTCGGTGACGGACGCGATTTACAGCGCGGGCTACCAGTCCAGCAGCCGCTTTTACGAACAGTCGACCCAGGTGCTGGGCATGACGCCCAGCCGCTACCGCGCAGGCGGCGCGGCGCAAGACATCCGGTTTGCCATTGGCCAATGTTCGCTGGGCGCGATTCTGGTGGCGCAAAGCGACCGGGGCATCTGCGCGATCTTGCTGGGTGACGATGCCGACACCCTGGTGCGCGATCTGCAGGACCGGTTTGCGCAGGCGAACCTGATCGGCGGCGATGCCGCGTTTGAAACCTCGGTCGCACAGGTGGTGGCTTTTGTCGAGGCACCCGGCCTGGGGTTGAACCTGCCGCTGGACGTGCGCGGCACCGCGTTTCAGCAGCGGGTGTGGCAGGCGCTGCAAGCCATCCCTGCCGGGCAAACCGTCAGCTATGCCGAGGTGGCCCGGCGCATGGGCGCGCCCACCGCCGTGCGCGCCGTGGCGCAGGCCTGTGCGGCCAATGCGCTGGCGGTGGCCATCCCCTGCCACCGGGTGGTGAAAAGCGATGGCGCGCTGTCAGGCTACCGCTGGGGCGTGGAGCGCAAACGTGCGCTGCTCATGCGCGAATCCGTCGCAGACCTGGCGCCACAACCGGTGGAGAAAGCGGCATGAGTGCAGTCCCTCTGATGTCCCAACCTCCCCTGCAAACCACAGGCTGGGCGCAGCGCGCGGCGGCCATCGACTGGAGCGAAACCGCCGAGGCCCTGCGCCAGCAAGGCAATGCCGTTCTGCCGCAACTGCTCAGCACCACCGAATGCGCTGCGCTGGCCCAGCTGTACAGCGACGCGGATGGGAGCACCTTCCGCAGCCGCGTGGTCATGCAACGCCATGGCTTTGGACAGGGCGAATACCGCTACTTCAGCTACCCGCTGCCCAGCGTGGTAGCCGGGTTGCGTGAGGCGCTGTACCCCCACCTGGCCCCCATCGCCAACCAGTGGAACGCCGCCATGGGCATTGACGTGCGCTACCCCGCGCAGCATGCCGACTTCATCGCCCGCTGCCACGCCGCCGGCCAAGTTCGCCCCACCCCGTTGCTGCTGCAGTACGGCCCCGGCGACTACAACTGCTTGCACCAGGACCTGTACGGAGAGCACGTGTTTCCGCTGCAGGTCGCGGTGCTGCTGTCAGAGCCCGGGCGCGACTTCACGGGCGGTGAATTCGTGCTGACAGAACAGCGCCCCCGCATGCAGTCGCGGGCCGAGGTGGTGCCGCTGCAGCGCGGCGATGCCGTGGTGTTTGCCGTGCACCACCGTCCCGTGCAAGGTACGCGTGGGCCGTACCGCGTGCAGATGCGCCATGGCGTAAGCAGGCTGCGCAGCGGGCAGCGTCACACGCTGGGCGTGATCTTTCACGATGCTGAATAGGTGTTCACCCCCGGAGTCGCCTTCGGCGCCTTCACCCCTCTCTCGCTGCGCGGGAGGGGGACGCACCCGATGGCCTGGCAAAGCCAGTTCCACGGGTGCACTCGCTCAGATCGCGCCCACTGCCTCGACATGGGCGACCACGTTAGATGGATAGCGCCATGAACCTCGGTCTTTTTGATGACCTGCCTGTCACGCCCCAGCCGCCCGAGGTGCTGGAGCCTGGCGCCATGGTGTTGCGCGGCTTTGCGCGGGAAAAGGCGACGGACCTGCTGCAAGCGGTGCAGCAGATCACCGCCCCGGCGCCCTTCAGGCACCTCATCACCCCCGGCGGCCTGCGCATGTCGGTGGCCATGACCAACTGCGGTGCGCTGGGCTGGGTCAGCGACCGCAGCGGCTACCGTTACGACCCCATCGACCCCGACAGCGGCCAGCCCTGGCCAGCCATGCCGCCGCTGTTTCGTCAGCTGGCGCTCGACGCCGCTGCGGCAGCAGGCTTCCCCGGCTTTGCGCCCGATGCCTGCCTCATCAACTGCTACGCCCCCGGCACGCGGCTGTCGCTGCACCAGGACCGGGATGAGGGCAACTACGCGCACCCCATCGTGTCCGTGTCGCTGGGCATTCCGGCGGTCTTCCTGTGGGGTGGCGCCCAGCGGGCCGACAAGGCGCGGCGCATTGCGCTGATGCATGGCGACGTGGTGGTGTGGGGCGGCCCGGCTCGGTTGCGGTTTCATGGCGTGCTGCCGCTGCCCGAGGCCAACCACCCGCTGACGGGGGCGCACCGGATCAACCTCACGTTTCGCAAGGCGGGCTGACGGCGCGGACGCGCGGAGATCGATGCGCAGGCCGTTGGCCCCCGCGCATCAAAAACGAAGGACACAGCCACCAGAACCGTGTCCGATACCCCCAGCGAAAAAGCGATTTCTGCGCAGATTACTTGGTGGCAGAACCTGCCCCCTTCTTGCGCACCGGCTTCAATGCCTCATCGTTCGATCACATCGTTGTTGTTGCCATTGCGCGAGATGCGTGATTTGAAACCCACAGGCACATAGACAGTGTTGCCGCTACCGTCCAAATCGATGCGCTCCACTGTGGCGGTCTTGAGGACATAAATGCGGTTGTTAAGGCCCGCCACGCTCAGTCGCAGCACGGTGTTGCCCGCAGAGACCGTCACTTCGTTGCGCGCGCCCGTCACTTCCAGATCGTAGGGGCCGGTCTTATCGATGGTTTTGTCCATGCTGATGCCGTCCACGGTAACCACGTGCCCATCGTCCGAGCTGCCGCCGCAGGCCGACAGGGCTGACATGAACAGGGCGCACAGCAGATTGCGCGGCGTAAACAAGGTGATGGCGGTTTGCACGTTCATAGGGGCCCCGATAGTCAGAAATGAAGAAGCCCGTAGTCTGCAAAGACCTGCATGAAGCGCAGATGAAGTGCCTCCGTGCCGCTGCGCGCCAGATGAAGCTTTCATGAACACCTGCTTCGTTGGCCTCCACTGGGCGGCACAACCCGCTCCTAGAATCGCCGCCAGCATCCCCCACTTCACAACTCGACCGTCGCATGGCTAGCATCCTTCTCGTGGAAGACGATCTCCCCCTGGGCAACTCGCTGCAGCGCGTGCTCACCGTGGCGGGCCACCCTGTGGTGTGGCTGCGCACCTGCGCGGATGCACGCCGGTTTTTGCAAGAGCAGCCCTTTTCCCTGGTGCTGCTGGATATCGGTCTGCCCGACGAGACGGGGCTGGATTTGCTGGCCTGGCTGCGCGCACTGGGACAGACTACACCGGTGATGCTGCTCACCGCGCGCGACAGCGTGGGCGAACGCGTGCTGGGGTTGGACGCCGGGGCGGACGACTACCTGGGCAAGCCGTTTGCCATCGAAGAGCTGTTGTCGCGCGTCCGGGCGCTGCTGCGGCGCCACACGGGGCAGACCAGCAGCGTGTGGCAGATCGGCCCCATCTGCATCCACACCGCGCGGCGCAGGGTGCTGCTGCACGGGCAGGATGTGCACCTTTCCGCACGCGAGTACGACATTCTGCGTGCCCTGGCCGAAGAACCGGGACGCGTGCTCACCCGCGCACAGATAGAGGCCAGCTCCAGCCCGGCCGACACGCTGGACAGCAACGCCACCGACGTGCATGTTTACAAACTGCGGCGCAAGTTGGGCAACCACCTCATCAGCACCGTGCGCGGCGTGGGCTACGTCCTTGAGGCCCCGGCCACGGCCCCTGCACCATGAGCCCTGCCGCACCACACACTACCCTCCACGCCCCTCGCCCGCCCTCGCTGATCCGCCGCCTGATTGCCTGGCAGGCGCTGGCGCTGTTGGTGGCCTGGCTGGCCCTGGCCTCGGTGATGACCTGGGTGGCGCTGGAGCGCAGCCCCGAAGAGATCGACACCCGACTGCGCGACAGTGCCCGCATCCTGGCCGAAGCTGCCAGTGGGCCCGAGGCCACACTGCCCGCCCGCATGCAGACCGCGCAGGGGGCCTTGGCGCGCATCACCGACCGCGACGTGCTCGGCGTTGTCGGCCAAACCCACACCCAAGTATTGGACCCGCAGGGCCAGGTGCTGTACCGCAGCAGCGAAAACGTGCCCTGGCCGAAGACCGCCACGGAATCCGCCCCGACCTCGCCGGGCAACCCGCCCTGGCACGTGCACACTCAACCATCCAGCGACGGCAGCGTGACTGTGCAGGTGGCCGAGCCTGGCGCGGTACAGCTGGGGGCGCTGTTGCCGGTGTTGTGGCTGGTGCTCAAAAGCCAGCTCGGCGTGTTCCTGTGGCACGGGTTGGTGGTGTGGGTCACGGTACGCAGCGGGCTTGCGCCGCTGCGGCAATTGGCCCAACGCATCTCGCGCCGCCGCGCGGGCGACCTGGCGCCGGTACAGGTGGATCGGCTTTATGCCGAAACCGCGCCCGTGATCCAAGAGCTGAACGCCCTGCTCGCCCACGAAGCCCAGCGGCTGGAGGCCGAACGGCGCTTTCTGGCCGATGCGGCGCACGAACTGCGCACCCCCCTCGCCGCCATCAACGCCCAGGCCCACCAACTGCTGACCGAGCCCGACTCCGCCGCGCGGGCCGATGCCGCCCACGCGCTGCAACAAGGCATCACCCGCGCATCGCACCTGCTCACCCAGCTGCTGACCCTGGCCCGCGCCGACGCGGCCGCCCAGCCCGCCGCCCCTGCGGTGAACGACACGCTGGACGTAGCCGACCTGCTGCGCAACCGCGTGGCCCTGCTGGTGCCCCTTGCGCGGGCGAGACGTATCGAGCTGGGCCTGACGGCTCCCGAGCACTTGCCCGCCCGGCTGGACCGCGAAGGCCTGTGCTCCGTCATCGACAACCTGGTGGACAACGCGATCCGCTACGGCGTGGCGGGGGGCACCGTGGAAGTGACATTGGGCAGCGAGGGCACAACAACCGCTGGCCAAGTCCTGCTGCAGGTGCAGGACAACGGCCGGGGCATCGCCCCCGAACACCGCACCCGGGTGTGGGAGCGCTTCTACCGCATCCCCGGCACCAGCGAGCCTGGCACCGGCCTGGGCCTGGCCATCGTGCAGCGCGTAGTGCAGCGCATGGGCGGCACCCTGGGCTTCATCGACGGGCTGGGCGGACGCGGAGTGGGGTTGCGCTGCGTGCTGCCCCGCGATCCGCAGGCCGGTTCGCAGGCAAAGCCAAGCGCTGCGGCGGTGGAAGATTGGTACTAAAACGGGACCTACCGTCGATAGCCGCTTGCCGAAGCAATGGACGCCAGCAACTGATCGGCCGCCTCGCGCCCGCGCAGGCTGTCAGCGATGGCAATTTTTTTGCCGTTTTTCAGCTCCACCTGCACACGGCAGAAGGTCAGGTGGCGTGTGCCTGTCTGAGATGAATAACTCTCCTTGACGGCCAAACGCGCAATGTCACGGGCGGGCACGCGGTGCCAGGCCAGCTTGAGGCCCAGCAAGCGGCGCTCGGTCTGCAGGCCGTCGCGGTCCAGTTGCACGCGCAGGCTGTTGCACAGCGCATAAAAGCCCCACACCAGCATCGCGCCGCCCACGCCGCCGAACACCACTGGAAACAGCGCTGGCGCGCCCATGCGGCCCGCCATCACGCCAAAGCCGAGAAAGGCTCCGCCCATGCCCAGCCAAATCAGGTTCTGGCGCCACAGGCGTGCGTAGGGCAGATACAACCGCACGCCGCCAGGGATGGGCGTGAGGTCGCTCACTTCGTCTACCTGTGCGTCGCGCATCTGCTGCACCCGGGGGTGCTGCGCTGCGTCTGCCGCCAAGGTGTCGGACGTTTCACCCGTGGCGTACACCGGTACATCAAAGGTGCGCGCAAACGGCAGGGCCGGGTCGGCGCTTTCAATGTGCACGCGCCATGCGTGGTACTCGGTGTCTACCTCTTGGGACTGCGGCAGGCCGCTGGGCACGTTGAACCGAAAGCTCAGCTCCACGCCCTGCGCATGCGGCGCCACCTGCGCCACGCCATCGGTCTGCCACACCACGTTTTCACGCGACTCGGAGCCGCTTTTGCCAGCAGACCGCGTTTGGTAGTGCAACACGCAGCTCAGTGTCACGGCAAAGTGCAACCCGGCCTGGTAGGGCACGCCCAACGGCATCGAGGCGCCAAAGTGCCCGCCAATGGAGCCAGGAAAAGGGTCCAGCTGCAGGTGCACCTCGCCATAGCGCCGCGCATCCAGCGTGGCGCGCACGGCCCACACCAGCAGGCCCACGCCCACCAGCACAAACAGCGACACCGCGCCCAGGGCCGCGTAATTTTCGGTGCGCAGCATCTTGGGCCCACCACCGATGGCCGCGGGCAGCGCCAGCAGGTTCCACACCGTGGCAAAACCCCAGGCCACCCACACCTCCAGGCGCTTGTGCGACCGGATCTGGTTGTGTACCCACTCCGGCCGCGCCAGCCAGGGCTCTGCGCCGGTTTCGGGGCGCCGCGCAGCGTCCTTTTTGCGCGCGTGCCACACATAGGCCAGCAGGCCCACCCCCACCCCCCCCAACCCCAGCCCCAACACCAACCAAACCCCCAGGCCCCAGCGCAGGCTGCGGTCAATCACCGAATCCGACACATCCGAGGGGTTGACCCAGGCATGCACCGTCTTCCCCTCGCGCAGCGCGCGCTCCAGCCGCGTGCCTAGCTGCTGATTGAAATCGCCGATGTTGTCCGCGCCTTCGTTGATCGCCACCCGGCTGCCATGCACCTCCTGCCCCGCCACCTGAAACCGGTAGCTGGCCGTCACGCGGTAGGTGTTGGAGTTTTTGCTGCGGCTGGTGTGCAGCTTGGCCGACACCAGTGTGGCGTCCACGGGCTGCCAGGACTGCATGCGTGTCCAGTCGTACAGCGTGGGCAGCACGGCCAGCAGCAACGCGCCGATGCCGACACCGGCAAACGGCAGCGCAAACAGGGCAAGCACCCAGGTGCCTGCAGACCGTTTGCCGGTTTTCTTGCCTGGCTCAGCGCTGGCATCCGCTGTTGGCACGTGATTGCTTCTGTGGTTTTCCATCTGCTCTTACCGTTGCGCAGGTTTTCCCACGTCAACGCCCTCCTCTCTGATTCATTTTCAATGCACGGACGGTATACAAGCCGGCCTTTCAGCCGGGTTCATCGGAGGCGCCTGGCATCAGCACCAGATGAAACCGGTCCCGGCCCGATGCCTTGGCCACATACAAAGCGGCGTCCGCTTTTTCGAGCAGCGCTTTGGCGTCGGCGTCGTCTTTGGCAACGCCGGTCAAAACGCCGATGCTGGTGGTCACCCTCAGACTCAAAGTCTCGTCAAAACGCGCAGAACGGATGAGATCCACGATTTTTTCTGCCACCCCAACGGCAGCGTTGCGATCCGCAAGGTGCTCCATCACGATCACAAACTCATCGCCGCCCAGCCGGTACACAGAATCCGTCACGCGAACCGTTTTCTTCAGGCGGTCTGCAAACTCGATCAGAACGCCGTCTCCCACACCGTGGCCGTATTCATCATTGATTTGTTTGAAAAAGTCCACGTCCAGAAACATGATGGCCATGGCCACCCCGGTTCTCTGCGACCGCGCTATGGCCATGGGCAGGGCTTCTTGCAGTGCCGTTCGGTTGGGGAGCCGGGTCAAACCATCCTGCCGCGCCAGCTGCTCCAGCTTTTTTTCTATCGCCTTCGACTCAGTGACATCCAGGGTCAAAGAAAAAACACCCCGAACACTATTATCTTGATCCATGTCGGGCACATAAATCGTTCGCGTAAATCTCTGTTCGCCCTGAAAATTTAATTCTGCATCAAACTCCACACGGTTACCTGCCATGGCAGATTCAATCATCGGCGCCCTGTAAGAGTATCGGTCCGCCCCAATCACATTTTTTAAATGGGTCCCTATTATTTTCTCTGGCTGCACGCCTAACCAGGCACCCACAGTCGCATTGGCAAAGGCGATTCGATGGTTGCTGTCAAAATAGCTGATCAACGCAGGGGTATTATCAGTAATCGTTCGCAGAAAGCGTTGGCTGGTTTCCTGTTTATGCAGTGCGGCGGTGAGTGCGGTGGTATCAAAACTCATCGCAAAGACACCTTGGACTTTGCCATCCGGCCCGATGTCGGGAATATAGTGGGCCTGGTAAGTTTTTTTAACCTCTCCACGCATGGTGCTGCCCAGCCTTTCCACCACCACACTTTCGCCCGCCAAAGCCTTTGCCAGATGGGGCGCCACCTGCGCAAACAATTCACCACCCCGCACGGACTGCACGCTGCGCCCAATCAAATCGCCGCTGTCTGGGTACACATCCCGCACACGGGCGTTGATAAATGTGTAGCAATATTGGGGGTCCACATGCGAAACCAGCGCCGGTATGTTGTCGATGATGGTGCGTATTTGCAGCTCAGTGGCTTTTTGCTTGCGCATCAACTCGTCAAAGGTCTTGGCAAGCGCTCCAATTTCATCCGGGCGGTAAACGAGTGGGTTCAGATCTTTGGTTGCATCAATGTTTCGCATGCGCTCGTGCAGCGCACTGAGCGGCTGCAGTTGCCGCCGTATGACTGCCGCCGCCAACAGGCCCGCAATGACAGATAAAAGCAATGCGCCCCACCAGGCATTCTTTTCAATGGCATTCACAGGGGCGAACGCCTCCGATGCGGGAAAAAATGCGCCCAAAATCCAATCAGTCTCTTGGGTTCTTTTAAAGGCATACAGCCCCAAAACCCCTGCTCTTGTTGCCCCTGTGGTGGTGCCTTCATACCCTGCAATGGCCCGTGCAGTGACCACATTCGCACCGCCCTGCGCGTCTACATGCTGAAGGATTCTGGATTTATCCGGTAAATCAATAATAATTCCACGCGAATTCAAAATAAACAAATACCCTGTTTTTCCAAACTGCACCCCCTGCAAACCATCCAGAAAGCGTTGATCCTTCAAGTTGATGGCCCCATAAAGAAGGTAGCGCAATGACCCATCTTTATTCCACACCGGCTCCGTCATTGTGACTTGTGGCAAACCGCTGAATCTATTTTTATAGGGCTGTGAAATTAGCCCTTGACCCAGCCTCACCGATTCGGTGAAATATTCACGATCTGCCACATTGACTGCGCCAAATACCACAGCACCACTCAGATTGGCGACCACATTGCCCGCCGGATCAATAATCGACACATTGTCGAATAAATCTTTCAGAGACTGGAATTTTTCAATGTATTCCTGCAACTGCGTTGGCACGCCAGGCGGTGCGGACTCAAAACTGTCTGACAGCGTCTTGAGGAGGGTGCGGCGGCTTTGAAACTTGAGGTCAATAGCGTCCGATATGGCGGACAACCGTTGAAACAAGTCGTCCGTAATGGATTTTTCAAGCTGCTGCCGAACGTGGTGAAGCGCAATGGTGGCAATGGCAAAGGTTGCCAGCAGAACGACGGCAGCAACGCCCCAGCTCAGGCGCATCTTGAGGGTCGGGCGCGACTTCAAGTGAAATGACATAAGAAAAAAACGGCCCTCCACCGCAGGTACGACTCAGAAACTCCACAACCACAGAGGTGTACTACTGCAGGGCCTCCCTATCGGCTAGTGCTAACCCCAAAACGGCCGTTTCTCCGTCTTTGCCAGAATGCCGCCATGTCCATACCCGCCTCCCCCACACCCCGCTACTGGCTGATGAAGTCCGAGCCCGACGAATGCTCCATCGACGACACGCTGGCTGCGCCCAACGCCACGGTGCCCTGGACGGGTGTACGCAATTACCAGGCCCGCAACTTCATGCGCGACGACATGCAGGTGGGCGATGGCGTGTTGTTCTATCACTCCAGTTGCCCTGCGCCGGGCATTGCAGGTTTAGCCCGCGTGGCCAGCGGCACACGCGCTGACCCCACGCAATTTGACCCGAAGTCGCCGTATCACGACCCCAAATCACCGCCGGACGCGCCCCGCTGGCTGCTGCTGGACGTGCAGGCCGTGCGCAAGACGCGGCTGATGCCGCTGGCTGAATTGCGGGAGCGGCCCGAACTGGCGGACCTGCGCGTGCTGCAAAAAGGCAGCCGACTGTCCATCACGCCGGTGGACGCCGCGCATTGGGATCGCATCGTGGCTTTGCTGGACGGGGGTTGAGGCACTGCCCGGCGGCTGCCGTGCGCGGGCCACCGCGCGGCGTGCGCCTACCGCGGCCCGCGCGCCCCCCACCTATGATGACCCGCTGACCTCAACGCCCCAGGCGCCGCCCCGCGCCTCCTCTTCTCCCTCCTACCTATGCGCAACATCCTCGACTTAAGCTCCTGGCCCGCCTTGCTCTCCACGGTGATGGGGCTGTTGGTTGCAACCCTTGTCATGGTGGGCGTGCGGCTGGTGTTCATGCAGACCATGCAGCGCCGCCGGGAGCGCGAAAACCGACAGATCAACGAACGCCTGAAGACACTGATTGCGGCCTACAAAACACTGGGCGGGTCGTTCACCGGGCAACTGCAGGTCAGCCCCACACACATGCGGGAGTTGCGCGTTGCGGCCCAGCGCACGGCGCCGGGGCTGGATGTGACACCGGCCAGCGCTGCAGACGCTATCGACCCTGGCGATGCCATGGATGTGGACCCGGACACCCCCTTCTCCATCCCCAACAGCTCAGACCGCCAGCGCCGCATCCGTGACGCGGTGGAGGCCGCGCTGTCGGACGTGATCTTGCTGGGCACCGAAGAGCAGGTGCAACTGGCCGCCACGGCCGCCAACGAAATGGTGGCCGGGCGCAGCGTAGAAGTGGCGCAGCTGGTGGTGTCCCTGCGCCAGTTCATCCGCGCGGCGCTGGACCTGGAGCCCATTGCCACCAGCGTGGCGATTCCCAACCAGGGCCCTTTGCGGCCCGGCGGCAGCAGCGGTGGCGCGGCGGGCAAACGGGCTGGCGCCGCGGAGCGAGGTGCAGGTGCTGCAGGTGGGCGCGCGGGTGGGGGTGGAGGTGGCGGCATGGGTGCCATGGCCCTGGGCGCTGGGGTCGGAGTGGGTGCGGGCGCAGACCGTGTGGGTGGGGAGACACCCGGGAATGGACCTCCGTAAACGCGCCGAGGGCCTTGTGCACAGTCCGCGCAACCAGAATGGGGGCCGTCCAAATTTTTAGTCTTTTTGCCTGATGAGGCACCAGCCTCAGATAGACCGTTCGCCCTGAGCCTGTCGAGCGGTCGTTCGCAAAAAGCGCCTTGGCTTCGACAAGCTCAGCCCGAACGGTTTGGGGTAAATCCAAGGCGTGCAAATAATCAGGTGTTTTTGGCCTCTAGCGCTTATTGGTAAAGCGCTAGTAGCTATCAAAATCAAAGCAAACCCACCGCCCATCGGTTTCCTTCGTTCCCATGACCGCCACCAAAACCCTGCTGATCGTCTACCACTCCATGACCGGCGGCACCCGGCAGATGGCCGAGTCGGCGTGCGTCGGGGCCACTGCCGCTGAACCGGATTTGACCGTGCGCCTGCTGCACGCACCCCAGGCGCACGCTGCCGATGTGCTGGCGGCAGACGGCTACCTTTTTGCCACCCCCGAGAACCTGGCCGCCATCAGCGGGCTGATGAAAGACTTTTTTGACCGCAGCTACTACGGCGTGCTCGATCAGGTCAACGGTCGCCCGTACGCCAGCCTGGTCTGCGCGGGCAGTGACGGGCAGAACGCTGCGCGGCAGATCGCACGCATTGCCACCGGATGGCGCCTTAAACCCGTGGCCGAGCCTTTGATTGTTTGCACGCATGCACAGACACCCGAGGCCATTGGGGCGACCAAACACCTCAGTGAAGCGGACCTGCAGCGATGCCAGGACTTGGGCGCTGCGCTGGCCACCGGGCTGGCAATGGGTGTGTACTGAACCGGGTTCGCTGAAACACCATCGAGGCACAACCCCGGGCCTACTTGTCTGGCCACGCCTGCGCGTAGGCGCCCACCAGGTGCTGGCGGGTTTCCTTGTATTTGTTCCAGTCAAACCCCGCCAGAAACGCCCGCGCGGTTTCGGCGCCGCGTGTGAACAGGTCCAGCTTGCCCGGGTCGTTCATCTCAAAGTCGAGCCAGTCGTGGTCGGCGGTGTCGATGTAGGCCACCAGTTGTTTGAAATCTGGGTTCTTGCGCAGGAACTCGTAGTCCAGGCAATGGCGGGATGAGTTGAAGGTCTGGGTCACCAGCTTGGTCAGCTTGGTGATGGTGTGGCTGCGGTCGTCCCACTGCAACTTGACGCCCAGCGTGGGCCGCGTGGGCACCTTGCGGGTGTTGTGAAACGCGTCAATCGGAAAGTTGGACAGCACCCCGCCGTCGATAAAACACGCCTCGGGCGGCGGAAAAGCTGGCACGCGCGCGGGGTCCATGTCGCGGTTGTCCATACCCGCCAGCTCGCACCACAGCTTGCGGTGCGCGTCGTCCCGAATTTTGAGTGGCACCCGGTAGGGCTGGAAGAACACGGGGATGGACATGGAGCAGCGTGCGTAGTCCGCCGGGTTTACCGCACCAGCGTCGTCCCAGTACAGCGCGGCCATGCGGGGCAGTTCGACCTTGGTCTCGGTGGCAATGTCGGCGGTGACGATGCACAGGTAGTCCTTGGTGGGGTCGAGCGCCGGCAATGTGGGCTGGCCATCCAGCTGCGAGGCGGCGTGGAGACTGCCGGGGCGCAGGTGCCAGCCCAGGGGCGTGGCCGCCATGCGCTGGCGCAGTGCGCGGGTGGTGCGGATGCCGCTTTGGGCCAGCACGTCGATCAGCCAGGCATGAAAACGCTCGCCCCGGTTCAGGCCCTGCATCTCGTCCAGGTTGTCCAGGATCTGCATCGCCTTCCACAGCCCCTTGGCCAGGCCGGGACGCTGCAGCATCGTGTTGATGAAGTCACGGGCGTCGTCGTCGCGTTCGTCCTTGCCGTCCATGAAGCTGGCCATGGGGATGTTGGCCACCACCTCCAACAACCGGTCGGCCTTGGCTGCACTGGGCTCGTCCAGCGCCGCCAGCACCAGCGCGGTGATCGACCCTGCGGACGCGCCGCCCAACGCTGCAAAACGCAACCCGGCTTGCTCCAGCAGATAGATATAGCCCGCCAGGGCAATGCCCAACACACCGCCGCCTTCCATCACCAGGTCCACGTACTGGCGGCCTGCGGCGTCCAGGGTGTCGCTGTAGTGCTTGTGGTCCAGCTTGTTGGCTTTCATCCGGGCGACCACCGGGGCCGCTGCTGCATGGAAATCTGCGGCTTTCAGTGCCATGTCGTCCTCCCAATGCGTATAGGGTGCCTTCATCTGCGCGGCCAACCGGCACGGATGCTGCAGCACAAGCCAGGCCAATGCAAATGATGAATGGCGCGCAAGCGTGGCCGCGCCATGGCGGCGGCTGCCTGCTCTGCAGCCCGCAGAACCGTCAGGAAGCCCTCAATCCGCCTGCAGCAACGGCGACCGCAGAATGATCTGTGCCGTGGCAAACAGGTGCTGCTCCAGCGCAGCAAACGCGCTGGCCTGATCTTTGCGCAGCACGGCATCCATGATCTGGCGGTGCTCGTCGCGCACATCGCGTTCGTCGGTGCTCAGCGGCACCGACAGGCGGCGGTAACGCTCGCTTTGCTCATACAGCATGTGGCGCATGCGCAGCAGCCACTGGTTGGGGCAGGCGCTGACCAGCGCTTCGTGGAACTCGCCGTGGGCGTCGTTCCAGGGTTTGGCCGAGCGCGCTTCGATGTCCGAGGTTTGCGACTGCAGCCGCTCCATGCGGTGGGCGGCCGCCACGATGCGCGTCTCCCATTCCACATCGCCGTGCCGCATGGCCTGGCCCAGGCACAGGCATTCCATTTCGACCCGGGCGCGCGTCAGGTCCAGCAGTTCGTCTTTGCTGACTGGCGCCACGCGGTAGCCGCGGTGCGACTCGCCAATCACCATGCCCTCGGCCCCCAGGCGGGACAGTGCCTCGCGCACGGCACCCAGGCTCAGCTCAAACCGCTCTTCCAGGGACTTGATGTTCAGTTTGGCGCCCGGCGGCAACCGGCCGTCCAGGATTTCGGTGCGGATCAGGTCGCAGGCAGTTTCGGCCTGGGTGCGCTTGGGGAGGGTGGTCAGCATGGCATCTGGATTTTATGCGGGAATGTACCAAGACAAGAATAATAGATTATTTGATCAAATATATATCCATGCAGCCGGGGCATCTCCCTGCCGCCCCACACCAGGAGAACAGATGAAGTTGGTTCGTTTTCAATCACACGGGCATGCGGGCTGGGCCGTCTGCCATGCCACCACGGGAGCGTGGCACGGCACCACCGAGGGGCGGCCCGGCTACCCGGGCGACGTGGATGACCTGATCCGCCAGGGCCGCGCCGCGCTGGATGCCGCAGCCCTTGCCATGGCGCAGCAGCCAGTGGCGGACCTGGACGCGGTGCAGTTCCTGGCACCCGTGGCCCACCCCGCCAAGATCATCTGCGTGGGCCTGAACTACCGCGACCACACCGCCGAAAGCGGCTTTGTGCAGCCGCCCTACCCCACGCTGTTTGCGCGCTTCAACTCCAGCGTCACCGCGCACAACGCGCCCTTGCTGCACACCGAGCTGTCAGATTCGCTGGACTTTGAAGGAGAGCTGGTGGTGGTGATTGGCACTGGCGGCTACCGCATCAGCCGCGCCAACGCGCTGTCGCATGTGCTGGGCTATTCGGTGTTCAACGACGGCAGCGTGCGCGAATACCAGTTCAAGACCCCGCAATGGACAATGGGCAAAAACTTTGACGGCACCGGCGCCTTTGGCCCCTGCATGGTCACCGCCGACGAGCTGCCGCCCGGCGCCCGCGGCCTGCTGCTGGAAACACGCTTGAACGGCCAGACCGTGCAGTCCGCCAACACCAGCGACATGGTGTTCGACGTCGAATCGCTCATCGTCACCATCAGCGAGGCCATCACGCTCGAAGCGGGCGACCTGATCGTAGCGGGCACCCCGGCAGGTATCGGTCATGCGCGCGAGCCGCGCCTGTACATGAAACCCGGTGACATCTGCGAGGTGGAAATCGAACGCATCGGCCTGCTGCGCAACCGGGTGCAAAGCGCCGCCCCAGCCCCCCAAACCCTGGCCCCAGCCCAACCCCTAGAGGAGACAACATCATGAAGATGAAGACCACGCGACTGCACCGCTTTCTTTGCGCCGCCGTTCTGGGCGCCGCTGCCACGCTGGCGGTCACCACCACCGCCCACGCGCAGGACGTGAAAGCGCGCACCGCCCGCTTCGGCCATGGCCTGGCAGACGCCCACCCCGCGGGCCAGGCGGCCAAGCAATTCGCCGCCGACATGGACCAGGCAACCGGCGGCAAGATGAAGATCGCCGTCATCGCCAACCAGGCGCTGGGCCCTGACCCGCAGATGCTGGGCGCGCTGCAAGGCGGTGTGCAGGAGTTCTATACCGGCAGCGCGCTGGCGCTGCTCGGCCAGGTCAAAGAGCTGGGCTTTCAGGACGTGCCCTTCCTCTTCAACACCGAGGCCGAGGCGCATGCGGTGTTCGACGGCCCCGTGGGCCAGTACCTCAACAACAAGCTCAACGGCGTGGGCATCCACGTGCTGGGCTGGTGGGAGAACGGGTTTCGCCACATCACCAACTCGCGCCGCCCGGTCAACAAGATCGACGACCTCAAGGGCCTGAAGCTGCGCACGCAGCCCAACCCGCTCACGCTGGACGCCTTCAAGGCGATTGGCGCCAATGCGTCGCCCCTGCCGTGGTCCGAGCTGTTCGTAGCGCTGGAGACCAAGGCGTTTGACGGGCAGGAGAACCCGGTGGTGCTGATGTACACCCAGCGGTTTTATGAAGTGCAAAAGTACATGACGCTGTCGGGCCACGTGTATTCGCCGCTGATCTTTGCGGTGTCCAAGAAGTTCTGGGACAGCCTCACGCCCGATGAGCAGAAGATGATGAACGCCGCCGCCCGCAAGGCGACGGAGTTCCAACGCAAGTCCACCGCCGCCGAGGCGGGCACGGCCCTGCAGGGCATGAAGGACAAGGGCGTGCAGGTGACCCAGTTCTCTGAAGCCGATCTGCAGGCGATCCGCGACCGCGTGCCCCCAGCGATTGCGCCGCACCTCGAAAAGATCGGCCCTGAGTTCATGACCCTGGTGCGCACCGAAATCGCAAAGACACGCGCCAAATAGTCCGAGCGCCAGTCCCAGCGACACAACGCTTGTTCCACCTGCCGCGCTCGGGGTGAGCCTTCATCCTGCGCGCGGCTGCTTTTTCGACATCCTCCACTGCCATGAACGCCCGCCTGCCCCTGCCTTTGCCGCCTGCCTTTCTGGAATCGCTTGGCCAGCTTCTGGGCCAGCGCCTGTCCACCAGCCCCTCGGTGTGCGCGCACCATGGGCGAGATGAGTCCATCTTTGCCGCCATGCCACCCGATGCCGTGGCCTACGCCCGCAGCACCGACGAAGTGGTGGCCATCGTGCGGCTGTGCAAACAGCACCGCGTGCCGCTGGTGCCCTACGGCGCGGGCTCGTCACTCGAAGGCCACACCCTGGCCACCCAAGGCGGGCTGACGCTGAATCTGCAGCAAATGGACCAGGTCATCGCCATCCACGCCGACGACCAGTGCGCCACGGTGCAGCCGGGGGTCACGCGCAAGGCGCTCAATGCGGCGCTGCGTGACGAAGGGCTGTTCTTCCCCATCGACCCGGGGGCGGACGCCACCATTGGCGGCATGTGTGCCACCCGCGCCAGCGGCACCAACGCCGTGCGCTACGGCACCATGCGCGAGAACGTGTTGAACCTGACCGTGGTCACGGCCGACGGCGAGGTCATCACCACAGCACGCCGCGCCAAAAAGTCCGCCGCAGGCTACGACCTGACGCGACTATTCATAGGTTCTGAAGGCACGCTGGGCGTGATCGTTCAAGCCACCGTGCGCCTGTACCCGCTGCCAGAAAGCGTGATGGCGGCGGTCTGTGCGTTCCCAGACATCCACTCTGCCGTCGACGTGGTGACCCAGACCATTCAGCTGGGCGTGCCCATTGCCCGCTGCGAGTTTGTGGACAGCATGGCCATCCGCGCGCTCAACCACTACAGCAAGACCGGGCTGCCCGAACAGCCCCACCTGTTTTTTGAGTTCCACGGCAGCGAATCTGGCGTGCGCGAGCAAGTGGCCGTGGTGCAGGCCCTGGCGCAAGACGGCGGTGGCGCGCAGTTCCAGTGGTCTGGCACGCCCGAAGAGCGCACGCGGCTCTGGGAGGCGCGCCACAACGTCTACTTTGCGGCGCTGCAGCTGCGCCCTGGCTGCCGATCTGTTGTCACCGACGTGTGTGTGCCCATGTCCCGTCTGGCCGACTGCGTGACCCAGACAGCGAAAGACCTGCAGCAGTCCGGCATCCTGGCGCCCATGGTGGGCCATGTGGGGGACGGCAATTTTCATGTGCAGATGCTGGTGGACGCCAGCGTGCCTGCCGAGGTCGAAGGCGCCGAGGCGCTGAACGCCCGCCTGGTACAGCGCGCCTTGGCCATGGACGGCACCTGCACCGGCGAACATGGAGTGGGCCTGCACAAGCAGGGTTTCCTGGTCGATGAACTGGGCCCGGCCGCTGTGGCGGTGATGCGCCAGATCAAGCAGGCCATGGACCCGCACAACCTGCTGAACCCCGGCAAGATCTTCACGTTTGGCAGCCCTGCCAGCCAGCCCTCGGCCGTTGGTCACCCCTAACTACCCACAAAACACATGCCCCAACTTGGTTTGAAACGTCTCATCGACTGGTACTTCAAGGCGCTGGAGGTCATTCTGGTGCTGTGCCTGGGCGCCATGTGCGTCATGGTGTTCGGCAACGTGGTGCTGCGCCACGTGTTTGACTCGGGCATCAACATCTCTGAAGAGCTTTCGCGCTTTCTGTTCATCTGGCTGACCTTCCTCGGCGCCATCGTGGCCATGCGCGAGGGCGGGCACCTGGGCATGGACATGCTGGTGCACCGCCTGCGCGGCAAGGCGCTGTTTGCTACCGTGCTGCTGGCCCAGTGCCTGGTGCTGGCCTGCTGCGCGGTGTTTTTGTGGGGCATGCTGCGCCAGCACGCGCTGAACGTGGCCAACATCGGGCTGGTCACCGGCATATCGCTGGGGGTCGCTTATTCGGTGGCCTACCTGTGCGCCGCGTCCATCGGCGTCATGGCGCTGGTCAACATCGTGCGGCTGCTGCTGGGCCGCACCAGCGCCGCCGCACTGTCGGCTGTGGCCGTGCACGACGAAAGCGCCGCATGATCGTTGCCATCTTTGTGGTGTCGCTGCTGGCGGCCATGGCACTGGGCGTGCCGATTGCGTTTGCGCTGATGACCTGCAGCATGGCCATGATGGCCTACATGGGCATCTTTGATGCGCAGATCATGGCGCAGAACATGCTGTCCGGGGCAGACAGCTTTCCGCTCATCGCCATCCCGTTTTTTGTGCTGGCGGGCGAGCTGATGAACGCGGGCGGCATCTCGCGGCGCATCGTCAATGTGGCAGGTGCTTGGGTGGGCCACTTCAAGGGCGGCCTGGGCTATGTCGCCATCTTTGCGTGCGTGATCATGGCGTCGCTGTCGGGCTCGGCCATTGCCGACACCGCCGCCGTGGCTGCGCTGCTCATCCCCATGATGCGCAAGGCGGGCTACGACATCCCGCGGGCGTCGGGCCTCATTGCATCGGGCGGCATCATCGCGCCCGTCATTCCGCCGTCCATCGGGTTTGTGATGCTGGGCGTGGTGGGCAACATCTCCATCACCAAACTGTTCATGGCGGGCATCGTGCCCGGGCTGATGATGGCGCTGGCGCTGGTGGCCACCTGGGCGTACCAGGCCAAACGCGACCACATGCCCCGCGGCGACAAGATGCCCATGCGCGCGCGGCTGTCGGCTACCGTGGCGGGGTTTTGGGCGCTCATGCTGCCGCTGCTCATCGTGGGCGGGCTCAAGGCGGGGTACTTCACGCCCACCGAGGCAGCCGTGGTGGCCGTGTTCTACGCGCTGTTCATTGGGTTTGTGGTGTACCGCGAGCTGCGCATCAAACAGTTGTACGGCCTGCTGCTGACAGCCGCCAAAACGTCGGCGGTGGTCATGTTCCTCGTCGCCGCCGCGCAGGTATCGGCGTGGCTGATTGCGGCGGCCAACATCCCCATGGTGGTGGCCGACATGCTGCAGCCGCTGGCCAGCAACCCGGTGCTGCTGATGGCCGCCATCATGGCCATTGTGTTTGTGGTGGGCACCGCGCTGGACTTTGCGCCCACCATCCTCATCCTGGTGCCCGTGCTGATGCCCGTGGTGCGCATGGCGGGCATTGACCCGGTGTACTTTGGCGTGCTGTTCATCATGAACAACGCCATCGGCCTCATCACCCCTCCCGTGGGCACCGTGCTGAATGTGGTGTGCGGCGTGGCCAAAGAGCGGATGGAGCCAGTGATACGTGCTGTGCTGCCCTACCTGGCGGCGCAGATGACGGTACTGCTGCTGCTCGTCCTGTTCCCGCAGCTCGTGCTGGCGCCGCTGGCCTTCTTTACGCGCTGATATTTATCCGCTGGTTTTTTACCCGCTGATTGCAGCAGGCTCGTCCAGCAAAGGCGCGCGGTACACCAGCACTTTCAGCGCCCGCTCTTCATCTACATCGGCAAACACGGCCGAGTTGGCCACGCGCTCGACGAACGCCAGCTCGGGCGCCAGTTCGCGCATCTTGTCCTGCAAAAACGCCAGGCCCAGCTCGGGCGCGTTCAGGCACAGCAGCGCGTGGCCGCCGGGCGCCAGCAGGTCGGGCAGGCGGCGCATCAGGCGGGCGTAGTCCTTGGTGGCGACAAAGCTGCCCTTCTGGTAGCTGGGTGGGTCCACCACCACCAGGCCATACGGCCCGCTGCGGTTGATCTTGCCCCAGCTGCTGAAAATGTCGTGCGGCAAAAACGCTGCGCCCGTGGTGATGCCGTTGAGCTGGTGGTTTTGCTGCCCCACGCCGATGGCGCCGTGGCTCATGTCCACGTTGACCACCTGCCGGGCGCCCGCCCGCAGCGCCACCACCGAAAACGCGCAGGTGTAGGCAAACAGGTTGAGCACCTTGAGGCCATAGCGATCACCGCGGCGCGCCTCGGCAAAATCCCGCACCCAGCGCCGCCCCTCGGCCATGTCCAGAAACAGGCCGTGGTTCTGGCCGCGCAGCACATGCACGCGGTAGCGCGCGCCCGCCTCGGTCACCACATGCGGGTCGGGCACGGCGCCCGCCATCAGGCGCGTTTCGCTACGGCCTTCGATGCGCAGCGCCTCGCCCCGGTGCTGGAACACCCAGTTCAGCGGCTCGCCCGCCGGTGCGATCAGCGCCCAGCGCGCCTCCAAAGCAGCGCCGATGGCGGCCAGATCTTCATCGGTGGCGGGCGCAAAACTGGTCAACACAAACACCGGCGGGTACGCGTCCAGCGACCACTGCTCAGAACCCGGGTGCAGCCCGCCCCGTCCGTGAAAGACGCGCCTGGCGTCAGTGGGCAGCGGCATGGTGGCGATAGCGTCGAGCAGGGCTTGCATGGCAGGAACAGGGTGGGTCGAAAGAATTTTGGAACGAAAATGGTCGCTAGCGCTTTATACATAAGCGCTGATAGCTACTGAAACAATAGCGCCACCCATTATCGCGCCTACCGCGGAGTGGGTCAGCGTTGCGCGCAGGCAAGGGCCAAACCTCTGGATTGGGCATCGAAAACCGCGGCCAGAAAAGGAATTACAGTCGCTGGCGGGGCCACCTGCTCGGCCTGAACCTCTTTCACAAAAAAGGAATTCCATGCTTTCCATTCTCGGAACCATCGTTGTTGGCTTCATCGTCGGATTGATCGCGCGCGCCGTGAAGCCGGGCGACGACAAATTGGGGCTGATCATGACCACCGTTCTCGGCGTGGCCGGCGCCCTGGTGGCGCGTTATGTGGGTGTGGCCATGGGCTGGTATGCGCCCGGCGCACCCGTCGGCTGGATCGCATCGATCATCGGCGCCTTCGTGCTGCTGGTGATCTACGGGCTGATCAAGAAAAAAGCGTGATCACGTGGCAAGCGCTCTTGCCTGCAAGCAAGCAAGTAGACACAAATGCCTGATTAGGTGCAGGCCCCGGATAGACCGTTCGCCCTGACCCTGTCGAAGGGCTGCTCGCGAAAAGCGCCCTGGCTTCGACAAGCTCAGCCCGAACGGTTTGGGGCAACGCTGGGGCACGTAGCCAATCAAGCTAAAATGCCTTGTAGCGCTTATCAGACAAGCGTCTGATGCTATTAAAAACGAAGCATTTCGGTGCATGATCAGCACCCCGCCGCGCCCTGCAGCATCAGCGCCACATGCTGCAGCAGCATCACCGTCTTGCCGTCCTCGATCACGCCGCTGCCAATGCCCGCCAGGGCTTCGGCCAGTGGCATCTCGATCACTTCGATGTCCTCACCCTCATGGGCCAGCCCGCCGCCGGTGCGGATGCGGTCTTGTGGTTCGTATTCGGCGATGAAGCAGTGGAGCTTTTCCGTCACCGAGCCAGGGCTCATGTAGGCCTCGAACACCTTGCGCGGTTGGCGCACGCGGTAGCCGGTTTCCTCCTCGGCTTCGCGGCGGATGCAGGTTTCGGGGTCGCCCCCATCCAGCAGGCCAGCGCAGGCCTCAACCAGCATGCCGTCGGCGCTGCCGTTGAGAAACGCGGGCAGCCTGAACTGCCGCGTGAGGATCACGGTGCGCCGGTGCGGGTCAAACAACAGCAGTGCCGCACCGTTGCCTCGGTCATAGGCTTCGCGGCTCAGCGTCTGCCACTCGCCGTCGCGGCGGCGCAGGTCAAAAGTCACCTTGCGCAGCGTGTACCAGTGGTCTGACAGCACATCCACGCCGTGCAGCCTGATCTGGTCTGTGCTGGACGGCACGGGGGTTGGCACAGGGCGGCTCATACGGCTGGCCCTGGTGCGGCCAGAGTCCGCCTTTTTGCGCCAGTGCGCGGTGGTTGAACGGCCCAACGGCCCGCTGGGGGCAATCCGGCTGCACGGCCAATCGCCGGTGAGCCGCGGCGGGCAATCAACATCCGCGGCACAAGGCCGCGAGGGGTTATGTCAAACATATCCTTGGTTCCTTTTTGCTAAGGCCTGCATCCGCGGCCACCTTTTACGGGGTGTCATCGCCAACCCACCGGCCTCAGCGACGGATCATTTGGATCACTTCAAGCCCAACCGCGTCAGCTTCTTGATCAACCCCACCCGCGAAATCCCCAGCCGCCGCGCCGCTTCAGACTGGTTGCCGCCCGCTGCGGCCAGGGTGTCGCGCACCATGCGCACTTCCAGCTCCATCAGCGCAGCGTCCAAAGGCCCGGTGCTGCCTGCAGGGGGCGATGGGTCTGGCTGGGTCTGCGCCATCGGGTCGGGCATGTCGCCACTCGCCAGTTGCAGCAGCTCCGCATCCACCTCGCGCTGGTCGGGCATCAGCAAGGCCCCGGCAGACTCCACCACGGCCTTCAACTCGCGCACGTTGCCCGGCCAGTCGCGCGCCATCAGCCACGCCAGGGCGCTGGGCGACAGGCTGGCACGGTGCGCCACGCGGTGCAAAAAGCGCGTGGCCAGCAGCGGGATGTCGGCGGGGCGCTCAGCCAGTGATGGGGTGCGCAGCACCACGCCCTTCAGGCGGTAGAACAGGTCTTCGCGGAAGGTGCCTTCGCGCACCATGGCCTCCAGGTCGCGGTGGGTGGCGGCCACCACGCGGGTGTCGGCACGCTTTTGCACGCGGCCACCCACGGGCACAAAAGAACCCTCTTGCAGAAAGCGCAGTAGCTTGACCTGCATGGGTGGCGGCATTTCGCCCACCTCGTCCAGAAACAGCGTGCCGCCGTGCGCGGCCTCCACCAAGCCGGGCTGGTCGCGGTAGGCGCCGGTAAAGCTGCCTTTCATGTGCCCAAAAAGCTCACTCTCCAGCAACTCGGCCGACAGCGCACCGCAGTGGATGGCCACAAACGGCTCTGCCCGGCGTGCGCTGCAGGCGTGCAAGGCGCGGGCCACCAGCTCTTTGCCGGTGCCCGTGGGGCCCAGCACCAGCACGCTGACATGCGTGGGCGCCACGCGGCGCACCAGCGCGCGCAGTTGCACCGTGGCCGCCGCCTGCCCCACCATGCCCAGGTCGTCCAGCGCCTGGCCTGCACGCAGGGTGGCCAGCTCTGCATCCAGCCGCGCCTTGCGCAGGCCGCGCGCCACCACAAACCGCAGCATGTCGGGGTCGATGGGCTTGGTCAGAAAGTCCCACGCGCCCAGCTCGGTGGCGCGCAGGGCCAGCGCATGGTCGCCGTGGCCGGTCAGCACCACCACGGGCACACGGGCAAAGCGCGGGATCAGCTCCAGCCCGATCTCCGGGTCCATGTGTGGGGGCATGGCCAGGTCCAGCAGCACCAGCTCGGGCGGCTGCTTGGCAAAGGCTGCCAGCGCCTGCTCGCCATCGCCCGCCAGGGTGACGGTGTGGCCCAGGTTGCGCAAAAAGGCGCCGCCCAGGCGCTGAAAGGCGGCCTCGTCGTCCACCAGCAGCACATGGCCGTTCTGGGGTTCGGCGGCTGCGGCAGGCTCTGGTGCGGGGTGGTCCGTCGCGATATCGGTCGCGATGTCGGTCGCAATGCCAGTCGCGATGTCTGTGGCGGGATTGGGCATGGCGGTCATGAAGATGTCGTCAACGGAAAACGGAGCGTGAAACACGTGCTCCACGGCGGGCGCTCGGTCAGCACCACCGACCCGCCGTGCGCGGCCATGATGCGCGCCACGATGGCCAGGCCCAGCCCGGTGCCGCCCGGGCTGCGCGATGCAAACGGCTCGAACAGGCGGCTGCGGATCTCCACCGGCACGCCGGGGCCCGCATCGCACACATGCAGCAGCACGGCATCTGCGGTGTACTCCGCGTCGATGTGGACATGGCTGTGCGTGGCGGCCTTGCTGGGCGTGGCGGGGTCGTCGGTGGCAGACGTGGCGATGCGGGCGTTTTCAAACAGGTTCGTCAGCACCTGGTCCACCCGGCGCGGGTCGGCCTGCAGCAGCAGGGGCTGGTCCAGCCCCGCGCCCAGGCTCACGTCGGGCAGGCGCAGGGCGGCGTTGCGCACGTGGGTGGCCAGGTCGATGGTGCTTGGGCTCAGCTTCCAGGGCTTGGCAAAGTCCAGCAGGTCGTGCGTGAGGTTGGAGATGCGGGCCACCTGCTCGGCCACCTCGCGCCGCGTGTCGCCCGGCGCGGCGGCCACGGCCATGGAGATGATGTTGAGCGGGTTGCGGATGTCGTGCGCCACCGTGGCCGCCAGGGTGCCCAGCTCGGCCAGGCGCGCCTGCAGTTGGCGGTCCCGCTCGCGCGCGGCGGCGTGTTGGGCCTGCTCCACGCGGGCGGCGGCCTCGGCCACCACGGTGCCAAACAGCTCGGCCACATGGCGCGGGCCGGGCGGTGCGGCGTCCCAGCCTTGCAGGGTGGCGTGCCAGCCTTCAACTTCGCCGTTGCTGCTGCGTGTGCAGACCAATTGCGGGGTGCTGCTGGCAGCCTGGGGTGGCTCGCCAATGTGCACCTCTACCTGGGTGCCAATGCGGTGGCTCAGCAGTGCAGCGGCCTGCTGCGCCAGGGCCTCTAGTGTCTCGGCGGGCAGCAGCGCGCTGCGCCAGGCGCTCAGGTCGGCAATGGACACGCGCCCGCCGGGGTACACCAGCCGCTCGGCCATGCGCCGCACCGGGCCGTTCAGCGCCAGCACGCTGGCCGCCACCGCCAGCCCGCCCAGCCAGCGCGACTCGAACGGCAGCAGCGGCGTCAGCGCCACCACCCCCGCCCCCAGCGCCAGCAACAGCGCCCACACCAGCGCCCTGCGCGCCCAGGCGTTGGCTACAAACACGCCGTACCGCAAGATGCCGTACACCAGAATCAGCGAATACAGCGGCAGGCCCAGCAGCGGAAACGGGTACACCGGCCAGCCCAGCACCGCAATGCCATAGCCCGTCAGGCACAACATGCCCCACAGGCACGACGCGGTAACGGCCGCAATCTGCCGAAACTTCTGCCCGTCGCCCTCCCTGCGCGCGCGCAGCAGCGCGTGCAGCAGCACCGACACCCCGCCAATGCCCAGAACGACCCACGCCATGCTGGCCACCCAGCCCACCGTGCCTGCCACGGCAATCCAGCCGATGTCGGGGTGCTGCGCAATGTGGCCCGGCACCATCACCATGGCCGCCAGCGTGGCCCCCCCGCCCAGGGCGTAAGCGGCAGCCAACCCGGCGCGGCCGATGTTTACGCGGCAGAACACCACGCAGAAATGAAAGAACAGCACCGAGGTGAACGGCGCTGTAGACAGCAAAAACATCATCACCCGCTCGGTCTCGGGCCCCAGCCAGTTGGGCAACTCGTTGCCCACCATCCACACCGAGATCCCCACCAAAAAAGCCGACAGCAGCCGCGCCCCCGCCACCCGGTCGGCAAAGGCCAGCAGCACGGCGGCCAGCACCAGGGTCTCCAGCAGCGCAAACCCGAGAACGGCGTGGATCAGCATGGGTGATGAATCTGTAAACGAAAGGGGATGAAAGGGGCCGCCAACTGGTTGCCAACCTGCCGCCGACCTGTTCCTGCGGTTGACGATTTGCCGACGGCAGACTGTAAACCAAGTATGCAGGTCCACGCGCGATTTCCAATGAAATCAACGACTTGCAACCTGCACAGAGGCTGGCCCGACTTTCGCAATAGAGAGTCACAAGAAGTGCAACCGCCACTTCCAGCAAAGGCCTCCGATGTTTGCCCTGTTCACCTCCACCGCTGCCAACCGCACTGCCCGCACCATCCCCGCCACCTCCGGGGCCACCGTAACGCAAGCGCGCCCGCTGGACCTGCCCGCCCTGGCCGGCCCAGCAGCCTGGGCCCGCCTGCCCCGCGCCGTGCAACGCCGTTTTGCCGCAGCGCACGCCGACGTCGCCTACGAGGGCGTGATGGAGCTGCGCTGCTCGCGCATCGGCCACATGTTTGCGGCGCTGGCAAGGTTTTGGGGCGGCCCGCTGACCCACCTCAACACCACCGGCCTGCCCGCCACCGTGCGCGTCAGCGACAACGGGCGCGGCGGTGTGGTGTGGGAGCGGTGCTTTCACAGCGGCAACGGTAGCCACAGCAACGGCAATGACACCGGCATCCACAGCGGCGACTGCACCGTGCGATCCACCAAGGAGCTGGGCACCGACGGCGGCCTGGTGGAGCGCACCGACGGCGGCCTGAGCATGTCGCTAGACGTGCTGGAAGAAGACGGCGCCCTGGTGTTTCGCAGCCACCGCTTCTTCTGGGTGCTGGGCCGCCTGCGCATCCCCGTGCCCGCCCTGCTCACCCCCGGCACCTGCCGCGTGGCGCACATCGACCTGGGTGCGGGCCAGTTCCGCTTCACGCTGAGCATGGTTCACCCCTGGTGGGGCGAGACGTTTCACCAATCCGGCGTGTTCACCGACCCCGTCGCCGACACGGACACGGCAACCGACGCCGATACAGACACCCACTTCAACGCCCCCTCTCTTTAAGACCACGCCATGAACACCCTCTTTCTGCTGCTTACCGTGCAAGCCGCCCTGGGCGCTTTTGACAACCTGTGGCACCACGAACTACAGGCCCGCCTGCCGCAGCGCACCTCGGCCCGGTATGAAATATCACTGCACGCCGCGCGCGAAGCCATCTACGGCGTCGTGTTCTTCGGCCTGGCCTGGTTTGAATGGCGCGGCGCCTTTGCAGCCGTGCTGGCGGCCCTGCTGGTCATCGAGCTGGGCATCACCCTGGCCGACTTTCTGGAAGAAGACCGCACCCGGCGCCTGCCGCCGTTCGAGCGCGTGCTGCACACCGTGCTGACCATCAGCTACGGCCTCTTCCTGGGCCTCATCGCCCCCGTACTGTGGGCCTGGGTGCAGCAACCCACCGCCATGGTGCTGGCCCCGCACGGCTGGGTGTCGTGGTTGTTCACGGCCTACGCCGTCGGCGTGTGGGCCTGGAGCGTGCGCAACACCCTGGCCGCCATCAAGCTCTACCGCACGGCCCCGCCTGCACCACACCGTGCCCTGCACACCCGTGGCCTCCAACCCCAGCCAGTCACCCTGGTCACCGGCGCCACCGGTTTTGTGGGCAGCGCCCTGGTGGCCGACCTGGTGCGCGACGGCCAAAGGGTGATCGTGTTGACCCGCGACGCCCTGCAGGCCCGCGCCAGCTTTGGCCCCGGCGTGTGGGTGGTGGACACCTTGGACGCCATCCCGTCTGAAACGACCATCGACGCAGTGGTCAACCTGGCAGGCGCCCGCGTGCTCGGCATGCCGTGGACGCAAGCGCGCAGACGCCAACTGCTGGCCAGCCGAGTCGACACCACCGTGGCAGTCGTCCAACTGATGCGGCGCCTGCAAAAGGCCCCGCGCGTGCTGGTCAGCGCATCGGCCGTGGGCTTCTACGGCGCATCACCCCACGCGTCAATGGAGCCCTTGGACGAAACCGCCCCACCCCGCCCAGGCGAGTTCCAGTCCGACCTGTGCGCCGCCATCGAACACGAGGCCCGGCGCGCCGAAGCCCTGGGCGTGCGCGTGGTGCGCATGCGGTTTGGTGTGGTGCTGGGGCACGGTGGTGGCGCCTACCCAATGCAAGCGCTGGCCGCCCGCCTGGGCTTGGGCGCCGTGCTGGGGCATGGGCTCCAGTCCGCACCGTGGATTCACCTGGAAGACGCTGTGGGCCTGGTGCGGTTTGCGATGGCGCACCAATATTTGCAAGGCCCCGTCAATGCCGTGGCGCCTGAGGCGATGACGCAGGCCGCGTTTGCGCGGGCGTTAGCCGCTTCGTTTGGGCGCCGTGTCTGGCTGCGCATGCCGGGGTTGTCTTTGCGAGCCGTGCTGGGGGAAATGTCCACGCTGCTGCTGGACGGGCAGAACGCCGTGCCGAGTGCCGCGCTGGCTCAGGGGTATCGCTTTGTGCATCTGCGGCTGAATGGCGCACTGGAAGACCTTGCAGAGATTGAAAGACCCGAAGCAGGTTTGGCCCGCGCGGAATATTAATCAGAACAGGCTATACGCTTATTGACAAAGCGCCCCTAGCTACAAATATAGTAGCAAATCCAGTTTAATCCAATGCCAGGAGCCCAAGGCGGGCATCAACTTAACCGCACAGCAACTTCGAGCACAAACGGGCTGGCAAGGAGCAATCGCGTGGCGGGATCAGAATACCGACTTTGCGCCGATTGATTTTGTGGGAATTCCGTAGCTGTACCAGCCGATGGAAACCACCCCCACCACCACCATTTTTTTCCTGATATTTTTGGTGTAGCCTGGATGTTTTACGGGTGTTCAGGGCCAACGTCGGCGCATATTGCGGCGCTATAGAACCAGCGGCAACCAACTCTTTTGACTTTGGCCGATCAGAGAACAAATCATGTAACGGTGTACGGCTAAGAACGGATCGCCTTTCAGACAAGTGCAGGCGATATTGTAAATAACTCCGGTCAATAAGAACTTCTCTAATCCGCCACTCGTTTGACGCTAAGAATGCAAAATTCGATGTTAAGTGCTTCTTCCGAAACTGCACAAGGCTCGATAGCAGAAGTCAATGAGGTTATTTTAACGAGGCATGATCTCCCCGTAAAATCGCCGCTGATTGGCTCAAACTCTTTGAGGTCCAGATAATCTCCAACGCAGTAACCACGGTCGTCACGCCGCAGTTCGTGAGTTCTTTCGCCAGATGCAATCGGGATGAAGAATTTGGGCCAACTTTTAACAATATGGGTTTTCATGATGCTGGCGATGCTTGTATAGGCGAGAAATCAGAATAATCAAAATTTAGTTGTAGTGGATTCTGCAGCCGTGGGGAATCTAATTCGTCTACTAAACTGATAATCCCCTTGACGGATGCTGGAAGATCTTTAGGTGGATCTATCGTATCTGCAAGCTCTGCTAAAGGGACATTCTTCACTCTGTCTACAGGACTATTCGCCAACCGATCGAGCGTTTGTATGAAAACACTCGCCATGCTGACAATATGACGCAGCGTCTGGTCATCAACAAAATAATCGCGATCAGTACTATCAATGTAGAGCACACCGAGCACTGGAGAAGGCAACGTATGAATTAAGGCTTTTTCGGGCTCCAGAAGAGGAATGGCAAGCACAAAGCTGACCTCTTTGGACATCTCTCGAGAGGCTTCTTTAAGACGAACCGATCCCATAGCTCGATTCAAATTTTCCGCAGAGACACCGGCAACCGATCTAACAATGCGGCGACATGCATATGCCTGTCCAATCGTGCCGTTGATTGCGGGAAAGGTACGACCAGCTGCGCTTACTGTCCCCCGTGCGTTAGCAGTACCCTCATAATCGCAAGCCTGTTGCAACAACTCCTCCCCGTTGAATACCATTGCGCGATGTAGTGTTACACGCAAACGCTTTTCTGGCGCGTGGTTTATCAATAGCGCACCAGCAACAGCAGCGCAAAATGCGGTTGCAAGCAGTTCAGTTGGGCCCGGCAAGTACTCTCGTCTCCAGTGGGCGCGTAGGTTATCGCCGATTCGGTCGGTATTTTTAGTGGGGCCTGGATAGTCGAAATAGCCACCGGGCCACCGCGCTTCGTCTGTTTGCGAGAAAGGATCTGGACGAGCACCACCACGACGTGTTTCAATTGCCTTGTAGAGCTTCTCTGAAAGCAGTTCTCTCAAGAGCGAATCGCGCAGAGTGCCATGTCGCCTGATAATTCTATTTTCGGAAATGTGATGCTGTGCGACCAATGCTTCTTCGGCCTGATTCGATGGAACGAATCCCCCGCACTTATACAAAAGAAAAACTAATAGCTTGTTCTGAAACGAAATCCGAGAGGTAGATGGATCGAACAACTGTGATAGCTTGCGCACCTCAAGTCGGAGAATTACGTCGGTATCACGTCGAAGGCGACGACGCAATTTGTCCAGCGCCATATCGAACTGGTCGCGTGTTGCGGGCTCATTCTCCATCAATTCAAAGTCTGCGAACAGTCCCGCCTTTTGTGGATTATCAGTATATACCTTATGAAGACGTTGAACGCAATCCAGCAGTGCCCCGTTCCCGACAAATACCTCATCAAGAATCCGATCTTGGCGATACTGAGAAATCCGCGCGCGTAACAAATCGATCATGGCGCCATCACCTTGGCCCGATACTAAGTAAGTACGCCTAGGTTCATCCAGGCTTGGCTGCCCATGCGTTTCATTTCGCCAGTATGATAAAACGCCGTCTTTTTCCAACCCAAATCCAACGGCTAGGATGACGTTATGAAAATTTTTCGATTTACCGATACTTGAGCTTTCTAGCCCCCCAAGGGTTGTTCCATCTGATGAGCAGCGCTTTTCTCCCACCCACTCAATCGTCAGGCAATTGTCGACTGTAGCCGACTCGTGAATTTGTAGGTGTCGAGCGTTGCAATAAAGGGTAATGTCATCATCAGATAATCCAATATTAGCATTGCGCCACTGCGAAAGTACCTGAACCACGACATCAGATGCTCGCGACGCAGTCCAGTTCAATACAGGAAGCATGGCCACGCTGGACTGGCTTCCCGTCCTAGGCCAATCATATATTCGGGGATGAAGCCAACGAGAATCGCTCCCTTGTTGTAGAGACAATAAGGTGTCTCGCTGCTCAAACAGCGTAATATGAGCATTTACCTTTTTCTTCAGAAGTGCAGCGGCCAGCGTCAAGCCAGCAAATCCCGCACCAACGATGGCAATGTTCTTTTTTTCTTCTCGAGGATCTTCGCCAGGTGTAATTGCCTCTATCAATTCTGATTCCACTAACGACCACGCCATGTTCAGAGCTCGTGTCTGTTGACTGAAGACAGTCACCCCCACATCGAAAGTTCCAATCAAGTGAAGACACGTGCCCTCAACGCGAAAAGTCTTTATCAGCTCGCTGCCTGCACGTTTGCTTGTGTTATTCAAAACAAAATCCCTCACGTATATTCAGCCAGCGGGTCAAATCCGATGATGAAAAATCATCGTCAACGATCAAAGTACGATCAGAAGGTAACTTTTCCGCGATTGCTTCAAGCTTTTCGCAGGCAGTTTGAACGAAAGGTTTAAAGCTCGCTTCGCTCTTCCGGCTGCGTCTTTCAAGCCTCTCAATAATTGTGTCAGGGCTCTGGCGCAGAAACAGGTATGCCTCAGGAAGGCCCACGCGAAGCATCAGCGCTTCATTGACCGCCTTATAGGCGTCAAGATCGACATCAAGTCGCAGAGATGCCCACAATAGATCTGTAGGGAACGACCAATCGCAAATGGCCACTCCCGTTTCTGGAGCGGTTGTCACTAGATGAGCATGCTGAATCAGAAATGACAGGTCGTATCCCAAGTAGCCAAGCGATCGAATTGCTCGCTCATCGCCCCAAAACGGATTGCGGTCGTGTTCCTCGCCAAGCACATGGTCATCAGACTCTGCGATGCGCTTGGCAAGCGTAGTCTTCCCCGCCCCAAATACGGCGAGGATTTCAACACGAGCTTTCGACAGAGCGCGTTCAGATTCAGGAACAGAAAGGGTAAGCATGCGGCGAATCCAAAGATAGGGGTGTATT
Source organism: Acidovorax sp. (assembly GCF_046291265.1). Taxonomy (GTDB): domain Bacteria; phylum Pseudomonadota; class Gammaproteobacteria; order Burkholderiales; family Burkholderiaceae_C; genus Acidovorax. Next base: position 8,076 of record NZ_JBKBTV010000001.1, on the reverse strand, counting down.
TTCTCCTGCCAACCGGCCTATCGACCGTTGCGGTTCAATATCCAAGGAAGGATGCCCGGGAGTTCGTTTCTGGCTTTGTAAGCCAATTTCGGGCGATACGGCCACATGAACAATCACATCACGGCGATCTTGTTGATTTCTAGCCAGACGCCCCCCTTACGGCAAATTCTCCCGAAAAATCACCTGACTCCGCGTCGTCTCCACCCCACTCGTCGGCTCCCGCCCATCCCGCACATTGGCAAAGATCCGCACGCAGTTCATCACCGCGCCCTGCGGGTTCTGCGTGATGACGGCGTCCATCGTCCCGTCGATCAGCAGCGCCCGCGTATCCGGCGTGAGGCCGTGGCCGATGAACACGATCTTGCGGTCTGCGCCCGCCTCTTTCAGCGCCCGGCCAATGCCTTCGGCCCCGCCGCCGATGTTGTAGATGCCCGCTAAATCATCGTGCTGCTCTAGCAGCGCGCGGGCCTGGCGGTAGTCGCGTTCGGCGTCGTCCTGGCCTTCGCGCACGCCAACCACCTGCACCAGGGGAAACTGTTCTTCAAACAGGTGCAAAAAGCCCGCCTCGCGCTCTTCGTGGGCGCGGTAGCGAAGTGAGCCGACGATCATCGCCACATGCGCCTTGCGGCTGTGGGCCAGTGGGCCCATGAAGCGGGCGATCAGGTAGGCGGCGGTGCGGCCCGCTGCGCGGTTGTCCAGGCCCACGTAGGCCACGCGGCGCGAGTTGGATAAATCGGAGATCAGCGTGACGGTGGGCACGCCCTGCTCTGCCAGCTGGGCCACGGCCTCGCGCACCACCGGGTGTACGATGCCGTCGGCATCTTCAACAAGACGAGGGAGCAGAACCCATGGCCACCAGAAACACGCCCCTGCCCGACGGCGACGCAGCGCAAAGCAGTGAAGACGAAGTCAGTGGCATCGAGGGCGGCGCAGCCCCGGTCATCGACCTTCTAGGCATTGGCGCTGTGGCGGCTAGGGCGCTGGCCCGCATCAAGGTGCTGACCACCGACGACCTGCTGCGCGCGCGCAGCGACCAGCTGGCCCACGCGCTGCAGGGGATCGCCACACCCACCCAAACGCTGAAATGGCGCTATGCCGCCAGCCTGGTGCAGGTGCGCGGGGTCGGCCCCCATGTGGCGGACCTGCTGGTGCGCCACAACGTCTTCACGCCAGACGAGCTGGGCCGCCAAACCTGGAGCCAATTGCAGACGCTGCTGGCGCACCTGCCAAGCAGCCGTGCCGTGACAGCCGACCAGGCCGGCGCCATGCTGCGGGACGCGACCGTGCTGTCCCTCACCGGCCGACTGGCAGGTACGGTGCGCGACGCGCAGGGCAAACCGGTGCGCAACGCCGTGGTAGCCCTGGGCGGCCTGCGCCAAACCACCAACACGCTCGGCCGCTTCGACCTGCGCCGTGTGCCGCTCGGCCGGGGGTTGCCGCTGGAGATTTCGCACGCCCGGCACCAGACGCTGCTGGTGCCATCGCCCACCCTGCAAACCGACCCGCTGGCCGGCGGGGTGCAGATCTTCACCCTGCAACCGGCGGCAGCGCGGCCCGAGACGCCTGCTGCCCTGTCGGAATGGGCAGGGGACACGCTGCCCGTGCCGTGCGGCCAGCCGGTGCGTGAACGCATGGGCCGCGTGAGCGACCTGCGCGAAGGCGACCTGCTGCGGCTGAACGCGGTGTACGCCAACGGTAGCGACGTCAAGCTGGTGTCGCGCTTCAAGACCTTTGAGGCCGGCGTGTTCTGGGTACATGTGTACCGGGTGTCGGCCAGCCACTTGCCCGCCCGGTCGCCGTTGCGCCAGCACTTCCGATGGCGCGGCGGCAGCTTCGCGCCGGTGGACGTTGACCTAGACGCCTTCCACCGCGAGAGCCTGCGGCGCCGCATGCTGCGCCATTTCGCCAGCCAGCCTCTTCCCGCCACCGCGGCGGGCCGCAAAAAAGCGCTGGAGGCACGCCTAGAGCACCTGGCAAAAACCGGCGCCTTCCAGGGCCGCCATCATCCGGAGTCCGTATGACCCAGTACCGTTTTGTGAGCAACGGCGGCTGTGCCCGCTGCGAAGCCATGGAAGGCATCTACGCCTCGCCGCCCGAGCGCCCGCACCCTTTTTGCCGCTGCACCATCGAAACGGTGGGCGAAGACGGCAAGAACACCGACCTGAGCGCACCGACCAACGGCCAGCCCGGCAACTGGGACCGCACCGGCCCCAGCTGGGCTTGGGAGCGCGACGGCAGCTTCTCGTCGGAAGACAACAACGGAGACAGCTACGCCGAAACCTACCTGATGGACGGCTTCCTGTTCGTGACCTGCTGCGATGGCTCCTCCACCGGCGAACCGCACCGCCTGGAGGTCACCGTCGACCTGCGCCAGGGCGACTCGCGCGAAGCGCAAGACGCGCTGTTGGAAGTTGCGTTGCAGGACGCCGAGTCCGAACTGGCGCAGCGTGCACTCGAACTGTACGAACAGGACTGCGAGCCGTGCAATCCGCGGGTTTCGTGACGCTCACTGCGCCGCAATCGCTAGAAAAGCCCGTCACGCAGGCCAGTAATACGTGAGGGCGTCCTTCAGCAGCTTGGCGCGGATGCTCTCCTCAAACTGGTCGCGCGCCCGAACCGCGCGTCCGTAGTCACCTCCCCTACGGCAAATTCTCCCGAAAAATCACCTGACTCCGCGTCGTCTCCACCCCGCTCGTAGGCTCCCGCCCATCCCGCAGGTTCGCAAAGATCCGCACGCAGTTCATTACCGCGCCCTGCGGGTTCTGGGTGATCACCGCGTCCATCGTCCCGTCGATCAGAAGCGCACGCGTATCCGGCGTGAGGCCGTGGCCGATGAACACGATCTTGCGGTCTGCACCGGCTTCTTTCAGCGCACGCCCGATGCCTTCGGCCCCGCCGCCGATGTTGTAGATGCCCGCCAGGTCGTCGTGCTGCTCCAGCAGCGCGCGGGCCTGGCGGTAGTTGCGTTCGGCGTCGTCTTGGCCTTCGCGCACGCCCACCACCTGCACCAGGGGGAACTGTTCTTCAAACAGGTGCAAAAAGCCCGCCTCGCGCTCCTCATGCGCGCGGTAGCGCAGTGATCCAACAATCATCGCCACATGCGCCTTGCGGCTGTGCGCCAGCGGGCCCATGAAGCGGGCGATCAGGTACGCGGCGGTGCGGCCTGCGGCGCGGTTGTCCAGGCCCACGTAGGCCACGCGGCGTGAGTTGGACAAGTCCGAGATCAGCGTGACGGTGGGCACGCCCTGCTCTGCCAGTTGGGCCACGGCCTCGCGCACCACGGGGTGCTCCAGTGCCATGAAGGCGATGCCGTCGCAGCGCTTGCCGTAGTGCAGCAGCGCTTTGGCCAAAGCGTCGGGGTTAAAGCTTTCGATGTACGCCGCCTGGCAGCGCACGTTGAACGGTGCCCAGTGGTCTTGCGCATAGCCGATGACGTCGCCCAGCATTTGCAGAAAGCGGTTGCTGCCCTCGGGGATCAGCACCATCAGGCGCAGGGGCTGGGGTTGCAGCGCTGCGTGCAGCTCGGCCTGCGGCAGGTAGCCCAGGGTGGCAGCGGCCTGCAGCACCCGCTGCGCGGTGGCGTTGCGCACGCCCGACCGCTGGTTCAGCACCCTGTCGACCGTGGCGGTGGAGACGCCGGACAAGCGGGCGATGTCTGGGATGCGCGGGCTGCGGGGACTGCCATGGGGTTGGGCAGGCGCTGGCGTGGGTGAAGAAATGGGTGCTGGGGCGAGTGGTTGGGCCATGATTAAATTCAATCAAAAACCATCATCTAGTTTGCTGGTATTTGATGGATTCCGCGGATAGTATCACTGGGCGTTCGATGCTGAAAGGCATCAGAAACCATCAGTACAAACCCTAGGTTGCAGCGGCCAAGACCGATTGCGCAGGAGACAAGACATGCCTGATACCCCAACTCGCGCCGCGTGCCGCGCCCCGGGCTTGCCCGTGCCGTTCGTGACCAGGCGCACCGCCTGCGTGCGCTGAAGCATCGCCGCCGCGTCCATGCAATACGAGTTCGACTTTGCCAGCGTGCTGGCCAACTGGCCCCAGTTTCTGGAAGGGGCCTGGATGACTATCCTGCTGTCCTTCCCGGCCACAGTGATTGGTTTTGTGGGCGGCACGCTGCTGGCCATTGGCCGGCGCGGCGACACGCGCTGGCTGGCCAAGGCCTGCGGTGCGTATGTAGAAGTGCTGCGCAACACGCCGCTTCTGGTGCAGGTGTTTCTGGTGTTCTTTGGCCTGGCCAGCCTGGGCTTCAAGGTGTCGGCGTTTGCGGCGGCGCTGCTGACGCTGGTGATCAACGTGGCGGCCTACACCTGCGAAATCATGCGGGCGGGCATGGATTCGATCCACAAGGGGCAGATTGAGGCGGCCGAGTGTCTGGGCCTCACGCGCCGGCAGGTGTATTGGCATGTGGTGCTGCGCCCGGCGATGGAGAAGGTGTACCCGGCGCTCACCAGCCAGTTTGTGCTGCTGATGCTGGCCTCGTCCATCACCTCGCAGATCTCGGTGGAGGAACTCACCGCCGTGGCGGCGCGGGTGCAGTCTGAGACCTTCCGCCCGTTTGAGGCTTACATCCTGGTGGCGGTGGCGTACCTGGCGCTGTCGCTGCTCATGCGGCTGGGGCTGTGGGTGTTTGGGCAGATCGTGTTCACGCGCCAACGCAAATTGGGGAGCGCCAAATGATTGACGGTGGCCTCAACTCATACCACCTGCAGTACCTGCTGTTCGGCGCGCTGTGGACCATCGGCCTGTCGCTGATTGCGTTTGTGGGCGGTGGCCTGGCCGGGGGCGTGATTGCGCTGTGCCGCGTCAGCCCGATCAAGGCGGTGCGCTGGGCGACGATTGCGTGGATTCAGATCATCCAGGGCACGCCGCTGCTGGTGGTGCTGTTCCTGTGCTACTTCGGCCTGTCCATTGCGGGCCTGGAGCTGCCCGCCATCGTGGCGGCCAGCATCGCGATGATTGTTTACGTCAGCGCCTATCTGGGCGAGATCTGGCGCGGCTGTATTGAATCGGTGCCGCGCACGCAGTGGGAGGCGGCGGAATGCCTGGCCCTGTCGCGCACGCAGCGCATGCGGCTGGTGGTGCTGCCGCAGGCGGTGCGCATTGCCACGCCGCCCACGGTGGGCTTCATGGTGCAGATCGTGAAGAACACATCGCTGGCGTCCATCGTGGGGTTCATCGAGCTGGTGCGTGCGGGGCAGCTCATCAACAACTCCATCTTTCAGCCATTTACCGTGTACCTGCTGATCGCCATCGTCTACTTTGCGATGTGCTACCCGCTGTCCGTCTGGAGCCGCAAGCTGGAGCAGCGCCAGCAGTTTGGAAACCGTGGCGCAGCCACTGTGCCTGTGACCACCGCATGAAACGAGAAGACACCATGAACCTCGCCCAAGACGCCGCTGTGCAACCTGTTGCGCACGCTGCTTTGTCTGCACAACAACCACAGCAGCAAGGACTGCAACAGCAACCGGTGGTTGAACTGAAAGACGTGCACAAAAGCTTTGGCAGCAACCAGGTGCTCAAGGGCGTGTCGTTTGCCATTCCCAAGGGCCAGGTGGTGGCCATCATCGGCAAGAGTGGATCGGGCAAGAGCACGGCGCTGCGCTGCATTGACCGGCTGGAGATCATCGACAGCGGCACCATCAACGTCTGCGGCCACGCGGTGCACGACCCCGCCATCGACCTGCGCCAGTTGCGCCAGGACGTGGGCATCGTGTTCCAGAGCTACAACCTCTTCCCGCACCTGACGGTGGAGCAGAACGTGACCCTGGCCCCCAAGGCCGTGAAGAACCTGCCCGCCGCCAAGGCGCGCGAGATTGCCGCGCGCACGCTGCAGCAGGTGGGCCTGGCCGACAAGGCGCAGGCCTACCCCGAGCAGCTTTCGGGCGGGCAGCAGCAGCGCGTGGCCATTGCCCGGTCGCTGGCGATGGAGCCGCAGGTGATGCTGTTTGACGAGGTGACATCGGCGCTAGACCCGCAACTGACCGGCGAGGTGCTGCGCGTGATCGAAGCGCTGGCCCAGGGCGGCATGACCATGGTGCTGGTCACGCACGAGATGGAGTTTGCCGCCCGCGTGGCCGACACCATCATCTACATGCACGAAGGCAAGGTGTGGGAGACGGGCCCGGGCGCGATGCTCAAAAACCCGCAGACCGCCGAGCTGCGCGACTTTCTTTCTCACGGGCTTTGATTGCTGATGCGCCGCATATCGAGACGACATGAACCCACTAGAACCGATCACGCTGAGCCTGTCGGAGCGCCGCGCGAGGCTTCGACAGGCTCAGCCTGAACGGGTGTTTCAGGTTCAAAGATGCCGAATCAATCAACGCGACGTTTGCCCTGAGCCTGTCGAAGGGCTTCGACAAGCTCAGCCTGAACGGATATTTGAAATTTCAACGGGCCTAGTCACCAGCGCCCAAACCCCTTTCGATTCGATAGCCAAAAACCACCAGGAGACAACACCATGACCACTTCCCTCACCTTCCTCCGCCGCACCCTGCTGGCCATCAGCGCTGCCGCCCTGTGCGTGCCTGCCATGGCCGAGCTGGCCGACATCAAGTCCGCCGGCAAGCTGCGCGTGGGCATTGACTTTGGCGCGCCGTTCTACGGCTACGTGGACGAAAAGATGAAGCCCGTGGGCTCGGACGTGGAAGCCGCCGAGCTGCTGGCCAAGGACCTGGGCCTGACGCTGGAGATCGTGAACACCACCAACTCCTCGCGCATCCCTAATCTGCTGTCCAACAAGGTCGACCTGATCATCTCGTCGCTGTCGATCACGCCCGAACGCCAGAAGGCGGTGGATTTCTCCATCCCCTACGGCGCCATCCAGGCTGCGGTGGGTGCGCCCAAGAGCCTGAAGCTCACCAGCATTGAAGACCTGGCCGGCAAGACCGTGGCCGTGACCCGCGGCGGCCCGCAAGACAAGATCGTGACCGAACGCGCACCGCAGGCCAAGGTGGTGCGGTTTGATGACGAATCGGCCTCCATCACCTCCGCCGCCACTGGTCAGGCGGACATCGTGGCCATCACGCCACCCATCATCGCGGCCATCGCCAAGAAGAACCCGTCGCGCGACTTTGAGACCAAGTTCATCCTGCAGTCGTACCAACTGGGCGTGGCCATGCGCAAAGGCCAGCCCGAGCTGATGGCCGCCGTGAACGGCTGGATCAAGACCAACCTGGCCAACGGCAAGTTGAACGACATCCATGTGAAGTACGCGGGCGTGCCGATCCCCAAAGAAATCATCGACGGCGCGAAGTAAGTAAATAAAGCAAGCCTGCAACCTGGGCGGCGCCTGATGGGCCCCGCCCGGCTGCGCCCTGCCCTGACGCATCACCAACAAAGGAAATTCTTATGAGCCGTCATTTCGGCGCCATCCGCCAACTTGGCTATGTGGTCCACGACATCGAAGCCGCCATGGACTACTGGAGCAAGACCCTGGGCGTGGGCCCGTGGTTTTACAACCCCAAGGTCCCGATCAAAAACTACGTCTACAAGGGCGAGCCCTACGAGCCGCACAACTCGGTGGCGCTGGCCAACTCGGGTTATGTGCAGGTCGAGCTGATCCAGACACGCAACGACGTGCCGTCGATGTACCGCGACTTTCTGCAGGCCGGGCGGACCGGGCTGCAGCACGTGGCGTATTGGACGAGCGACTACGACGCCGACCTGGCGCGGCTGACGGCCGAGGGTTTCAAGACGGTGATGAGCGGCGAGGTGGGCGAAAAGGGCCGGTTTGTGTACTTCGACACCGAGTACCACCCCGGCACCGTGATCGAGCTGTCGGAAGTGGCGGGCCCCAAGGGCCGCATGTTCGACCTGATCCGTTCGGAGTCGGAAATGTGGGATGGCACGACCGACCCGGTGCGGCCGTTTCCTGATCTGTCGAAGATCTGATTTTTACGCCCATTGAGTCTGATTAGGTACGCATCTCAGATAAGACCGACAGCCTGTGCACCCGCAGCGGCGCCGGGGGTTACCCCCTCTCCCCTCGCGGGGGAGGGTTGGGGAGAGGGGGCGGCACCCGCACCGCGCCCGTTGCACCCCCACACCCCGGCCCACGCCCCC